>NZ_JBHVVE010000002.1:347391-684995 GCF_042883725.1 Kitasatospora sp. NPDC058184
TCCGCGCAGAGCATCAACCTCACGGTCAGCGGCGCCCCGGCCGGCGTCACCGCCACCGTCACCCCCGGCAGCGTCACCGCCGGCAACAGCGCCACGCTGAACATCAGCACCACCTCCTCGGTGACGCCCGGGAGTTACCCGATCACGGTCACCGGCTCGGCGGCCTCCGGAAGCCACACCAGCACCTTCACCCTGACCGTCACCGGCACCCAGCCCGGCAATGACTTCTCGGTCGCCGTGAACCCGAACTCCGGTTCAGTCGCTGCTGGTTCGTCCGTCTCGGCGACCATCTCGACGGCGGTCACCGCCGGCTCGGCGCAGAACCTCAACCTCGCGGTCGTCAGCCAGCCCGTCCCCGGCATCACCGCCACCATCACCCCCGGCAGCGTCACCGCCGGCAACAGCGCCACCCTGAACATCTCCACCAGCTCGGCCGTGACTCCGGGCACCTACCCGCTGGGCATCAGCGCCACCGGGGCCTCCGGCAACCACATCGCGTCCTACACGCTGACCGTCACCGGGACCACGCCGACCACCGGCCTGGTCAACGGCGACCTGGAGAGCGGCAGCCTGGCCCCGTGGACCTGCCAGAGCGGCGGCGCCGTGGTCTCCACCCCGGTCCACTCCGGCACCAAGGCCCTCCAGGCCGCGGCCACCGCCGCCCAGACCGGCGAGTGCGCGCAGACCGTCACGCTGAAGCCCAACACCAGCTACACCCTGAGCGGTTGGGTGCAGGGCAACTACGCCTACATCGGCGTCAACGGCGGCGCCACCGCCAGCGCGTGGGCCAACTCCTCCGGCTGGACCAAGGTGTCCGTCCCCTTCACCACCGGCGCCAACGGCACCGTCTCCGTGTACCTGCACGGCTGGTACGGCCAGGGCAACGTGTACGGGGATGACTTCTCCATCGCCTGAGACCGCCCCGGGTGGCGAATGACGAGTAACGGATAACGGATGACAGCTGACAGATTTCAACATCTGTCAGCTGTCATCCGTCTTCTGTTCGCTGTTACCCGTTCGCTGTCATCCGTCCGCCGTCAGTCGTCCGGCCGCGGCCTGCCGCCCGTCTCTCGTCAGCCCCCCACCGCCGCCCGCATCCGCTCCGGTCGGCACAGCGCCAGGTAGACCACCGTCGCCAGCACCCCGCAGACCAGGACCACCAGCGCCAGCAGCACCGCCGACGGCTGACCGCCGAGGCTGCTCAGCGGCGCGACCACCGCGGCGCACAGGAAGTTGCCCGTCCCGAGCAGCGCCGACGCCGTACCCGCCACCTGCGGCTCGACCAGGCCGAGCGCCTGGGCGGCGGTGTTCGGCAGCAGCACGCCCAGGCTGCCCATCATCACGAACAGCGGCGGGCAGAACCCGGCCAGCCCGAAGTCCCACACCGTGGTCAGCAGCACCAGCGCCACCCCGGCGGCGACCGCCGCCGCGAGGCTGCCCAGCATCAGCACCCGCTGCGTGAAGCGCGGCGCCAGCACGCGCCCGTTCACCTGGGTCATCACCACGATCGCGAACGAGTTCAGCCCGAACAGCAGGCTGTAGGTCTGCGGCGAGACCTGGTACACGTGCTGGAGCACCGTCGACGACCCGCTGATGTAGCCGAACAGCGCCCCGAAGGCGAGGGAGCTGGTCAGCGCCAGCCCGAGGAACGGCAGGTTGCCCAGCAGCCGTCCCATCGTCCGCAGGGTCGCGCCCACCCCGCCGCGGTCCCGGGTCTCCGGCGGCAGCGTCTCGCGCAGCACCCCGAACGAGACCAGGGTGAGCAGCAGCCCGAGCGCCGTCAGCACGCCGAAGGTGCCGCGCCACGAGGTGAACCGCATCAGCTGCGCGCCGATGATCGGCGCGAGGATCGGTGCCAGCCCGGATATCAGGGCGATCGAGGCGAGGAAGCGCAGCAGCGCGACGCCCTGGAAGCGGTCCCGGGAGACGGCGCGTCCGATCACCAGCCCGGCGGAGCCGGCCGCGCCCTGGACGAAGCGGGCGGCGATCAGCACGGCCAGGTTCGGCGCGAACACGCACACCACGCTGGACAGGGTGTAGAGGACGAGCCCGGCGAGCAGCGGCACCCGGCGCCCGTAGCGGTCGCTGAGCGGCCCGAAGAGCAGCTGCCCGGCGGCGACCCCGAACATCGAGAAGGTCAGGGTGAGCTGGACGGCGGCCGGCTGGGCGACCAGGTCGTCGGCGATCGCGGGCAGGCCCGGCAGGTAGAGGTCGGTGGTGAGCGGGCCGAGCGCGGTGAGGCCGCCGAGGGCGGCGATCACGGCCCAGCCGGGACGGGTCTGGCCGGTGGCGGGTGCGGCGACGGATGCGGGGGCGGCGGTGGTGGCGGCAGCGGTCGACGTGTCGTCGGTGGGGCCGACGGTCGGGCCGGGCATGGTTCTCCTTACGGACGGGCGACGTGGGGTTCGTTCGCGCTCCGTCCTACCGCAGCACGGTCCGGTTCCGACAGCGGGGGTACGTGCTGTCCGGCTGCGGGGGTGCGCCGGGCGGATCGCCGGGCGCCCGTTTCCGGCCCGCACACGGCGACGGCCCGCCCGCACCTTCCGGTGCCCGGCGGGCCGTTCCGTTCCCCGGTCGCGGCGACCAGGAGTGCTCAGAGGTGTTCAGGGGTGTTCAGGGGTGTTCAGGGATTCCCGGGAATGGTCAGGAGTACTCGGGTGCCCGCCGGACTCAGCGCTTGGCGACGTGCTCGGCGCGCAGCGCCGCCTGCACCGCCGCGCCGTCCTGCCACGCGTAGAGCTGGTTGCCGGTCAGCGCCACGTTGTAGTACCCGCAGGTGCCGATGACCTTGGTCGCGACGCCCTCGGGGAACCAGCCGGCCTTGAGCGACTCCGGCACCGGGTGCGCGCTCTTGCCCGGCTGCCCGGCGGTGCAGCCGACGGGCAGCCGCTCCTCCGGGAGGGTGGCGCGCAGCAGGCGGTCGTCGCCCCTGGTGGACATCAGGTACTTCACCCCGGAGGCGTTGTCGGGCAGCCAGGTCGGCATCGACCGGCGGTCGGCCTTGGCCTGGGTGCCGGTCTCGTACGAGCCCTGTTGCTGGTGGTGCTCGTCGTACCAGTCGGACACCCGCGGGCCGATTGCCACGGCCGCCACGGCGACGGCCATGCCGGTACCAGCGACTCCCAGCGCGACCTTGCTCACGATGCCCTTCATGCCCGGCTGTCCTCTCCGTGTCGTGACCGGTGCGGCCGTCGCCGACCGCTCGTCTCCGCCGCCGGCGGTCGCTCAGGTCCGCGTCGCCGACCCGGTCGGCGTGCTCCACCGTCCGGTGCAACCATCGTGGCCCGTCCCGACCCGTCGGATCGTCACCACCAGGTCGCGATCTTGTCTCCAACCCACGGGGTACCTTCTCCACCTTCAGGCGTATGTCCTTCGGCAGGGACCCTGAGGCCCGCAGGTCCGGGGCCCCGCGGGCTCGGACGCGTGCCGCTCCGGCGCCCAGGCCGGCACGCCCGGGTCGAGCGCGGCCCGAGCCCCGGTCGAGCCTCGCTCAAGCCCGGCGCCGCCGCAGCCCGGCCTGCTGCACCCGGGGGCACCGGTACCCCCGGATCGCGGACCGCCCGTCGCTCAGACCGCCGCCGGCACCGGCCTGGCCAGCGGGAACGGGCGGCCGTCGAGGGTCCAGTGCGGGTCGATCGGGCGCAGCAGGGAGGCGTACACCTGCGCGGCGACGTCCGGGTGGCGGATCTCGCCGGTGGGCGGGCCGGCCGGGATGCCGTGCCCGGCGCAAGCGACCCAGGCCGTCCGCTCCTCGACCGTACGGCCGCCGTGGCCGCCGGCGTCCACGTGCCCGTGGTCGGTGACGACGATGACCGTCCACTGCTCCTCGGCGTAGGTCGCCCGGCCGCGGACCGCGTCGAGGAGGCGGCCGAGGCGCTCGTCGGCGGTGCGCATGGACGCGCGGTACTCGTCGCCGCAGCCCAGGAAGTGGGCGGTCTCGTCGACGGCGCCGAGGTAGACGAAGGAGGCCTCGGGGTCGGCGGCGCCGAGGACGTGGACGGCCTCCCGGACGACCTCCTCGTCCACCGCCTCCCAGGCCTCGGGAGTGTCCTCGGCGGGGGCCACGTAGGAGAGCCGGCCGGGGGCGCGGAACAGCGGGCCGCCGGACTCGTTGATCATCAGCGGGTCCCAGCCGGCCGCGACGAAGGTGCGGCGCCGGTCGCCCCGGGCGAGGCGGGTGGCGAAGTCGGGGAACACGTCGAGCCGGTTGCCGCCCAGGTGGTTGCCCCAGACCCCGTGCTTGGCGGGCTCGACCCCGGTCACGATGGTGGTCCAGCACGGCCCGGACATGGTGGGCGTGCCGTCCGCGACGGTGACCGGCACCAGGAACCCGGCCGCGGCGACCTCCTCCAGGCGCGGCATCGGCACCTGCGCCAGGTAGTCGTGGCGGACACCGTCGATCCCGACGACGAGCACGCGGGGGCGGGGCCACTGGGCAGCGGACATGGGGCGTTCCTTTCGGTCGTGCGCACCCGGCCGCGCCCGCCGAGGGCGCCGCCGACCGCGCCATGCTCCACCGACCGCCGTACCGGTCGGCGTCACCTCACCGAACGCCGGGTGTCCACGAGGTGTCGGAAGAGCGCCGGGGAGCCGCCGGGGCGGTCCGCGGCCGACGGGGCCGTACGGAACGGGCCGCCCCGCCGACCGTGCCGACGCCGCGGGCTCCGGGCGGCGGGCTCTGGGCGGCGGGGCGGCAGGCGGGGAGGCGGCAGGTCGGCGCTACGGACGGCGGGGCAGGTCGGGGCTGCCGGCGGCGGGGCGGGTCACGACTGCGGGCGGAACTCGTGGACCACCTCGATGCGGCCGACGATGTGCCGGTTGAACTCGGCCAACTCCTCGGCGGGCACCCAGAGTTCGAGGATCGTCCGGCCGCCCGCCCGCTGGACGGGGTAGCGGGCGAGGAAGGCGGTGTCGACCTCGAAGCGGGTGACGTAGCCGACGCCGGAGGCGGGCACGTTCCAGTCCCGGGCGATCCGGATCGCGTAGTCCTCGTTGAGGACGGGGTAGAAGATCGGCTGCTCGGGCAGACGGGGCGGCCAGGCGCGCCGGTCGGCGGCCTCGACCAGGGCCAGCTCCTCCGGGCCGGTGGGGCGCCAGAGGGTGGTGGTCGGGGGCCGCGTCGGGACGTACTGGCTGGTCATGGCAGGGACGGTAGCCGGGCCGCGACGGGCCCGGCCACCGGTTTTCCCGGGCCGGGAAGGGCGGGCGGCGGCCCGTCAGCGGTAGGCGGACTCGCCGGTGATGGCCTCGCCGAGGACCAGGGTGTGGATCTCACTGGTGCCCTCGTAGGTGAGCACCGACTCCAGGTTGTTGGCGTGCCGCAGCACCGGGTACTCGGTGGTGATGCCATTGGCGCCGAGGACGGTCCGGGCACTGCGGGCGATCTCCAGCGCGGTGCGGACGTTGTTGAGCTTGCCGAAGCTGATGTGCGGCGGGCGGGCCGCGCCCTGCTCCTTGAGCCGGCCGATCCGCAGCGCGACCAGGTAGGCCTTCTCGACCTCCAGCATCATCTCGACCAGCTTCTGCTGGGTCAGCTGGAAGCCCGCGATCGGGCGGTCGAACTGGATCCGGCTCTTGGCGTAGTCCAGGGCGGCGGTGTAGCAGTCGCGGGCGGCTCCGACGGTGCCCCAGAGGATGCCGTAGCGGGCCTCGTTGAGGGAGGAGAGCGGGCCGCGCAGGCCGACCACCCCGGGCAGCACGGCGTCGGCGGGCAGCACCACCTCGTCGAAGGCCAGCTCGCTGGTGACGGAGGCCCGCAGCGAGAGCTTGCCGTGCACGTCGGTGGCGGTCAGGCCGCGGGTGCCGCGCTCGACCAGGAAGCCGCGCACGCCCTCCTCGGTCTGCGCCCAGACCACGGCGACGTCGGCGATGCTGCCGTTGGTGATCCACATCTTGCTGCCGGACAGCACCCAGTCACCGCCCTCACCGCCCTTGCGCACCGCCCGGGTCCGCATGTTGGCGGGGTCGGAGCCGAAGTCCGGCTCGGTGAGGCCGAAGCAGCCGATCAGTTCACCGGCGGCCATGCCGGGCAGCCAGCGCTGCTTCTGCTCCTCGGAGCCGAAGGCGTGGATCGAGCGCATGGCGAGCGAGCCCTGGACGGAGACGAAGCTGCGCAGCCCGGAGTCGGCCGCCTCCAGCTCCATGCAGGCCACCCCGTACGCCACCGCGTCGGCGCCCGCGCAGCCGTAGCCGTCGAGGTGCATGCCGAGCACGCCCAGGGCGCCGAGCTCGGGGGCCAGCTCGCGGACCGGGAAGACCCCGCGCTCGAACCAGTCACCGATGTGCGGGCGGATGTGCTCCTCGGTGAACCGGCGGACGGTGTCGCGGATCAGCCGCTCCTCGTCCGAGAGCAGGTCGCCGACGGCGAGCAGGTCGGACGGGTCGATCCGGGTCGGCTTCGTCATCGAAGCTCCTTGTACTCTCGGCGGAATACCAGCGGAATACCGGCGAGTATCGCGCACCCGGCCGAGCGGTGGGCGGGCGCGAACGAGTGAGGATGGCGACATGTCCGACGGTGCGTACGTGATCGGCGAGGTGACGGCCCAGGAGCTGGACGACTCGGCGGAGGAGTTCGCCGGGCTCCTGGCGGAGACCGTGCACGGCGGCGCCTCGATCGGGTTCCTCGCCCCGCTGGCGCCCGACGAGGCCACGACGTGGTGGCGGGCGCTCGGCCCGGACCTCGCGGCCGGCCGGCTGGTGCTGTGGACCGCCCGGAACCGGGCCGACGGACGGCTGGCCGGCACGGTGCAGCTGCGGCCCGCCACCACCGCGAACGGCCGCCACCGGGGCGAGGTGGCCAAGCTGATGGTGCACCCCGCCGATCGCGGGCACCGGCTGGCGGGACGGCTGCTGGCGGCCCTGGAGGAACGGGCGGTGGAGCTGGGCATCCGGCTGCTGGTGCTGGACACCGAGACCGGGAGCCCGGCGGAGCGGCTCTACGAGGGGGCGGGCTGGACCCGGGTCGGCTCGGTGCCGGACTTCGCGGCCGACCCGGCGGGCGTGCTCCGGCCGACCACCATCTTCTTCAAGTCGCCGACGCGCTGACGGGTCGACGGCCCGAGCGGGCGAAGCGGGCCGGGCGGGCCGGGCGGGCCGAGGAACACAGCGGATCGGATCGGAACGGAACGGGAGCAGGGCATGGCACGTTGGGCGCTGGTCGTGGAGGAGACGGTGGGCACCGGGCACGACCGGACCTGGGGCAGCAAGGTGCTCGCCGAGGTCGAGGGCAGCCGTGAGGAGGCCGTCGAGGAGCTGAAGCGACTCGTCCCCTCCTACACCCCACAGCACCCGTTCAACAGCCGGCGGCGGACGCTGCTCCGCGACGGGGACACCTACCTGCTGGTCTCGCAGGGGAGCATGCGCGACTACCACTGCGTGTTCAAGGTGTGGGAGCTGCTGTGGGACAGCGAGCGGCCGGAGGTCCAGGCGGAGCGCCTGGCCGAGGGGGACGCGGAGGACGGGTGACGGAGGGCGGGTGACAGCGAACAGATGACAGCCGACAGATAACAGATAACAGATTTCAAACTCTGTCAGCTGTCAGCCGTCACCCCACCCCGCAGAGCCGCAGCACCGCCGTCGTCGCCGCACCGGCGACCACCACCACCGGGAACGGTGCCCGGCGCAGCGCGAGCACCCCTGCGGCCAGCACGCCCGCCGGGCGGGCCCACCCCGCGAAGCCGTGCCCCTGGGTCAGCGCGCCGGTCGCGACCAGGGCCACGAGCAGCACCGTCGCCGCGACGGCCAGCAGGTGCCGCAGTCGCTCCGAGAGGGCAAGCCGGCCGGCGAGCAGCGGCCCGGCGAGCCGGTAGGCGTACGTTCCGGCCGCGAGCAGCAGAACGGCGTACAGCGGCATCATCGAACCGTCTCCTTCTCGCTCTTCACGGCACTCTCCCCGCCCACCGCGTTCTCCACGTTCTGCTCGTCCGCGGCACTCCGGGCCGCCTCCCCCGCCGCCGGCCGTCCGGCGAACAGCAGCCCGACGAGGGCCAGCAGCACCGGCAGCCCGGCCGGGACGAACGGCGTGGCGGCGACCGCGACCACCGCTCCCACCAGCGCCGCCGTACGGATGCGGCGGTCCACGAGCGAGGGCAGGACGAGGGCGAGCAGCACCGCCGGGAAGGCGGCGTCCAGGCCGAACGCGTCCGTGTCGCCGATCAGCCCGCCCGCGAGCGCGCCGAGCAGCACCGAGACGTTCCAGACCACGAACAGCGCGATCCCGCAGAGCCAGTACACGGCGCGGCGCCGGCGCGGCTCGTTCTGCTGCAGGGCGAAGGCGGCGGTCTCGTCGGTGAGCAGCTGCGCACCCAGCAGGCGCCGCCACCAGGGGCCGTCGAGCACATCGGCCACGGTGAAGCCGAAGGGCAGCAGCCGGGCGTTGAGCACCAGCCCGGTGGCGACCGCGGCGAGGGCGCCGCCGCCGGAGAGCACCACGCCGACCGCCGCGAACTGGGAGCCGCCCGCGAACACCAGGACGGAGAGGGCGACCGGCACCCAGAGCGGCAGACCGCCGGAGACGCTGATCGCGCCGAAGGAGGCGCCGACGAGGGCATCGGCAAGGCAGACCAGAGCGACGTCCCGGAGGGTGGCGCGCTCCAGTGTTCGGAGTAGCGAACGCATGTTCATTAGAGTGAACCGCTCCAGCCTCGTTCGTCAAGGCGAACAGGCGGACCGATCCGG
Organism: Kitasatospora sp. NPDC058184; assembly: GCF_042883725.1. Lineage (NCBI taxonomy): Bacteria > Bacillati > Actinomycetota > Actinomycetes > Kitasatosporales > Streptomycetaceae > Kitasatospora > Kitasatospora sp. NPDC058184. The sequence goes on from NZ_JBHVVE010000002.1 coordinate 356,068, forward strand.
CGAACGATGGCCGACGCGGTCGGTACGGTCGGCGCGACCGACCGTGGCAGCATGAACGGCGGCATCGGCCGCACCGGGAGCCGTGGACGTGGAAAGGGCCAGGAGGAAGCGTGAGTGGCGAGCATGAGTGACCAGACCACCCCGGCCACGGGCCCCGACGGCGGCACCGGCAACCGCCCCGGCGGCGGCAACGGCAACGGGAACGGCACCGAGCTGATCGGCCAGATCGCCGCCGCGATCCGGCGCGAGCGCGAGCGCAGCGGCCTGTCGATGGCCGAGCTGGCCCGGCGTGCGGGCATCGCCAAGTCCACCCTGTCCCAGCTGGAGTCGGGTGCGGGCAACCCCAGCGTGGAGACGCTCTGGGCGCTCGGGGTCGCGCTGAACGTGCCGTTCAGCCGGCTGGTCGACCCGCCGCGCCCGGTGGTCAAGGTGATCCGGGCCGGCGAGGGCCCGGTGACCCACTCCGAGCGTGCCGACTACGCCGCCACCGTGCTCTCCTCCTGCCCGCCCAACGCCCGGCGCGACATCTACCGGATCGAGGCGCAGCCGGGCGAGACCAGGGCCTCCGACCCGCACATGCCCGGCACCGTCGAGCACGTGCTGATCGGTGCCGGGCGGGCGCTGGTCGGGCCGACGGAGGCGCCGGTGGAACTGGGCCCGGGCGACTACGTGAGCTACCCGGGCGACGCTCCGCACGTGTTCCGCGCCCTGGCCCCGGACACCCTCGCGGTGATCGTCATGGAACACATCTGACGACCAGTCAGCATCCCCTTGCGGGCACGGACTACTTCAACAGCCCGTCCAGGAAGGGATTTCCGAACACCCGGTGCGGGTCGTGGCGGTCCAGGACGGCGACCGCCTCGTCCCAGCCGGGCCCGCCGCCGGCCCGCAGGCTGTCGGGGATGGCCCGGCCGATCATGTCCGGGTCGGACCAGGCGGCGGCGTCGGTGTAGGCCCAGCCCTTGGACCACTCGACCCGCAGGCCCGCCCGGGTGCCGTCGAAGGTGCGCAGCAGCCACTGCTCCAGCTCCCGGGCGAAGCGCTCCAGTCCGGGGGTGCCGGGGAAGGCCAGGACGTCCAGCCAGACCGCCGTGTCCCACTCGGGACGGTCGGCGCGCGGGCGCAGTGCGGACAGCAGCGGGGGCCGGGCGCCGGGGACGCCGGAGGCGGCCGAGTCGTCCAGCCCGGTGACCCGGATCTCCACCGCGCCGTTCACCGGGAACTCGCCCCGGGCCTGGTAGGCGGCGAGCAACTCCCGGTAGTAGGCGGCGAATTCGCTCACCACCCACTGGAGGTCGGCGCGCTTGGTGAGGATCGCGTAGCCGTTGGCGGTGACCCGCAGGGTGGTCGGGCGGACGTACTGGAGCAGGGCGCGGGAAGGGCCCCAGAGGTCGGAGTGCAGTCCGCCGGCGAGCAGGTGGGTGAGCACCTCGCCGCTGAGCAGCCGGCGCAGCAGGTCGCCGGAGAGCAGGATGTCCGTGATGTCGCCGGTGAGCCCCACCTTCGCGACCAGGTACTGGAGTTGGCCGAACAGCGGGGCCGATGCCCAGGCGCCGGCGACGATCTCCCCGGCGAGCCGGGCGACCGGCTCCGGAATGCTGTCCGAGAAGGGGTAGTTGTAGGGGCGGTCGACGGAGAGGGAGCCGAGCGGCTTGTTCGGGGTGACGCTCCAGGTCTTGAGCCAGGGGTACTCGGTGTAGGCGAACCAGATCGCCTCGACCCGGCCGTCGCGGTCCACGAACTCGGCGAGCGTGCGCGGGCCGCTCCCGCCGCCGAGGACGCCGCCCAGCACTCCCCCGAGCACTCCGCCGAGCCCGCCGCCGGTCCCGCTGCCACTGCCCGGGCGGGCGAAGAGCTCGCTCGCCGGGATGTCGAGCCGGCTGACGCAGCGCAACGGGCGGTCGGCACCGGCCCGCAGCACCACCTCGGTGAGGAAGGCGCGGCCCAGGTGCACCAGGAAGGCGGCGCTGTCGGCCTCGGAGCGGTCGAAGGTGCGCAGCGTGTAGCGGCCGGTGGCCGGGTCGAGGACGACGGCGGTGAGCCGGACGACCTGGTTGCTGACCGAGCCGTAGCCGTGCCCCTCCGGCCGCGCCTCCCCGACCGCCGTGGTGGCGGTGCCGTGGCCGCCGATGGCGAGCACGCCGCCGACAGTGAGCTCGCCGGGGGCCGGGCAGGCGGTCAGGCCCAGGCCGCGCTGGGCCAGGTGCGCGAGCAGGGCCTCCATGGTGGCGCCGGTCTGCACCCGGACGGTGCCGGGCGAGTCGGCGCTGATGGCGGTGAGGTACCGGCTGGTGTCCACGAGCAGGACCCGGGCGCTCTCCGGGGTCCCGGCGGCGACGGTGAGCGGCGCCCAGGTGTGCCGGTAGCCGGAGGCGCGCAGCCGCCAGCCGTTGGCGTGCGCCCAGTCGGCGAGGGCCGGGACCTCCTCGGGGGTGCGCGGCGCGCAGGTCCACAGCTGGTCGGTGCGGATCTCGCCGGACCAGTTCTGGAAGACCCGCTGGTAGAGCTCGGTGCCGGCGGGCAGCCCGGGCGGTACGGGCGTGGCGGCCTCGGCGCTGTCCGGGCCGACGGTGCCGCGCAGCAGCCAGGCCGCGCCGCCGAGCACCGCCGACGCGCCCAGCAGCTGTCGGCGGGTGAGGCCGTCGGTGGCGCTCCTCCGCGGGCCCGCCGGGGCCGCCGGGGCCGCCGGGGCCGTCAACGAGGCTCTCGCCGGGGCCTGCGCCCGGGCGCCCGCGGAGGCCTCCGTCGGGGCGTCCGCAGCGGCGTCCACCTGGGCGTTCATGCGGGTATTCATGGGGGTCATCCCCTCCGGTGTCGCCCCGTCACCCGTTCCGCCCCTCTGGCCGTGTCCTGTGGTCATCCGTCCGTCCGCCCCTTCGCGCTGGTCCCCCCGGGCCGAGCTGCGGCGATCCGGGTCCGGCCGGAGTCCGCCCGGCCCGGTCTGGAGCGTATGGAGGGGCGTACGGCCGTTTGAAGCACCCGCCGGGGATCTCACTCCTTCGAGTGAGATCGGTCCGATCCGCCCCGGGAACCCCGTCCACCTGCACAGCTCCTCGTCCGGACTCTGTTGCCCGGCTCCTCGGCGGGCGCATAGGTTGATCGCGATCACCCCACCCCGCCCGCCGGAGGCCCCGCCATGCCCTCGTCCGCGAACCCGCCCGTGCTCGCGCGTCCCGTGCCCGGGCCGCTGACGGTCGCCGTCGCCCAGCCCGTCTGCGCCGCCGCCCGCCGTCCGGACACCGTGTCCGAGAACGTGGCCCTGCACGCCGAGGCGGTACGGGAGGCGGGCACCCGGCTGGTGGTGTTCCCCGAGCTGTCGCTGACCGGCTACGACCTGGCCGCACCGGCCGTCGACCCGGCGGACGCCCGGCTCGCACCGCTGGTGGCGGCCTGCGCCGCGGCCGGCGCCGTCGCCCTGGTCGGGGCGCCGGTGGTCGAGGCCGACGGGCGCGAGTCCATCGCCACGCTGGCGGTCACCGGGGAGGGCGCCGAGGTCGTCTACCGGAAGATGCGCCTGCACGGCGCCGAGGTCGAGCGCTTCACCCCGGGCGGGAAGCCCGTCGTCCTGGAGCTGGACGGTCTGCGGCTCGGCCTCGCCGTCTGCGCGGACGCCGCCGATCCGACGCACGCCGAGGAGACCGCCGCGCTCGGCATCGACGCCTACGTCGCCTCCACCCTCTACGGGCCCGGCGCAGCCCAGGCCGAGCGCCGGGACGGCCACGTCCGCGACCGGGCCGCCGCCCACGGGGTGTGGTGCGTGCTCGCGACCTGCGCCGGGGCCACCGGCGAGTACCCGGACAGCTCGGGCGGCTCCGGCGTCTGGGCCCCGGGCGGCGGCCTCGTCGCCCAGGCCGGTACCGCCCCGGGCGAGCTGGTCCGCGCCGAGGTGGCCCGTACCGGCCTGCCCCGGCAGTAGGCGCCGGGCCCGAACCGGGACCAGAACCGGAACCGGGTCACCCCCACCGGAAATACCCGGGCCCCGCTCGCGGCTGTGGTGATCGGAGATCCGTTCCGGGCCCGGTCGGGCCCGTACAGGAGGTGCAGCGCGCGATGGGTGGCCAGCAGGAGAAGCCGCAGGAGTACCGGATCGAGCACGACTCGATGGGCGAGGTCCGGGTGCCGGCCGACGCGAAGTGGCAGGCGCAGACGCAGCGGGCGGTGGAGAACTTCCCGGTGTCCGGTCAGCGGCTGGAGCGGGCGCACATCGCCGCGCTGGCCCGGATCAAGGCGGCAGCCGCCCGGGTGAACGCCCGGCTCGGGGTGCTGGACGAGGAGACGGCGGAGGCGATCGCGGCGGCGGCCGAGGAGGTCGCGGAGGGGCGCTGGGACGACCAGTTCCCGGTGGACGTGTTCCAGACCGGCTCGGGCACCTCGTCCAACATGAACACCAACGAGGTGATCGCCACCCTGGCCGGGGAGCGGCTGGGCCGGCCGGTCCACCCGAACGACCACGTCAACGCCAGCCAGTCGTCCAACGACGTCTTCCCGTCCTCGATCCACATCGCCGCCACCGGCGCCGTCACCCACGACCTGGTCCCGGCTCTGGAGCACCTCGCGGAGGCGTTGGAGCGCAAGGCCGCCGAGTTCGCCCGGGTGGTCAAGTCGGGCCGCACCCACCTGATGGACGCCACGCCCGTCACGCTCGGCCAGGAGTTCGGCGGCTACGCGGCGCAGGTGCGGCACGGGCGGGAGCGGCTGCTGGCCACCCTCCCCCGGGTGGCCGAACTCCCGCTCGGCGGCACGGCGGTGGGCACCGGGATCAACACCCCGCCCGGCTTCCCGGAGGCCGTCATCGCGGAGGTCGCCCGCGCCACCGACCTGCCGCTGACGGAGGCCAGGAACCACTTCGAGGCGCAGGGCGCGCGGGACGCCCTGGTCGAACTGAGCGGTCAACTGCGCACGGTGGCGGTCGGGTTCACGAAGATCGCGAACGACCTGCGGTGGATGGGCTCCGGTCCGCGCACCGGGCTCGGCGAGATCAACCTGCCGGACCTCCAGCCGGGTTCGTCGATCATGCCGGGCAAGGTGAACCCGGTGCTGCCCGAGGTCGTGCTGATGGTCGCCGCCCAGGTGGTGGGCAACGACGCGACGGTCACCCTGGCGGGCGCGAGCGGCAACTTCGAGCTGAACGTGATGCTCCCGGTGCTCGCCCGCAACGTGCTGGAGTCGGTGCGGCTGCTCGCCAACAGCGCCCGGCTGCTGGCCGACCGGACGGTGGACGGCATCACCGCCAACGTCGAACGGGCCCGGGAGTACGCGGAGTCCTCGCCCTCGGTGGTGACCCCGCTGAACCGCTACATCGGGTACGAGGAGGCCGCGAAGGTCGCCAAGCAGGCGCTGGCCGAACGCAAGACGATCCGTCAGGTGGTGCTGGAGCGCGGCTACGTCGAACAGGGCAGGCTCACCGTGGAGCAGCTGGACGAGGCGCTGGACGTGCTGCGGATGACGCACCCCTAGCGGGCCGGGCCGGCCGGCGGCTGTGACACGGCTTGGTCCCGGTCGCCGGCCTCGCCTTCGCCGGAGGACGCGCGCCGGGGCGCGGCGGGCGGTTGCGCCCTCCGCGCCCCGGTCACGGGCTGCGGGGAAGATCAGCCCTTGGCGCGACCGGCCCGGCCGCGCCGCATCGATGCTCCGTTCGACGTCATGGTCGCCATCGAGATCGCCGCGAGGCCGAGCAGGAACATCACGGCGCCCACGATGACGCAGGTCACGATGTTCTTGCCGTGCGCGACGGACCCGGAGACGACCCACGGGGAGATGATCGTCCAGGCACCGAGCGCGGCGGCCGCCCAGGCCCGCGCGTGGGTGCGTTCGTAGGCCGACCCGTAGCCGGCCATCAGAGCCGTGTAGGCCAGCCCGACGATCAGGCAGGTCACGGTCAGGGTGTTGTACGCGGTGAAGCCGACGATCCACGGCGATGCCGCCAGGAAGAGGCCGGCCAGGACGGCCAGGGCCTCGATGCCCTGGGCGCGGGGGGTCGAGGTGACCCGCTCGTAGCGTTCGCGCAGTTCGACGATGTCCGGATGGTGCTCCATGCCCGTCGTCGGGATATGGGTTGCCACCGATACCACCTCCTGTGGTCGGAACCGGTAAGGCGCTTGCCCCGTACCTATTCTGGCTCTTATCCAACGATTTGCACCCAATAGTCCGGAATAACCGATAACCATCGGATCACGCCGGTGACCTGCGTCTCAACCGTCCGGGTCGCCATTGCCTATGCAACTCGTTGCATAGCAGGATGCGGGCCATGGCACTGGAGCACGCGATCCTCGTCTCACTGCTGGAGCAGCCCGGCTCCGGCTACGAGCTGGCCCGGCGCTTCGACCGCTCGATCGGGCGCTTCTGGACCGCCACCCACCAGCAGATCTACCGGGTGCTGCGGCGGATGGAGACGGACGGCTGGGTGGCCGCGCAGGAGGTCAGCCAGGACGGACGCCCGGACAAGAAGGTCTACTCGGCGGCCGAGGCCGGACGGGCCGCGCTGGCCGGCTGGCTGCGCGAACCGGTCGAACCGGAGACCGTCCGGCACGAGCTCGCGGTCAAGATCCGGGCCGCCGCCTTCGACGACCCGGCCGCACTGATCTCCGAGGTCGAACGGCACCGCGAGGGCCATGCCGCCCTGCTCGCCCGCTACCTGCACGGCGAGCAGCGGGACTTCCCCGACGCCACCGCGCTCGACGCCGGGCAGCAGCTGCAGCACGTGGTGCTGCGCGGCGGCATCGAGTACGAGCGGATGACCCTCGCCTGGCTCGACGACGTGCTCGCCACCCTGCGCCGCCTCTCCTCCGCCGGCTGACGGCGGACCGCCGACGACCGGCGGACGGCGGGCGACGCCCGGTCCCTGCCACCCGCCCCTCCTCACACCCTCGACCCCCGGGAGCCCCTCGATGCTCTTCAACCCGCGCAACTACGACCCCGCACAGTTCGACGAGCCGACCCGCCGGCTGCTGCGCGCGACGGTGGACTGGTTCGAGTCCCGCGGCAAGAAGGCGCTGATCGACACCTACATCGACCGCAGCTGGTACGCCGACTTCCTGGACTTCGCCGCGAAGGAGGGCCTGTTCGCGGAGTTCCTGACCCCCGCCTCGGCCGACCCCGACAAGCGCTGGGACACCGCCCGCATCGCCGAGCTGAACGAGATCCTCGGCTTCTACGGCCTCGGCTACTGGTACACCTGGCAGGTCACCATCCTGGGCCTGGGCCCGGTCTGGCAGAGCGGGAACGAGGCCGTCCGCGCCCGCGCCGCCAAGCTGCTGGCCGAGGGCCACGTGATGGCCTTCGGCCTCTCCGAGCGCACCCACGGCGCGGACATCTACTCCACCGACATGATCCTCACCCCGGACGGCGAGGGCGGCTTCACCGCGACCGGTTCCAAGTACTACATCGGCAACGGCAACGTGGCCGGCCTGGTCTCGGTGTTCGGCCGCCGCTCGGACGTCGAGGGCCCGGAGGGCTACGTCTTCTTCGCCGCCGACAGCCGCCACGACGCGTACCACCTGGTCAAGAACGTGGTGAACGCGCAGATGTACGTCAGCGAGTTCCGCCTGGAGGACTACCCGGTGCGCGCCGAGGACGTGCTGCACACCGGCCAGGCCGCCTTCGACGCCGCGCTCAACACCGTCAACGTCGGCAAGTTCAACCTCTGCACCGCCTCGATCGGCATCTGCGAGCACGCGATGTACGAGGCCGTCACGCACGCCCACAACCGGGTGCTGTACGGCAAGCGGGTCACCGACTTCCCGCACGTCAAGCGGGAGTTGACCGACGCCTACGTCCGCCTGGTGGCGATGAAGCTGTTCAGCGCGCGGGCCGTGGACTACTTCCGCACCGCCTCCCCCGAGGACCGCCGCTACCTGCTGTTCAACCCGATGACCAAGATGAAGGTCACCACCGAGGGCGAGAAGGTCATCGACCTGATGTGGGACGTCATCGCCGCCAAGGGCTTCGAGGCGGACACCTACTTCGACAAGGCCGCGAAGGACATCCGCGGCCTGCCGAAGCTGGAGGGCACCGTCCACGTCAACCTGGCACTGATCCTCAAGTTCATGGGCAACTACCTGTTCGCCCCGGCCGACTACGCCCCGGTGCCGAGCCGCCTGGACGCCGCCGACGACGACTTCCTGTTCCGGCAGGGCCCGGCCCGCGGCCTCGGCGCGATCCGCTTCCACGACTGGCGCGCCGCCTACGACCGCCACGCCGCGCTGCCCAACGTCGCCCGCTTCCGCGAGCAGGCCGACGGCTTCTGCGCGCTGCTGCTCGAGAACGCGCCGAGCAAGGAGCAGCAGGCCGACCTGGACTTCCTGCTGGAGATCGGCCAGCTGTTCGCGCTGATCGTCTACGGCCAGCTGGTGCTGGAGCAGGCCGAGTTGACCGGCCTGACCGCCTCCGAGGACGGCGGCGACGTGCTGGACCGGATCTTCGACGCGCTGGTCCGCGACTTCTCCGCGCACGCCACCGAGCTGCACGGCAAGGCCTCGGCCACCGAGGAGCAGGCCGCCTGGGCGCTGACGAACGTGCGCCGCCCGGTCGCGGACCCGGCGCGGGACGCGCGGGTGTGGGAGCGGGTCGAGGCGCTCTCCGGCGCGTACGAGATGCGGCCGTAGGGCGGAGCGGCAGGACTCCGGGGGTGCCGGTCGGCGGGCCGGCACCCCCGGTTCATCGCTCCGGTTCACCGCTCCGGGGAGGTCTGGCCGTCGCCGAGGCCCATGTCGCGGGCCCGGGCGACCGCCTCGGCGCGCGTGGCGACGTGCAGCTTCTCGAAGATGTGGGTGATGTGGTTGCGGACGGTCTTCTCCGCGACCACCAGCTCCCGGGCGATCCGTCGGTTGTCCAGCCCGCGCGCGACCAGGCCCAGTACCTCGGCCTCGCGGGCGGTGAGTTCGGGGAAGAGCTGCCCCGCCTCCCGCATCTTCGCCCCGGCCAGCAGGGCGGTGATCCGCCCGGCCACCTCGCCGCCGAACACCGCGCCGCCCGTCGCCACCGTCCGCACCGCGTGCAGCACCTCCTCCCGCCCGGCCCCCTTGACCAGGTAACCGCGCGCGCCCGCCTGGAGGGCGGCGAGCAGATTGCCGTCGTCGTCCGACATGGTCAGCATCAGCACCGGCGGCGGCGCCTCCCGGGTGGCGAGCTGTCGGACAGCCTCCAGTCCTGAGCCGTCGGGCAGCGAGAGGTCCATGATCACCACGTCGGGGTGGTGCCGGGCGACCGCCCCCGGAACGTCGGCGACCCGCTCCGCCTCGGCGACCACGAGGACACCCTCGGCGCTCTCCAGTGCCGCCTTGAGCCCCTCCCGGAACAGGGGGTGGTCGTCGACGATCAGTACACGGACGGGCGGGTCTCCGGCCGGGTCCGCGGGTTCCACCGGCTGTTCTTCATCCACCCGGCCGACACTATCAGCGGCGATCACGTGACTTTCCGTGACGTGCGCGTGAAGCCCTCCGCGTGTCGGCCCGGCGCCCGCCGCACCCGACGGCGATGGACGGGCGGCGGACGGATAACAGATGACAGTCGACAGCTGACAGATTTTGAACTCTGTCAGCTGTCGACTGTCATCTCACCGCGGCCTCCCGGCCTCGCGCCCTCACCCCTGCGGATCGGCCTGCCCCGAGCGCATGGGCCTGCTGTCCCACTCCGGCCCCAGGGCGGCGCCGGGGGTCCCGACGCGGCCCAGGACGGCGGTGACCGGTCCGCGGCGGCCGGCCCGGAGGCCGTACCGCTCCCCCGCCCGGACGTAGACCAAGTCGCCGGGGAGCAGCGGCACTTCACCGAGCTCGCCGAGGAAGGAGGAGGCTCCGGAGAGGACCACCAGGAAGGCGTCGGCGGCCCGGTCCGCGTACGGTCCGCAGACACCGACCGGGTCGAGCCGTACGGTGCCCACCTCCACCTGCCGCCAGCTCGGGGCGGGTGCGGAGCCCGACCGCTGGGCCGGGATGACGGCCCGGGGCGGGGTGGGACGGACGGTGAGCACGGCGGTCGGCGCGCCGCGGACGGCGGTGAGCCGGTAGGAGGTGCCGGGCCGGTGGTGCAGCACCTCGCCCGGGGAGAGGATCCGGCCGCCCGCGAGCAGCCGACCGGAGAGCACCACGGTCACCGATTCGACGGATTCGTAAGGGAGTTGCTCGACCCGGACGCCCGGCGGCAGCGCCTCGACGGTGAGTCCGGCGCGGACGGCCGGCCGCTGCTCGGGGTCGATCAGCCGCTGGAACGCGGGTGCGGTGCGGGGGACGGCAGCGGGGACGAGTATCACGAGGGGTCTCCTCGGATCGAGGACTGGCAGGACCCGTCGGGGCCGGTCAGGGCCGGTCGCGGCGGGTGGCGCGGCGGCGCGCCGGGGCGGCCCGGGCGCCGGCGGTGTGCCGGGGGACGGCGAGGGTCAGGCAGAGCAGTTCCGCGCCGAGCGGTCCGGCTTCGAGGTGCAGCGTGCGGCCGCGGTGGGCCATCAGCAGGTCCCCCACGGAGGCCAAGTGATCGGTCTCGTCGGAGAGTTGCCCGACGACGGCGGCTCCGCGCAGCACGTGCAGGACGGTCTCGGTGTCGGGCCGGCCCGCGAGCACGTGGTGGGCGCCGGGGCTCAGCCGCAGGTGGTCGAAGGTCTCGCAGGCGCTGGCGAGCATCGGGCGCCGGGCGAGGGAGCGGATCCGTACCCGCTCGCCGTTCGGGCCGATGACGACCATGGCCGCGCCGGTGTCGGTGGTGACGATCACCTGGGGTCACCTTCTTCGGAGGAGGGCGGGACGGCGAGGACGGCGTGGAAGTACTCCAGTCCTGCCGTGCCGGCGGCCAGCACGGTCCGCGAGCCGAGCGGCAGCACGATCGCGGTGCCCTCGACCAGCGGCAGGCCGGCCTCGGCACGCTCCGGATGGTCCTGGCGGTCCTGGTGGTCCGGCTGGTTCGGCTGGTTCGGGTGCACGGCGCCCTCGGGCAGTTCGGCGAGACCGGAGCCGGCGGTGACGTAGAGCGCGTGCTCGACGCCGTCGGCGGCCACCTCGGTGCGCCGGCCCGGGTCGAGCCGTTGCAGGCCGACGCCGCGCAGCGGTCCGGCGAGCAGGCGGCCGGGGTCGACGGCGCCTCGGCGGCGCAGGTCGGTGATCACGGTGCCCGACATGACGGGCGCTCCTTCCGGTCGCGGGCGGGCGCTGCGGTCCGCCTCTGTGATCCACCGTGCGCCGCCCGTTGTCCCGACCACACGGGGGTGTCGTCCCGTCCGGCTCCCAGCCCGCTCCCATCCGGGATCCCGGCCCCGTCCCGGCCGGATCCCGCTCCGGTCGCGCCAGGGTCCCGCCCTGGTCGCGTCCCGGTCGCGCCCCCGGTCCGGTCGCGGCTCCCGATCCCGCGCACCGCCCTCCGCACGCACCCAGGGAACCCCGTCCGCACGCACCCCGGGAGCCCCCGTCCGCGACCGCCCCGAGCCGCCCGGAACGACGTACGGTGGAACCGGAGGCCGTGTCATGCACGTCACCGGAACCCACTTCACCCGCTTCGCCGACCGCACCGAGGCGGGCCGTCGGCTGGCCGCCCGGCTCGGGCACCTGGCCGGCCCCGACACCGTGATCGTGGCGCTGCCGAGGGGCGGCGTGCCGGTGGCCGCCGAGGTCGCCGCGGCGCTCGGCGCACCGCTGGACATCTGCGTGATCCGCAAGCTCGGCGTGCCGTACCAGCCCGAGCTGGGCATGGGGGCGATCGGCGAGGACGGCGTCCGGGTGCTGAACGAGCAGGTGATCCGGTTCTCCTCGGTCACGGACGGCCAACTGGCCGAGGTGGAACGGCGCGAGCGCACCGAGCTGGCGCGCCGGGCCCGCCGCTACCGGGGTGACCGGCCGCCCGCCGACCTGCGCGGACGGACGGTGGTCGTGGTGGACGACGGCATCGCCACCGGGTCCACCGCCCGGGCGGCCTGCCGGATCGTCCGGGAGCGCGGCGCGGGGCGGGTGGTGCTTGCGGTGCCGGTCGCGCCCGCGGACTGGGCCGAGCGTCTCGACGAGGTCGCCGACGAGCTGGTCTGCGTCGACACGCCGTCCCCGTTCTACGCGATCGGCGAGTTCTACGCCGACTTCTCGCAGACCGAGGACGAGGAGGTGCTGCGGCTGCTGGCCGAGGCCGCCCGTGGCGACCCGCCCGGGGCCTCCGCCGGGGTCGACCGGGAGCTGCTGCTGCCCGTCACCGGGGTCCGCCTCGCGGGCCGGCTGACCGTCCCGGCCGGCGCGCGCGGGGTCGTCGTCTTCGCGCACGGCAGCGGCAGCGGCCGGCACAGCCCGCGCAACCGGCACGTCGCCGAGTACCTGAACCGCACCGGGCTGGCCACGCTGCTGTTCGACCTGCTCACCGAGGCCGAGGAGCCCGACCGGCGGAACGTGTTCGACGTGGCGCTGCTGGGCGGCCGGCTGACGGCCGTCGCCCGGCGGCTGGGCCCGGCGGAGGGCGGCCCGGACGCCACCGTGCCCGAGACCCGGGGCCTGCCGCTCGGCCTGTTCGGTGCCAGCACCGGCGCCGCGGCCGCTCTGCACACCGCCGCCGAACTGGGCCCGGCGGTACGCGCCGTGGTCTCCCGGGGCGGCCGCCCGGACCTCGCCGCGCCCGACACCCTGGCCCGGGTCCGCGCCCCGACGCTGCTCGTCGTCGGGTCGCTGGACCCCACCGTGCTCGACCTCAACCGGCGGGCCCGGAGCCGACTGCGCTGCGAGACCGGGCTCGCGGTGGTGCCGCACGCGAGCCACCTGTTCGAGGAGCCGGGGACCCTGGACCGGGTCGCCGAGCTGGCCGCGGACTGGTTCCTCCGCCACCTCCCGCGCCCCGTCGGCCCCGGGAGCGCGTGACCGTCCCATTGCGCAGACTTCGTGCTTCACCCCCGGTGAGCAGCGCATTTTGCGCAGCTGACAGCGGGAATTTCTGATCAGCTTGTACACATTGAGCAGTCAAAATCCGACCTGTTGCCCAACCACCCCGACAGGAGCAAGCTCTCCGCAACCACACCGCCCACCCGTTCGGTGCGGTCGCGATCCAGCGGAAGCCTCGACGGCGAGGCCCGAAGTGGAGGAACGAGCGATGACCCCGCAGTCCCACGCCCTTGAGTTGACCCCCGAGGAGCGCGAGGCCGGTCTTGACGCCGACCAGCTGCGCCGCCTCGTCGGCCTCGTCGAGCACGACGCCGCCGCCGACCCCTTCCCGGTGACGGCCCAGGACGCGGTCGTCTTCGTGGTCGGCAACGCCACCCAGACGGCGCAGTTCTACCAGGTCGTCTTCGGCATGGAGCTGGTCGCCTACTCCGGCCCGGAGACCGGCCGCCGCGACCGCAAGGCGTACGTGCTCCGCTCCGGCTCCTGCCGCTTCGTGATCAAGGGCGGCGTCCAGCCGGACAGCCCGCTGCTGGACCACCACCGCCGCCACGGCGACGGCGTCGTCGACCTCGCCCTGGAGGTCCCGGACGTCGACAAGTGCATCGAGCACGCCCGCGCGACCGGCGCCACCGTGCTGGAGGAGCCGAACGACGTCTCGGACGAGAACGGCACCGTGCGCCGCGCGGCCATCGCCACCTACGGGGAGACCCGCCACACCCTGATCGACCGCTCCCGCTACCACGGCCCGTACCTGCCGGGCTACGTCGTCGCGGAGAGCCGGGTCACCCACCCGGAGGGCTCGCCCAAGCGCCTCTTCCAGGCCCTCGACCACGCCGTCGGCAACGTCGAGCTGGGCCGGATGGACGAGTGGGTGGCGTTCTACAACCGCGTCATGGGCTTCGTGAACATGGCCGAGTTCGTCGGCGACGACATCGCCACCGACTACTCCGCGCTGATGTCCAAGGTCGTCGCCAGCGGCAACCACCGGGTGAAGTTCCCGCTCAACGAGCCGGCCATCGCCAAGAAGAAGTCCCAGATCGACGAGTACCTGGAGTTCTACACCGGCCCCGGCTGCCAGCACATGGCGCTCGCCACCAACGACATCCTCACCACCGTGGACGTGCTGCGGGCACGCGGCGTGGAGTTCCTCTCCACCCCGGACTCCTACTACGACGACCCGGAGCTGCGCGCGCGGATCGGCAAGGTCCGGGTGCCGGTCGAGGAGCTGAAGAAGCGCGGCATCCTGGTCGACCGCGACGAGGACGGCTACCTGCTGCAGATCTTCACCAAGCCGATCGGCGACCGCCCCACCGTCTTCTACGAGTTCATCGAGCGGCACGGTTCGCTCGGCTTCGGCAAGGGCAACTTCAAGGCGCTCTTCGAGTCCATCGAGCGCGAGCAGGACCGACGCGGCAACCTGTGAGCGTCCGAGGGCTCTGACGGGCCCCGACGAGCTCTGTAGAAGCCCGGACGGACCCTGACAAGGGTCTGTCCGGGCCCTGACAGGCTCTGGCAGGCTCTGACGAACGGATCTCTGCCGAACGGTCGAGGAGGACCACGGAGATGGCGTACTACCGGCAGCTGGGAAGCATCCCGCCCAAGCGGCACACCCAGCACCGCACCCCCGAAGGCGGGCTGTACTACGAGGAGTTGATGGGCGAGGAGGGGTTCTCCTCGGACTCCTCACTGCTCTACCACCGGGGCATCCCCTCGGCGGTGGTCAACGCGGTGCCGTGGGAGCTGCCGGACCAGTCCACGGTGCCCAACCACCCCCTCCTCCCCCGCCACCTCAAGCTGCACGAGCTGTTCGCGGACCAGGACTGGAAGTCCGCGGACGTCGTCGGCAGCCGCCGGCTCGTCCTCGGCAACGGCGACGTGCGGATCTCGTACGTCGCCGCCGGGGCCCCGAGCGAGCTCTACCGCAACGGGCTCGGCGACGAGTGCGTGTACGTGGAGTCCGGCTCCGGCACGGTCGAGACGGTGTTCGGCTCGATCGAGGTCGGGCAGGGCGACTACGTGGCCATCCCCCGTGCCACCACCCACCGCTGGGTGCCGGCCGGGGACGAGCCGCTGCGCGCGTACTGCATCGAGGCGAACAGCCACATCACCCCGGTCAAGCGCTACCTGTCCAAGTACGGGCAGCTGCTGGAGCACGCGCCGTACTGCGAGCGGGACTTCCGCGGACCGGTCGGCCCGCTGGTCGTGGACGCCCCCGGGGACGTCGACGTGCTGGTCAAGCACCGCGGCCCGAACGGGGTCGCGGGCACCCGCTACACCGTGCCGCACCACCCGTTCGACGTGGTCGGCTGGGACGGCTGCCTGTACCCGTACGCGTTCAACATCAAGGACTTCGAGCCGATCACCGGCCGGATCCACCAGCCGCCGCCGGCCCACCAGGTCTTCGAGGGCAACGGCTTCGTGATCTGCAACTTCGTCCCGCGCAAGGTGGACTACCACCCGCTGGCGATCCCGGTGCCGTACTACCACGCCAACGTGGACAGCGACGAGGTCATGTTCTACTGCGGCGGCGACTACGCGGCCCGCAAGGGCTCCGGCATCGGCCAGGGCTCGATCTCGCTGCACCCGGGCGGGCACACCCACGGGCCGCAGCCGGGGGCGTACGAGCGCAGCATCGGCGCGGAGTTCTTCGACGAGCTGGCCGTCATGGTGGACACCTTCCGCCCGCTGGAGCTCGGCGAGGGCGGCCGGGCCACCGAGGACGCCAACTACGCCTGGACCTGGGCCGGTCGGGGGCCCGGGCGATGAACGCGCTGCCTTCGGGGGGTGTGATCCCCGAGCTGTTCCGCGGACTGTTCGACGACGCGGCGGTGTTCCCGCCCGGGAACCTGCCGCTCGCCGAGGCGGTGCCCGCGCACCGGGCGCACCGTGCGGCCTGGTACGCCGAGGCGGTCGGGCCCTTCCTCTGCGGGGCCGGCCGACTGGGCGAGCTGGCCGCGGCGGTCTCGGCCGGCTCGGCTTCGGCCGGCGCGGCCGAGGGGGGCGCCGCGGGGGCGGACGACTCGGTGGTGGCGGGCGACCGGCCGCTCAAGGTCGGGCTGGTGCTGCCGGGGGGCAGCATCGAACTCGCCCCGGCGCTCGCCGCCGCCGCACCGTTCGAGCTGGCCGGCGTCGAGCTGGCCACCCGGGACGCCGCCAAGGCGGTGGCCGCGCTGGACCGGCTGCTGCCGCCGGACGTCCCCGCCGCCGTCGAACTCCCGCGCGAACTGCTGCGCGGGGACGGGCTGGACGCCGTCCTGGACGTGCTGGTGGACAGCCCGTACCGGGCGAAGTTCCGCACTGGCGGGCTGGTCGCCGAGGCCTTCCCGGACGAGGACGAACTGGCCGCCTTCCTCACCGGCTGCGCGCAGCGCGGACTGCCGTACAAGTGCACGGCCGGGCTGCACAACGCCGTCCGGCACACCGACCCGGAGACCGGCTTCGAGCACCACGGCTTCCTGAACGTGCTGCTGGCCGCGCAGGAGACCGACCGGGCCGCCGCCGCGGCGGTGCTGGCGGAACGCGACGGCGAGGTGCTGGCCAAGGCGGCACGCGCACTGACGGACCGTCAGATTGTGGTGATCCGCAACTCGTTCACCGCGTTCGGCACCTGTAGCATCGCCGAGCCCCTGGGTGACCTGGCCGCGCTCGGCCTGCTGTCGTCGCCCAGTCCACTGCACCAGGAGGACCGTTGAGCACCACCCCCAGCAGCTGGCTCGCCAGCGCCCAGGACTCGCCGTTCGGCGTGCACAACCTGCCGTACGGCGTCTTCACCGCCGCCGACCAGCCCGGGCGGCGCCGGATCGGCGTGCGCGTCGGGGACTTCGTGCTGGACGCCGGGGCGGCCGCCCGCGCGGCCGGAGCGCCGTCGGTGCTGCTGGACGCGGACTCGCTCAACCCGCTGATGGCGGCGGGGCGCCCGGTCTGGAGCCGGGTGCGGGCGGACCTCACCACCTGGCTCACCGACGAGTCCTTCCGCGAGGCCCTGTCGCCGGCGCTGCTGCCGGCCGACGAGGTGGAGCTGCACCTGCCGTTCGAGGTCGCCGACTACGTCGACTTCTACGCCTCCGAGCACCACGCCACCAACCTGGGCCGGATCTTCCGCCCGGGCTCGGAGCCGCTCACCCCCAACTGGAAGCACCTGCCGATCGGTTACCACGGGCGGGCGGGCACGGTCGTGGTCTCCGGCACGCCGGTGGTGCGGCCGTCCGGGCAGCGCAAGGCGCCCGCCGACGCCGCGCCGACCTTCGGGCCGTCGCGCCGGCTCGACATCGAGGCCGAGGTCGGCTTCGTCGTCGGCACGCCGTCGGAGCTGGGCCGGCCGGTCGCGCTGGACGACTTCCGCGAGCACGTGTTCGGCGTCTGCCTGCTCAACGACTGGTCGGCGCGCGACATCCAGGCCTGGGAGTACGTGCCGCTCGGCCCCTTCCTCGGCAAGTCCTTCGCGACCTCCATCTCGCCGTGGATCGTGCCGCTGGACGCCCTGGACCACGCCCGGGTCACGCCGCCGGATCGCGACGTCGAGCCGCTGGCGTACCTGGACGACCGGGGCGGCGAGCCGTGGGGCCTGGACCTGGCGATGGAAGTCCGGCTGAACGGGCACCAGGTCTCCCGGCCGCCGTTCGCCACCATGTACTGGACGGCGCAGCAGCAGCTGACCCACATGACGGTCAACGGCGCCTCGCTGCGCACCGGCGACCTGTTCGCCTCGGGGACGGTCAGCGGGCCGGAGCGGGACACCCGGGGCGCGCTGATCGAGCTGACCTGGAACGGCGAGGAGCCACTGAAGCTCCCGGACGGGACGACCCGGACGTTCCTCGAGGACGGCGACGAGGTGACCATCACCGCCACGGCGCCCGGGCCGGACGGCGCCGTGATCGGGTTCGGCGAGGTCACCGGGCGCGTGCGGGGCTGAGGGCCCACGACCGACGGATGACGGATGACAGATAACAGCTGACAGATTTCATCATCTGTTAGCTGTTATCTGTCAGCCCACCGCCGGCGGCTCCCGCCTACAGCCGCGAGCCGCCGGTGGCGTCGACCACGCGCCCCGTCATCCACCGCGCGTCGTCCGAGGCGATGAAGGCGACGACGTCCGCGATGTCCTCCGGCGCCCCGACCCGGCCGAGCGCGGCGACCGAGGCCGCCCAGGCCCGCGCCTCCGGATCGCCCAGGAACTCCGCATTGAGGTCGGTGTCGATGATCCCGGGCGCCACGGAGTTGACGGTGATCCCGCGCGGCCCGAGTTGCTGGGCGAGGTTGAGCGAGAAGGTGTCCAGCGCGCCCTTGGTGGCGCCGTAGGCCATGATCTCCGGCATGGCGAGCCGGGCCAGGCCGCTGGAGATGTTGATGATCCGGCCGCCGTCACGCAGTCGCTCCAGCCCGTGCTTGACGATGAAGAACGGTGCGCGGACGTTGACCGCGAAGACCTCGTCGAACTCCTCCTCGGTCAGGCCGGCGAGGTCGGAGCTGCGCCCGATCCCGGCGTTGTTCACGATGATGTCGACACCCCCGGCCGGCGCGTACTCGCCGATCCGCGCGTCGAAGGCCTCCCACAGCGCGACGGCATCGCCGTGCCGCCCGAGCGCGGCGGGCAGCGCGAAGGCCCGCCCGCCGTCCGCCCGAATGCCCGCCACCACCTCCTCCGCCGCCACCGCATCGCGGGCGTAGCCGACGGCGACGGTGGCGCCGTCCCGCCCGAGCCGGCGGGCGATGGCCCGGCCGATCCCCCTGCTGCCCCCCGTGACCAGTGCCGTCTTGCCCTGAAGCCTGTCCGCGCCCATGTCCGAGCCCCCTCCTGCTTGCACTCAACGTATTTCTTGAGCGATCGCTCAAAAAATACGCTAGCACACACTTCTTGAGTGAGTGCTCTAAAATTCAGCGCATGACAGAGGCGCACGCGGCGACAACGGCATCCCCGGACGGGCCCACCGGCCCGCCGCGCACTCCCCGTCGCGGACGCCCGCCGGCCTTCGACCGCGCCGAGGCCCTGGCCGCGGCCACCCGGCTGTTCTGGCAGCACGGCTACGAGGCCACCTCCGTCACCGACCTCACCACCGCCATGGGCATCCGCCCCGGCAGCCTGTACGCGGCCTTCGGTGACAAGCGGTCGCTGTTCGAGGAGGTGGTCCGCCAGTACGGCCACTCCCCCGCCGGCGAGTTCGCGGCCGTCGCGTTGGCGGAGGAGCCCACCGCGTACGGCGCCTTCGCCCGCATCCTGCGCGAGGCCGCCGCCGTCTACGCCGACCCGTCGCATCCGGCCGGCTGCCTGGTGATCTCCGCCGCCACCAATGTGACCCCGCAGGACGCCGTCATCCAGGACCAGCTGCGCGAGCGACGCAACGGGAACCTGCGCACCTTCGAGGAGCGGCTGCGCCGGGCACAGCAGGACGGCGAACTGCCGCCGGAGGCCGACTCGAAGGGGCTGGCCGGCTACTTCGGTGCGGTACTCCAGGGCATGTCCCAGCAGGCCCGCGACGGCGCCACCCCCGCCGACCTGGCCCGCACCGCCGAACTCGCCCTGCGCGCCTGGCCGTAGCGCCTCCCGCGCACCCGCGGAGCGCCCCTGGAGCGCCCGTCGGAAACATGATCGCCGGGCGAGTGATCACAACGGGCGCCTGCCCCGGTACGGTGGACGGTGGGAATCACCATCGCCGACGACAGCACCGAGGAACGGGAGCGGGCCCGATGAACGCAGAGGTGGCGGAGGTCCAGGCGTTCCTGGACGGCGGCGTCGGACGGCTCGTGCTGAACCGCCCGCGGGCGCTCAACTCGCTGACCCACGTCATGGTCACCGCCCTGCGCGCCACCCTGGACGGCTGGGCCGCGGACGACCGGATACGCGCCGTCGTGCTGACCGGCGCGGGCGAGCGCGGCCTGTGCGCGGGCGGCGACATCCGCGCGATGCACGACGACGCCAAGGCGGGCGGGGCCGGCACCCGGGCGTTCTTCCGCGACGAGTACCGGCTGAACGCGCTGATCGCCCGCTACCCGAAGCCGTACGTCGCGGTCATGGACGGCATCACCATGGGCGGCGGCGTCGGCGTGTCCGCCCACGGCGCGGTGCGGATCGTCACCGAGCGGTCCACCGTCGCGATGCCCGAGACCCGGATCGGGATCGCCCCGGACGTCGGCGGCAGTCGGCTGCTCGCCCACGCCCCGGGCGAGTTGGGCACCCACCTCGGGCTCAGCGCGGCCTCGATGGGCCCGGGCGACGCCCTGCTGTGCGGGTTCGCGGACCACTTCGTGCCCTCGCGGCGCATCCCGGACCTGCTCGACGCCCTGGGCCGGAGCACCGCCACGGCGCCCGGCACCACCACCGCCGGCACCACCGCCGTCGCGGCCGTCGTCGCCGCGCACGCCGAGCCCGCGCCGCCCGCCGCGCTGGCCGCCCAGCGCCCCTGGATCGACGCCTGCTACGCGGCCGACACGGTCGAGGAGATCGTCGACCGGCTGCTGAACTCCGGTGTCCCGGAGGCGAAGGAGGCCGCCGAGGCCGTCCTGGCGAACTCCCCCACCGCCGTGAAGACCACCCTGGCCGCGCTGCGCCGCGCCCGTACGCTCCCCTCGCTGGAGGCCGTGCTCGACCAGGAGTACCGGATCTCCTGCGCCGCGCTGGAGGGCCACGACATGGTCGAGGGCGTCCGCGCGCAGGTGATCGACAAGGACCGCAACCCCCGGTGGAAGCCCGGCACGCTCGCCGAGGTGACGGAGGCGGACGTCGCCCGCTTCCTCGCCCCGCGCGAGGGCGACGAACTGGGCCTGGCCTGAGCCCCCCTTCCCCGTCCCCTTCCCCCGCCCCACCTCCACCGGCACACCTGGAGCCCGCCATGAACCACCCGGTCCCGCCGCCGACTCCGGCCGGGGGCACCGACCCGCTGTCCCGGGTGCCGCTGGGCGAGCAGGTGCGCGGGCTGCTGCTGGAGGGCCTGCTGAACGGCTGCTGGCAGCCCGGGGACCGGATCGTCGAACGGCGCCTGGCCGCCGAGTTGAACGTCAGCCAGGCGCCGGTCCGCGAGGCGCTGCGCGCACTCCAGACCCTCGGGCTGCTCGACGCCGAGCCCAACCGGGGCGTGCGGGTGCGCGAGATCGGCCCGGCCGAGCTGCGCGAGGTCTACCAGGTGCGGGCCGCGCTGGAGCGGCTGGCCGCCGAGTCGGCGGTGGTCCGGCTGGCCGGGGACACCACCGCGCTGGAGCGGCACGCCGAGCGGATGGCGGCGGCCGCGGCGGCGGGCGACGCCCTCGGTCAGGCCCGGCACGGGGTGGCCTTCCACCGCGAGATCGTCGCCGCCTCCGGAAACGGGACGCTGCTGCGGGCCTGGGAGGGCCTCGGGGTCGAGGTGTGGACGGTGCTGTCGCTGCACCGGGTCCGGCCGGAGCTGCACGAGAACGCCGCCGACCACCGGCCGCTGATCGAGGCCTTCCGGCGGCAGGACCCGGCGGTCGGCCGGCTGCTGGCCGAGCACGTCCTGGAGTACGCCCGGCACTCCGACTGAGCCGCTCGGGCCGGGGTTGCCCTTCCGCATAAAGTTCGCATAGAGATGATCGATCATCTATCAAACTACCCACCAGTAGCGGTTGACGGGCCGCCCGATCACTCTCTACCGTCCAAATAGTTCCATGAAGAGAAATGCTATTCCGCATCCTGGAATAAGCACCCTGAAGCGCACCGGTAAAGGGGAACCACCCGTGTCCCAGCTCGACCAGCTTCCCGACCACGACCCCGAGGAGATCGCGGAGTGGCGCGCGTCCCTCGACGCCGCCCGCGACTTCGGCGGACCGAACCGCGCCGCCCACCTGCTGCGCCGCCTCGTCGAGCACGCCGAGCTGCAGCGGCTCGACGTCCCTCCGCTGCTGGACACCCCGTACGTCAACACCATCCCCACCGCCGCCGAACCGGAGTTCCCCGGCGACGAGGAGATGGAGCGCCGGATCACCGCCTGGAACCGCTGGAACGCCGCCGCCATGGTGACCAGGGGCAACCACCGCGGCGGCCTGGGCGGGCACATGGCCACCTACGCCTCCGCCGCCTGGCTGTACGAGGTCGGCTTCCAGCACTTCTTCCGCGGCAAGGAGGCCGACGGCTCCGGCGACCAGCTGTACGTGCAGGGCCACGCCGCCCCCGGCGTCTACGCCCGCGCGTTCCTGGAGGGCCGGGTCTCCGAGGCCCAGCTGGACCGCTTCCGCCAGGAGGCCGGCGGCGACGGCCTGCCCTCCTACCCGCACCCGCGCCGGCTGCCCTGGTTCTGGGAGTTCCCGACCGTCTCGATGGGCCTCGGGCCGCTCTCCGCGATCCACCAGGCCCGGTTCAACCGCTACCTGACCGCGCGCGGGATCAAGGACACCTCCGGCTCGCACGTGTGGGCCTTCCTCGGCGACGGCGAGATGGACGAGCCCGAGTCCACCGCCGCGCTCGCGCTGGCCGCCCGGGAGGGCCTGGACAACCTCACCTTCGTCGTCAACTGCAACCTGCAGCGCCTGGACGGGCCGGTGCGCGGCAACGGCAAGATCGTGCAGGAGCTGGAACGCCGCTTCCGCGCGGCCGGCTGGAACGTGGTCAAGTCGCTGTGGGGCGAGGCCTGGGACGAGCTGCTGGCCCGCGACACCACGGGCGCACTGGTCCGCCGGCTCGGCGAGGTGCCGGACGGACAGTTCCAGACCTACGCCGCCTCGGACGCCGGGTACGTCCGCGAGCACCTCTTCCACAGCTCGCCCGAACTGCGGGCGCTCGCCGACACCGTGGACGACCGGCGGCTGATCGAGACGGTCGCCACCTCCCGGGGCGGCCACGAGCCGCGCAAGGTGTACGCGGCCTACCGCGCGGCGCTGGAACACCGGGGCGCGCCCACCGTGGTGCTGGTGCAGACCGTCAAGGGCTGGACGCTCGGCCCCGGCTTCGAGTCCCGCAATGCCAACCACCAGATGAAGAAGCTCTCCGGAGCCGAGTTCCGGGCCATGCGCGACCTGCTCGAACTCCCCATTCCGGACGCCGCGTTGAACGACCCGCTGCCCCCGTACGCGCACCCCGGCCCGGACTCGCCGGAGGCCCGCTACCTGCGCGAGCGCCGCGCCGCACTGGGCGGGCCGGCGCCCGCCCGCCGGGTGCGCTTCACCCCGCTGCCGGCCCCGCCCGCGAAGCCCTTCGAGACGCTGTTCAAGGGCTCCGGCAGCCAGGAGATCGCCACCACCATGGCCTTCGTCCGGCTGGTCAAGGACCTGCTGCGGGACAAGGCGACCGGCCACCGCTGGGTGCCGATCGTCCCGGACGAGGCGCGCACCTTCGGCATGGAGTCGCTCTTCCCGACCGCCGGGATCTACTCCCCGCTCGGGCAGACCTACGACCCGGTCGACCGCGACCAGCTGCTCCACTACAAGGAGTCGACGACCGGCCAGATCCTCAACGAGGGCATCACCGAAGCCGGTTCCATGGCCTCGCTGACCGCCGCCGCGACCTCGTACGCGACCCACGGCGAGCCGGTCGTCCCGTTCTACATCTTCTACTCGATGTTCGGCTGGCAGCGCACCGCCGACCAGATGTGGGCGATGGCCGACCAGTTGGGCCGCGGCTTCCTGGTCGGCGCCACCGCCGGCCGCACCACCATGACCGGCGAGGGCCTCCAACACGCCGACGGCCACTCCCAGTTGATCGCCTCAACCAACCCGGCCGCGCTCTCCTACGACCCGGCGTTCGGCTACGAGGTGGCCGTGATCGTCCGCGAGGGCCTGCGCCGGATGTACGGCGGCAGCGAGCAACACCCCCACGGCGAGGACGTGTTCTACTACCTCACCGTCTACAACGAGCCGCTGGTGCAGCCCGCGCTCCCGGACGGCGAGGAGGTCGTGGACGGCATCCTGCGCGGCCTCTACCGCTACCGCACGGCGGACGCCGCCGCGTCGTCCGCCACCCCGGCCGTCGACCTGCCCGCCGACCCGCCGCGGCTCCAACTGCTCGCCTCCGGCACCGCCGTGCAGTGGGCCCTGACGGCGCAGCGGCTGCTCGGCGAGGAGTGGGGCGTGGCGGCCGACGTCTGGTCCGCACCCTCCTGGACGGAGCTGCGCCGCGAGGCGCTGGACTGCGACGCGGCCAACCTGGCGCAGGCCGCGGCCGGTACCGGCGCGGCGGCCCGCGTCCCGTACGTGACCAGGGCGCTGGCCGGGGCACCCGGGCCGGTGCTGGCGGTCAGCGACTGGATGCGCGCGGTGCCGGACCAGATCCGCCCGTGGGTGGAGCAGGACTGGACCTCGCTGGGCACCGACGGCTTCGGCCTCTCGGACAGCCGGGCGGCGGCGCGGCGGCACTTCGGGGTGGACGCCGAGTCGGTGACGGTCGCGGCGCTGGCCGCGCTGGCCCGCCGGGGCGAGGTGAAGGCGGAGACCGTACGGCAGGCGGCGGAGCGCTACGGCGTCCGCTTCTGACCGGCCCGGCGTCCGTCCGGCCGTCGCTCCGTCCCGCCGCCTCCGTCCGACCGCCCCGCCGCCGCCTCCGTCCCCTGGTGACCGGCGTCTCGCATACCAAGACTGGCGCGAGGCGGGGCACGTCGTAGATCGTTGGGTGGTCAGGGCGCGCCCACGGGCGCCGAGCAGCGGAAATGGGAGTCGACGGCGATGACCGAGACCGAGACCTACGAGACGATCCTGGTCGAGCGCAAGGGCCGGGTGGGGCTGATCACGCTCAACCGGCCCAAGGCGCTCAACGCGCTGAACACCCAGCTGATGAACGAGGTGGTCGCCGCCGCGACCGCCTTCGACCGGGATCCGGAGATCGGCTGTCTGGTGATCACCGGCTCGGAGAAGGCCTTCGCGGCCGGCGCCGACATCAAGGAGATGCAGGGCAACCGGTTCCCGGACGTCTACCTGGACGACTGGCTGGGCCCGTGGGACCGGCTCGGCGCCCTGCGTAAGCCGGTGATCGCGGCGGTCGCCGGGTTCGCGCTGGGCGGCGGCTGCGAGCTGGCCATGCTGTGCGACGTCCTGCTGGCGGCGGACACCGCGAAGTTCGGGCAGCCGGAGATCAAGCTCGGCGTCATCCCGGGCATCGGCGGCTCGCAGCGGCTGACCCGGGCGGTCGGCAAGGCGAAGGCCATGGAGCTGTGCCTGACCGGTCGGATGATGGGCGCCGAGGAGGCCGAGCGGGCCGGGCTGGTCTCCCGGATCGTCCCCGCCGACCAGCTGCTGTCCGAGGCGCTGGCCACCGCCGAGACGATCGCGGCGATGTCCGCCCCGGCCGCGATCATGATGAAGGAGAGCGTCAACCGCGCCTTCGAGACGACGCTCGCCGAGGGCGTCCGCTTCGAGCGCCGGCTCTTCCACGCGGCCTTCGCCACGGCGGACCAGAAGGAGGGCATGACGGCCTTCGCCGAGAAGCGCCCGCCGGAGTTCCAGAACCGCTGACGGCCGAGGACGGCTGACAACTGACGGCCGACGGATAACAGCTGACAGATTTCAGATTTCAACATCTGAAATCTGTCAGCTGAACCCTGTCCGAGGACAGCCTCGCTCAGCCCTGCTCCTCCACCGCCACCGTGTTCAGCCGGGCGAGCCCGCTGCGGGTGGCGGCGACCACGATCTGGTCGCCCGGGGCCAGCCGCCGGGTGCGGTCGGGGAAGTTCCACTGCAGCTGTCCGCCGTGGGCGAAGCGCACCGCGATCACCCGGACGCCGCCCGGGTCCTCCAGGTCGTGCCGGTTCAGCCCGATCAGCCCGCTGCCGTCCTCCACCGTCAGCTCGGCGATCAGCAGCACGTGCCGGAGCACCGACAGCGTCCCGCGCACCTCGCGCCCCATCAGCGCCGCCGCGAAGGCGGGCGCGGCCAGGTAGGACACCGACCGGGAGGCCGCGTTGTCCAGCGTCTTGTAGAAGTGACTCGCGAAGTCGTCCTCGAACAGCCGCACCACCACCCGGACCTCGGGATTCCCGTGGCGCGCCTCCAGGGCCGCCTCCAGGTTGGTGGCGTCGTCCCCGCTGACCGCGACCAGCGCCCTGCTGTGCTTCAGCCGGGCCCGGCGCAGCTGCTGTTCGAACGGGCCGTCGCCCATCACCACCGGGATCCCCAGTGCCCGTACGGCGGCGATGCCGCGCGCCTGCGGGTCCCGCTCCATGCAGACCACCGGCACGCCCATGGTGTGCAGCTGGGTCGCGACCCGGGTGCCGACGTTGCCGAGGCCGACGACGATCACGTGGTCCCGGGTGCCCGCCCCGGGGTTGCGCGGCTGCCCGCGCCGCCCGGAGCCCAGCACCTCGACCGCGATCGCGGTGGCGACCGGCGCGAAGGTGATCCCGCAGATGGTGATCACCACCTGCGCGACCCGCTGCCAGAACCCGCCGGTGCCCGCCCCCGTCCCGGCGGCGACGTCGGAGAGCTGGTCCGGCTGGGCGGCGCCGGCCAGGTCGAGCAGTGCGATGTAGACGGTCCAGCCGAAGTTCCGGTTGAGGTACCAGAGCACGCCGAAGGCCAGCAGCACCGCCGCGAGGGCGGTGAGCAGCACCAGGCGCATCCGGGCGCTGGTGAAGAAGCGCATGGTGTCGAGCAGCCGCCAGCGCAGCCGTCTCATCCAGTCGATCGGTTCCCGGGGCTCGATCCGCAGCACCTGGAGCGCCGCCCGGCCACCCGGCTCCCCCTCCCGGGCGGGGCCGGGCGAAGGCACCGGACCGGCCGGCGGCATCGGCCCGGCCGAAGGCTCCGGGTCGGCCGCCGGCGCCGGTTCGGGTCGTACGCCACCGGGGCGGATCGGCCCCTGGTCGCCGAACTCGGCGGCGAGCCGGACGAATTCGGCCGAGTCGCCCTGCTGCTCGGGCAGCAGCCGGATCCTGCCGAGGTCCTGCCGGTCGATCTGGTCGGCGACCACGCAGATCCGGTCGGAGGTGATGTCGTCGTC
Organism: Kitasatospora sp. NPDC058184; assembly: GCF_042883725.1. Classification (NCBI taxonomy): domain Bacteria; kingdom Bacillati; phylum Actinomycetota; class Actinomycetes; order Kitasatosporales; family Streptomycetaceae; genus Kitasatospora; species Kitasatospora sp. NPDC058184. The sequence continues at coordinate 382,771 of NZ_JBHVVE010000002.1, forward strand.
GAACGCGATGTGCAGGTAACGCCCTTCGATCTCCACCGAGTTGGGCCGCCCGAGCGCCGCGGAGGCGAAGGCCGGGGCGGCGGTGGCGGAGCCGGAGAGCGCGGCACCGTTCCTGAGCAGCCGTTCGATGTTCTCGCCGAGCCGCTGGTTGAACATCCGGAACACGATGCGGATGTCCGGGTTGTGGTTCTGCGCGCTGAGCGCGGCATGGATGTTCTCCTGGTCGCTCCCCTCGACCAGGGCGAGGCCGCGCGCGGTGCCGATGGACACCGCGCGCAGCGCCTCCTCGGTGACGCTGGTGTACTCCACGACCGCCGCCACGCCGGAGAGTTGCTCGATCTGCGGCGCGTGGTCGCGGGTCCGGTCGGCGACCAGGACGACGACCGGCACCTCGTAGTGCTCGACGAGTTCCAGGACCAGTCGGTGTGCCAGCGCGTTACCCCCGCAGACGATGTAGTGCTGGCTGATCGGCTCGACCGGAGGGGTCCCCCACCCTTCAGAAGTCATACCGACGGATGGTATCGACGGCAAGTGTCCGGAGGGTGACGTTCCGGCGACCGCGGCGAATCCCCCGAACGGCCGTATCCGACGCGCGGTCCGACCGTGGCACGGAGAGGCTGGGGTTCGATCCCTGCCCGTCAGCCGGCCGCCCCGGCGTCAGCCCCGAGGAGTACGCCACCGTGGCCCCTCCGATCATCACCCCCGACGGCACCCCGGTCCAGGGTCCGCTCGGACTGCTCGCCAAGGCCGCCTGGCAGGTCCTGCTGGTCGCCGGACTCGCCTCGCTCGCCCTCGGGATCGTGGTCTTCGCCTGGCCCCGGGAGACGCTCCTGGTGGTGGGCGTGCTGTTCGGCCTCTACCTGCTGGTGATCGGCATCGTGCAGCTGATCGCCGCGTTCGGCACCCACTCCACCACCGCGCTGCGGGTGCTGGCCTTCATCAGCGGCGCGATCTGCGTGCTGCTGGGACTGCTCTGCTTCCGCAGTGCGGTGCAGTCGCTGCTGCTGCTCGCGCTCTGGATCGGGATCGGCTGGCTGTTCCGCGGCATCACCCAGCTCGCCGCCGCAATCTCCGACCCGATGATGCCCGCCCGGGGCTGGCAGGCCTTCGCGGGCGTGGCCAACACCCTGGCCGGTGTGCTGCTGATGGTGTGGCCGGTCGGGTCGATCACCGCGCTGGCCGTACTGTCCGGGTGCTGGCTGGTGATCCTGGGCCTGGTCGAGATCGTGACGGCACTCCAGGTCCGCAGCCGGGCCAAGCAGATCCCGTCCGGGGTCTGACAACAGCCGTCCTATAACACCGAGGCCGCGTCCCGCCGGGGCGCGGCCTCAGCGCTGGGCGGAACGGCTCACGGACGCGGAGCGGCTCACAGGCCCGGAACGGCTCACGGGCACGGAGCGGCTCACGGACGCGGGGCGTAGCCGATCCGGAAGGTCGCGGCCTCCAGCCGTTCCGGGTCGAGCCGGACGTCGGTCAGCCGCTCGGCGAGCGCGAACGCGGCCTCGCCGCACCGGTCGTACGCCTCCGTCTCCAGCTCGAAGCCGCAGGCGGTCAGCAGCTCGGGGATGCCGGGCGCCTCGGCGTCCGTGCCGTCCCGCTGGTCGGGGAAGAGCGGCTCGAAGTGCAGCCGCTGGATGCCGTGCTCCCACCAGTGGAAGTGGTCGGCCCCCAGGGCGTTGCGGTAGTGCGAGACCAGCCGGGTGCCCTCGGCGAGCCGGAGGATCTCCTTCTCCAGGATGCCGAGGTAGCCGAAGGGCTCCACCGCGAGTGCCCAGCCGTCGAGTTCGGTGACGGCGACGAGCAGCCGGTCCTCGGCGGGGTCGAACAGCTCCCTGGCCTCGGCGTCGGCCCCGTTCGTGTAGGAGCTCCAGCGGGCCACCACCTCCTCCAGCCCGACGGCACCCGTCCCCGGCAGGGCGTTGAAGCGGCGCAGCAGTTCACCGGCCTCGAGCCCCTGCACCTGGGTGAGGCAGCAGGCCTCACCCAGGACGGGGTAGCGCCGGGTGAACCAGGTGTAGTCCGTGGCGTGTGCGGTCATGACGGCGATGCTGCCAGACGCTTCGGACAGCGCCCGCCCGAGGCCGTCAGAGCCAGACCGGCTCGTCCGTTCCCCAACGCCCCGGCGGGCGCGACCAGTCGGCGGGCGCCCCCTCGTACCCGATCGGCGGCAGGGCGTGGCGCAGCCGCCCGTACGGGGAGTCGACCTCGGCCAGCCGGCGGGCGGGGTCGTAGGGCTCGGACGGGCCTCCCCGCGGCGTCTCCGGTTCGATGCCGTGCAGCAGCCAGGAGGCCGTGCCGGCGAGGGAGAAGCGCAGGTGGCGGCCGCCGGGGCGGCGGGTGCGCTGGTCGGTGAGGGAACGCAGCACGGCGGCGGCGACGAGGTAGCCGGTGCCGTGGTCGAGGGCCTGGGCGGGCAGCACGCCGGGGCGGCCGCCGGTGCCGGATCCGGTCTCGGGGGCGGCCTCGTGGGCGGCGATGCCGACACCCGCCTGGACCAGGCTGTCGAAGCCGCGCCGCCCGGCCCAGGGGCCGGTCCAGCCCCAGGCGCAGAGCTGGGCGAGGATCAGGTCCGGGCGACGGGCGAACAGCGCGTCGGGGCCGAGGCCGTGGGCGTCGAGGGAGCCGGGGCGGTACGCGGAGACGACGACGTCGGCGGTGGCGAGCAGGCCGTCGAAGACGGCGCGGTCGGCGGGCTCGGCGAGGTCGAGGCGGGTGGAGCGCTTGCCGAAGCCGGTGTCGGCGTGGGCGTCGTCGGCCTCGGGCAGCCGGGGCGAGTCGACCCGCAGGACGTCGGCGCCGAGCAGGGCGAGGGTACGGGTGGCCACCGGTCCGGCGATCACCCGGCTGAGGTCGAGGACCCGGATCCCGGCGGCGGGCCGGTCCACCGGGGCCTGGCCGAGCGGGCGGACCGGCGCGGTTCCGGCGGCGGCGCCGACCTCCAGGTGCTCCACGAGGGGGTGCACGGCGCTGCTCACCGGCACGACGGCCACCGCAAGCGCTCCCGCCGCGTACGCACGCTCCTGGATCAGCTCGGCCGGCAGCCTGCCGAGCACCTCGGCGAGCTGCTCGGGCCCGGCGTCCGCGGCGAGGCCGAGGGCGGAGAGCAGCCGGGTCCGGTGGTGCGGGTAGTTGGCGTGGGTGCGCACCCAGCCGTCGGCGGTGCGCCAGAAGCCGGAGTGCGGGGCGAAGTTGACGGGCGCGCGGCCGTCGACCGTCAGGTGCCGCTCACTGACGAAGGCGGTGGCGACGGCCCCCTGGTCCACCCGGACGGCGGGGACGGACGCGGCCAGGGGAGCCGAGCCTCCGGCGCGGTGGGACGCGAGCTCGGCGGCGGCCAGTGAACAGACCGCCACGGTGGCCCGGGCGAGCCGGCGCACCGGCAGCCCGGAGGGCAGGACGTCCTCCGGGCCGTGGAAGGTCACCCGCTCCAGCAGCTCGGGCGGTCCGCCGAGAGCCGCCCAGGCGTGGGCGGTCGGGCGGTCGACGGCTCCGGCGGCTGCCGCCGTTCCGGTGGTTCCAGTGGCTGCGGTGGTTCCTTCTGGCAACGGGCGCTCGGTCATGCCCGGCATTGTGCTCCCGTTCTCAGGCGCTCGCTGTGACGCCCGCCACCAGCATCAACAGCACCGCCGAGACCATGGTCATCCGGCGGGCCGCCTGCGGGGTGCCGCCGAACCGGCCGCCGAGCCGCCCACTGGCGTACGCGACCAGCCCGTACACCACCGCGCAGGCCAGCACGTTGAGCGAGCCGAGCGCGAGCACCTGGCCGCCGACCGGCAGGGCGGCGTCCGGGTCGACGAACTGCGGCACCAGGGACAGGTAGAGCAGCAGGCCCTTGGGGTTGAGCAGCGCGGTCAGCATGCTCTGGCGCAGCACCGTCGCGGTGGGCTGCGGCTTGGGCGCGGCGAGGGCGGCGGCGTCCCCGCTCTTGCGCAGCGCCAGCAGCATCATGACGGCCAGCACCAGCAGGTACGCGGCGCCGGTGAGGCGCAGCACGGGCAGGGCGGCCGGGACGGCGCGCAGCGCGGCGGCCAGTCCGGCGCTGGAGAGCAGCGTGTGGACGGCGTACCCGGCGCAGACTCCGCCGACCGCGATCAGCGCGGCACGGCGTCCCTGACCGAGGCCGCGGGCGGCGATGTAGAGCCAGTCGGGGCCCGGGGTGCAGACCAGCAGGAGGTCGACTCCGAGGAAGAGGAGGAGGGCGTGGGTGTCCATGGGTGTGGGCGTGGCCTGTCGTGCTCGTCGCGGTGTGGGCCCGGCGGATCGGCCGGGGGTCGTTCCGGCGGGTCGGCCGGAGGTTGTTCCAGCGGCCTGCCGGGGTGCCCCGGGGATCTGCCGGAGTGACCCGGCAGCGGGTTCGGTCACTGAAGGTAGCCGGATCGGGCTGGCACGCGATGGCGACTTCGTGCTGGTCGGAGCAGCGTTTTGGCAGAATGTTGCGCCATGGACCGAATCGACCGCAGAATCCTCCGCGAGCTCCAGCAGGACGGGCGCCTGACCAATGCCGAGCTGGCCTCCCGGGTGGACCTCACCCCGTCCCCCTGCCTGCGCCGGGTGCGTCAACTGGAGCAGGACGGTGTGATCCGCGGCTACCGGGCGGTGCTGGACGGCGCGGCGGTCGGGCGCGGGTTCCAGCCCTTCGTGACGATCACCATGCGTCACGAGGACCAGGTGACGGTCGCCGAGTTCGAGCGCCGGGTGGCCGAGCTGCCGGAAGTGGTGGAGGCCCACCGGCTGTTCGGCGAGCCCGACTACCTGCTGCGGATCGCGGTGGCCGACATCGCCGCGTACGAACGCTTCATCACCGACGTGCTCTCCGGCCTGCCGGGCATCGCGCAGGTCAACTCGCACCTGACGATGAAGCAGGTGAAGGCCGACCGGGGGCTGCCGGTCGGCGGGTAGGGTGCGAACGGGGGGCCCGCGCGGCCACCCGTACGGGGGCAGAGCGACGCACCGCGACATGGGGGCTGAATTGCACGTGATCCGCCGTCTCGACCTGGGGTACTTCGTCCGACCGGCCACCGAAGTGGGCGGCCCGGAGCCGCGCGTGGAACCGGTGCTCGCGTACCTGGTCCGGCGTCCGGAGGGACTGCTGCTGTTCGACACCGGGATCGGTGGCGGCGAGCCGGAGACCGAGGCGCACTACCGCCCGGTCCGCCGCCCGCTGCCGGAGGCGCTCGCGGCGGCCGGGGTCGCCGTCGCCGACATCGACCTGGTGGTCAACTGCCACCTCCACTTCGACCACTGCGGCGGCAACCCGCTGTTCGCCGGCACGCCCGTCCTGGTCCAGGCCGAGGAGCTGGCCACCGCCCGGCGCGGCGGATACACCATCGACGCACTGGTCGACTTCCCCGGCGCCGAGTACCGCGAACTCGACGGGGAGGCCGAGGTCTGGCCGGGCGTCCGGGTGCTGCCCACCCCCGGCCACACCGGGGGCCACCAGTCGCTGCTGGTGGACCGCCCGGGCGGCGGCCCGGTCCTGCTGGCCGGGCAGGCCTACGACTTCGCCTCCGAGTACGGGCAGGCGGTGCTCGCCCGGCGGGCGGTGCGCGAGGGCGTGGCCCCGCCGCTGCCCGGGTACCGGGCCTGGCTCGACCGGGTGGCCGAGCACGGGCCGCACCGGGTGCTGTTCGCGCACGACAACGCGGTCTGGGAGCCGGCCGAGTAGCCGCCGGAGCCCCGGCTGTCCGGAGGGGACCGGTCGCTCAGGAGGTCCGGGGCGTCCGGGGCGGTCTGGACCTCCGGGGCGCCCAGGGTGGCCAGGGCAGCCGGGACATCTAGGGCGGCCGGGGCGCTCAGGAGGCTCAGAAGGTGAAGCGCAGCGAGCGGACCCGGTGGTCGAAGCTGGACGGGACGAGCTGCGGCTCGCCGACCGACCGCGCCTCGGGAAGGCGGGTGAACAGCTCGCGGAACAGCGTCGTCATCTCCTGCCGGGCCAGGTGCGCGCCGAGGCAGTAGTGCGGACCGCCGCCGCCGAAGCCGAGGTGGGCGTTGGGCGTGCGGGTGATGTCGAAGACGTCGGGGTCGGGGAAGACCTCCTCGTCGCGGTTGGCCGAGCCGTAGAACAGCGCGACCTTCTCCCCCGCGCGCAGCAGCGGGCCGCCGGAGCCGCCCAGCTCGTGGTCGACGGCGAGGGTCCGGTTGAACTGGATGATCGGCGTGGCGTGGCGGACCATCTCGTCCACCGCGCCGCCGAGCCGACCGTCGAGGTCCTCGAGCAGCAGGGCGCGCTGCTCGGGGTGGACGGTCAGCAGGTGCAGGCCGTGGGCCAGCGCGTTGCGGGTGGTCTCGACCCCGGCGACCAGCAGCAGGCTGAAGAAGGCGCCCAGCTCGCGCCCGGTGAGCCGGCGGCCGTCCACGTCGGCGGTGACCAGCGCGGAGATCAGGTCCTCCTCCGGCCGGCGACGGCGCTGGCGGCCGATCCCGGCGACGATGCCCTGCATCCGGGCGAGCGCCCGCAGCCCGCGCCCCGGCACCCGCAGCCGGCGGCGCAGCGGCCGGGCCACACCGATGTCCTCGGAGGTGCGGTTGACCAGGTCGAGGATGGTGCGGCGCGGCCGCTCCGGGATGCCCATCATGGTGCAGATCACCTGGAACGGGAGTTCGGCGGCGACCGCGGTCACGAAGTCCTCCGGCCGCTCCCGCTCGATCCGGTCGACCAGCTCGGTGCTGATCCGCCGGACGTCCTCCTCGACCCGGTCGAGCAGCCGCGGGGTGAACGCCCGCGAGACGATCCGGCGCAGCTGGGCGTGGCGGGGGTCGTCCAGGTTGACCATCGAGTCGCCGAACAGCAGCCGGACCCAGCGGGCCGGGACGGGGGTGGTCACACCGGGGCCGCTCAGGAACACGGCGGGGGTGCGGCTGGCCTCGACCACGTCGGCGTGACGGACCAGGGCGTGGAAGCCGCGACCGGTGGCGCGGTCGCCGAAGAACACCGGACCGGGGCGGCGGCGCAGCTCGGCGAAGGCGGCGGCGCGGTCGGGGGCGGGAAGCTGCCAGAAGCCGGGGTCCGCGAGGTCGACGGACGCGGGCAGGGCGGCGGGCTCGGTCGGCTTCGCGGGCTCGGCCGGGGTGGCGGCCTCGGCCGACTCCGCTGCTTCAGCCGGGGTGGCGGGGTCGGCCTCGTCGGCGGGCTCGGTGGATCCGGGTGGGTCGGCCTGCTCTGCGGCCTCGGCCGGTTCAGCGGTTCCGGCCGCCTCCGCGGCTTCGGTCGGCTCTTCGGCTTCGGCCCGCTCTGCGGCTTCGGCTGGTCCGGCGACGTCGGCCGACTCGGCGGCTTCGGCCGGTCCGGCAGCTTCCTCAGCCTTGGCCGACTCCTCTGCTTCAGCCGGCTCGACGGCTTCGGCCGGTTCGACAGCTCCGGCCGGGGCGGCGGCTTCGGCCTGCTCGCCGAGTTCCTCGGCTTCGACTTCAACCACGGCCGTCGCCTGTTTCCGGCCTGTCGCCTGCTGCGGGACGGTCGGCTCCGTGGGGGCAGCGGACTTGGCATTGTCGGCAATGGGCGCCGAGGTATCCGTCGGGGTCTCCAAGGCCGGACCTCCCTGCTTCTGAACAGCGTCGTCCCGATACGCACCGTACGGGGTGGTGCACATTAAGTGAGCAATGGGGTAGGTGCTGTCAAACCGCCCCGATGGTCCTACGAGCCGTTGTTCGGTTCGTCGCGTCGGGTCGGCGGGCCGAACGGGGTGGCGATCCGGCGGGCTCCGGGGGCCGGCGGCCGGGCATGGTCTCACGGCACAGAACCGGCCATGACCGGAGGGTGCACTACGGGCCGGGCAGGGCGGGTGCGACGATGAGTGCCATCGTGATGACCGACCGGATCCGCCTGCTGCGCGCCGTGGTCTTCGCCGCGCTGTGCGTGGCGATGGCCGCCACCGCGCACGTCGCCATGGCCGGATCCGGAGTCTCTCCGACGGTACTGGCCGGCGGGTTCGGGGCGGTCCTCGGGCTGACCTGGCTGCTCGCCGGGAAGCGGCGCGGACTCGGGGTGATCAGCCTCTGGATGGTCGTGGCGCAGACCGCGCTGCACCAGTTGTTCGAACAGGCCGCGGCGTTCTCCCGAGGGGGCGGCGGCCTCGGCCGGCTCGCCACCACGGACTGGGCCGCCCTCCTGCTCTGCAACCCCGACCGGGCGCCCGGCGGGCTCTCCCCGGTCGAACTGGCGCGGATGGCGGGCATCGACCCGGACGTCCCGCCGGCCACCGGCAGTCTGCGGCCGGCGGCCGGGACGCACCACGGGGGCTCGGGCGCGACCGCCGTGGACGCGGGCCTGCCCGGGATGACCGGGATGCCCGACGGACCGCACATGATGCCCGACGGCGCGTTGCACGGCGGCGGGTCGTACGGCACGGCGCAGGATCTGGTGAGCGCACCGGCGCAAGGACCGGCGCACGACATGGCGCACGGGATGTCCCACGGCATGTCACCGGGGATGGCCGCCGCCCACGTGCTCGCCGCGCTGGCGTGCGCGCTCCTGCTCTGGCGCGGCGACGCGGCGCTGGTCCGGCTCTTCGAGCTGCTCGGTGCGCTCGGCGCGGTGGTCGCGGGCGCGCTCCTGCTCCCGCTGCTGGCGCTGTTCGCGCGCCCCTTCGGCTACCGGGCCCCGGCACCGCCCCGCCCGGCCGACGACCGGGCCCGGCCGCCCCGGTCGGTGCTGCTGACGCATGCCGTGGTCCGGCGCGGGCCGCCGGCGTTCGCCCTCGCCTGCTGACGCGCCCGCCGCTGCTCCTCCCCGCCCGGCCACCTCCGGCCACCGGGGCCCCGCGACGGGCAGGTCGCCCTGCCGTACGGCCGCGCCCCGCGCCGTCGTGCCGTCAGGGTGCGGGCCGTCGTCCGCCGCCGCGCCTCCCCAGGGCCGGCGTGCCGCGCGGCTGCCCATGGACGCCGACGGTGCCGCCCTGCGCGGTGCCGCTCCCCGCCTTCCCCTCGGGACCTTCCCATGCCTGACTTCGACGGCGCACCGGCTCCGGCCGGCGCCACCGTCCCGCCGTTCCCGCTCCCCCGGACGCGCCCGCCCCGCCGGGCACGCCCACCGCGCCTAGCGCTCGACGGACCGCGGTCCGTCCGGAGCACGGCCTTCGGGGCCGCCCTCGCCCAGCCGGGCCAGCAGCCCGGCCGACCACTCGGGCGAGGGCCCGTCGGTGGCGTCCGCCCGCACCCGGCCGTGCAGCTGCTCGGCCCTGGCCAGCCACTCCCGGCAGCCGGCGCAGCGCGCGACGTGCTTGTCCAGCCGGGCCTCCGGCAGACCGCTCGGTTCGCCGTCGAGCCGGGCGGACAGAGCGGTACGGAACTGCGCGCATCTCATACGACCATCGTCCCGCATGGCCGTGTCGCCGGGACCGGCCGGGCGGGGGGCCGCCGTGGATGACGAGCAGCTCACCGCACTGGCGCTAACCGCCCGCTCCGGACGGGCAGCCGACGTCGAGGCCTTCGTCCGGGCGACCCAGCGGGACGTCTGGCGCTTCGTCGCCCACCTGACCGACGTGCAATCCGCCGACGACCTCGCCCAGGAGACCTTCCTGCGCGCACTGCGCGGCCTGCCCGCGTTCGCGGGGCGCTCCTCCGCCCGCACCTGGCTGCTGTCGATCGCCCGACGGACGGTGATCGACCGGTACCGGATGGCCGCCGCCCGGCCGCGCTGCGCGGCCCTGCCGGACTGGCAGGAGGCGGCGGAGCGGCAGGGCGGCGCACCGACGGCCGGGTTCGAGGACGGCGTCGCGCTCGGCGACCTGCTCGACCGGGTGCCCGCCCAGCGGCGCGAGGCCTTCGTGCTGACGCAGGTGGTCGGCCTGAGCTACGCCGAGGCGGCCGAGGTCGCCGGTTGCCCCGTCGGGACCGTCCGCTCCCGGGTCGCCCGGGCGCGGGAGGAGCTGGTGGCACGCCTGCGCGCCGCCGAGGCCGGGGAACTCGCGACCGCCTGCTGAGCGGCAGGCGGGCGGCTGGCAGCGGGCAGCGGCGGACAACTGACAGCGAACAGATAACAGATTTCGAAATCTGTTATCTGTTCGCTGAAAGCTGTCGTCTGTCAGCTGTCCGTTGTCCGTTGCCAGCCGTCGACTGCCGGCTGCCGAGAAGAAATCCCCCAAGTGTTCGGAACCGGAGCCCCCTCGCCACCGACTGCTGTACCGGACCCCGCCGCCGAGGCGGCGTCCGGTCCAGCAGTACGGGAGACGGAGGGACTTCATGACGGCGCAACCAACCCCGACCGCCTCATCTCTGACGGAGCGTCAGCAACCACCGGCGGACCGCTGGAGCCTGGTCGTCGCCGCCGGACTGCTGTCCTTCGTCGCCATGCTCGACATGAACGTGGTCAACCTCGCGCTCACCGACATCTCGGCCGGCCTGCACGTCTCCCCCGGGGTCGCCCAATGGGCCGTCCTCGGGTACCAACTCCCGCTCGTCGCCCTGCTGTTGCCCGCCGGTCGCTGGCTGGACCAGGTCGGCACCCGCTCGGCCCTGCTGCTCGCGGTCGGCTGCTTCGCCCTGTGCAGCGTGCTGGCCGCCTGCGCCCCGTGGGCCGGTTGGCTGATCGCGGCCCGGCTGCTCCAAGGCGCCTTCGGGGCCGTGCTCTTCGTCCTGATGCCGGTGCTCGCCGCGACCTCCGTCCGGCCCGAGCTGCGTGGCCGGGCGATGAGCGTGCCCGCGACACTCGGTCCGCTCGGCGCCGTCACCGGGCCGGTGATCGGCGGTCTGCTGCTGGACCACCTGGGCTGGCGGGCGATCTTCCTGGTGAAGCTGCCGGTCTGCCTGGCCGCCGTGCTGATCGTGCGGCGCCATGCCCCGCGCCGCGGCGGGCTGCGGCCGCCCGACCGGTCCTCGCTCGGCGACGCCGCGCTGATCGGCGCCGCCGTGGCCGCCGTCCTGCTCGGGCTCACCCTGGCCCCGAAGTCCGCGCTGTGGCTGCTGCTCGTCCTGCCCGCCGTTCCGCTGGTGCTGCTCTGGCTGCGCCGCCCGGGCGGCCGACCGGTGGCCGAGGTGCTGCGGGCCGCCGGGACCGCCGGGGTCAACGCCTCCGTGCTGGCGCTCGCCGCCGGCTTCGCGGCCTGCCACTACCTGCTCGCCCAGCACCTGCGCGGCCCTCGGGGCGAGAGCGCCACGGCCACCGCGCTCACCATGCTGGCGTTCCCGCTCGGCATGGTGCTGGCCGGCCGGGTCGGCGGCCGGCTGGCCGACCGCTGGGGCGCCCGCCCGACCGCGCTCACCGGCGCCGCCGTCACCACCCTCGGCCTGGCCCTGCTCGTCCCGCTGGACACCGGCTGGTCCGCCCCCGAGATCGCCGCGCGGCTCGCCCTCGCCGGTGCCGGGATGGGCCTCAACGGCGGCCCCACCCAGGCCCTGGTGATGTCCGCCTCCCCGCCCGGGAAGCTCGCCACCGCCGGCTCCGCCGTCCAACTCGCCCGCAGCCTCGGCTTCGCGCTCGGCCCGGCCCTCGCGACCGCCACCGCCCTGGCCGGGGCCCGCGACACCACCGGGACCCGGGCCGGAATCGCCCTGGCCGCCCTCGTCGCGGCCACCGCCGTCGCGCTGCTCGCCCTGCACCGCCGCCCCAGGCCCTGACCGCCCCACCCCGCGCTGCATCGCACCGCGCCGCACCCGCCCGAGCGCACCCCACCACCCCACCCCCTCCCCACCGAAGGACCGCTTCAGATGACCGACACGATCCCCGACCCGGCCGCCACCGACGACGCCCCGCGCTGCCCGTACGGGTACGACCGGCTGCCCTCCCCCGTCCCGCTGTACGGTCCGGAGTACAAGCGCGACCCGTACCCGCTCTACCAGCGGATGCGCGAGGTCGGGCCGGTGCACCGGGTGGAGTTCCCCAGCGGCATCCACGCCTGGCTGGTCACCGGCTACCGGGCCGCCCACGCGGCCCTCAACGACCCCCGCCTCGGGAAGAACCACACCCTCGGCAACGACAACTGGCGCCGGCTCGCGTCGATCATGCCCGAGCCCCAGCACTCGCAGCTCCAGGTCCACCTGCTCCACCAGGACCCGCCCAAGCACACCTCGATGCGCCGGCTCGTGCTCGACGCCTTCGCCCCGCGCCGGGTGGAGTCGCTGCGCCCCCGGTTCCAGGAGCTGGCCGACGCCCTGGTGGACGAGCTGCCGGAGTCCGGCGGCGCGGACCTGGTGGCCGGCTTCGCGGCCCACTACCCCTTCCGGGTGCTCGCCGAAGTCATCGGCCTGCCGCCCGAGTTGGCGGACCGCTTCGACCGGGACTGGGGCAAGGTGGTCCAGCCGGTCGGCCCGCAGGACCCCGGCCGCCCGGCGTACGAGGCCCGGCTGCGCGGCCTCCAGACGTACATCGCCGACGTCGTCGCCCGTAAGCGCGCCGACTGCCGGGAGCCCGGTTGGGCGGCGCAGGAGGACCTGCTGGGCCGGCTCGTCGCAGCCCATGACGCGGGCGAGTTGAGCCGCGCGGAGCTGGACTCGATGGTGTTCCAGCTGCTGGTCGCCGGGCAGGAGCCGGTCACCAACCAGATCACCACCATGCTGGTCACCCTGCTGCGCCACCCCGAGCAGCTCGCCCGGCTGCGCGAGGGCGTCGACGAGCCCGGCCGGCTCGCCCGGGCGGTGGAGGAACTGCTGCGCCACGACGCCGCGTTCGAGCTCACCACCTGGCGGTTCTTCGCCGAGGACAGCGACCTGTTCGGCACCACCGTCCCGGCCGGCGACTCGGTGATCGTCTCGCTCTGCGCCGCCAACCGCGACGACGCGCAGTTCCCCGAGCCCGACCGCCTCGACCTCGACCGCACGCCCAACGCCCACCTGGCCTTCGGCCACGGCATCCACTACTGCCCCGGCGCCGCGCTGGCCCGGGCCGAACTCCAGGTCGCCCTCGCCACCCTGCTCACCCGGCTGCCCGGGCTGCGTCCGGCCGAGGCGCCCGGCGACGGCCTGGCGGACCTGGCCTGGGTCCCCGCCGTCCTGGCCCGCGGGGTGAACCGGCTGCCGGTCGCCTACGACCACCGCCGCTGACCCCCGGGCGCACCGCGCCCCGGCTCCGACCGTCCGGCTCCGCCCGCCCGGAGCCCGAAACCCGTACCGCACCGCCTTTCGTGGAGGACCCACCATGCCGCCCGTCGGCACCGCCCCTGCCGTCATCACCCCCGACGCCCTCACCACTGCCACCAGCGCCCCCGACACCGGCACCCCCGCCGCCGCCCTCGCCGCCCGCGTCCTCGGCCTGCTGCTGCCGCACCGCCGCGCCGCGGACCCGGAGTTCGACGCCCGCCCGGAGCACTTCCCGCTCCAGCTGGCGCAGTTGGCGGACTTCATCGCCGCCGGCGAACCGATCGTCCTGACCCTGCCCGGCTTCCCCTGCAAGTCGCCGAACCCCGCGAAGGTGCTCGGCCACCTGCCCGACGAGGGCGAACGGCTGTCGCTGACCTTCCTCGACGGCCTGTGCGCCGAGATCGGCCGCCTGCACGCGCCCGGTGCGCGCATCCTGATCTGCTCGGACGGGCACATCTTCGGCGACCTGATCAACGTCCCGGACGACCACATAGACGCCTACTCGGACGCCCTGACCGCCATGATCGCCCGCGAGGGCCTGGCCCACCTCGACACCTTCGACCTGCGGGCCGTCCTCGGCGACCTCCCGTACGACGAGAAGCGCGCCCGGGTGCACGCCCGGTACGCGCCGAGCGTCGAGGAGTTGCGCGAACAGGTGCTGACCGAGGAGGAGACCCTGCGGCTCTACCGGGGCATCACCCGCTTCCTCACCGAGGACACCGTCGGCTTCACCGGCACCCGCTCCGCCCTCCAGCGGGAGTGCCGCCGTCGCGCCTACGGCGTGATCCAGCGCAGCCGCGCCTGGGGCGAGTTGATCGCCGAGCACCACCCGCGCGCCGTCCGGCTCTCCATCCACCCGCAGCCGGCCGGGGCGTCCAAGTTCGGCATCCGGCTGCTGGCGGCGGCCGACTCCTGGACCACCCCCTGGCACTCCTCCGTGCTCCACCGCGCCGACGGCCGGCGGGAGTTGCTGCGCAGCGACGCGGCCGCCCGGCTCGGCCGACTGGTCCTGCGGGACGGCCGGCCGAGCCACTACGAGTCCCGCTAGGCCGCGGTCCCGTACGGGAAGGGACGGAACACCTAGCGCCCCGGCGCGGCGGCCTCCGCCTCCGCCGCCGCTGCCGGGGCGCGGTGGTCGAAGGCGATCAACGGGTCGCCGGTGAGCGGGTGTTCGACCACCGCGGCCCGCACCCCGAAGACCTCGGCCAGCAGCTCGGCGGTCAGCACCTCGCGCGGCGTCCCGGAGGCCACCAGGGCGCCGCGGTGCAGGACGTGCAGCCGGTCGCAGACCGAGGCGGCGGCGTTGAGGTCGTGCAGGGCCACCAGGGTGGTGCGGCGCTGCTCCCGGAGCAGGGCGAGCAGTTCGACCTGGTGCCGGACGTCCAGGTGGTTGGTCGGCTCGTCCAGCACCAGGACGTCCGGCTGCTGGGCGAGCGCCCGGGCCAGCAGCACCCGTTGCCGTTCCCCGCCGGACAGTTGGGCGAACCGGCGGTCGGCGGCCCCGGCCATGCCGACCCGGGCCAGCGCCTCGGCCGTGATCCGGCGGTCCTCGGCGTCGTCGGCCGCGAAGGCCCGCTTGTAGGGCGTGCGGCCCATCGCGACCACCTCGCGGACGCTCAACTCGAAGTCCCCGCCGCGCTCCTGGGGCAGTGCCCCGATGTGCCGGGCGGACTCGGCGGGCCGTAGCTCCGCCAGGTCCCGCCCGGCCAGCAGCACCCGCCCGGCGCTGGGCCGCAGGTGCCGGTAGACGGTGCGCAGCAGGCTGGACTTGCCGCTGCCGTTGGGTCCGACCAGTCCGGCGATCTCCCCCTCCTCGGCGATCAGGTTGGCCCCGGCCAGCACCGTCCGGCCGGCCAGGGCGACACTCAGGTCCTCGACGGCGATCCTCAACTGCGCTCCAGTCGTCGGTCCAGCAGGTAGAGCAGGGTGGGGGCGCCGAGGACGGCGGTGACCACGCCGATCGGCAGTTCCTGGCCGTCCAGGGCGGTGCGGGCCACCGTGTCGACGACGACCAGCAGCAGCGCCCCGGTGAGCGCGGACAGCGGCAGCAGCCGCCGGTGGTCGGCGCCGACCAGCAGCCGGCACACGTGCGGCACCATCAGCCCGACGAAGCCGATCGCCCCGGAGACGGCGACCAGCACCCCGGTGAGCACACTGGTGACGACGAAGACCTCACGGCGCAGCCGGGCGACGTCCACGCCGAGCCCGGCGGCCGTCTCGTCGCCCATCAGCATCGCGTTGAGCCCCCGGGCGCGGGCCTGGAGCAGGGCCAGTCCGAGCGCCACCGCGACGGCCGGGACGGCGAGTTGGGCCCAGACGGCGCCGCCGAGGCTGCCCATCAGCCAGAACAGCACGCCCCTGGTCTGCTGCTCGTCGCGGGTCTGCAGGACCAGGTAGCTGGTGATGCCGCCGAGGAACTGGGCGATGCCGATGCCCGCGAGGACCAGGCGCAGCGGGGAGAAGCCGCCACCGCGCCGGGCCATCAGCCAGACCAGCGAGAACGCGGCGAGCGCGCCGGCGAACGCCGCCAGGGAGACGGTGAGGCCGAGCGCGCTGCCGAAGGAGAGCTGGAGCCCGAGGGTGGTGCCGAGGACGATCGCGGCGACCGCGCCGAGCGAGGCCCCGGAGGAGATGCCGAGCAGGTAGGGGTCGGCGAGCGGGTTGCGGACCAGGGCCTGCACGGCGGTGCCGACCAGGCCGAGCCCGGCGCCCACCACGGCCGCCAACAGGGCACGGGGAACGCGCAGTTGCCAGACGATGAGATCACGGGTGCCTGGCTCCGGGGCCCGACCGGTGAGCCGGCGGGCGACCACCGACCAGACCTCGGCGGCCGGGACGTCCACCGAGCCGAGCGAGACGGCGGCGGTCAGCGCGAGCACCAGGGCGACGACGAGGACGGCGGCCAGCGGCCCGGCCCGCAGGATGCGGGCCGGGCGGACTTCGCCGCGCTCCTTCCGAGCGGTGGCCGACGTCACCGGCTACTGCCCGTTCTTGGCGAGGTCGGGGGCCTTGACGAGGTCAGGGTGGACGGTCGCGGCGATCTGCCGGACGGCGTCGGCGTTGCGCACCCCCGCGATGGTCGTCACCTCGGAGCCGAGCCGGACGAAGTGCCCCTCCTGGACGGCCTTCAGGCCCTGGGTCGCGGGAAAGCCCTTCAGGAAGGCCTCGGCCTCGTCGAAGGCCTTGCGGGTGGCCTCCTCGCTGCCCCGGTTGCGCACGGCCAGCTGGATCCAGTCCGGGTTCTTGGCGACCACGTCCTCCCAGGAGCCGGGCTTGAAGTCGGCGTCGCAGTCGGCGAACACGTTGCGCGCCCCGGCCTGGGTGATCACGGCGTTGGCGACCTGCCGGCCGCAGACCGCCACCGGCTGCTTGGTGCCGGCGTCGAAGTCGAAGACGAAGTAGCTCGGCCGCTGCCCCTCCGGCACGGCGGCGAGCGCGGTGCGGACCTCGCCGAGCTGCTTCTCCATCCCCGCGACCAGCTCCTCCGCCCGCGCGGCCGTGCCGGTGACGGCGCCGAGCCGGCGGACGTCCTCCTCGATCCCGGCCAGGTCGGTGCGCGGCGCCTTGGCGGCCTTCGGCGTCCCGGCGCAGGCGGTGGAGAGCAGGTACACGTGCTGGATGCCGGCCGCCGCGTACTCCTCCTCGCTCGGCCCGGTGGCGCCGCCGCCCATCATCGGCATCGCGCCGAAGGTGTCCACGTAGAGGTCGGCGCCGGAGCCGAGGAGCTTCTCCTTGGGGATGCTCTTGTCCCCGAGCACCGGCACCTTGGCGCCCTGCTCGGCGAGCGCGGCGGGCAGGGTGCCCTTGCCGGGCGGGAAGCCGGTGCCGATCACCCGCTCCCCCGCGCCGAGTCGGAGCAGCAGCTCCAGGCTGGAGGCGTTGCTGGTGACGATCCTGCCGGGCGCCTTGGCGATGGTGGTCTCCTTGCCCGCGCAGTCGGCGACCGTGACGGGGAAGCCACCGCCGGCGTCGGGCCGGACGGTGACGGAGGCGCTCGACCCGCCCCCGGTCCCGCTTCCGCAGGCCGTGGCGAACAGGGCGACGGCGGCCGCGATTCCGCAGACGACACGAGGGCGCATGACAACTCTCCTGGTCGGTGATGGTGCTCGGTGACGGTCCCGGGTGACCGGGCTCGGCCCTGGCACCGGGTGGTCGTACTGAGGGCCCGTGCTGCGGACCCGGACCAGGTAGTCGGACGGCCCGGGCGATGGGTTCCCGGCGGTTGGTCTCCGGCGATGCGCGGCCGGCAGCGGGTTCCCGGCAGCGGGCCTCCGGTGCCGCGCGCGGCCGGTCGCCGTCCGCACGCCCCGTCGCCGGGGCCGGACGTAGGCTGACCGGATGGCCGACCCCACCGCCCCGCGCGACGACCTCGACCTCCCCGTCCGGCTCGGACCGCGCCCGCCCCGCCGGGTGGTCTCGCTGGTGCCGTCACTGACCGAGGCGGTCGCCGCCACCGCGCCCGGCCTGCTGGTCGGCGCCACCGACTGGTGCAGCCACCCCGCCGACCTGTCCGTCACCCGGATCGGCGGCACCAAGAACCCGGACGTCCCGCGCATCCTCGCGCTCGCGCCCGACCTCGTCCTCGCCAACGACGAGGAGAACCGGCGCCCCGACCTGGACGCGCTGCGGGCGGCCGGCGTCCCGGTCTGGGTCACCGACATCCGCACCCTGGACGACGCCTTCCGCTCCCTGCACCGGCTGCTGACCACCGCCTGCGGGCTGCCCCGGCCCGCCTGGCTGGACGAGGCGGAGGCCGCCTGGGCCTCCGTCGGGAGCGGCGGCGCGCCCCCGGAGGCCGACGGCCCCCGGACCGTCGTCCCGATCTGGCGCCGCCCGTGGATGGTCCTCGGCCGCGACACCTTCGCCGGGGACCTGCTGCGCCGCCTGGGCCTGCGGCTCGTCCACGCCGACCATCCCGAGCGCTACCCGGCCGTTCCACTGCCCGAACTGCTCGCCTGCCAGCCGGAGTTGGTGGTCCTGCCGGACGAGCCGTACCGCTTCAGCGCCGAGGACGGCCCGGAGGCGTTCCCGGGCACACCGGCGGCACTGGTCAGCGGACGGCACCTGACCTGGTACGGACCGTCGCTGGTGACCGCCCCGGCCGTACTGCGGCACGCCCTCGACCACCCCCTCGGTCCGGGCGGTCCGGGCGGTCCGGACGCCTCGTAGGACGACCGCCCGTGACACCTGGGGACCGGCGTACGTCGCCAAAAGGGCGCCCCGGAACACGACAGGGCCCGGGACGCGTGCTCGCGTCCCGGGCCCTCGGCCTGTGTGGCCGTACGTCGTCAGCCGCGCGCGGCGGCCACGGCGGCGCCCAGCGCCTCCTTGATCCGGGGGCCGAGACGGGCGAAGCCCAGCTCCTTCATGGCCGCCCGCAGCAGCTCCTCATCGGTCCGCTCGGCACCGTCGCCGTCCACCCACCGCACGACGGCGAGCAGCTCGTCGGCGGAGTAGGCGGTCACGGGGCGGCCAGGCGTGAAGTCCGGCTTCGCGGGACGGGCGTCGGCCTCGGGCTCGGCGGCGGGCTCCTCGGCGACGGCCTCGGCCTCGACGGCGGGCTCCTCGACCTCAACCGCAGGTGCTTCCACGGCAGCCTCGGGCTCGGCCACCGGCTCCGCCACCTCTTCGGCCACAGCCTCGGCCTCGGCGACGGGCTCCTCGACAACGCTCTCGGGCTCGGCCTCAACCACAGCCTCGGCCTCGACGGCAGTCACGGCGGCCGGCTCCTCGACGGCGGGCTCCGCCACAACGGCCTCGGCCTCGACCACAGGCTCGACCTCGGCCTCGACCGTCTCCGCCTCAACGGCAGTCATGGTGGCCGACTCCTCGACAGCGGGCTCCACCACAACGGCCTCGACGACCGCCTCGACCGTAGCCTCAGCGACGACCGCCTCGACCTCAACCGCAGGCTCATTAGCCTCCACGACCGACGCCTCGACAGCGGGCTCCACCGCAACGGCCTCGGGCTCGGCCTCGACAACCGGCTCCTCGACCGCGACCGCGGTCTCCTTGACCTCGACGGCCTCGGCGACCGGGGCAGCCTCCGGCTCCGTGTCCGCCGTCGTCTCGTCCGCGGCCGCGGCCTCGGCCAGGGCGGCGGTCGCGGCGGCCACCAGGTCGTCGGCTGCCGGGGAGGGCGCCGGGAGGGAGACCACAGCGGCCGGGGTCTCCTCCTCGGCCTGCGCCGCCGCCGGCTCGTCGTCAGCGGCAACCGCGTCCGATGCCGGTTCGGCCTCGACCTCGGCCTTGGTCTCGGTCTCGGTCTCGGTCTCTTCCTTGGTCTCGGCCTCAGCCTCGGCCACCGCAGTCGCAGTCGTCGCAGCGGTCTCCTCGGCGTCCTCCACCGGAGCCGTCACCGCGGCCGGGGCCTCTTCCACGAGCCCGTCCCGCTGTCCACCGGCCAGCGCCTGCAGGGCAGCCGCCTCGGCGTCGGCCCGGTCGGTCGGCTCCTCGGTCCCGGGCTCCTCGGCCGCAGCCTCCTCCGTACCGGTCGCACCGTCGACATCGGCATCGACCACAGCACCGGCAGCGTCCTCGGCACCCGGCTCCTCGACCGGCGCCGCCTCGACAGCAGCGGCGCTCTTCTCCGCCAGCCCGTCCCGCTGCCCGCTCGCCAGCGCCTGGCGGGCCGTGTACGCGGCCTCGGCGGCGCGGCGGTCGGCCTTGGCGGTGGCGAGTTCGGCGAGCAGGTCGGCGAGGCCGGCCTCCTCGAGTCCGGCGCGCAGGCCGCGGATGGTGGGCAGGCGGTAGAGGGTGCCCTCGTCGGCGGCGAGGCGCTCGACCAGGTCGATCAGCTCGGCGAAGGGCAGCCCGTCGAGGTCGTGGTCGGGCAGCAGGCGGGCGAGGCCGCGCAGGCCGGTGTTGATCGTCTCGAAGGCCTGGGCGGTGCGGTCGACCAGGGCGCCGTCGGTGGGCACTCGCGGGAGGGTGCCGGCCGGGGCGAGCGCGGCCCAGGCGCGGCGCTCGATCTCGGCGGAGGTGAGGGCCTCGTGCAGGTCCTCGCGGCGGATGCGGCGGTCGGTGGCGAGCGCGACGGCCTGCTTGCGCAGCGAGCGGCCGCGCAGCCAGGAGAGCTTGACGCCGTTCTCGCGGCGCCAGGTGCTGTCGGCGGTGGCGGCGGCGAGGGCGCCGAGGTCGGCGTCGTACGCGGCGGGGAAGAGGGCCGCGGAGGTGCGGTGCACCCGCTGGAGCATCTCGACCAGCAGCGCGGTCTTGGCGACGGTGTCGGGCTCGTCCAGCTTGGTGTCGGCGGCGAGGGAGAGGACGGCCTCCCAGGTCTGCTGGAGGTCGCTGCCGCGCAGTTCGGCGAGGGCCGTGGAGGCCGCGCGGGCGTCCTCGGGGGTGGCGACGGTGTCGACGGCCGCGTACCAGGCGTGGGTCTCGGCGGTGAGCGTGAAGGCCCCGAGCTCGGCGTAGCGGCCGAGGTCCTCGCGGAGGTCGGGCTCCGCGGCGGCGTCCTGGGGGTCCTTGACGTCTGCGGCGTCGGCGACGTCCGCCGGGTCGGCTGCGTCGGCGTTGCGCGAGTGAAGCACTGTCATGTGAGGTCCGGTTCTGGGCGTCGACGGCGGGGCTGGCGGCGAGGGGGCGGCGGACCGGGTGCGCGGGGTCGCCCCTGGGGCGGGGCTAGGGGGCGCGCGGTCGGGCTGCCGGTGTGGACGCCCAGAATACGGGTGCCCGTTCGAGCCTTGCACGCACCCACCGCCCGGACGGGCGGGTGTCGTGTGCCATACCGCCCGCCTGGCCGCCACTCGGGCGGTCCGACCGGGTGGTCCGGAGCCGCTCCGGAGCTGGTCCGGAAGTGGCCCGGCATTGGTCCGGACGGGTGTCTCCGCTGCTCACGGCTCCACACCGCCGGCCCTCATCCCGCGTCCTCCCGCCGCTCTCCACCGGACGGCCCGGGCCGCCGGTCCGGCCGCATGTCCCGCCGCCTGCCGGGCCGACGGAACCGCTCCAGCGGTACGTCCCGTACGCCGCGTCCCCGTGCCGGTCCCCGTCGGCCGAGCGGCGGCCGGTACCCGGCCCGGCCGACGGCGTGCAGATCGACCGGAGCGAGGTACTCACCGAGCGCGGTGCGGTGCCACCACGCGCCGGTTTCCCGCAGTTCGCGCCAATCGGTGAACCGGTAGAGGTAGAGGGTCGCCCGGACGTGGGTCGGCGGGGCGTCCGGGAACGGGTTGTGGCGCAGCAGGCGCAGGGTGGCCCGGTCGCCGGACAGCAGGCGGGTGACGAAGGGCAGGAACCAGGGGCGGGCGTAGGCGGGCGAGATGCCGGCGAACCACATCAGCCAGTCGAGCCGCAGGTGGTAGGGCGCGAACTGGCGCGGGAGCCGGCGGACATCGCCCGGCTTGCCCTTGAAGCCGTACTCGCGCCAGACGGTGTGCGGGGTGAGCACGGCCTCGTCGGTGCCCTCGACCACCACCTCCTGGCGGAGCCGGTTGACGCTGCCGAAGGCGCCGTAGGTGTTGACGAGGTGGAGCCGGTTGAAGGAGCGGTTCATGGCCTGGGCGCGGGAGAGCATGTTGCGCACCGGCCAGTAGCTGAGCACCACGACGGTGGTGGTCAACGCGATCACGAGCGCCTCGTACCAGAGCGGCGCGCCGGGGTACGCGCGGGCGTGGACGGGCAGGCCCAGGCGGGTCGGCTGCACGGCGGCGAGGACGAGGACGATGGTCAGCCAGTTGAGCCAGGCGAGGTTGCCGGAGGCGACCAGCCAGAACTGGGTGACGAGGACGGCGCAGGCCGCGTAGCTCGCGATCGGTTGCGGCAGCAGCAGGCCCACCGGTACGACGAGTTGGACGAAATGATTGGCGGCGGCCTCCACGCGGTGGACCGGGGCGGGCAGGTGGTGGAAGAACCAGCTGAGCGGTCCGGGCATCGGTTGGGTCTCGTGATGGAACCGGAGACAGGTCAGGTCCCGCCAGCAGCTGTCGCCGCGCAGCTTGATCAGTCCGGCGCCGAACTCGACCCGGAAGACCAGCCAACGCATCAACCACAGCACCAGGGTGGGCGGGGCGGTGTCGGCGTTGCCCAGGAAGGCCGCGAGGAAGCCGGCTTCGAGCAGCAGGGACTCCCAGCCGAAGGAGTACCAGGTCTGCCCGACGTTGACGATGGAGAGGTAGAGGACCCAGAGCACCGCCCACAGCAGGACGGACGCCCAGAGCGGGACGGCGTCGCCGAGCCCGCCCACCACCGCGGCGGCGAGGGCGGCGCCGCTCCAGGCGACGGCGGCGAAGAACCGGTCGCTGTAGTGGAGGTGGAACAGGCCGGGGGATCGGCGGAACGGGACCCTGGCGGTGAACCGGGGCACCGGCAGCATGCCGTCGGCGCCGATCAGGGCGCGGAACTGCGCGGCGGCGGCCAGGAATCCGATCAGGTAGAGGGCGGCGAGCAGGCGTTGGACGAGCAGCCGGCTCAGCCAGTAGTCGGGGGCGGCGAACCAGTCCATGCGGCCCATGCCTACCACCCGGCACCCCGGACGCGGGCCCGGTCGGGGCGGCGGAGCGGGGACGGTTCACCCGCTCGGCCCGGCGGAATCCCGGGGGGTCCCGCAGGCATCCCGGCGAACTCCCGATACCGGCCAGCACCGGACGGCACCGGAGGAACTCGGACGGGCCCGGGCGGTACCGCGCCGACACCATCGGCACCGCACCGACACCGTGGCGGGGTCCTCTCCACGGGGGTGAGAGGCGCCCCGCCACGGCGGTGGGCGGTCCGCACCGGCCGGGGTTCAGCCGGGCAGGACGGGACCGGCCTCGCCCGCGATGGCCGAGCGCCCGGGCACGGAGCCGCCGCTCTGCTGGAGCCGGTCGACGAGCAGGGCGGCCAGCGTGCCGAGCTCCTCCTCGGTGCGGGACTGGGCGGTGATGTCCATGCCGACGGTGAGGACGCCGTTGATCCGGCCGGTGAGCGCGGCCCGCAGCGGGGTGCAGGTGAAGCTGAAGACCTGCCGGCCGCGCTGGGCGTCCGGGCGGGCGGCCTGCATCCGGACGTTGTCGAGGACGGCGGTGCGACCGGTGCGGTACGCCTCCACGACGGTCTGTTCGAGGCCCGCCGCGCCGAGCTGCGGGTACGCGGCGCCGATCGTCCCGTACGCCGTCGGCGCGCCGAAGGTGTCGGCGTGCTGGGCGTTGGCGTAGCGGATCTCCTGACCCGGGCCCTCGGTGAGCAGGATGGGGTACGGCGAGCCGTCGAAGGCGGCGAACATCTCCTGGCGCTGGGCGAGCAGGCTGTCGCGCAGCCGGATCTCGGAGAGCAGCGCCTCGGCGAGGTGCTGGATGTCGCGCAGCCGCTCGCGCCCCCACTGCCGGGGTTCCCGGTCGAGCACGCAGACGGTGCCGATGACGGTGTTGGTGTCGTCGACGAGCGGGGCACCGAGGTAGGCGCGGACGCCGAGTTCGTCCACCACCGGGTTCCCCGCGAACCGGGGGTAGGCGAGGATGTCGTCGAGGGCGAGGGGGGAGCGCTGGGCGACCACGTGCGGGCAGAAGCCGTGGCTCAGCGGCATCTCGCGGGTGGGGAGGTCGAAGGCGATGCCGCGTTCCGCCCAGGACGATCCGTCCTCGGCCGCGGCGTCGGCCGAACTTGGCGGAATGTAGAGCCCCCGGAACATCTGGCGTTCGTCGTTGATGAAGTTGACCATCGCGATGGGAGCGCGCGTGATACTGGCTGCCAGGTGGGCGAAGCGGTCGAAGGCCTCGTCCGCGGACGGGTCGTTGAGCCCAAGGCCGCGCAGCCTGCGGGTTCGCGCGGACTCCCCGGAGGCACCCGGGAACTGGCCTTGAGTGCTCATCACATCTGTCATGGCGCACATGTAACCAGACATCAGAACGCCCGGGCGGGTCCGATCGACCGTTCTTCAGTCCTGCCGATGTCCTTCCGGAGTCCTTCCGGCGCCCGGCCGGAGCCGCACCGGAGCCTTGCCGATGGCTCGTCAAAACCGCATGTGGACGACCGGTCGACGGACCGTCACGGAAGCGAAGATCGATTCCCGCCCGGCGCCCGGACGAAACCCCTCCCGACGGGGACGGGCCGAATCGCGCCAATCCAAGATCGACTCTGGGATGCCCCGGTACCCCATACAACAATGAGCCCTGCCGAAGACACGGACGGTTCCCGTCACCGGGACACCGCCCGGTGACGCATGCGCCGATCGCACCGGGGCGACCGGCCGACACCCCCGCACACCCACCGCCCCCCGTAGGGGTCGCCGGAGCGGCATCGACGGCACGGACGGAGGCACGGCACCACACGTATCGAGAGGACCGGAGCATGGCGATGGACTACTTCACCGACGACCGTCACGAGGGCCTTCGCGCCGAGGTCCGTGACTTCGCGGAGAAGGAGGTGCGTCCGCGGGTGGCCAGGATGGAGGCCGAGCGGACGATCGAGGTCGAGCTGGCCAGGGAGATCGCCCGGCAGGGCTGGATCGGCGTGACGATTCCCCGGGAGTTCGGCGGCCTCGGGCTGGGGCACGTCGCCAAGACCGTGATCATCGAGGAGCTGGCCCGGGTCAGCGGGGCCGCGGGCTCGATCGCGCAGGCCTCCCAGCTGGGCGTGGCCAAGGTCCTCCACTACGGCTCCCAGGCCCAACGCCGCACGTGGCTGCCGAAGTTCGCCTCCGGAGAGTGCCTGCCGACCATCGCCGTCACCGAGCCGGAGTCCGGCGGGCACGTGCTCGGGATGACCGGCACCGCGGTCCGCGACGGCGAGGAGTACGTGCTCAACGGCCGCAAGTGGTTCGTCGGCAACTCCCACATCGGGGACGTGCACGGCGTGGTGCTGCGCACCGGCCAGGGCAGCCGGGGCCTGTCCGCCTTCCTGGTCGAAAGCGACCGCCCCGGGTTCCGGACCGGCTCCCCCGGCTCCCAGAGCGGGCTGCACGGCTTCAGCTTCGGCGAGATCATCCTGGAGGACTGCCGCATCCCGGCCGGAAACCGGCTCGGCCGGGAGGGGCGGGGACTGGACGTCGCCTACTCCTCCTCCACCCTCTACGGCCGGATCAACCTCGCCGCCGTCGCGCTCGGCATCCACACCGCGATCGTCGAGGACACCGTCCGGTTCGCCGAGGGGCGCGTCCTGTACGGTCGGCCGATCAACCAACTCCCGAACATCATGCTCAAGTTGGGTGAGATGCAGTCCCGGCTGATGACCGCCAGGCTCGCCGCCTACCACGCCTCCCACCTGCTCGACCACGGCCGCGCCTGCGACGCCGAGCTGATGAACGCCAAGCTCATCAACACCGAGTACGCGCTGGACTCCGCGCGCAACGCCATGGAGATCCACGCCGCCCGCGGCCTCCAGCCCGAGTTCCGTATCGAGCGCTACCTGCGGGACGCCACCCACGTCTACCCGCCGGCCGGCACCTCGGACGTCCAGCGGCTGCGGCTCGGGCAGTTCGCCTCGGGCACCTACGGCAAGCAGTGGTCGGCGGAGCTGTCCGAGCTGACCAGCTGGCCCTGGAGCGAACTCGCCGCCCAGCGGGAGGCCCACGTGGAGAAGCCGCCAGGCCTGGGCGGACGGGTGCTGCCGATGCCGCTGGCGGGCTGAGATCCCGCCCGCCGCGGCGCGACTTGACCTGTTCCTGCCGCATCCTTCCCATGGCCGTCCCCGACCTCCGAGGACCGTCGGCCCGACCGGACCGAGGGCCGTGAGCTGCGGCTTCGCGCCGGCGGAGCGTCCGGCGCGGGCACCGTCGCGAGGCCATCGGCCTTGTGCGCAGAGCCAGTTGATATTGCGCCGACCGCACCACGGGCTGATAGCGTTCCGTGCCGTCGGCGGCCGTGCTGCACCCCGCCGGACCGGTGACACCACGTCACCGGCTCCGACGGATCCCGGCCCCGGCTCCCTGCGACCCGGCCGCGCCGTACGGGTCGGCCCGCCGCTCGGACCCACCGGTCCGAACCGGCGCGCCGGTCCCGCGGCCAGGCCCCACGACCCGGTTCCAGGACCGGGTTCCACGACCCGGCCCCGCGGTCGGGTTCGACGGCCGGGTTCCACGACCCGGCCCCGCGACTCGGCCCTGCAGCAAGGAATCAGATGCCAGGCATACCGGCCCCCCGCACCGGCCACCGCGCCGGGCGGTCCGGCTCGCTCCGCAGCCCGCTCCTCGCCGCCGTGCTGGTCCCCAGCCTGGGCCTCGCCGCCGCCTGGGGCTACGCCGCCTACCTGCTGCGCGACTCCGGCCAGCGCACCGCGCTGCTGGCCGGCAGCGCGGTCGTCGCCGCGGTGGTACTGATCAGCCTGGTCCGCGGCATCCGGACCGCCTGGGCACTGTCCGCGCGGCTGTCCGAACTGCGGGCCGACACCATGGCGCTCGCCGAGCAGGAGATCCCCGAGGTGGTCGGGCGGCTGCGCGCCGGGGAGCAGGTGCCCGCCCCGGCCGCCTGGACACCCTCCCGACGGACCGGCGACGACGTCCAGCAGGCCTCGGAGGGCCTCGCCGCCGTCCGGCAGGCCGCGGTCGCCGCCATCGTCCACCAGGCCCAGGGCCGCGAGGGGACGAAGAAGGTCTTCCTCAACATCGCCCGGCGCACCCAGATCCTGATCCACCGGCAGATCAGCATGCTGGACGCGCTGGAACGCGAGCACGAGGACCCGGAACTGCTGCGCGAACTGTTCGCGGTCGACCACCTGGCCACCCGGATGCGGCGCAACGCCGAGAACCTCGTCATCCTCGGCGGCGACCTCCCCGCCCGGCGCTGGCGCAACGCCGTACCCGTGGTCAACGTGCTGCGCAGCGCCGTCTCGGAGACCGAGAGCTACTCCCGGGTCGTCGTCCGGGGCGTGCCGCGCGTCTCGCTCGGCGGGCAGACCGTCGCCGACGTCATCCACCTGGTCGCCGAACTGATCGAGAACGGCACCACCTTCTCCCCGCCGTACACCCAGGTGCAGGTCTCCGCGAAGGAGGTGCCCGAGGGCCTGGCGGTCGAGGTCGAGGACCGCGGGCTCGGCATGACCGAGACGGAGTACCAGCGCCTCAACGCGTACCTGGCCGACCCGCCCGACCTGGACGTCTCCGCGCTCGGCGACGACCTGCGGCTCGGCCTGTTCGTCGTCGCCCACCTGGCCGCCCGGCACGACGTCCGGGTCACCCTGCACCCGTCCCCGTACGGCGGCACCCGGGCCGCGGTGCTGGTGCCCTCGGCGCTGCTGGAGCAGGCCGCGCAGTCGGCCGCGGTGTCCGGGCTGCCCTCGGGGGCCCGGATCACCCGGGCTCCGGTGACCGACGTGGGGGCCGGAGCGGGAGCGGACGCTGGGGCGGGGGCGGGAGCGGACGCTGGGGCGGGGGCGGGGGTCGGGGGCGGCTCCGGGTCCGAAGCCCTCGGGCAGGAGCCGCCGGGTGCGACGGCCACAGGGCACGGTGGGCTGCCGGGCGGGAGCCAGGCGTGCCCGGGACCGTTCGGCGCCCCGGGGGCCCCGGCCGTCCCCTACGGCGCGGACGGCGCCGGGGCGGCTGCCGGGACGGGCGCCGCCGGGGTCGGCGGTGCCGAGGCGCCCGCCAACGGAGGCCTGGCCGTCGGCGCCGAGATCCCCGGACTGCCCGGCGCCGTGGTCGTGCCCCGGCCCGTGCTGCCGCGCATGTACGACCTGTCGGGCAGCCCCGCGGTGGACCAGCGCCGCCCGGCACCACGGCCCGACGACGGCTCGGACGGTGCGCCGCACGCCCAAGCGGCCGTGCCGCAACGGGCCCGGGACGCCGGCCCGGCCGGGCAGCTCGGCCCGGCGACGCCCGTGTACGGGGCGCAACACCCCGCCCTGTCCGCCCCTTCCGCCCCTTCCGCCCCGCAGCGGGCCTCTGCGGACTCCCCCACCGTCCGGGAGGCCGAGGAGTGGCGGTGACGCCGCTTCGACCTGCGCTTCGACCGCTCGGCGCTGGGCGAGGTCAAGGTGCTGCCGGACGATCCGGGCCGGGCGGACCGCTTCCGTGGGCGGCCCGCCTCGGTCTCAGCCGTCGGTGCGGGGCTCAGGCGTTGGCGTGGACCGGGTGGAGATCGGCGAGCGACCCGACCAGCGGGGCCAGCTCCGGGACCTCGGTGGCCTCGGCCAGCGTCGCCTCCAGGGCGGCGTCGTGCACCGGGCGAGCCGCCGTCAGCAGGTCGCGGCCTTCGGGCGTCAGCTCGGTGTAGATGCCGCGCCGGTCGTCCGCGCAGAGGAACCGGCCGAGCAGGCCCCGGTCCTCCAGGCGGCTCACCAGTCGGGTGGTCGCACTGCTGCTCAGCGCCGCCGCGCGGGCCAGCTGCTGCATCCGCATGTGCCAGCCGTCCTGGCGGGAGAGCGCCTCCAGCACCGTGTACTCGACCACCGAGAGCTTGAACTCGGCCTGGAGCGCCTTCTCCAGCGCGGTGTCGATCATGCCGTGCAGCGCGGCGAGCGTCCGCCAGCCGCGGGCCCGGATCTCGGCCGCATCGTCGCGGATTCCCATGACGCCTACCCTTCCGTCGCGCTGCTCGTGCCGTGTGCCGGACGCGGCCCCGTGTGAGGTCTCTCGTCCGGGGTCTCGTACGAGGTTTCGTCCCGTGTCTTCCTGTGACAAGTATGCCATTTGGCGCGGAATATCGGACTGTGCAAATAGTTCGGCTTATGCCCCCGTCGGTTCCCCGTCGAGGGCCTCCGCTCCGGGCCGTCAGCCGCCGCGACGGCGGGGCGGAGGCCGTCCTGCGGTGAGCGACCGGACCCCGCACGAGGGTCCGGCCCGCCCGCCGACCGGGGCGTCGAAGGACACCACAGGGCCGCACACGACCGGCTCCTCACCCCTCCCCGGACCAGGCCGACGCGCACAGCGCCGTGGCCAGTTCCTCGGTGTAGGAGGCCGCGGTCAGCCAGGCGGTGGCGAAATCCTCGTGGTCGTCGGTGACGATCCGGCCGAAGACGTCGCGCTGCTGGTTGGCGGCGGAGGCCCGCAGGCCGTCGAGGAGTTCGGCGGCGGTGGCCAGCCCGGCGGCGCGCAGCAGACCGCGGTCGGCCGCCGCCGAGGCCTCGCTCGGGGCGAGGGCGTGCCGACCGGTGGTGACCGTCTGCTCGACCCGGCGGCCGAGCACGTGGACGGGCGGGCCGTACGGCGCCGGGGCAGTCGATCCGTCCGCTGGCTCCTCCGCCGACCCGTCCGCCGGCTCGCCGACCGTGGCGGAGGCCGTCGCGGACGCGGCGAGGTCGGCGGTCTGGAGGCGTTCGAGGCCGAGGTTGACCCGGCCCGCCCGGTCCGCGGACAGGGCGAGCGGGTCGGGGGCGGCCGGGGGCGTACCGATCGCGAGCAGACGCAGCTCCGGACGGTCCGCGCGCTCCAGCCGACCGATCACCCGCAGTCGCAGGCCGGGGGCGGTGGCGAGCAGCGCGAGGTTCGCCCGGAACGGCAGGTCGGGGTGCTCGTGCGCCGGGCGCAGGACGATCACCGGACCGCCCTGCGCACCGCTCGCCGTGCAGCGCGCCAGCAGTTGCGGTGCACCGCCCGGGCCGGGGGCCGTACCCAGCAGGGTGACGTCCAGGAAGAGCAGGTCGCTCCCGGCCGGGCGGCTCTCGTACGGCAGTTCCTGCGCCGCGAGTGCCCGGGCCACCTGGGCGGAGGCCGGTTCCGACCAGAGCCGGGCGGCCGGCTCCGCCGTCCATGCCGCGCCCGTCGCCCGCACCGCCCGGACCGAGGCCCCGGCGCCCAGCCGACCACCGCCGGACCTGGTCGCGCCCTGGACGGCCAGCCCGGCTCGGCTGAACTCGCGGTGGCTGAGCGCGGCGTCGCCCAACCGGACCGTCCGGTTGCCCGCCCCGACCGCCTGTGGGGCGGCGGCCGCCGCGTCGTCGTGCGGCATCACCTCGGCGATCGTGCTGAGGCGCCCGTCGGCGTCCACCGCCCAGCTGACGGCACCGGCATGGGTGGCCGTCAGCACTGGCTCGGCGAACAGGCCGTAGAGCCGCAGACCGCCCTCCTCCCGGTAGGCCTGGCGCGCGGTGCCGCGCAGCTCGGCGACCGGGGCGGTGCCGGTGGCCAGGGCGGTGGTGAGGCCGAGGAGTTCGCGCAGGCCCGCGACCAGGTTCACCAGGCGGTGGTCGGGCGCGCCGGAGCGCGCCGCCCGGACCCTGGTCGCGACGGTGACGGCCGCCGCGGCCGGGCGGTGCAGGCCCGCGAGGCGCGCCCGGTGGGCGGCGCGCAGCAGTTCGGCCTGGGAGACGGCACCCGCCCCGCTCACCCCGGCGGCCAGGACGGCGGCCGCGGCCCGGTGGAGGTGGCGGACGGCGGCGAGTTCGACGGCGGTGAGCGGGTCGCCGGCGATCGGGTCGGCGGCCGGCCGGCCGTTCGGCTCCCCTGGCGCGCCGTCCGTGTCACTCCTGGGCTCGGGCTCCTGCTCGGGCTCCTGCTCCGGCCCCGGCTCGGCCTCGGCCTCGGCGAGCGGGCAGAGGGTGACCGCCGCGGCCCGGTGCACGCAGGCCGGGGCGAGCAGGCAGCCGCAGCGGACGCCGGCCTCCGCCGCGACCACCCCGCCCGGGGCGTGCAGCACGAGCACCGTCTCCTCGTCCACCTCCACCCGCCACTCGTCGCCCTCCCGGGCCACCGGCCGCTCCGCCAGCTTCGCCGCCGCGCCGTCCAGCCGCTTCTGCAACCGGGCACTCAGCCCGGCCACCACCTCGGCGACCACCTCGGGCCGCACGCCCGGCCAGTCGCTCGTCCGCGCCGTCACGCTCATCGCACCTTCTCCCCCACCCAGCGGGCCAGTTCCAGCGGGCTCAACGCCGCCACGGGCATTCCGGCCGCGACCAGTTGGCCCGCGACCGCCTTCGAGTAGCGGGCCGTCCCGGTGTCGTCCAGCGCCGCGCAGCCGAGCAGGTGCACGCCGGAGTCCACCAGGGCCCGGGTCTGGGCCAGCAGCCCTCCGACCGGCCCGCCCTCCTCGAAGTCGCTGACCACCGCGACCAGCGTGCGGGACGGCACCGTCACCAGCTCCCGCGCGTAGCGCAGCCCGCTCGCGATGCTGGTGCCGCCGCCGACGCTCACCTCCAGCAGCAGGCCCAGCGGATCGTCCACCCGCTCCGTGAGGTCCAGGACCTCGGTGGAGAAGGCGACGAAGTGGGTGCTCAGGGAGGGCACCCCGGCCAGGATCGAGGCCGTCAGCGCGGCCCACACCGTGGAGGCCTCCATCGACCCGGAGACGTCCACGACCAGGATCAGCCGCCAGTCGTTGGCCTGCCGCGCCCTGGTCCGGAAGACCGGGCGCTCGGGCACGATCAGGGTGCCGCCGTCCGGCGCGGGACGGGCGGTGGCCAGGTTGGCCCGGATGGTCCGGTCGAGGTCCAGCCCGCCACCCGGGCGGCGGGACGGGCGCGGCACGGCGATCCCGGTCAGGGCCGGGCGCAGCCGGGTGGCCAGCTCCCGGCTCAGTTCGTCCACCAGGCGCCGCACCAGCGGGCGCAGCCGGGCCACCCGGGCCTCGGGCAGACCGCCCGCGTGGTCCAGCACGGTGCGCAGCAGCTCGACGGACGGGCGGACGGCGGACGGGTCGATCGTCTCCAGGACGTCGGTACGGCCGTGGGCGACGGCGGCGGCCAGCACCTCCTCGCGCACGCCGGGGCCGAACAGCGACTCCAGTTCCTCGGCCCACTCCCGCACACCGGGGTACGGGGCCTCGCGGCCGCCCTTGCCGCCCCGGCTGTCCAGGCCCGGGCCGGAGCCCTCGCCGTGGCCGCCGCCGTACAACTCGTCCAGGGCGGTGGCGAGTCGGGCACCGCGACCGGTCAGGCCGCCGCTGCCAGGGCGGCCGAGGAGCAGCCGCCAACGCTCGGCGGGGGCGAGGGTACGGGCGGGGTCGGGGACGGGAACGGGAACGGGGTCGGAGGCAGGCGGCGGGGCCGCGGGCGACGGTGCAACGGCCGCGGGCTGCGCGGGCGTTGCGGGCAGGAGGCCGCGACGGACGAGCGCCGCACGCGCCGCGAGGTCCGCGCGCACCCAGCCGGCGAGCACAGCGGGGCCGGCTTCCTCGGGCAGGGCGGCGAGCCGGGCGCCCAGACGCTCCTCGACCAGGGCCAGCAGCCGGTCCCGGGCGGCCGGGCTGAGCGTGTCGAACCCGCCGCGCAGCGCGGGCAGCCGGTCCAGGAAGGCGTCGTCGGGCAGCGAGGTGACCCGCTCCAGCAGCGGTTCCAGTGCCTGCGGCGCGGAGTCGAACAGCCCCTCCGCGGCCGTCAGCAGGCCGACCAGCGCCCGCCCGAGCGCCTGTCGCGCCTCCGGAGCGGTCGCGCCGTCCACCCACGAGGCGGCCCGGCCGCCCAGCACCTCGGCCGGCTCCTGGCCGAGCAGCACCCGCACCGCACCGGCCGCGCCCCGCACCAGCGGGCTCCCCTGCTCGGCGAGCCCGGCCAGCACGTACGCCAGCCGCACCCCGCCGAGCCGGTCCGCCCGCCGTACCAGCTCCACCAGTGCCCGCGCGTCCTGCGGATCGTCCGACCCGCCCAGGCCCTCCAACTGCCGCACGGCGGCCACGGTGAGCACCTCCCCGGCCGCGACGAGCACGGGCGGGCCGGCCACGGGGGCGCCGGCCACGGGCGTGCCGTCGTCTGCGGCGACGGGGCCTTCCTCCGCTCCCGCCGGGGTGTGGCCGAGGAAGTGGCCCGCGGTCAGGCGGTCGAGGAGGGCGAGGGCGTCGAGGAGGTCGGGGAGGGTGGCGGAGGCGGGGAGGAGGGTGGTGAGTTGGGTGAGACGGGCCTCGGTGAGGGCGGGGAGGGCGCTGGAGGCGGCGGCGGTGAGGCCGTCGATGATCTCGCGCGGGGTCGGCTGGTCGGTGAGGCGGGCGCGCAGGGCGCCTTCGGCGGCCTGGGCGGGGGTGACGCCGCGGGTGCCGGCGACGGTGAGCATGGCGGCGGTGGCGGGCGTCCAGTGCAGGCGCCAGCGGGTGCCGAGGGTTTCGGTGCCGCCGGCGCCGGTCGTGGCGACGGGCTCGCCGTAGGGGACCTCGCAGGCGGTGAGGCGGTGCAGGAGGATCTCGCGGCGGCGGTCGAGGCCGCTGCGCAGCGGGTCGAGGCGCAGGTCGCGCGGACCGGGGTCGCCGGGGCCGGGGAGGCCGAGGTCGGCGAGGAGGGTCTCGACGGCGGGGGCGAGTCCGCTGCGCGGGGCGGCGGGGGTCGGGCGGCCGGTGCGGGTGCCGACCAGGACCTGTTCGAGGGCGCGGGCGACGGCCCGGCCGCGGCCGAGGGGCTCGCCCTGGGCGAGGACGGTCTGCACCGCTTCGACGAGTTCGCCGCGGCCGGGGGCGGCGTGGCCGCGCAGCCGGGCGAGGTCGCCGGCCAGCCGGACGATCTCGCGGGCGTCGGCCGGGCCGCTGGGGTGGTCCTGGGCGCGCAGCGCGGCGCAGATCCGGACAGCGGTGGTGGTGAGCGCCTCGGCGAGGCGTTCCGGGTCGCCGCCGACGTCGAGGACGGTGTGCTGCCACTCCGGGTCGCGGATGCCCGCCGGGTAGCCGGAGCGGGCGTCGAGCAGCGGGTAGGTGTACGGGATCAGGGACAGGACGTGCCCGGGGCCGTCCGGGCGCGGCGGCTCCTCGGTGGCGAGGGGACCGCCGAGCAGGGCGGGGGCGTGGAAGGCGCCGATCACGGCGGCGACCCGGCGCCCGCCGGCCGCGGCGGCCTGGATGCGGGACCGCATCCAGGCCTCGCGGCGCAGGTCGTACGGGTCGACGCCGGGGCCGGTCTCGGCGTCCCGGCGCAGTGCCCAGCCGACCAGCAGGGCGGCGCGCCGGACGGCCTCCGGGGTGGAGCCGGGGGCGGCCGTCTCGACCAGGCGGTCCCACAGGTCCTCGTCGGAGTCCCGGCCGGTGAGGCGGTGGCGCAGCGCGTCGGCGACGCCGGGTGCGTCCGGGATCCGATCGGTGCGCCCGCGCTCCGCCGTGCGGGCGGCGCGGTGGGCGAGCGGGAGGTCGCAGGCGACGGCCTCCACCCCGTTGCGCCGGGCCCAGCGCAGGGCGGCGAGCTCCGGGGAGAAGTCGGCGAACGGGTAGAAGGCGGGCCCGGCCGCCTCCTCGGGCCCGGCCGGGGCCGCCGCGAGGGCGACCGGGGCCCGGGTGGCCTCGTCGGCGAGCGGGCCGAGCCAGGGCTGGAACTCGGCGGGCAGCTCGACCAGGACGACGTCCGGCCGGGCGGCGTCGAGCAGCGCGGGGACCACCGCGCTGAGGGACGGCGCGTGGTGGCGCACGCCGATCAGGTAGGGGCCGGGGCGACCGGTGCCGGCGGCGGCCAGCCGGTCGGCCTCGGCCCGGACCGCCTGGTCCGCGTGCTCCGCCTGGTCCGCGTCGTCCGGGCGGGTGGTCTCCGCGCTGCTCATCGGATCAGGCCTCCAGTGCCGGACGGAGGTCCCACAGGGTGCGCCAGGTGGCGGCGCCCTGCTCGGCGCGGCGGCGGACCGGGCCGTCCCAGTAGCCGAGCAGCCGGGCCGCGTCGGATGGCTCGTCCTTGCGGACCACGCCGAGGAGCTGGCCGGGCAGCCGGCCGAGCAGGTCCCCGCCGTCGGGCAGGTAGGCGGCGCTGACGCCGAGCGCGGTGGCGACCGAGACCGCCTCGGCGGTGCTCATCACGGTGGACGGGCGTTCGACGTCCCAGCCTTCGGTGGACCGGCCGCTGCGCAAGTCCCGGAAGGCCGTGACCAGGGCCTCCAGGACGGCGTCGTCCACCGCGTAGGCGGCGCCGGCCCGGGCCACGGCGGCGGTGGACTGCCGACGGACCAGGTCGACCTCGGCCGCGAGGCTGCCGATCGGGCCGACCGTCTCGAAGTTGAACCGCCGCTTGAGCGCCGCGGACATCTCGCTGACGCCCTTGTCCCGCAGGTTGGCGGTGGCGATCAGGGTGAAGCCGGCCGCGGCGTGCAGTTGGCCGTCCGGGGTGCCGGCCAGTTCGGGGACGGCGATGCGCCGCTCCGAGAGCAGCGAGACCAGCGCGTCCTGCACCTCGGGCAGGCAGCGGGTGACCTCCTCGACCCGGGCGACCGCGCCGGTGGTCATCGCGGTGAGCACCGGCGAGGGCACGAGGGCCTCCCGGCTGGGCCCCTTGGCGAGCAGCAGGGCGTAGTTCCAGCCGTACTTGAGCTGGTCCTCGGTGGTGCCGGCGGTGCCCTGGACGGTGAGCACGCTGCTGCCGCAGACGGCGGCGGCGAGCAGCTCGGAGAGCATGGACTTGGCGGTGCCGGGCTCGCCGACGAGCAGCAGGCCGCGCTCCCCGGCGAGGGTGACGACGCAGCGTTCGACCAGGGCGCGCTCGCCGACGAACTTCGGCTCGATGACCAGGCCCTTGCGCCCGGCCTTGAGCTTCTCGCCGCCGCTGCCCATCACGAAGGTGACCACGGCGCGCGGGGTCAGGAGCCAGCCGGGCGGGCGCGGGCCGCTGTCATGGGCGGCCAGGAACTCCAGTTCGGCGGCGTACTTCTCCTCGGGCGGGACGGTCTGCCGGTCGGCCGCGGCGGGGGCGGCGGCGCCCTTGGTGGTCTCGGTGGCGGTCATCGGCGGGCCTTCCTGCGCTTGCCGGTCTGGAGCTCTTCGTATCCGGGGGCGTCGCCGTCGACGGTCCGCTGCCAGGCCCGGGCGAACAGCTCGGGGACGGGCAGGGGGACCAGCGCGGGCCGGTGGGTGGGCAGTTCGTAGAGGGCGGCCTTCCATGTCTCGGCGGGCAGGGCGGGCGACTTGGCCTCCTGCCAGCCGCCGGGCAGGAAGAGGCTGCGGCCGGCCCGGGAGCGCTTGGCCTCCAGCACCAGGCCGCTGGCGGCGAGTTCGGCGCGGGCCTTCTTCAGCCGGGCGGGCTTCCAGCCCGTCCAGCGGGCGGCGTTGCGGTCGGTCGGGTCGGGCAGGGCGAGCAGTTGGAGGTAGAGCGTGGCCGCGTCCTCGCCCAGGCCGTGGGTGCGGGACACCTCGGCGACCAGCTCGGGGACGGACAGCAGCGGGTTCTGCAGCCAGGCCGGGCCCTCGCCGGGGGCCGGCACCGAGGCGGCGGAGGCGGCCAGTTGCTCCGGCTCGCCGCGCAGCACGGCTTCGATGGCGCCCCGCTCGGCGGAGAACCAGTAGCTGCTGGAGAGCCCGTCGAGCAGTTCGAGCAGCGGGTCGTCCGGGCCGGTGAGGGCGGCCGGGCGCAGCCAGATCCGCTCGTAGTCCTCGTGGTACGGCGTCAGGACGAGCGCCGGCCCGCAGTGGACCAGGCCGTCCCGGTCGGCCCCGCCCTCGGCGGGCAGGCCGAAGTGGGTGCGCAGGACGGCGGCCAGCGAGGCGCCCTTGACGGTGCGCACCAGGTCGAGGTCGAGCAGCAGCTCCGGGTCGGCGAGGCGGTCGCGCAGCGCGGCGGCGGCGGTGGGCAGCAGCGGGCGCAGCGGGCTGTCGGCGGGCAGGTGGTAGGCGAGCCAGCGCAGCGCGGCGATGGTGGAGCCGAGCGCGCCGGTCTCGGGGACGGCGGACTCGTCCTCGGGCGTCAGCCGCTGGCCGACCCCGTCCACCTCGGTGAACCGGAAGCCGGTGCGGCCGGCCAGCCACGGGGTGTGGGCGGGGTTGAGCACCGCCTCGACGGTGTCGATGGACACGCCCTGGACGGTGGCCAGGGCCTCCTCGGGGAGGGTGACGAGCCGTCCGAAGCGCCGGATCCACTCCTCGGCGCCGGCGGCGATGTCGGGGCCCTCGGTCCACAGGGTCTTCGGGTCGGCGGGCAGCAGGGCGCCCCAGACGGCGGCGAGGCCGTTGTGGTCGTGCCCGCGCAGCCAGGCCCGGGCGGCCTTGAACTCGGCGGCCTTGAGGCCGAGTTCGGTGGGCGCGGAGATGTCCGTCCAGTACAGCAGGCCGGACGGCGGGCTGAGCAGCAGGGCGGAGCGGGCGGTGCCGATGCCGGTGAGCTCGTTGAAGGCCTCCGCCCTGGCCGCGTCCCGGGGGACGGATCCGTGCAGCGCGGCGACCCTCCAGAACTTGGCGACCCAGGCGGCGTCGACCAGTTCCTCGGTGCCGCGCTCCTCGAGGGTGGTGAAGTGCGCGACGGGGCCGAACTCCCCGCTCGGGTCGTGGTCGACGGCGAGCCAGTGCACCCAGCCGTCGGCGACCTGGCGCTGGTGGCCGATGATGACGACGGTGCGCCCGCCGTGCCGCAGCACCTCGCCCTCGCGGGGCGTGACCGGCCGGGGGCCGGTGGCGTTCGGGGCCGGCGGCACCTGCTCGGCGAGGACGATCTCGCGCAGGGTGGCGCCGCGGTCGGCCAACGGGCCCCTGGTCAGCTCACCGAGCAGCAGGACCAGCGAGGAGCGGTGGGCGGACTCGGTGAACGGCGAGGCCACCGCGTAGGCCAGCGCGTGGATCCGGCCGAGCAGTTGGAGCCAGCCGTAACTGACGCTGCCGTTGTGCAGGGTGACGGTGGCGGGGCTGGTCCAGCCCTCGCCCTCGGCGGCGGGCGGGGCGGCCAGCACGGCGGTGACGGCGCGCAGGTTGTTGAGCACCCGGCAGCGCTCCTCGGAGCCCCAGTTGTTGCCGAAGCCGCCGATCTCGGGCAGCACGGCGCGCACGGCGTCGCGCAGTTCGTGGTCACGGCCGTGGTCGGGCCGCCACTCGGCGTTCTTCGCCTTGCCGGGGCGCTCGGCCTCCGGCTGCGGGACGAACCGGGCGACCCGGTCCAGCAGGTCGGCGGCGGTGCGGGCGAGCCCGGCGACGCCGGCCAGCAGCCGCGGGTGGGCGATGCCGGGCAGGATCGCGCCGACCTCCGGGACGGGCAGGGTGCGCGAGGTGCGCCGGGCGAGCGGGCGGCGCACGCCCTGGATGGTGAGCCAGCACTGTTCGCCGGCCGGGACGGGTTCGGTGTCGACCGGCCAGGCGGCGTCGACCAGCCGGGCGGCCTGCTCGGCGGTGACCGCGCGCAGTGCCTCCGAGCCCGCTTCGTCACGCGGGCGCAGGGCGTGCCAGTGCGGGTACGGCGGGATGAGCGGGGTGCCCGCGGCGGAGAGCTCACCGGAGCGGCCGGGGCGCAGGTCGACGGTGCGGTCGGCCTGGCCGGTGAGGTCGGGCAGGTTGAGCGAGAAGTGCTCGCCGGAGGTGTGGCTGACCACCGGGGCGGCCGCGCCGGGCAGGGTGAGCCGGGCCACCGGGACGGTGTCCGTCCGGTGACCGGCCAGCGGCAGCTCGATGCGGTGACCGTCGGCCGTGAAGGTGGTGACGGCCTTGCCGGGCTCCGTCCTGACCCAGTTGCCGAGCACGGTGCCGTCGGTACCGAGCGGGGTCCGCTCCAGGCCGGGCTGGAGCGGCAGCAGCCAGGTGCTGCGCTGGACCAGCCGGCCGGCGTGGGCGGTGGCGGCGATCACCGGCGGTTCGGCGGTGCGCCCCAGGGTGCCGGTGGCCGGGTCGAGTTCGCGCAGGACGGCCTCGCCCTCGGTGGTGCGGCGCATCGTCCAGTAGCCGGTGCCGTCGCCGAGGACGGGGTGCTCGTGGGGCATCCGGGTGTCGCCGGCGTGCAGCGGGCGCTCGCCGGTGGTGCGGCCGCCGCCGGGCAGTTGGAGGGAGGGCGCCTCGGGCTCGCGGTCGCGGTAGTAGTAGCCGGCGATGGTCTCGCCCTCCAGCTCGAACCGCTCGTCCGGGCGGCTGGACCAGTACGCGAGCTGCTTGCCCTCCTCGGACCAGACGACCAGCAGTTCGCCGTCGACGAAGCGCAGCCTGGTCCGGTTGCGCTCGTGCGACGGCCGCTCGGGCAGCCGCAGGGTGTGCTCCAGCACGATGCCCTGCGGGCCGACCACGACGGCCCGGTCGAGGCGGGCGAGGATCAGGTGCGGCCAGGCGTCCTCGATGAGCAGGTCGCTCAGGCCGGCGCCGGCCAGGCTGGGGACGGGGTGCTGCGGGGCGTCGTCGGCGGGCGGGTCGGCGAGCTTGCCGAGCGCCTCCTCCAGGGCGGGCCAGCCGAGTTCGTCCAGGATTCCGGCCCGGAGGGCGTCGGTGAGCAGCGCGGTGACGTCGAGGGCGGCGATCCGCTCGGCGACGGCCGGGGCGACCGTCCGGATGGCGGCGTGGTACTGGCCGATCGACCGGACCAGGTCGGCGGCGCCGGCCAGGCCGCGGGCGGCGGTCAGCTCCTCGGCGCGCTCCTCGGCCCACTCCGCGAACAGCTCGTTCAGCAGCGGCACGGCGGGCGCCTGGCGCCGGACGGCCGTCTCCCAGGCGGGCGGGGTGGCCCGGCGCAGCAGCGGCCGGTAGCGCGCGTCGGCGCCGACGGCGGTGAGGGCGGAGCTGTCGGGGCCGCTCTGCGCCGCCCAGTCGCGCAGGTCGAAGCCGAGGCCGCCGGGCGGGTCGGCCACCGGCACGCCCGCGGCCAGCAGCAGGTCCAGCAGGTCGATCCGGGTGTGGCTGGCACGGATGCCGGTGTGGAGGTCCACCGGGACGGCGTCGGCCTTCAGCCGCTCGACCATCCGGCCGGCCAGCGCGAGGGTGGCCGGGCAGCTGGGCCGGTTGCGCCAGCCGCGGCCGTGGTGGTGGCACCAGCGCTGGAGCCAGGCGGCGGCGGGCTCGGCGCCCTCGGCGCGGGGGCCGGTGAGCAGTTCCTCGGCGCCGGTCTCGGCGAGCACCGCCAGCCAGGCGGTGTCGTGCGGGGCCGGGTCGGCGGAGGCCGGGTCGGGCAGCAGTTCCAGCAGTCGGGTGCGGACCGCCGTGTCGTCGCGGCCGAGCTCGACCAGCGCGCCGTGCCAGGACTTCCAGAACGCGGCGGGCGCCCGGTTGACCGCCGGGGAGTCCAGCAGCTCGGCGAGCAGCGCCCGTTCGTGCTCGGTGCGGTCCAGTCCGGCGGCCTTGATCAGGGCGCGGGCGTCCTCGGCGATCCCGGCGTACGGGGCCATGCCGGCCGCGGAGCGCTCGGTGCACAGCTGGCGGAAGCGCTGCCAGGCGGTCAGCGGGTCGAGCCGCTGGGCGAGCTCCTTGACGTACTGGCGCAGCGACTTGACGGTGAGCGCGCCGGCCAGGGCGAACTCCAGGAAGACGGCGCGCAGCCGCTCCTCGTCCACCGTCAGGCCGTGGGTGCGCTCGGCCTCGCGGGCCTTGCCGAACCAGGCGGCGGCGTAGGTCTGGTTGCCGTGGCCGAGGAAGATCCGGCCGACCTCCTCGCAGAAGGTGGGCAGGAAGTGCGGGACGGCGCGGCCGAGGCGGGTGGCGAGCTCGTCGAAGCCGTCCTTGGCGGCGCCGGGCTTGGAGGCGGCCTGGCGGGCGATCCGCTCCAGCTCCTTGACCAGGGCGAGCGCGTGGTGGCCGTTGGCCGGGTCGTGGACCAGTGCCCAGGCGGGGAAGCCGAGCGCCTCCTGGCGGACCTGGCCGACCTCGGCGGCCCCGGCCTCCGGCGCCAGGCCGAGGAAGTCGAGGGCGAGGTCCTCGGCCGGGCCGAGCGCGCCGGGGACGAGCCGGACGATCCGGCGGCCGTCGAGCGCGGGGTGGGTGTAGGTGCGGGCGGTGAGCACGTCGGCGGCGCTGTCGGGGCGGCCGGCGTCGGGCAGGGTGCCGGACGGGAGCACGGCCCCGGCGTCGAGCAGTTCTTCGGGCGTCGCGGCGCGGTCGGCGCCGTTGCCGCCCGGGTTGGTGGTGGTGGTGGTCGTGGTCAGGCCGGTGGCGGTCATGCGGCTTCCTCCCCCTGGATCGTGCGGCCGGCGTACAGGGCGGCGGCCATCCGCATGCCCTCGGACCAGGCGACCGGTCCGACCTCGGTGAGCGGCAGGGCCCGGCCGTCCGGGCCGGCCCAGCTGAGCGCGCCCGTCTCGCACGCGTCGTACTCGTAGTAGTCGCCGACCCAGACCCGGGCCTCGACGGTGCGCCCGCCCTCGGTGACCGACTGGACGGCGGAGCCGCCGCGGACCCGGCAGCCGAGCCGGTTGCAGCGCCCGACCAGTTCGCGCAGCTCCCGGTAGCGGCCGCCGGCGTAGGTGGTGACCTCGGTGCCGGCCGACCCGTCGGCGGGCCGGTGCCAGACCTCGCGGTAGAGCTGCTGGACGCGCTGGGAGACGCCGAGCTCGACGGCGAACTCGCGCAGCTCGTCGAGGTCTTCGAGCAGGACGGGGTGCGGTATCAGCACCTCGCCGTCGGTGAGGCGCACGGTGTCGCCGTCCAGGTCGACCAGGCCGAGGCCGCGCTCGGCGTCGGCGCCGCGCAGGAAGCCGGCCACGGAGCCGTCCACGGCGGTGACCACGAGGTCCTTCAGGACGCCCTGCCAGGCCTCGTCCGGCCACACGGCGGTGAGCACCGCGGCGGGCACCGGCAGCGAGCGGACCATCCAGCGCTCGACGTCCTCCAGGCAGCCCCGCTCGTGCGCGGCCAGCCACTCGGCGAGCTGCTTGAGCTGGACGACCACGCGGTCGTCACCGAGCTTCGACGGCAGGGACTTGAGGTCCCGGCCCGCCGCGTTGCGGCACGCCACCCTGCCCTCCCCGTCGAGCGCCACGCGGTACCCTCCCGCGTCCGTCTCCACCCATGCCACGGCCGTACTCCTCCCACCGGGAAACACCTGTCGATCGCCTGCTGACCAGCGATGCGAGGAACGTAGCGAGGCCCACTGACAACGCGACGGGCGGGGTGAACTCCGGCCGTGACATGCAGACTTCAAACCACTCGAACGGGTGATCGAAGAGACGAAAAAGGCGGGGCGGCTGCCCCCACGCAGCCGCCCCGCCCGTCCTTCCGCCCCGCCCGTCCCCCGGCCCCGGCGACCCCCTCCGTCCCGGCGACCCGACGACCGCTCGGCCCCCGCCCCGTCAGCCCAGCGGCGCCCGGGGCACGATGACCGGCGCGCCGTCGCCCGGCGCCGCGAGCACATGGCTGTCGATGTCGTACAGCGCCCGCACCAGCGGAGCGTCCACCACCTCGCGCGGCGGCCCGCAGGCCACCACCGTGCCGTCCCGCAGCGCGACCAGCAGGTCCGCGTACCGGGCGGCCGCCGCGAGGTCGTGCAGCACCATGACCACCGTCCGCCCGCCCGC
This sequence comes from Kitasatospora sp. NPDC058184, assembly GCF_042883725.1. Taxonomy (NCBI): domain Bacteria; kingdom Bacillati; phylum Actinomycetota; class Actinomycetes; order Kitasatosporales; family Streptomycetaceae; genus Kitasatospora; species Kitasatospora sp. NPDC058184. The sequence goes on from NZ_JBHVVE010000002.1 coordinate 424,700, forward strand.
CGCGACCCGGCGGACCAGCTCCAGCACCTCCACCGCGTGCCCGAGGTCGAGCGCGCTGGTCGGCTCGTCGAGCAGCACCACCGGGGTGTCCTGGGCGAGCACCATGGCCAGCCAGCAGCGCTGGCGCTGGCCGCCGGAGAGCCGGTCGAGCCGGCGGTCGGCCAGCTCCTCCACGCCGGTGGCGCGCAGGGCCTCGGCGGTCAGCCGCTCGTCCTCCGCCGACCACTGCCGGAAGAGCCCCTGGTGCGGATGGCGGCCGTAGCGGACGAGTCCGGCGACGGTCACCGCCTCCGGGGCCTGCGGGCTCTGCGGCAGCAGCGCGACCCGGTGGGCGGCCTGGCGCGGGCGCAGCCGCCACACGTCCTCGCCGCCGACCAGGACCCGCCCGCCGTCCGGCCGGTGCAGCCGCGCGACGGACCGCAGCAGGGTGGACTTCCCGCAGCCGTTCGGGCCGACCACCGCCACCACCCGGCCGGCCGGGACGGTGAGGTCGACGCCGCCGAGCACCGGGCGCCCCGGCCCGTAGCTGGCGCTGAGTCCCTGGATCGTCAACTCCATGGCAGCTCCCCCTCGACCGGCGCCCGCTCAGCTGCCGCCGAGCGCCTTGGCGAGGTCGCCGATGACGACGTCCGCGGCGAGCGGGCCGCCCCGGGTGGACCAGACCGAGCCGTCCACGGTGACGGCGTGGTTGTTCTTCACCGCGCCCAGCTCCTGGTACGCGGGCTTGGACTGGACGTCCTTGAGCGCGGTCTTGCCGTCGTCGGTCAGGGTGGAGAGGAACAGCCAGTCGCCGTCGATCTCGTTGAGCTTCTCCAGGCTGAGCGCCGGGCTGTGGGCGTTGCCGTCCTTGTCCTGCGCGGCCGGGCGGGTCAGGCCCATGTCCAGGGCGACGCCGCTGGCGAACTGCTTCTTCTCCATCCAGCTCGGGCCGGTGGGGTTCCAGCGGACGATGGAGACGGCGGCGCCCTTGTTCTTGCCGAGCTCGCCGCCCGCCTTGGCGGCCTTGGCCTCGTAGTCGCCGATCACCTTGTTGGCCTGGTCGAGCTTGTTGACGGCGTTGCCGATGCCCCGGAAGGCGAGCTTCCAGTCGTCGGTGGGCGCCATGGTGACCAGCGTGGCGGGGGTGATCTCGCGCAGCTGCTTGAGCACCTGCTCGTCCTGCATGTCGCCGGCCAGGATCAGGTCGGGCTTGGCGGCGATCACCTTGTCCATCACGGGCTGGAGCAGGTTCCCGACCACCGGGACGCCCTGCACCTTGTCCTTGAGGTACGCGGGCGGCTCGGCCAGCCCCTGGCCGTTGGTGATGCCGGCCGGCTTGACGCCGAGGGCGAGCACCGCGTCCAGGTCCTCCTGGGTGAGGGTGACGATCCGCTTGGGCTCGGCGGGGACCTCGACGGCCTTGCCGGTGGCGTCCTTGACGGTGCGCTTGCCGGTGTCGCCGCCCTTGCCGCCGCCCGCCGCGTCGGCCGCCGGGGAGGCGGCCGCGGACGAACCCGAGGAGGAGGAGCCGGAGGAGCCGCAGCCGGTGAGCAGGAGCGCGGCCGCCCCGGTGACGGCCAGCGCCTGGGCCGCACGGCGGCGGACGGGGCTGAGCGGGCGACGGGCGAACGGCATGGGTGCCTCCGGGCAACGGTGGTACGGGAGTTGAGCAGCGTCCGGGTCGTTCGGCGGGGCGGAGGGGCCCCGTGGGACGGACTCGACCATTAGGTTAGCCTTACCTTATGACATTGTCGCAAGCCGGCGTCACCAAGGCGCCCCCCGCCACCGCGCCGGAGCCCCGACGGCCCGGGGGTCGCCCGGAGGGGCCCGGGGGACGCCCGGAGGGCACCCGCCCCACCTGGCCGGCCGTCACGGCGGCGGTGGTGCTCCTGCTCGCCCTGGCCGCGCTCTCGCTGTCGGTCGGCGCCGGCGAGGTCGGCCCCGGCCGGGTGCTGGACTACCTGCTGAACCACGACGGCGCCCGCGCCGACGGCCGACTGGCCCTGGTCGTCGGCGACCTGCGACTGCCGCGCACCCTCACCGCGCTGCTGGTCGGCGCGGCGCTCGGCGTCGCCGGGGCGCAGCTGCAGTCCGTCACCCGCAACCCGCTGGCCGAGACCGGCCTGCTCGGCGTCAACGCCGGCGCCTCGCTGGGCGTGGTGCTCGGCATCGCCGTACTCGGCGTCCAGAGCTCCTACGGCTACCTCGCCTTCGCCTTCGGCGGCGCCGTGCTCGCCAGCGCGCTGGTGCTGCTGATCGCGGGCAGCCGGGGCGGCGGCTCGCCGATGCGGCTGGTGCTGGGCGGCTCCGCGGTCGGCGCCACCTTCGGCGGGCTCACCGGTGTGCTGATCGTCAACTCGCCCGAGGCCTACGACCGCTACCGGGTCTGGGTGCTCGGCTCACTGGCCGGGGTGGAGGGCTGGAGCACACTCGCCCGGCTCACCCCCGTCCTCGGCGCCGGCTTCCTGCTCGCCGCGCTCACCACCCGGCCGCTCACCGCCCTGGCGCTCGGCGACGACCTGGCCCGCGGCCTCGGCCACCGCCCCGGCGCCACCCGGGCCGCGGTCGCCGTCGCGGTCACCCTGCTGACCGCCTCCGCGGTCGCCCTGGCCGGGCCGGTGTCCTTCCTCGGCCTGCTGGCCGGCTTCCTCGCCCGGTCCCTCGCCGGTCCGCGGATCGGCCGACTCACCCTGCTCGCCGGACTGTTCGGCGCGGCCGTGCTGACCGGCGCCGACGTGCTGGCCCGGGTGGTGGCCAGGCCCTACGAGGCGCCGGTGTCGGTGATCGTCGCCCTCGTCGGCGCCCCGGCCCTGATCGCCATCGTCCGCTCCCGGCGCTCCGCCGCGCTCGCCCTCAGCGACCCGGCCGAGGCCACCCCGCCGGCCGGACGGCGGGCCGAACCGCCCGCCCCGAAGCCCGACCTGGCACTGCGGTACGGCGCCTGGTCGCTACTGCTCCCCCGCCGGGCGCTGGCCGCCTCGCTCGGCCTGGCCGCCGCCCTGCTCGCCGCCGTGGTGGTCGCCGCCCACGCCGGGCAGAGCGAACTCGACCTCGGCCGCACCTTCCAGGCCGTGTTCGGCTACGGCGACCGCCTCGACGTGCTGCTGGTGCAGAAGTTCCGGCTCGGCCGGATCGTCGCCGCCCTCGCCGCCGGGGCCGCGCTCGGCCTGGCCGGCTGCCTGACCCAGACCCTCGCCCGCAACCGCCTGGCCACCCCCGAACTCCTCGGCGTCAACGACGGCGCGACCGCGGCCGTGCTGATCTCGGCCACCGCCTCCGGCACCTTCGGCGCCTGGTGGGCCGGACCGCTCGGCGCGCTGGCCGCCGTCCTGGTGGTCACCCTGGTCTCCGGCGGGCTCGGCGCGCGCGGCTACCGGGTGCTGGTCGTCGGCCTCGCGATGTCGGCGCTGGCCTCGGCGGTGATCCAGGTCGCGCTGGCCCGCCGCTCGCTCAACTCGGCCGGATCGCTGTACGTTTGGACCTCCGGCAGCCTCAACGGCCGGGACCTCGCGATCGCCACGCCCGTCCTGGTCGGGCTGGCCGTACTGGTGCCGCTCGCCCTGGTGGCGGCCCGGCGCCTGGCGGTGCTGCGCTTCGACGACAGCGTCGCCTCGGCGCTCGGCGTCGACCCGGGCCGGGTGCGGCTCGCCTGCCTGCTGCTGGCCGTCGCCCTGGCCGGGCTGGCGGTCGGCGTCTGCGGGCCGGTCGGCTTCGTGGCACTGGCCGCGCCGGTGGTCGCCGGGCGGCTGGCCGGACCCGCACGGGTGCCGGTGCTCGGCTCGGCCCTCACCGGCGCCCTGCTCGTCGTCCTCGCGGACACCCTGGGACGGGTGCTGCTCGGCGGGGTGGAGATCCCCGTCGGCATCGTCACCACCGTCCTCGGCGGCCCGTTCCTGCTCTGGGTGCTGCTCAGCCGCAAGGGCAGCCCCGCGTGACCACCCCTGGAGAACCCACCGTGGAAGCCCCGCCCGTCGTCGCCCTCGACCCCGACGACCCCGCCTACCGCCTGGTCACCTTCACCCACCGGGAGGCCGACTGCGACGGCGTGCTCGCCCTGCTGCACACCGTCACCGACAAGGACCGCCACGCCGGGGACCTGACACCACACCTGATGGAGCGTCAGGCCGACGGAAGCTGGTCGATCACCTACCGGCTGCGCGAGGACCACCGCGCCTCCTACCAGCTGTACCCCTTCCGGGGCGAGGCCCCCGGCACCACCCGCGCCGACTGGCTGCGCGTCCTGGACCGGGCCCGCCCCGACCCGTACGACACCGAACCCCGGCTTCCCGCCCGCGACGGCCGGCACCCCTCCTCCGTGCTCAGCCTGCCCGCCGCGCCCGCGCAACCGTACGTGGCGCGGCGCGAGGGCGTGCCGCGCGGGCGGACCGTCGCGCACACGGCGGCCGGCCGGCGGGTGGACGTCCACCTCCCGGCCGGGCACCGCGCGGACGGCGGACCGTGCCCGGTCGCGGTGCTGCTGGACGGCGAGATGTGGGGCGGGGTGCTGTCCGTCGGCGACACCCTCGACAACCTGGCGGCGGACGGCGCGATCCCGCCGACCGTCGCCCTGCTCGTGCACACCATGGGCCCGCAGCGGCCGGACGACCTGAGCTGCAACCCGGCCTTCGTCGACCTCCTCGCCGATCGCCTCCTCCCCTGGGCCGCAACGGAGTTCGGCGCGAGCACCGACCCCGCCGACACCGTGGTCGCGGGCCAGAGCGCGGGCGGCCTCACCGCCGCCTACGCGGCCTACCGCCGCCCGGAGCGCTTCGGCAACGCGCTCTCCCAGTCCGGCTCCTTCTGGTGGCCCGACGAGACGGAGTTCGACGTCGGCAGCGAGTGGCTGACCCGCCGCCTCGCCGCCGAACAGCGGCGCCCGGCCCGCTTCTGGATCGAGGTCGGGCTCCAGGAGTGGATGCTGCTCGCCCAGAACCGCCACCTGCGCGACGTCCTCACCGCCCGCGGCTACGACCTCGCCTACCGCGAGTTCAACGGCGGCCACGACTACGCCTGTTGGCGCGGCGGCCTGGCCGACGGGCTCGCCCACCTGCTGGGCGGCCGGTGACCTGCGGACCAGCCGGTCCGCGGGCGGTCGGCGGCGATCGGGGACCTCACCCCTGATCGCCGCCGGCGGTCGCGGTCGGGATCCGGGAACGGCGTCACCGTCTTCCTCAGGGGTCCACGACCGGGTAGAGCGGGAAGCCCATCCGCGGGTAGTCGCGGATGGGCTTCCCGCTCGAGTCGTTGTCGGGGTCGGTCGGCGGGACGATCCGGCACGGTGGCGTTGCTCCCGTGCCCGGTGCGGTGGTCGTCCGCCGGGCCGCACGACGCAGGCGGGCGGACGACCACCACCTGAGGGCTCAGTCCTCCGGCGGCGGGCCCGGGGCGTCGACCGGGAGGCGGACGGCCAGGAGGGCGCCGGCGGCGACCAGGGCCGCCGTGAGCCCGAGGGCGAGCCGGTACGGTCCGGCGCCCGCGCCGTCGCCGAACGCGCCGATGAGGGCCGCGGTGGCGGCGATGCCGAGGGCGCCGCCGAGGGTGCGCAGGATGGTGAACAGGCCCATCGCGCGGCCCATCGCGGGCGGCGGGACGTCGGCGAAGCCGGCGATCTGGACGGTGAGCACGGCGGTGCCCAGCACCAGTCCGACGGCGAACATCAACGCCCGTACGGCCCACGGGTTCTCCGCGAAGCCGAGCACGGCCAGCACGGCCGCCGCCAGCAGCAGCCCGGGCAGGGCCAGCCGGCGCGGGCCGAGGCGGGGCAGCAGGCGGTCCACCACCTGCGAGGCGGCCATCAGGCCGATGGCCTCCGGGAAGACGCTCAGCCCGGCGTCCAGGGCGGTGGCGCCGCGCGCCGCCTGGTAGAGCAGCGGCAGCACGAACAGGGCGCCCATCAGCCCGGCCGAGGTCAGCAGGGCCAGCCAGCTCGCCGTGCCGAAGGTGCGGTCGGCGAGCAGCCGCAGGTCCACCAGGGGTTCGGCGGTGCGCAGTTGGTGCCGTACGGCGGCGCCCAGCAGGACCAGGCCGAGCAGTCCGCCGAGGGCCACCCCCGGAGAGGTCCAGCCGTGCGCCGGGCCGAAGCCGAGGGCGTAGGTGAGCAGGCCGAGGCCGGGGGTGGCGAGCAGGAACCCGGTGGTGTCGAAGCGGCCGGCCGGGGGCTCCTGTTCGCCGCGCAGGCCGATCAGCCCGATCAGCACGGCGGCCGCGCCGATCGGCACGTTGACCAGGAACAGCCAGTGCCAGGAGAGGTGTTCGGTGAGGAAGCCGCCGAGCGGCGGCCCGAGGGCGGGCATCAGCGCGGTCGGGACGATCAGGATGCGGCCCAGGCCGGCCCGCTCGTGCGGGGCGAAGGCCCGGAACAGCAGGGTCATCCCGACCGGTGTGAGCAGCCCGCCGGCCACGCCCTGGACGGCCCGGGCGGCGGACAGCGTGCCCAGGCCGGGCGCCGCCGCGCAGAGCGCGGAGGCGAGGGTGAAGGCGGCGAGCGAGCCGAGGAAGACCCGCTTGACGCCGTACCGGTCGCCGAGCCAGCCGGCCACCGGCAGCCCGAGGGCGAGGCCGACCAGGAAGGCGGTCTCCACGGCGTTCGCCGCCGAGACCGGGCGGCCGAAGTCCTCGGCGATGCTGAACAGCGCCGGGTTGACGATGGTCGAGTCCAGGCCGTTCATGCACATCGCGGCCGTGTAGACGACCACCACCGCGGCGCGCCCCGCGAGCAGGGGGCGCGCCGGGGCCTGGACCGCCGGAGGGGTTGCCGGAGGGGTCACAGCGTGGTCCAGTGCGCGGTGATCCACTCCAGGGCGGCCGGCCGCTCGCAGGGGCCGTGGGCGACGGTCCAACCGGCCGGGACGGCGGCGAAGGCGGGCCACAGGGAGTGCTGTCCCTCGGCGTTGACGAGCGCGAGGAACTCGCCGTCGGCGTCGAAGGGGTTGGCGGGGGCGTCACTCATCGGTGGTCTTCTCCATCGTCGGTCTTCTTGTCGGACTGCTTGTCGGACTGCTTGAGGTGGTCGGCGATCACGCTCGCGATGTGCGCGATCGGCTCGGGCAGGGTCATGTCCTTGTGGGAACAGGCCACGTCGGTGTTGGCGATCCGGCCGGACACGTACGGCGTCCACAGCTCGGGCACCAGGGTGTCGTCGATGGTGTCGACGGTGGCGCGGAAGAACAGCACGTCGCCGTCGAAGCGGCGGTGGTCGTAGCCGCGCACCAGGTGGTTGGTGTTGAGGTAGATCCGGTTCAGCGCGGCCACGGTGCTCTCGTCCAGCCCGGCGAGCGGGCTGCCCTCGCGGCGCAACAGCACGGTGACGGCGCCGAGTTCGAGCGGCAGGCCGTCGAGGTCCTCCGGTCCGAAGCCGCCCATGGTGAGCAGCGCCTCCAGTGCCTCGGCCTGGTCGGGGACGGGCAGCTCGCGGAAGCCCTCGGCCGGGTAGGCGTCCAGGATGGCGAGCAACTCGACCTCCTGGCCCAGCTCCTGGAGCCGGACGGCCACCGCGTGCGCGATGATCCCGCCGGTCGACCAGCCGAGCAGCCGGTACGGGCCCTCCGGCTGGACCTCGCGCAGCCGGTCGGCGTAGTGCGCGGCCAGCTCCTCCAGCGTTTCCGGGAGCGGGAGTTCGGCAGTGGCGGCGCCGACGCCCTGGGCCTGGAGGCCGTAGATCGGCACCTCGCCGGGCAGGTTGCGGATCAGGCCGGTGTAGCACCAGCTGAGGCCGCCGGCCGGGTGGACGGCGAACAGCGGGCGCTGCCGGCCGGGGGCGACGGGCCGCAGCAGCAGCAGCACGTCCAGGGCGTCGGCGCCGGGCGCGCCCGCCGCGAGGGCGGCGTCCAGGGCGGCCACGGTGGACGCCTGGAACAGCGCGCCGATGCCGACCTCCAGTCCGAGCACCTCGCGGATCCGCCCGGCGAGCCGCACGACCAGCAGCGAGTGCCCGCCGAGTGCGAAGAAGTCGTCCTCGACGCCGACCGAGGCCACGCCCAGCACCTCGGCGAACAGTTCGCACAGCTGCTGCTCGCGCGGGGTGCGCGGCGGGCGGCCGGCGCCCGCGGCGGGGGCCTCGGGGGCGGGCAGGGCGCGGCGGTCGAGCTTGCCGTTGGCGGTCAGCGGGAGGCGGTCGAGCAGGACGACGGCGGAGGGCACCATGTGGGCGGGCAGTTCGGCGGCGGCGTGGGCGCGCAGCTCGTCCGGGGTGGCGGTACCGACCGGTCCCACGGCGCCGACCGGGGAGACCGCGTAGCCGACCAGCCGCTTGTCCCCCGGCACGTCCTCCCGCACCACCACGGCGGCGTCGGCGACGGCCGGGTGGGCGGCCAGCACGGCCTCGATCTCGCCGAGTTCGATCCGGAAGCCGCGCAGCTTGACCTGCTGGTCGGCGCGGCCGAAGTACTCCAGGACGCCGTCGGCGCGGCGCCGGGCGAGGTCCCCGGAGCGGTACATCCGGGTGCCGCGCTCGCCGAACAGCGCGGCGTACGGGTCGGCGACGAAGCGGGTGGCGGACAGCTCGGGGCGGCCGAGGTAGCCGCGGGCCAGGCCCGCCCCGGCCACGTACATCTCGCCGGTGACGCCGGGCGGGACGGGCTGGAGGTGCTGGTCGAGGACGTAGACCCGCAGGTCGGGGATGTTGACGCCGATGGTGCTGCTGCTCCCGGCGGCGGCGCTCGCCCGGTCCAGGGCGATGTACGAGACGTGCACGGTGGTCTCGGTGATGCCGTACATGTTGACCAGCGTGGGCGCGTCCTCGGCGTGCCGGTCGTACCAGTCGTCCAGCCGGGCGAGTTCGAGCGCCTCGCCGCCGAACACCACGTAGCGCAGGGCGAGTTCGCTGCCGGGGCGGTCCCGGTCGGCGGCGCTGAGCTGGTAGAAGGCGGACGGCGTCTGGTTGAGCACGGTGACCCGCTCGCGGGCGAGCAGGTCCAGGAAGGCCGCCGGGTCGCGGCTGACCAGGTGCGGGACGACGACCAGTCGGCCGCCGTGCAGCAGGGCGCCCCACAGCTCCCAGACCGAGAAGTCGAAGGCGTAGGAGTGGAACAGCGTCCACACGTCCTCGGCGCCGAAGCCGAACCAGTGGTCGGTGGCGCCGAACAGCCGGACCACGTTGCGGTGGGTGACCGGCACGCCCTTGGGCCGGCCGGTGGAGCCGGAGGTGTAGATGACGTACGCGGTGTCCTCGGCGCGCAGCGGGCGGGTGCGCTCGTGCTGCTCCAGCGGGGCGGCCGGGAAGGCGGCGGACTCCGGCCCGTCGACCAGGAGTTGCCGCACCTCGTGGGCGGGCAGCCGGGGCGCGGTGGCGCGGTCGGTGAGCAGGGCGGCCGGGGTGGCGTCGGCCAGCATGTAGGCGAGCCGGTCGGCCGGGTAGTCGGGGTCGAGCGGCAGGTAGGCGGCGCCGGACTTGGCCACCGCCAGCAGGGCGACGACGAGTTCGAGCGAGCGCGGCAGGGCGAGCGCGACGATGGTGCCGGGACCGATGCCCTCGGCGGCCAGCAGCCGGGCCAACCGGTCCGCACGGGCGGCGAGTTCGGTGTAGTCGAGCTGCTCGTCCCGGTAGCCCACCGCCACGGCGTGCGGATGGGCGGCAGCGGCCGCCTCGAACAGCTCGGGCAGGGTGGCGTCCGAAGACGTGTCCACCGACGGGCCGTTCCACTCGACCAGGGCGCGCCGCCGCTCCTCCTCGCCGATCAGCGGCAGCAGGCCGATCGGGGTGTCGGGGGCGCTCGCGGCGGCGGTGAGCAGCCGGGTCAGGCGCTCCCCGAAGGCGGCCACGGTGGCGGCGTCGAAGAGGTCGGTGCGGTACTCCAGGAAGCCGCCGATGCCGCCGCCGGGCAGTTCCCCGGCGTTCAGGGTGAGGTCGAACTTGGCGGTGCCGCTGGGGATCGCGGCGATGTCGGCGGTGAGGCCGCCGCCCAGGGCGGCCCGCTCGTCCGGGCGGCTCTGCCAGGCGAGCATCACCTGGAACAGCGGGTGGCGGGCGAGCGAGCGGGCCGGGTTGAGCTCCTCGACCAGGCGGTCGAAGGGCAGTTCGGCGTGCTCGTGCGCGGCGAGCACGGTGCCGCGGACCCGGGCCAGCAGCTCGCGGAAGGTCGGGTCGCCGGAGGTGTCGGTGCGCAGCACCACCGAGTTGACGAAGTAGCCGACCAGTGCGGCGGTCTCCTCGTCCTCCCGGCCGGCCACCGGGGTGCCGACCGGGATGTCGGTGCCGGCGCCGTGCCGGGTGAGCAGGGCGGCGAGCCCGGCCTGGACGGCCATGAAGACGGTGCTGTCGGCGGCCCGGGCGAGCCCGGCCAGGGCGGTGTGCGCCTCGGCGCCGAGCGCGAAGGGCACGGTGGCCCCCTGGTGGCCGGCGACGGCCGGACGGGGGCGGTCGAGCGGAAGCTCCAGCTGGTCGGGCAGTCCGGCGAGCGCGGCACGCCAGTGCTCCACCTGCCGGACGGCGAGCGGGCTGGGCGCGTCGGCGGCGCCGAGCCGCTCCCGCTGCCAGGCCGCGTGGTCGGCGAACTGGACGGCGAGTTCCGGCAGTTCCGGTTCCCGACCGGCACTCCGGGCGCCGTAGGCGACGGCCAGGTCGCGCAGCAGCGGGGTGGTGGAGGCGCCGTCGCCCGCGATGTGGTGGAGCAGCAGGAGCAGGGTGTGCCGCTCGGGGCCGTCGGTGAACAGGCTCGCGCGCAGCGGCGGTTCGGCGGTCAGGTCGAAGGCGTACCGGACTTCATCGGCCAGCTCTCCGGTGCTCCCGTGAAGTTCGGGCCGGAACTCGGAGAGGATGCGCTGGTACGGCGTGCCGTCCGGCTCCTCCCCGTAGACGGTGCGCAGGACTTCGTGCCGGGCGACGAGGTCGCCGAGCGCGAGGCCGAGGGCGTGCCGGTCGAGCGGGCCGGTGAGGGTGAGCGCCAGCGGGATGTTGTAGGTGGGGCTGGGGCCTTCGAGGCGGTGCAGGAACCAGAGCCCGCGCTGGGCGGGCGAGAGCGGCATCCGCCCGGTGCGCGGCACGGGCACCAGGGCGGGGCGGTGCTCGGGCTCCGCCGGGTCGAACAGGGCGGCCTGGTCGAGCAGTTCGACGAGGCCGGCCGGGGTCGGCTGCCGGAACACGTCGGCGAAGCCGACCGGGGCGGCGAAGGTCTCGCGCAGCCGGGCGGCGAGGCGGCCGGCGAGCAGCGAGTGGCCGCCGAGGTCGAAGAAGGAGGCCTCCCGGCCGGGTGCCTGCGGCAGGCCGAGGACCTCGGCGAACAGGCCGCAGACCAGTTCCTCCCGGGGCGTGGCCGCCGCGGTGCCCTCGGTGGCCGCGGCGGGCTCGGGCAGGGCCCGGTGGTCGAGCTTGTCGTGGGCGGTGCGCGGCAGTTCGTCCAGCAGCAGCACGGCCGCCGGGACCATGTGCGCGGGCAGCCGGGCGGCGAGCGCGGCGCGCAGCCCGTCCGGGTCGGGCGCGCTGCCGCTCTCCGGGACGGCGTAGCCGAGCAGGCGCTTGCCCTGCGGGCCGGGGCGGGCGATCACCACGGCCTGGGCGACGCCCGGGAGTTCGGCGAGGACGGCGGCGATCTCGCCGGGCTCGATCCGGAAGCCGCGGATCTTCACCTGGTCGTCGGCCCGGCCGAGGAACTCCAGGGTGTTGTCGGGGCGGCGCCGGGCGAGGTCGCCGGTGCGGTACATCCGGCTGCCGGGCGGGCCGAAGGGGTCGGCGAGGAAGCGTTCGGCGGTGAGGTCGGGGCGGCCGAGGTAGCCGCGGGCCAGGCAGGCGCCGGCCACGTACAGCTCGCCGGTGACGCCGTCGGGCGCGGGGCGCAGCGAGCCGTCCAGGACGTAGGCGCGGGAGCCGCGCACCACCCGGCCGCGCGGGGCGCCGTCCGGGCCCGGGGTCCAGGCGTAGGCGTCGACGGTGGTCTCGGTCGGGCCGTAGAGGTCGACCGGGTGCAGGCCGGGGACGGCGGCCAGGCGCTGCCAGAGGGCGGGCGGGGTGGCCTCGCCGCCGACCACGAGGACGGACGGGCGGTGCCGGCCCTCGTCCAGGATGCCTTCGGCGATCAGGACTTCGAGGTAGGAGGGGGTGAGGTCGAGGTAGTCGACGCGCTCGCGGTCGAGGTGGGCGGCGAGCGCGGCCGGGTCGCGGTAGGTGGCGTCGTCCAGCAGGTGGAGCTCGTGGCCGTGGACCATCCAGAGCACCGGGTCCCAGGAGGCGTCGAAGGCGAACGAGGCGCTGTGGGCGACGCGCAGCCGGTCCCGGCCGGCGCGGCGCAGGGCGGGGGCGACGTGGTCCTCGCCGAGGCCGGCGTGCAGGTTGGCCAGCGAGGCGTGGGTGACCACCACCCCCTTGGGGCGGCCGGTGGAGCCCGAGGTGTGCAACACGTAGGCGGGCTGGTCGAGTCGGGGCGCGGGCGGGGCGGTGTCGGGCTCGCCGGCCGCGTCCTGCGGGCGGACGACGGGCAGGCCGGCGGGCAGGCCGAGCCCGGCGAGGGCCTCGGCGGTGCCGATCGCGCAGACCGGGCGGGCGTCGGCCAGCACGGCGGCGAGGCGCCGCTCGGGGTGGGCGAGGTCGAGGGAGACGCAGGCGCCGCCCGCCTTGAGGACGGCGAGCATCGCCACCAGGGTGTCGGTGCCGCGCGGCAGGGCGATCGCGACCGGTGCGCCGTCCTTGACGCCGAGGGCGGTCAGCCGGTGGGCGAGCCGGTTGGCGGCGGCGTCGAGCTGCCGGTAGGTCAGCGCGGCCGCGCCGGAGCGGACGGCGACGGCCTCCGGGGTGCGGGCGGCCTGGGCGGCGAACAGCTCGGGCACGGTCCGCTCGACCGGCGGCTCGGTACGGCCTTCGGTGGCGCGGCGCAGGCCGTCCGGGTCGAGCAGGTCGATCCGGGCGACGGGCGTCCGGGGGTCGGTGAGCAGCAGGTCGGCGAGGGCGTCGAGGTAGCGCAGCAGGCCGTCGCGGTGGGCGGCGAGGGAGGCGGCCCCGTAGCGGGCCGGGTCGGCGTCGATGACCAGGCGCAGCGCGCCGTCCGGGCCGGGCGAGACGTTCAGGGCGAGGTTGTCGACCGGGCCGGCGGCGAGGTTGCGGACGGTGCCGGGCAGGCCGGCCAGGTCGAGGTCGCTCTCGAAGGCCTTGATGTTGACCATCGGGCCGAACAGGGCGCGGCGGTCGCCGGTGCGGCCGAGGTCGCGGCGCAGCTCCTCCAGCGGGTAGCGCTGGTGGCGGCGGACGGCGCGCAGCTCGCGGACCACGGCGCGCAGCAGGGCCTCGGCGCTGTCGGCGGGGCGGACGGCGAGGCGCAGCGGGAGCACGTTCGCGGCGGCGACGGGGGTGCGCAGGGCGGCCGGGCCGCGGCGGTTGGCGAGCGGCAGGCCGAGGACGACGTCCTGGGTGCCGGTCAGGCGGTGCAGGTAGCCGGCCGCGGCGGCGAGGAGCAGCTCGGCCCAGGTGGCGCGGACGGCCTCGGCGGCGCGCTCCAGGCGGTCGCGGGTGCCGGCGGGCAGCTCGGCGGTGAGGCGGATCGATGCGCCGGACGCGCCGGCTTCGCGAGACGCGCCGGACTCGGGGGACGCGCCGGGCTCGGGGGTGCCCGGGAGGGTGGCCGGGGTGTCGGCATCGGCCATCCGGGCCGACCAGTGGGCACGGTCGGCCCCGTACTGCGCGCTCTCGCGGTAGGCGGCCTCCTCGGCGGCGGCCTCGGCGAGTCCGGCGAAGGGGTTCGGCGCGGGGTCGGTGCCGGTGACGAGGGCGGTGTAGAGGGCGGCGACCCGGTCACCGAGGAGGGTCAACGCGTAGGCGTCGACGGCGAGGTGGTGGATGCGGCGGTACCAGAGCCGACGGTCCCCGGTGAGCCGGATGAGCGCGTGGGTGAACAGCGGGCCCTCGGCGAGGTCGGCCGGGCGGGCGAGGTCGGCGCGCATCCAGGCCTCGGCCTCGGCGGCCGGGTCTTCGGCGGCGCGCAGGTCCAGGCGGTGCAGCGGCCAGTGGCGGCCGGGGCTCAGCCGCTGGCGGGGCGTGCCGTCCGGGTCGGTGACGACGACGGCGCTCAGCGCCTGGGCCTCCTCCACCGCCTGCCGCAGCGCCTGTTCGAACCGCTCGTCGTCGAGCGGGCCGGTGATCTCGACGGCGTCGCCGGTGTTGTAGACCGGACTGTCGGGGTCGAGGGCCTGGGCGTACCAGATGGCGGCCTGGGCGGCGAGCAGGGGGACGTCGGCGGCCTGACCGTCGACGGTCCGGCTGTGGGCGGCCCGACTGTCGGCGATCTGGCTGTCGACGGTCTGACTGTCGGCGATCTGGGTTTCGACGGCAGGCATGGGGTGGAGAGCTCCTCGGGGGATCCGGAACGCCTTACTTAGGTTAGCCTAATCTAAGTTCATATGATCTGGTCAACGGCCCCGCAGGGTCGGGCCCCTGACACCCCGGAGACGCCACCCGTGCCCCAGACCGAACCGCTCCCGCAGAGCGCCGAACCAACCGGACCCACCGGACCCACCGAACCCACCGGACCCAGCGCCGCCAAGCGGGCCGTGCGCGAGCGCATCCTCGCCCTGCGGGCGGAACTCCTCGCGCTCAGCCACCGCATCCACGCCCACCCCGAGACCGCCTTCGAGGAGCACCTGGCGGCTGCCTGGTGCTCCGAACTGCTGCGCGCACACGGCTACTCGGTCACCGCGCCCGCCCACGGCCTGGCCACCGCCTTCGACGCACGCCTCGGCAGCGGGCCGGTCACCGTCGCGCTGGTCTGCGAGTACGACGCCCTGCCCGGACTCGGCCACGCCTGCGGGCACAACCTGATCGCCGCCGCCGGGATCGGCGCGGCGCTCGGGCTCGCCCCGTACGCGGACGAACTCGGGCTCACCGTACGGGTGATCGGCGCGCCGGCCGAGGAGCGCGGGGCGGGCAAGGCCCTGCTGCTGGAGGCCGGGGCGTTCGACGGGGTGGACGCGGCCATGATGGTCCACCCCTGCCCCGTCGAGGTCGCCGACTTCCGCTCCTTCGCCCTCGGCACGCTCTCCGTCCGCTACACCGGGCGTGCCGCCCACCCGAGCCTCGACCCGCACCGGGGGCGCAACGCCGCCGACGCGCTCACCGTCGCCCAGGTCGCGATCGGGCTGCTGCGCCAGCACCTCCCGCCGCAGTGGCGGGTGCACGGCATCACCACGGCGGCCGGAACGGCGCCGAACCTGATCCCGGACAGCGCGAGCGCCGAGTACGAGATCCGGGCCTCGGCGGCCGAGGACCTCGCCGAACTGCGCTCCCGGGTCGAGGACTGCTTCCGCGCCGGGGCACTCGCCACCGGCTGCGAGGTGGAACTGACCCGCCCCGAGCCGGACTACCTGGACATGCGCTCCGACCCCCGGCTGCTGACGCTGTGGCGGGCCAACGCGGCGGCGCTCGGCCGGCCGGAACCGGTCGAGAGCGGACCCTTCGCCTGTACGGACATGGGGAACGTGTCGCACGCGGTGCCGTCGATCCATCCGGTGCTGGACATCACCGGCGGCGCCTGCGCCCCGCACGAGGCGGCGTTCGCCGAGGCGGCGCTGGGCGCAGAGGCGGAGCGGGCGGTGCTGGACGGCGCGGTGGCGATGGCGTGGACGGCGGCGGACCTGGCGGCGGATCTTGCGGCGGAGTCGGCGGAGTCGGCGGAGTCGGCGGCAGCGACGAACGAATGACGGCCGACAACTTTCAGCGAACAGATAACGAAATCTGTTCGCTGAAAGTTGTCATCTGTTATCTGTTACCCGTCGACCGTCTTCCGTCAGCCGTCGCCCCCGGCGCCCCGGGTCCCGCTCACCCGCCGAGCAGCACCCCGGGCGCCACCCGCACCGCCGTCACGCCCAACTCCCGCACCAGCGCCCCGACCTCGCCCTCCTGCCACGGGTCGGCGAGCACCACGGCGGCGCCGGTCCGCAGCGGCCACAGGTACTCCCAGAGCGGCAGGCCCAGCTGCAGCACCCGGTCGCCCGGCCCGAGCGGGTGGGCCGCCTGGAGCTCGCGCACCCGGCGGTCCGCCTCGGCGTGGGTGAGCCGGACGGCGCTCGGGCGCCCGCCCGGGCCGTACCCGACGCAGAGCAGATGGTGCGGGGTCAGCGCCCGGGGCGGGTCGGTGGGCAGCTCGCCCTCCGTCTCCAGCCCGGCCAGCGCCCCCGGCACCCCCTCCCCCAGCACGCAGACCGGAGCGTTCTCCGCGAGCAGCCGCTCGCGCCGCCCGGGCGTGTCCGACGGGTCCAGCGGAAGGTACGCCGCACCCGACTTCGCCACCGCCAGCAGCGCCGTCACCAGCTCCGCCGGACGGCGGAACGCCGCCAGGCCGACCACCGCACCCGGGCGGGCCCCACGGGCGGCCAGGGCGCGCGCCAGCCGGTTGGCCGAGGCGTTCAACTCCCGGTAGCCGACGGTCTCCCCGCCCGCGAGCACCAGCGCCGGCGCGTCCGGCGTCCGCGCCGCCTGCGCCTCGACCGGCCCCACCGCGGTGGTGGCCGGGTAGCGCACCGTCCGGCGCGGCAGCGGAGGCAGTTCGGGCACCTCGGGCAGCACCGCCCCGCGGGCCGCGTCCCGGTCCCTGTCCCGAACCGGCTCCCGGAGCGGATCCCGCACCGGGTCCCGCAGCGCCTCGCCCACCCCCGCCGCCATCACGCCGCGCCCAGCAGCTCGGCCCAGGCCTCGATCGCCGGGCGCTCCGCGAGCTGGACGAACGCCACCTCGGCGCCTTCCTCCTGCCAGCGCCCGGCGAGGGTCATCAGCCGGATGGAGTCCAGCCCCCAGTCGACCAGGTTCTCGTCCAGCGGGATCTCCGCCGGGTCCTCGCCGAGCAGGTCGGCGACCTCGGCCCGGATCCGCTCCACCGTGAAGCCCGTACCCGTCACTTGCCGCCCACCCCTTCGAGCACGTCGATCTCCGCGGCGTCCAAGCCGGCCGTGGCGTCCAGGCCGGCCACGGCATCCAGGCCGGCCGCCGCTGCGGCCGGAGCCATCGCCCCGAGCACGGTTTCCGCCGTGGCGACCATCCCGCAGCGCCCGGCCACCCAGGCCAGCGCACCGCGGTGCTCCGCCGGGCCGAAGTCGGCGACCGCGTCGGCCACCACGAAGGCCTGCACGTCCCGCATCCAGGCGTCGCAGGCGGTCGCCTGCACCCCGATGTGCGCGTACACGCCGGTGATCACCAGCTGGTCCCGCCCCTGCTCGCGCAGCAGCTGCTCCAACTCGGTGCGCACGAAGGCGCTGTACTTCCACTTGGTCAGCACGGTGTCGCCCGGCGCCGGGGCGACGGCGTCGGCGATCGCGGTGGCCCGCGGGTCGGCCGGGATGCCCGGGCCCCAGAAGTCCTGCTGCAGCCCGCGCTCGGCCGGGCTCTGTCCGCCGAGCTGCGCCGAGTACACGACGGGCACGCCGGCGGCACGCGCGACCTCCGCCAACGCCTGGACGTTGCCGAGGAGTTCGGGCAGCGGTTCGGCCTCGGCGTCGAAGGCGTCCAGGAAGTGGTTCTGCAGGTCGTGCACCAGCAGGACGGCGCGCGCCGGGTCGACCGCCCAGGAGACCCGGTTGGCGGGCAGTTCCTCGGCGGCGGGCATGGGATAGCGGGGAATGCGGGGCAGGCCCACGGTGGTGTTCCTTAGCTAGATGTGGCGAGGTGGCGACGAAGGACGGAGGCGTCAGCCGGTGGTCAGCGAGGCCGCGATCGCGGCCCGCAGCTCCTTCTTGCTGACCTTCCCGATCCCGGTGGCCGGGAAGGCGGCGACGAACTCGACCCGGTCCGGCACCTTGTACTCGGCGAGCCCGCGCTGTCGCACGAACCGCTTCAACTCGACGCTCTTCGGGGGCTGTTCACGGCTCTCGGCGCGCAGCACCACGTACGCGCAGGTGCGCTCGCCCAGGTACGGGTCGGGCATCGACACCACCGCCGCGTCGTGCACCGCGGGGTGCGCGAGCAGGTGGTTCTCGATCTCCTCGGCGGCGACCTTCTCCCCGCCCCGGTTGATCTGGTCCTTGGCCCGCCCCTCGACCACCAGGTGGCCGGTGGGAGTGCGCCGGACCAGGTCCCCGGTGCGGTAGAAGCCGTCCGCCGTGAAGGAGTCGGCGTTGTGCCCGGGCGCGTTCCAGTAGCCGCGAATGGTGTACGGACCGCGCGTGAGCAGGTGGCCGGTGGCGCCGTCGGGCAGGTCCCGGTCCTGGTCGTCGACGACCCGGACCTCGTCGTCGGGCGAGATCGGCCGGCCCTGGGTGGTGGTGACCAGCTCCTCCGGGTCGTCCAGCCGGGTGTAGTTGACCAGGCCCTCGGCCATCCCGAACACCTGCTGGAGCGTGCAGCCCAGCACCGGGCGCACCCTCCGGGCCGCCTCCTCGCTGAACTTGGCGCCGCCGACCAGCAGCACCTCCAGGCTCTCGTAGCCGCGGACACCGCGCTCGGCGGCGTCCAGCCAGAGCAGTGCGAGCGGCGGCACCAGCCCGGTGATGGTCACGCCCTCGCGCTCGATCAGCGGGAAGGCCGTCTCGGGGGCGGGCTGCGGACAGAGCACCACCCGGCCGCCGGCGTACAGCGTGCCGAGCGAACCCGGCGAGCTGAGCGGGAAGTTGTGGGCGGCGGGCAGCACGCACAGGTACACGCTGTCCGGGTCCTGGCCGCACAGCTCGACCGAGCCGCGCAGCGAGTAGATGTAGTCGTCGTGGGTGCGCGGGATCAGCTTCGGCACACCGGTGCTGCCGCCGGAGAGCTGGAGGAAGGCGACGTCCTCGGGACCGGGCTCCCCGCCGAAGGCCTCCGGGCCGGGCCCGTCGCAGGGCACGTCCGCGAGCCGGACGTGCTCCCCCGGGTCCTCGCCGGCCACCAGCACCAGCCGCAGCGCGGGGTTCTCCGCCCGTACCCGGCTGGCGAGTTCGCGATAGTCGAAGCCGCCGTCGACGGCGGGCACCACGTACGCCGCCGCCCCGGTGAAGGAGCAGAAGTACCCGATCTCGGCGTACCGGTGGGCGGGCAGCGCGAAGACCGGCAGCGCGCCGATCCGGAACAGCGCGAACACGACCTCGAAGAACTCGGCGGCGTTGGGCAGTTGGACCACCACCCGGTCCCCGGCCCGGATGCCCCGGGCGAGCAGTCCGGCGGCCATCCGGTCGGCCCGGCGGTCGAGTTCGGCGTACGTCCAGCGCCGCTCGGTCGCCGCCACGCCGTGGCCGCCCGGGTCGACGACGGCGGTGCGCCCGCAGTGCTCGGCGGCGCGCTCGCGCAGCATCCGCCCGAAGGTCTCGCCGCGCCAGTACCCGGCGGCCCGGTAGCGCTCGGCGAACTCGGCGGGGTACGGGGTGAAGCCCGCCCGGGCCGTCTCCAGCGACGTCACCGGGCCACCCCCGCGGCGTCCAGGAAGGTGCGGAACTTGGCGCTGGTCTCGGCGAGTTCGGCCTCCGGCCGGGACTGCTCGACCACGCCGGCACCGGCGTACACCCGCAGCGTCCGCCCCTCCGCCTCGGCGCAGCGGATGGTGACCACCCACTCGCCGTCGCCGGTCGCGTCCTCCCAGCCGACCATGCCGGTGTAGAGGCCGCGGTCGAAGGGCTCGACCTCGCCGATCACCCGGCGGGCGACGTCCGTCGGCGTGCCGCAGACCGCCGGGGTGGGGTGCAGCGCGCAGGCCAGTTCGAGGGCGGAGACCGCCGGGTCGGCCAGCTCGCCGCGGATCGTGGTGGCCAGGTGCCACATCGCGGCCGTCCGTACCAGGGTGGGCCGTTCGGGCACCTCCAGGGTGCGGCAGTACGGCGCCAGCGCCTCGCGGATGGCGTCCACCACGACGGCGTGCTCGTGCAGGTCCTTGGGCGACTCCAGCAGCGCGGCGGCGCGCCGGACGTCCTCGCCGAGGTCCTCGCTGCGCGGTACGGAGCCGGCCAGCGGGTTGGCCAGCACGGCCGTTCCCCGCCGGGAGAGCAGGAGTTCGGGGCTGGCGCCGACCAGGGTGCGGCCGCCGCCGGACGGGACGGCGAAGGTGTAGCCGCCCGGGTCGCGGCGGGCCAGCCGCTGCAGGATGGCGGGCAGGTCGAGCGGCTGTTCGGCGCTCAGCTCCAGCGTCCTGGCCAGCACCACCTTGCTCAACTCCCCGCCGCGCAGCCGCTCGACGGCCGCCGCGACGCCCGCGCCGTACGCCTCGGGCGCGGGCACCGGGTCGATCCGCCAGTCGGCCTGCTCGGCCGGCGGCGCGGGCAGGGCGATCAGCGGGTCGTCGCGCAGCGCCCCGGCGGTGCGGACCCGGGCGGGGACGGCGAGTTCGACCCGGCTGTCCCGGTCGAACGCCACCGCGCCGACCACCAGCGGCCGTTCGACACCGGAGCGGCCCGCCTCGGCCAGCGTCTCGGCGACCCGCACCGGCAGCGGCCGCCCGTCCTGCGGCACCCGGGCGTGCACCCCGGAGCCGAGCAGGGTGCGGGTCGGCGAGGCGAAGAACGCCTCGTCGGAGCCGGCCCGGTACTGGCCGAGCAGTCCGCTGGCCGCGCCGATGACGGCGTGGTCCTGGCCCTCGGCGAGGGCGGTCGCCGGGGCGTCGGGCCCGGCGGGTATCGGCCCGGCGGGGGCGTGGTGCACCGTGGTCACGGCGGTTTCTCCAGTCTGGGACGGTTCTTCGGGGGTGGGAGGAGGACCGGCGGCGTTCCGCTCAGGCGCGCAGGGTCGCGCCGCCGTCGACGTACAGGTCGTGCATGGTGATGTGCCGCGCCCGGTCGGAGGCCAGGAACACCACGGCCTCCGCGATGTCGGCGGGCGCGGCGATCCGCCCGAGCGGGATGCCGACCCGCCAGGCGCCCAGGTCGCCCTCGATCACCCGGCGTTCGGCCGCCTCGGCGTCCTCGCCCCACAGCGCGCGCTGCATCGCGGTGTCGGTCGAACCGGGCGACACCACGTTGCACCGCACCCCGGACCGGGCGAGTTCCAGCCCCAGGCAGCGGGTGAACATGGTGGCCGCCGCCTTGGACGCCGCGTAGGCGGCCATCCCGGCGCGCGGCACCCCGGCGGCGTTGGACCCTACGGTCACGACCGCCCCGCGCCCGCGGTCCGCCATCCGGCGGCCGACGGCGCGGCTGGTGTGGAAGACGCCGGTGGTGTTGACGGCGAAGGTGTCCGCCCAGTCCCCGTCGGTGAGTTCGACGACCGGGGCGGCGCGCAGGATTCCCGCGACGTTGACCAGCACGCCGATCGGTCCGAGCCGGCTCTCGATCGACTCCACGGTGCTGTCGACCGCCCGGGCGTCCGAGACGTCCAGCGCGTAGGGACGCACGGACGGCAGTTCGGCCGCCAGCGCGTCGATCCCGCCGGGATCGCGGTCCACCGCCGCGACGACGGCTCCCTCGGCCACCAGCGCCCGCACCACGGCCGCGCCGATGCCCTGCCCGGCCCCGGTGACCATCGCGACGGCACCGGCGAATTCGGACTGTTGCTGCACAGGACATCCCCTCCGACCAGCAAGATTAGGCAAGCCTAACCTAACACAGCTGTTCGCCTGTGCCGAGCGCCTGTACGAATCCCGCTGCTTCGCCGTCAACTCGCTCCGGACGCACGGAGGCCGTCCGCCCCGGACGATCCGGCGGCCCCGGTCTCCTTCCGGCACCGAAGAGCCGGCACCGAGAAGCGGGCATCGAAGAGCGGGTGCCAAAAGGCCGGCACCGAAAAGCCCGCACCGAAAAACGGGTGCCGAAAAGCGGGTGCCGCCCACCCGTGGATGAAGCAGCATGACCCGTATGTCTGATACCTCAGTACTCACCCGGGCCGAGGCCGTCGAGCGCCACCGCCTGCTCGACGTCCGCACCGTCCGCCTCGACCTCGACCTGACCCGCGGTCGGGAGGTCTTCGGCTCCACCACGGTGATCCGCTTCGGCTGCACCACCCCGGACGCCGGGACCTACGTGGACGTCAAACCGGCCGCGCTCCGCCGGGTGGTGCTGAACGGCCGCGAACTGGACGTCGCCGCGCTGCGCGCCGGGCGCTTCCCGCTGACCGGCCTGGCGGCCGACAACGAGCTCACCGTCGAGGCCGACATGGCCTACTCGCACACCGGCGAGGGCATGCACCGCTTCACCGACCCGGCCGACGGCGAGGACTACGTCTACACCCAGTCCTTCCTCGACGACGGCCCGCGGGTCTTCGCGTCCTTCGACCAGCCCGACCTCAAGGCGCGGTACACGGTGTCCGTCACCGCGCCGCGGCAGTGGACCGTGGTCGGCAACGGCGTGGGCCGCCAGGTCACGCCCGGGCGCTGGGAGTTCGCGCCCACCCCGGCGATCAGCAGCTACCTGGTCTCCGTGGTGGCCGGCCCGCTGCACTCGGTGCGCGCCGAGCACGACGGGATCCCGCTCGGCCTGCACTGCCGCCGCTCGCTCGCCGCCCACCTGGACGCCGACGCCCCCGAACTGCTGGAGGTCACCCGGCAGGGCTTCGACCACTACCACCGGGTCTTCCGGCACCGCTACCCCTTCGACAGCTACGACCAGTGCTTCGTGCCGGAGTTCAACGCCGGCGCGATGGAGAACCCGGGCTGCGTCACGCTGCGCGACGAGTTCGTGTTCCGCTCCGCCGTGGACGACACCAGGCGCGAGGAGCGCGCCCTGGTGGTGGTGCACGAGATGGCGCACATGTGGTTCGGCGACCTGGTCACCATGAAGTGGTGGGACGACCTGTGGCTGAACGAGTCCTTCGCCGAGTACATGGCCTACAGCGTCACCGCCTCCTCCACCCGCTTCACCAGCGCCTGGACCGGCTTCGCCGCCAACCGCAAGACCTGGGGCTACGACGCCGACCAGCGCCCCTCCACCCACCCGGTGGCACCCGGCACGGTGGACGACACCGCCCAGGCGCTGCAGAACTTCGACGGCATCTCCTACGCCAAGGGCGCCGCCGCGCTGCGCCAGCTGGTCGCCTGGCTCGGCGAGGAGGCCTTCCTGGCCGGCGTCAACGACTACTTCGACGAGCACGCCTTCGGCAACGCCACCCTCGACGACCTGCTCCGGGCCCTGGCCGCGACCAGCGGCCGCGACGTCCACGGCTGGGCCGACCGCTGGCTGCGCACCACCGGCGTGGACACCCTGCGGCTGGCCGACGGCCGGATCGAGCACACCTCGGCCGACGGCGGGCCGCGCCCGCACCAGCTGACCGTGGGCCACTACCGGCGCACCGCCGAGGGCGCCCTGGAGCTGGCCGACCGCGTGCCGCTCGACCTGGCGGCCGACGGCACCGCGGCGGTGAAGACCGACGCCGAGCTGACCCTGCTCAACGACACCGACCTCAGCTTCGTCAAGATCCGTCTCGACCCCGGCTCCTGGCGGACCGTGCGCTCCTCACTCGGCGCCGTGCCCGAGGAGCTGGCCCGGGCCGTGCTCTGGAGCGCCGCCCGGGACCAGGTGCGCGACGGGGAGCTGGCGCCCGGCGAGTACCTGGAGCTGGTCGCCGCCCACCTGCCCGGCGAGACCTCGGTGCACCTGGTCGACGCGGTGCTCTCCTTCGCCCGCGACTTCGTGGTGGACTGCGCCGTACCGCCGACCGCACGGCCGGCGGCACTGGCCGTCCTGAACGAGGTCTGCCGCACCGTGCTGCGGCGCACCGAGGACGAAACGGACCGCACCGGGCTGCGCCTGGTGGCCGCGCGCGGCGTGATCGGCACCGCCGCCGGCGAGGCGCAGGCCGCCGAGCTGCGCGACTGGCTGGCGGCCGGCACCGTGCCCGGCGGGCCGGTGCTCGACCCGGACCTGCGCTGGCAGCTGCTGCTTCGGCTGTGCGTGCTCGGCGCGGCGGGCGAGCCGGAGATCGCCGCCGAACTCGCCGCCGACCCCAGCGACACCAGCGAGAAGGGCGCCGCGCGCTGCCGCGCCGCGCTGCCCGACCCGGGGGCCAAGGAGGCAGCCTGGCAGGCGCTGTTCCACGGCGAGCTCTCCAACTACCTGGCCGCCGCCACCGCCAGGGGCCTGTGGCAGCCCGAGCAGGCCGAGCTGCTGGACGGGCTGACCGCCCGCTACTTCGAGGAGCTGGGGTCGGCCGCCGCCCGCCGCGGCCCCGCACTGGCCCGGGTGCTCGCCACCACGGGCTTCCCCGCCTTCGCCGCCACCGACCGGACGGTACGGGCGGCCGAGGCCTGCCTGGCCGACCCGGAGCTCACCGCGGCGACCCGGCGCGGACTGGTGGACCAGCTGGACACCCTGCGCCGCGCCGTCCGGGCACGGGCGCGGGCCGAGCGGTAGCACCCCCGGCGGGCGGTAGGCGGCGGCGTGGCCCGGGTGGTCGCGCCGCCGTCTCGTGCTGTCCCGTGGCGCCGCACCGCAACGCCGCGCCCTGGTCCGGCAGGGCCCGTCCGGCAGGGCTCCCGCAGGACGTGCGCCGGGCCGGTCGACCGGACCCTAGCGCGGTGCGGCGGGGGTCGTCGGAGCCTTCGCGGGAGCCGTCGAGGACTTCCCGGGAGCCGTGGAGGCGGGGGCCGTCGGGGCGGTGGGGGCCGTCGCGGGGGTGCCGGGGGCGCCCGGGGCAGCGGGCGCCGGGGAGAGGCCGGTGCAAGCGCGCAGGCCGTCGCGGCGCTTGAGGGCGGCCTCGGCGGTGGCGCCGGTGACCGGCTCCGGGATGCCCTTGTCGTCGATGGTGGCCGGGGTGAAGGCCTCGCCGGTCACCTTCCCGTCGGCGGTGAGGGTGAGGGTGGTGACGCCGGTCTCGTTGGAGTTGGCGTAGTTCGAGGTGCCGTACCAGAGGAAGTTGCCGAAGCCGTACCCGATGTAGGTGTCGCCGAGCATGCCCGAGCCGACCATGGTGTGCGCGTGGGTGCCGACCACGGCGGTGGCTCCGGCGGTGGCGAGCTTCTTGGCGATGGTGGTCTGCGGACCGGTCGGGCAGGCCTTGCCCTCGTCGCCCCAGTGCAGGTAGACGAGCACCACCGGGGCCTGCTGCTTCGCCGTCTCCACCGCCTTGACCAGCGCCGGGACGTCCAGCGCCGAGGCGATGCCCGGCTTGCTCGCGCCGGCCCGCCACTTCTGGTTGGTGAGGTCCTCGACCTGGCTGGCGGCGACCACCGCGACCTTCACCCCGCGCACGGTGGTGACGTACGGGGCGTACGCCTCCTTGGCGTTGCGCCCGACGCCGACCACCGGGATCGGCGAGGAGTCCTTGGCGGCGAGGGTGTCGGTGAGGCCGTCGGCGCCGAAGTCCACGGCGTGGTTGTTGGCCATCGAGACGACGTCGACGCCCGAGTCCTTGAGCACCGACAGTGCCTTGGGCGAGGTGCGGAAGGTGTACGTCTTCGGCTCCGGGGCGCCGCGCCCGGTGATCGCGGTCTCCAGGTTGAGGACGGACAGGTCGGCGTCGGCGAGGGTGCGGGAGATCGGGCCGAGCGCAGGCTCGGGCGGCTTGACCGCCAGCCGGGCCTCGGTGCGGCCCTCGAAGTGGACGTCCCCGGCGAAGGCGACGGTGATGGTGCCGTCGGGCCGGGGCGGGGCGCTCTTGCCCGGGGCCGTGCCGGAGGGCGTCCCGCCCGGCGCCGAGGACTCGCCCGGCGGGACGGGGGCGGCGGAGGCCGGGGCCGGGGCGGGGTCGTCCGGCCCGCAGGCGGTGACGGCGGTCAGTCCGGCGAACAGCGCGACGGCGGCCGCGGCACGGCGCATGAGTGGATCCCCCCGAGGATGATGCGAGAACGATCAGCGTACGCCACCGAATCACCACCGCTCGGACCCGAGCCCGCAACATTCCGGCCACAAAAGGGCACGGCGCGGCGGCCCCGACCGGGCGCCGACGGCCGCTCCCCGGACGGCGCGCCCGGCCCACCTGGCCGACCCGTCCCAACCGCCCACCCGACCGGGCCACCGCGTCCCTGGCGCGGAGGCGGGCGGGCGCGCAGCGTGGTGTGGAGGGGGCGAGTACGGGGGAAGCGCGTGCGGGGGGAGCCCGTGCAGGGGAGCGCGCGCGTAGGGGGGCGAGTCCCGCACCGAAGGCCCGGAGGTGTGACGTGATGGGCAGCAATCAGCTCTCCTCCGCAGGTGACGTCTCCCCCGCGGGCGGCGGCCGCGCCTCCCCCGCCCGGGAGCGCCGGATCGTGGTCGGGATCGACGGCTCCCCGCCGTCGAAGGCGGCCCTGCGCTGGGCGGTCGGCCAGGCCGTGCTCACCGGGGCGACGGTGCACGCGGTGGCGGCCTGGGAGTACCCCTCGCTGTACGGGTGGTTCGCGCCGATGGTGGACGACGGCTTCGAACGGATCGCCCGCCGGACGCTGAGCGCCGAGATCAACGAGGTCCTCGGCCCGGACCGCCCGGTGGACGTCCGGGAGAGCCTGGTGCTGGGCCACGCCGCCGAGGTGCTGCTGGAGGCCGCCGAGGGGGCCGACCTGCTGGTGCTGGGCAGTCGCGGCCGGGGCACCTTCGCCCGGACCCTGCTCGGCTCGGTGTCCACCCGGTGCGCGGTGCACGGGGTCTGCCCGGTGGTGATCGTCCGCGCCGATGGGACGGCCTCCCCCGCGGCCACCGCCCTCGGGGTCGAACAGCCGGCGCCCGGGGCCGTGCGCACCAAGGACTGGCAGCTCAGCCTGCACGTGGTCGAGGACGAGGACACCACCCGGGTGCACGCCGTGCTGGACGCCGACGGCAACGTGCTGCACAGCGACACCCGCGCCCGCCGCAACCCGCGCGACGCCCCGGCCCCGGCGGTCGGCGACGAGTTCGCGGTCGGCCGCGCCCTGGTGGACCTCGGCCACCAGTTGCTGCGCGCCGGCGTCCACGGCGCCACCGGGACCACGGAGGAGTGAACAACCCGGCCGGGGGTGGGAACCGGGCCGTGGCGTGAGCGGCGAGCGGCCGGGTACGCCATGCTGAATCACCGCTGAACCGCCGTACCCCCGTCCCTCCCCGACCGGAAGAGCCGCTCCCCGCCATGGACACCACGCCAGCCTCCGAGGCCCCCACCCCGGAGGCCGCCCCGGACTTCACCCCCGACGAGCGCGCCCGGGGCCGGGCACTGCGCCGCGCCCAGCTGCCGTGGGCGCTGGGCGGGCGGCTGGCGGGCCTGGCGCTCACCCTGCTGCTCGGCCTCACCCCGGCCGGCGCCGCCGTGGTGAC
Organism: Kitasatospora sp. NPDC058184; assembly: GCF_042883725.1. Lineage (NCBI taxonomy): Bacteria > Bacillati > Actinomycetota > Actinomycetes > Kitasatosporales > Streptomycetaceae > Kitasatospora > Kitasatospora sp. NPDC058184. The sequence continues at coordinate 451,670 of NZ_JBHVVE010000002.1, forward strand.
CGCCGTCGGCGGCTGGTTCGGCGGCTCACGGACGGCCGGGGTGCTGGCCGGAGCGGCAGCCCTGGTGCTGCTCGGCCAGGCGCTGCAGCTGCCGTTCGGCGCCGGGGCACGGACCGTCCGGGCCCGGTACGGGCTGGTGACCCAGGGCTGGTCCGGGTGGGCGCTGGACGCCGTCCGCGGCCTCGCGCTCACCCTCGTCCTCGTCCTCCCGCTCGCGCTCGGGCTGTTCGCGCTGACCGCCTGGTCGCCGCAGCGCTGGTGGCTGCCGGGGGCGGGCGCGGCGGTGCTGCTGACGGTGGCGCTCTCCTTCCTCCATCCGCTGCTGATCGAGCCGGTGTTCAACCGCTTCTCCCCGATGCCCCCGGGGGAGCTGCGCACCGCGCTGCTGGCACTGGCCGAGCGGGACGGCGTCCGGGTGCGGGACGTCCTGGTCGCGGACGCCTCCCGCCGCACCACCGCGCTCAACGCGTACGTCTCCGGGTTCGGGGCGACCCGCCGGATCGTCGCGTACGACACCCTGCTGACCACCGCCGAGCCGCGCGAGGTGGAACTGGTGGTCGCGCACGAGCTGGGCCACGTCAAGCACCGGGACGTGCCGGTCGGTACCGCGCTGGGCGCGGTCGGCGCGGCCGTCGCGGTGGCCGTCCTCGGCCTGCTCGCCACCTGGCGGCCGCTGCTGGACGCCGCCGGGGCGGCGGACGCTGCGGACCCCCGGGCGCTGCCGGTGCTGGCGGCACTGGCGGCACTACTGGGCGCGCTGTCGGGGCCGGCGCAGTGTGCGGTGAGCCGTCGGATCGAGGCCAGGGCGGACCGGCACGCGCTCGAACTGACCGGGGACGTCGAGCAGTTCGTGGCGATGCAGCGCAGACTGGCCGTGGCGAACGTCTCCGATGTCGACCCGCCGAGGGTGCTTGAGCTACTGTTCGCCACTCACCCGAGTGCGACCAGCCGGATCGCCGCCGCCCGCGCCTGGCAGGCCGCACCGGAACGGCGGGCGCCGGAGCGGGGCGCGATCCCGGGCACATCTGTTGTATAGTGCAACAAATATCGAGGAGATAGGAACGCCGTGCCCGGCCGCCAGTCGTCCATCGAGACCATCCAGCGCGAGCTGACCGCCTTCGCCCGCCGCGCCCGGCACAAGGCCTCCCAGCTGCACCCCGACCTCTCGCTGGTCACCTACAGCATCCTCGACCTGATCACCGAGCGCGGCGGCTGCCGGGCCGCCGACGTGGCCGCGTACTTCATGCTCGACAAGTCCACCGTCAGCCGCCAGGTCACCGCCCTGGAGAAGCTCGGCCTGCTGGCCCGCGAGACCGACCCGGACGACCAGCGCGGCCAGATCCTGCGCGCCACCGAGGCGGGGCTCACCCTGCTGCGGGACGCCAACGAGCAGCGTCGGCTCTCCTTCACCGCGCGCTTCACCGACTGGTCCGACGAGGACGTCGCCCGCTTCGCCGACTACCTGGCCCGCTACGGCCAGGAGGGCTGACCGGGCACCGCAGGGGAGCGGGCGGAGCCCTGCCGGGAGGCGTGAGCCGAGCGCCGGCGGGGAGCAGGACGAACGCTGCCGGGAAGTGAGCCCGGCCGCTCCGGGTGCGCCCCGGCACCCCCACGGTGTACAGAGGAGGAGTGCCCCTCCGGCAGCGTCCCGATGCGCCGCACCCGCCGCCCGCGCCGCATCCCCCCGACCACCGCCGCGCCTGGCGGCCCGACCGCCGGGTGCTGACGGCGCTCACGCTCGCGCTGATCGTGCTGATCACCGTCGTCGACATCGTCTCCCCGCCGGACGTCCACCTCGGCCCGCTGCTGATCGTCGCGCCCGCCCTCACCGCCTCCTTCGCCGGCCCCCGGGCCACCGCCGGGGTCGCCGCGCTCGCGTTCGCCGCGCTGACCGTCATCGGCGCCGTCCGGGACGGCCTGACCAGCGCGAACATCGAGACCCAGCTCAGCGCGCAGCTGATCGTCTCGGCACTGATCGTCGGCCTGCGGGTGCTGCGCGAACGGCACGAGCGGGAACTGGCCCGGGTGCGCTCGGTGTCCGAGGCCGCCCAGCGGGTGCTGCTGCGCCCGCTGCCGGAACGGATCGGACCGCTGCACCTGGCCTCCGTCTACCTGGCCGCCGAGGCCGAGGCGCAGGTCGGCGGCGACCTGTACGCGGCCGCCCGCACCGCCACCGGTACCCGGCTGCTGGTCGGCGACGTGCGCGGCAAGGGCCTCTCCTCGCTCGGCGACGCCGCCCTGCTGCTCGGCGCCTTCCGCGCCGCCGCCCACCTGCACGCCGAACTGCCCGACCTGGCCGCCTACCTGGACGGCAGCGTCAGCTGGGACCTCGCCCAGCTCGCCGAACAGTCCCGGCGGGACCGGTGGGAGCGGCGCGAGCGGCAGGCGCTCTCCGCACTGCCCTTCCCCCCGCCCGAGGAACCCCCGGAGGAGAGCGGCGACTCCGGCGAGTCCTTCATCACCGCCGTGCTGCTCGACATCCCCGACGACGGCTCCCCGGTGCGCCTGATCGACTGCGGCCACCCTCCCCCGCTGCTGCTGCACCCCGACGGCATCACCGCCCTCGCCGCCCGCCAACCCTCCCCGCCGCTGGGCCTCGGCGAGCTCGCGCCGACGCGGTACGAGACGGAGACCTTCCCGTTCCGGCCCGGCGACCGGCTGCTGATCTACACCGACGGCGTGATCGAGGCCCGCGACGCCCAGCGGCGCTTCTACCCGCTCACCGAACGCGTCACCGCCTGGCGTGCCGAACACCCCGCCGCCCTGCTCCACCACCTGCGCCGCGACCTGCTCGCCCACGTCGGCGGCCGACTGAACGACGACGCGGCCATGGTCGTGGTCGAGCGGCTGCCGTGAGGGCGGCCGGCGAGCGCCCCGTGACGAGCGTCCTCGGAACGACGGCAGGCGGCCCTGTCGGATTGCCTTGTCACGACCCTCGTCGGGCCGGCCGCGGTGCCTCGGGCACGGCTCCCGGCCTGATCGCCTCCGGGCGCGTACGAGCCCGAGGCCGAGGCCGAAGCCCAGGCCGAGGAGGGCGGGCACGGCAACCGTCGCGGCGAGGGCGCGCGGGTGGCGGAGGTCGAACATGCCGGGGCTCCTTCCCGGGGCCCGGACGGCCCCGCTCGTGGTGCCCCAACGATGACCCCGGCCACCCCTCCCGCACATGTACCGAACGGCACATCCTGAGCAGCGGCACCCCCACGTCCCCCTGCCGATCGGCAGGGGCACACCGGCCGCGTCCACACGGTGGGAAGGAATCTCCCCACCCGTACCCGTACCCGCGGGCCCCCGGCAGGCCCTACGGCCGGCGGACGTACGGGGTCGTCGTGCTCACCCAGGCGAAGCCGAGGCGCTGCAGGATCGGCCGGCTCTGGTCGCTCGCGTCGACCTGGAGGTACTCGTAGCCGAGCTCGGCCGCGAGGCGGGCGCGGTGGGCGATGAGGGCGCGGTAGATGCCCCGGCCGCGCCAGTCGGGTGCGGTGCCGCCGCCCCAGAGTCCGGCGAACCCGGTCCCCGGGATCAGTTCCATCCTGGCGCCGCTGACCGGGCGGTCGCCGGCCATCGCGACGACCATGCTGACCGTCCCGACGCCGTGCCGCAGGTGGTCGAGCAGCCGCTCGCGCAGACGGGGGTTCTCGGCGCCGAAGGCCTGTGTGTGGGCGTCCATCAGCAGGTCCACCCCGGCCGGGTCGGTCACCGGGAGCAGCCGGACGCCCTCGGGCAGGGCGGCCTCGGCGGGCAGGTCCGCGATCCGGGCGAGCATCAGCGTCTCGTCCGGCTCCGGGGTGAAACCGGCCGCCAGCAGGCGGGCGCCGAGGTCGGCGGGGCGGTCGTGGGAGTAGGCCTTCCACTCGAACTCCAGCCCCAGTCCGGCGAAGTGGCGCACCTGCGCGGCGATCGCCGCGTCCGCCCCGGCCTCGTCCAGCCCGGACCAGACCACGCCGTTCCAGCTGTGCTCCGAGCCTACCTGCCGGACCACCGCACCGTCGCGCTCGACGCGGCAGCCGGGATCGGGCGGCGTGTTGCGCCGGATCCGGTCGTCGAACAGGGCAAGCATTTCGTCATGATCCATCCGCTCACTCCAGCACGGTCCGCGAGCGCGCACCATCGAGTTTCCGCGCCACCGGCTGCGGGCGGCGCCCCCGGGTCGGCTCCGGGCGGCGCTCCCCGTCCTGCCGCGGGCGACGGCCCCCGGTCTGCTCACGCTCCCCGTCCTGCCGCGGGCGACGGCCCCCGGCCTGCTCACGCTCCCCGGCCGACCGGCGGTCCGCCGCCCGGAGCCGGCCGGACCGGATCGCCTCGCTCGGCGCCTCCGCACCCATGATGGCGTCCAACAGGCTTCGCGCTTCGGCGAGTTCGTCCATCTGCCGGGTGATCCGGGCGCGTTCCCGGGCCAGACCGTCGAGCAGTTCGGGGCAGGTCGGGCCGGGAGGGCGCTGCCCCGGGCCCGGCAGGCCGTGGAGGATCTCGGCGATCACGGCGCTGTTGAGGCCGGCCGCGAGCAGGGTGCGGATCCCGCGGACGGTGTCGACGTCCGGCTCTCCGTACTCGCGGTAGCCGCTGGGGCGGCGCTCGGGCGTGAGCAGCCCCTGCTCCTCGTAGTAGCGCAGCGCGCGCGGGGTGGCCCCGGTGCGCCGGGCGAGCTCTCCGATCCGCATCGCGGACACCTCCTCGACGGACCGTCCACCGCGGGTCGCCACCGAGGCTCTCCACCGAAGCCCCCGTGACGTTTCGCCGTGCCCCTCCGCCTTGACTCTGCCGTCGGCGTGAAGGTCTAGCGTAACCGCCATGCCGAACGAACGATCTTCCTCAACCTCCCCTGCCCGCACCGCCGTTGCCGTGCTGGGCCTGGGCCCGATGGGCCGGGCGCTGGCCGGGGCGCTGCTGGCCACCGGCCATCCGGTCACCGTGTGGAACCGCACACCGGGCCGGGACGCCGAACCGCTCGCCCTCGGCGCGCGGTCGGCCGCGAGCCCCGCCGAGGCGGTGACGGGCTCCACCGAAGGAGCCACGGGCCCCGCCGAGGCCGGCGCCCCGCTCGTCCTGCTCTGCGTCCGCGACCAGTCGGCCGCCCGTGCCGTACTGGAGGCCGCCGGGGCGGCACTGCGCGGCCGGACCGTCGTCAACGCCACCTCGATCGCGCCGGGCGACGCGCGGGCGAACGCCGCCGACGCCGAGGCCCGGGGCTACCGTCTCCTGAACGCCGCGGTCCTCACCCCCACCCCGACCATCGGCCACCCGGAGGGCACCGTCCTGCTGAGCGGCGACGCCGAGGCCTTCGCCGCCCACGAGGCGACGCTGCGGACGCTGGGCACCGTGCGCCACGTGGGCGCGGACCCGGGCCGGGCGGCGGCCTTCGACGCGGCCCTGCTCGACCTGTTCTGGACCACCGTGCACGGCTTCCTGCACGCCCTCGCGCTGGCCCGCACCGAGAGCATCAGCGGCGCCGAACTCGCTCCGTACGCCCAGGGGTTGCCGCGCCTGCTGCCGCCGCTGATCGACCGCCTCGCGCAGCGCGCGGACGACCGCCGGCATCCGGGCGACCACAGCAGCCTCGCCTCCGCCGAGGCCGGGCTGGCGCACGTCGCGCACACCGCCCGGGCGCGCGGCCTGGACACCTCCGTCCTGGACGCGGCGCTCGCCGTCACCCGGCGGGCGGTCGGGGCCGGGCACGGGTCGGACGGGGTGTCCGCCCTGGTCGACCTGCTCGCCGGATAGCCGGGCAGCCAGGTAACCGGACAACCGAGCAGCCGGGAACCGGGCAGCCCGACACCCCGCCGACCGGGCCCGCTACTGCGCCAGGTACCCGCCGTCCACCGGCAGCACGACCCCGGTGACGAAGGAAGCGTCGTCGGAGGCGAGGAAGAGGACGGCCGCCGCGACCTCGGCCGGGTCGCCCAGCCGCCCCATCGGGTGCAGCTTCTCTATCGCCCCGAGGTACTCGGTGCCGCCGGGCTCGTCGTACAGCCGGGCGACCCGCTCGGTGGTGATGGTGCCGGGGGCGACGGCGTTGACCCGGATGCCGCGGTCGGCCCATTCGACGGCGAGGTGCTTGGTCAGGCCGGAGGCGACGAACTTGGCGGGCCCGTACACCGCCTGGCCGCGCTGGCCGGCCTCGCCGGAGATGGAGGAGAGGCAGACGATCGAGCCGCCGGGCCGGTCCTGCGCGGTCATCGCCTCGATCGCGTACTTGCAGGTGAGGAACATGCCGCGGCCGTCCACCGCCATCACGTGGTCCCAGTCCTCGGCGGTGGCCTCGGTGATCTCCATCAGCGGGATGATCCCGGCGTTGGCCACCAGCACGTCCAGCCGCCCGTGCCGCTCGACGGCGGCGGCCACCAGCCGGCGCGCGTCCTCGTCCCGGGCCACGTCGCCGACCACCGTGCTGACGGCGTCCGGGAACCGCCCGGCCAGCCGGTCCAGCCCGGCCTCGTCCACGTCGAAGGCGACCACCGACGCGCCCTCCCGGACGAAGCGTTCGGCGACGGCCCGTCCGATACCGCTGGCCGCACCCGTCACCGCACAGGAGCGGCCGGCCAGCCGCCCGCCCGCGGGGCTCCCCGCGTTCTCAGTCACCATGGCGCGACTCTACCCAGCGGGCGGCCACGCGTCGGGCGCCTTCGGCCGGTCCGCCGGATCCGACCGGTCGGCGGCTCAAAAGCGGCCCGGAGCGGGCCCGAGGGGTCGGAGCGGAGAGAAGCAGGAGCCGGCAGAAGGCCACCGACGACAACGGCGGCCGGGACCGTCGGTACGGTCCCGGCCGCCGCGCCGGCTCGACGGCGGGTACTACACCCGCGCGTCCGTCGCCAGGGCCTCCGCCACCGGAAGGTTGGGCTGCGGGTGGGTCAGCAGGTGCACGCCCGCCGCCAGCGCGCCGCCGACCAGCGGGGCGAGCAGGAACAGCCACAGCTGCGACAGCGCGTCGCCGCCCGCGAACAGCGCCGGGCCGAGGCTGCGCGCCGGGTTGACCGAGGTGCCGGTGAGCGGGATGCCGACCAGGTGGACGACCACCAGCGCGAGGCCGATCGGCAGCCCGTCGAAGCCGACCGCGGCCAGCCGGTGGGTGACCGCCAGGACGACGTACACCAGCAGGAAGGTGAGGATGACCTCGGTCAGGAACGCGCCGCCGGCGTTGATGTGCATCTGGGAGCGCTCGCCCCAGCCGTTGGTGCCGAGCTTGCCGTGGGTCTCCAGCCCCGGTATCTGCTTCGCCAGCAGCAGGACGAGCCCCGCACCCGCGATGCCGCCGAGCAGCTGCGCCACCCAGTACGACACCGCCGTGCGCCCGTCGATCCGGCGGGCCAGCAGGAAGCCGAGCGTCACCGCCGGGTTGACGTGGCAGCCGGAGATCGGGCCGAGCGCGTACGCGAGCGCCAGCAGCACGAAGCCGAACGCGAACGCGATGCCCACCGGACCGATCGCCACCCCCGCGAGCACCGCCGCACCCACTGCCAGCAGCACCAGCAGCAGGGTCCCGAGGAACTCGCCGATCACCGCCCGCCTGTCCGTTCCACCCATGCGCCTGGTCCTCCTGACCGTCAGGGCAGGCGGTCCGGTGCCGCCCACGTCCGGCCAACCCTGGTCGACCGTTCGAGGGACCGCATGTCGGCCGGACGGCGTAGCGCCGTGTTTACGGCGCGTCCGCCTGCCGAATTACTCCGAACGGATGAAACCGTACGGAAATGGCGCAGCCAATGCAAAACGGAAGCAAAACGGGCAGACAGGGACAGGGCGGGCGCCGTGTGCCTGTCAGACCGTCAGCACGATCTTGCCGCGCAGGTGCCCGCCCTCACTGACCCGCTGCGCCTCGGCCGCCTCCGCCAGCGGGAACACCCGGTGCAGCGGCAGCCGCAGGGTGCCCGCCTCGTGCAGGGCCAGCGCGGCCGCGTAGGCGCTCGTGTAGTAGGGCTCGACGCCCTCGGCGCCACCGGTGAACCGGACGCCGTGCTCCTGCGCGCCCTGGATGTCGGCGATCGTCAGCACCCGGTCCGCGCCGCCCACCAGCTCGATCGACAGCGGCAGCACCCCGCGCCCGGCCGCGTCCAGCACCCGGTCCACCCCGCCCGGGGCGGCGGCCCGCACCCGCTCGGCCAGGCCCTCGCCGTACGTCACCGGGATCGCGCCGAGCTCGCGCAGGTGGTCGTGGTTCGACTCGCTCGCGGTGCCGACCACGGTGATCCCACGGGCCCGGGCGAACTGGAGCAGCACGGTGCCCACCCCGCCGGCCGCACCGTGCACCAGCAGGGTCTCGCCGGGCCGCACGCCCAGGACGGCGAGGGCGCGCTCGGATGTCTCGGCCGCCGTCGGGATCGCGGCGGCCTCCGTCCAGCCCAGGGTGGCGGGCTTGTGGGCCAGCATCGCCGCGTCCACCAGCGCCCGCTCCGCGTAGCCGCCGCCCATCAGGGCGCCGAACACCTCGTCGCCGGGGGCGAAGCCGCGCACCTCGGCGCCGACGGCCTCCACCACGCCGGACACCTCGAAGCCCGGCACGTAGGGGAAGGAGACCGGGAAGAACCCGGCCAGCTCGCCGGTGCGCAGCTTGTGGTCCAGCGGGTTGACACCCACCGCGCGGACCGCGACCCGCACCTGGCCGGGGCCCGGGGCGGGCAGTTCGATGTCGATCGGGCGCAGCACGTCCGCGCCGCCGAACTCGGGGAAGGCGATCGCCTTGGTCATGGGAAGGTCCTTCGGTTCCAGGGGAGTTGTTGCCTCCGACGTCTTCCATCCTGCGACCGGGGCAACGGCAGCCCAGCCAGTCCTTCGGCCGGTTCGACCTGTCCGAACGGCCAGGCGGGCCCGGCGGCGCCCGAACTAGGCTGGACCGCATGGACACCACTGAGCCGCCCGGAACCGCCACGGGCACCGGCGGGACGGGCACGCGCACGCGCACGGACGGGGCGGGCACGGGCGATCCGCGCACGGACGGGACGGGCGCGGACGGGACCTGGCGCGACCGCTGGGGCCGCCCCGAGGACGCGCTCGCACGGGCCGTCGAGGTGCTGCGCGCTCCCCGGCCGGACCTCCTGCTGCGCCTGTCCGACGTGCTCGGCACCCTCGTCCCGCACACGGCGCTCGCGCAGCTCAGCGGCGTCTGCACGTTCAACCCCTCCCACAGCTACGGCCCGCCCGAACTCACCGCCGCCATCAGCACGCTGGACCTGTCCCGGCTGGCCGAACAGGCGGCCGCGACCACCTCCGCCGGCCGTCCCTGGCAGGGCGAGTCCGAACTCGCCGGACAGTCCCGGCCCGTCGTCGTCGTCACGACCACGCCGGGCAACGACAGCGGCGCCGTCCTCGTCCTCGTCCGGGCGGGCACCGAACCGGTCGCCCCCGGGGCACTCGCCGTCCTGCAACAGCTGTGGGACCTGGTCATCGCCCACTCCGACCACCGCGCCACCGACGCCGCCCCCACCCAGACCGCCGCCTCCCGCGCTTCCGCCAACGCCCGCGCCCGCGCCATCGCCGAGTTCACCGGCACCCACAGCGCCGCGCTCACCGCGATCCTGGCCCCACTGCGCTCGACCGGCCTGGACGACGCCACCGCCCGCCGCAACGCCACCGAACTGGCCGTCACCGCCCTGCTCGACCTGCGCCAGGGCGCCGAACTCGACCGCGCCCTCAGCGAGGAACCCGCCGACGCCGCCTTCGCCCGACTCGTGCGCGAACTGCGCCCGCTGCTGCGGCACACCCGGGTCCACCTCGACGTCGCACCCCCGCCGGAAGCCGACCGCTCCGTCCCGGCGGACGCCGCCCACACCGCCCGCGACGCCGTCCGGGTGGCCGTCCTGCTGATGCTGGAACAGGAGAAGCCGACCCGGCTGCACGTCAGCTGGCAGCTCACCGCCGACGGCCAACTGCGCGCCGTCGTACGCGGCGACGGCCTCGGCCTGCTCACCGCCGACGCCCTCACCGTCCACCGCACCGCCGACCGCATCACCGCCCTCGGCGGATGCCACGGCGTCGAAGCCGTCCCCGGCTGGGGCACCACCGTGACCGTCGACCTCCCGCTCGCCCTGCCCGAACCCGCCCTCGCCACCGATCCCCTCGACGGCCTCCAACCGCGCGAACTCGAGGTCCTCGACCAGCTCGCGCGGGGCCGCCGCAACCGGGACATCGCGGCGGCGCTCCACATCAGCGAGTCGACGGTGAAGTTCCACGTCGCCAACATCCTCGCCAAACTCGACGTCTCCTCCCGCGGCGAAGCCGCCGCCCTGGCCCACCGCGCCGGACTGCCCCGCGGCCCGGTCGGACTGCACGCGGCATCCTGAACACCCCTCCCCCACCTGAGGAATGGCCGACATGACCGACCCCACCACCCCGGGCCCGACCACCTGGGACCCGACCACCCCCGGGCTCCTGCGCCTGCCCTCCGGCCGCCTCCTGCGCGGCCGCGGCCTCAGCAAGCCCCTGCCGCCCGGCCCCCGACCCGACTTCGGCCTCTACCTGTTGGGCCGCCCGCCACACGTCGACTGGCCCAGCCGCTGGGTACGCTGGCCCGACTTCCGCCTCCCCACCGACCGCACGGACGCCACCGACGCCTTCCGCGAAGCCTGGGAACGCTCCGCCACCCAACGCGTCGAACTCGCCTGCGCCGGCGGCCGGGGCCGCACAGGCACCGCGCTCGCCTGCATCGCCGTCCTGGACGGCGTCCCGGCCGCCGAAGCGGTGGCGTACGTGCGGGAGCACTACAGCCGGCACGCCGTCGAAACACCGTGGCAGCGCAAGTTCGTGGAGCGGCTGGCCTAGGTCGGATGGGTAGCGTTCCAAGGATCTCGACCGCCAATCAGGTCACGGGCGGAACCGTCAACGGCGACGTGTACCGGGCTGGAACGATCGACCTGATCAAGGCCTCAGCACCCAAGGTCACTGCGGGCGCCTGAAGCCCCTCAGAGGTGCCAGGTGCGGGCCGCCGCCCAGGTTTCCAGGGGCTGCCAGTCGATGGTGGGGTGTTCGGTGTGCAGGGCGGCGGTGTCGATGGTGAGGCCGGGGGCCTGGAAGTAGCGGAACATCGTGGCGAGGTCCTCGGAGTGGGCCGCCACGACCGAGAGCGGCACCTGTTCGAAGCGGATGGGGCGGCCGCTGGCGGCGCTGATCGCGGCGGCGATCTGCTCGCCGGTGCGCCACTGGGAGGCGATGTCGATGCGGCGGCCCGTGTAGGCGTCAGGCCTGGCCAGGACGTGGGCGGCGAAGGTGCCGATGGTGTCGGCGGCGATCACGGGGAGTGGGACGCCGGGGAGCATGGGGAGGTGGAAGACGCCGTCGCGGAGGGACTGGAGGGTCCAGTCGTTGGCGTAGTTCTCCATGAAGGCGGCCGGGCCGAGGACGGTCCAGGGCAGGCCGAGGCCGGCCAGGTGCTGTTCGATGCGGTGCTTGCTGTCGAAGTGCGGGATGCCGGTGGAGCGGTCGGCGTTCGCGGCCGAGGTGAAGACGACGTGCCGGACGCTTCCGACTGCCCGGGCGGTGTCCAGCAGGGCGGTGGCCTGGCGGACTTCGACACCGAGGTCGGTGCCGAACGGGGTGGACATCGCGAACAGTGCGCCGGTGCCGTCGAGGGCGGTGGCGAGCGAGGCCGGGTCGTCGAAGTCGGCGCGGGCCAGTTCGGCGCCGAGTGCGGCGAGCTGGGTGGCGGCGGGCGAGCCGGGGTTCCGGGTGAGGGCGCGGACGGGGCGGCCGGCGCGGAGGAGGGCGCGGGCGGTGGCGCCGCCCTGGGCGCCGGTGGCGCCGGTGACGGCGACGGGGAGGAGGCGGGCACGGGGGGCTGCGGACTCAGTTATCTGCGTCATGCAGACAACATAGGGAAAGATCTCTGCGTGGCACAAGCAATTATCGGGCAGCCGGTTACCCTTCCCCCATGACGACGACCCGCGACGAACTGATGGCCCGGCTGTGGCCGGTCTCGCGCCGCTACCTGGCCTCGTACGTGCTGTTCAATCAGGCCGTCGCCGACCACCTGGGCATGCACCCGACCGACGTCCAGTGCCTCAACCTGCTCACCCTGGAGGACGGGCCGGTCACCACCGGCCGGATCGCCGAACTCACCGGGCTGACCAGCGGCTCGGCCACCCGGCTGGTCGACCGGCTGGAGAAGGCCGGGCTGGTCGCCCGGCAGCGGGACCAGGCCGACCGCCGACGGGTGCTGGTCGCGGTCCTCCCCGAGGCGCTGGAGCGCTTCGGGGAGGTGTGGCGCGAGCTGTCCACCGACTGGGCGGCCGTCTTCGCCGAGGACAGCGAAGCCGAACTCGCCTTCCTCCTGCGGCACATGAACCGCACCGTCGAGCTCAGTCACCGCCAGGTCGCCCGCCTGGCGGCCATGGAATCGGGCGAGCCGGGCGGGACGGGCCGCTCCTGAACCCGCCCGGTCAGGCCTCCGGCGGCGCCGGCAGGGCGCCCAGCGCGAGAACGCCGCCCGGGCCGCCCCGGTAGACGGTCCCACCGGCAGCGGCCAGCGAGATCCGGCCGACCTCCTCCGAATCGTCCTGCCAGCGCATCCCGCCCGTCGATGGATCGAACGCCCACAGCCGGCCGTCCCCCGACCAGGCGTAGACGCCGTCCTCGGTGGCGACCATGGCCGGGGTCCCGCCCTTCCGACCGGCGAAGGTGTTGGCCTTCCAGACCCAGTCGCCGGTCGTCGTGTCCAACCCGAACAGACGGTCCCCGCCGCCCATGTAGACGGTCCGACCGGCGGCCGACAGGGGGCAGCTCAGCTCCCCGTGCTGGACGGACGCCCAGAGCTGCGCGCCGGTCGCCGGGTCCAGTGCGCCGACGATCGTGGAGGCCATCGTCTCCGGGGGCGAGGAGACCAGCAGGGCGTCCCGCTGGACGGTCAGTGGGCCGCTGACGACGAGGTCGCGCTCCCAGAGGCGCTCGCCGGTGCGGGCGTCCAGCGCCAGGAGCCCCCTCGGCCTCCCCGCCGCGTACACGGTGCCGCCGCCGAGGGCCAGAGCGGCCGAGACGCCCGCCGGGCCGGTCCAGCGCGGCGCGCCGGTGGCCAGGTCGTAGCAGCGCACCGAGCTTCCGTACACCGCGAACACGCTGCCACCGCCGACGGCGGGGCCTTGCCGCCACCCGCCCTCGGACCAGTCGGGCAGGGCGGCCTCCCAGCGCTGCTCCCCCGACGCCGCGTCCAGGACCCGCAGACGGGTGTCGGTGGCCACGCACACCACGCCGTCCCCGGCGGCCGGCGGCCAGCCGCCCGGGGCAGCGGCGGCGTCGGGTGTGCTGACCGTACGGCTCCAGCGGACTTCGCCGGTACGCGGGTCGAGGGCGCGCACGCAGCCGTCGAAGCCGGAGGCGTAGAGGCCCTGTCGGCGGTCGGCGGACAGCACGAGCCGCCCGCTCGCGGCGGTCGTCCGCCAGAGTCGCGGGCCGTGGGAGCTCTTTCGGCGGGCCCACTCGTTGACGCCGGCGGCGGCCGCGAGGGCGCCCAGGGCGGCGGCGCCCGTCAACAGCCGCCGGCGGTTGACCAGGCGCCGGGCCGGTGGCGTCGGCACACGGTCCGGTGCGGCTTCCCGCACGTCCTCCGGCACCGCATCGCGCACGTCATCCGGCACCGCATCGCGGGCCACGTCCGGCACCGCCTCGCGCGCCTCGTCCGGCACGGCGTCCCGTCTCGCATCGTCGTTCACGCCAGACAGGACCGCGCACCCGGCCCCAGGGTTGTGCCGGATCCGGAAGAAGATCACGACCGGCGGCGCCGGCCGACGGCCCTACGTCTTCCGCAGCTCCGGCGCCGGCACCCCGATCAGCAGCCGCCGGACCGCGTCCCAGGCCGCGCGCAGGGCGGCGGCGCAGGCCCGGGTGTCGGAGCCGAGCAGCCGCAGCCAGGCGCCGCTGTCCTGCGGCAGCACGCTGACCCCGTAGAGCAGTTCGCCGTACTCCTGGCCGCAGCCGACCACCGCCTCGTGCAGGACGTCCGCGATCCGGGCCGCCGGGGCGAGCGGGCTGAGGACGTACAGGCTGGACATCACGTCGTGCCCGGCCAGCACCGCCGGCCCGGTGACCCCGGCACCCCTACCGCCCCCTCCGCCTCCACCCGGCGAGGGCTCCAGTCGCACGGTGTCCAGTGCCACCAATTCACCACCTGGGCGCCGCACTTCGAGGTCCGAGGCGAACACCCGGTAGGCGTTGCGCTCGCCCCGGGCGAGGCGGCCGGCCAGGACGGTCTCGCCGGCCAGTACGGTCGCGTCCGGGTCGACGGTGAGGACGGTCCGCTGGTAGAGGCGCGAGTCGACGAAGGGGATCACCGGCTCGGGCAGGTACTCGACGTAGGCGCGCGGCCCGGCCGTCAGGTTGACCAGTTGCGTCGCGTAGTCGTGCTCCATCCGGTAGACCTTGGTGGCGGCCTGGGTGGTCAGGTGGACCGCCGTGTCGGCGCCGCAGTGCAGATCGGTGCGGAGCCGGTCGGCCTGGAGGATGCCGCCGCCGGTGGACATCAGGAAGGTGACGGCGAGGTCGGGGCGGGCCGGGTCGAAGTAGAGCGGGCGCATGATCTGCAGCGGCGACTTCTGGTAGTGGCCGGTGAGTTCGGTGCGTCCGCCGACCCGCTCGAAGGCCAGCTCCAGCAGCCCGACCTTGCCGGGACGTCCGACCGCGAGGGTGTCGGGCGTCCCGGCGTGGCGGCGGACCTCGTACGGGACGCGGGCCGGCTCGTAGTGCCGGGGGTCGAGCCGGGGCACCGCCGCAGCCGGGGAGGCTGTCACGCCGGGACCTTGCGGAAGGTCTCCAGGAAGGTCGCGATCTCCTCCAGCCCCTCCCCCGTCAGGCAGTTGGTGAGCACCACCGGTCCGCCCTCGCGCACCCGGTGGGCGTCGGACTCCATCACCCCGAGGTCGGCGCGGACGTACTGGGCGATGTCGATCTTGTTGATGACCAGCAGGTCCGACTCGGTGATGCCCGGGCCGCGCTTGCGGGGCATCTTCTCGCCCTCGGCGGTGTCGAGGACGAAGAGGAAGAGGTCGACCAGCACCGGGCTGAAGGTCAGCGTGAGGTTGTCGCCACCGGACTCGTACAGCAGGGTGTCGACGTCCGGGAAGCGCTCCAGCATCTCGGCGCCGGCCGCGAGGTTCATCGTCGGGTCGTCCCGTACGGCGGTGTGCGGGCAGGCACCGGTCTCCACGCCGACGACCCGCTCGGGGTCCAGCATCCCGGCCAGGGTGCGCCGCACGTGCTGGGCGTCCTCCTGGGTGTAGATGTCGTTGGTGATGACCGCCGGGCGGTGGCCGCGGGCGATCAGCACCGGGACGAGCGCCTCGATCAGCGCCGTCTTGCCGGAGCCCACCGGTCCGCCGATGCCCACGCGGAGCACGTTCTCGGTCAACTCTCCTCCTTCTGTCGGTCGTTCTTCTGTGGCGCACGTACGCATCGGGCGGTCAGCTCATGAACAGCCGGGCCTCCGCCCGCTCGTGCCGCCCGGACATGGCGTCCGCGACCGGCACGCAGCCGCCGAGGTCCGCCAAGTCCCGTTCCAATGCTGCGGATACGACCTCCCGGATCACCGGGGAGGCCGCCCACAGCACCACCTGCGCCTTGCGGTGGTCGGTCAGCCGGAGCCTCAGCGCCGCGCCGACGAAGCTGGTGCAGAACGCGAACAGGTCGCTGGTGACGGCCTGTTGGACGGGGACGCCGGCCGAGGCGTACGCCACCCCGGCCGCCACCGCCTGGCAGCCGGGGGCCCGCTTCTCCGCGACCAGCGCGGCGTACCGCTCCAGCGGCTCGCCGCCCACCGACTCCCGGGCGATGTCCAGGAGTTGGCGCCCGGTCCGGGTGGCGGCCAGGCGCAGCTCGCGGTTGAGCCTGGTGGCGTGCAGCCGCTGGTCGGTCTCGGCGAGCAGCTCCCAGTCGCCCGCCGTGGCCGCCCGGTGGGCCAGGACCAGGGCCGTGGCGTCGGACGGCCCGACGCCGTGCCGCAGCAGGTCGGCGAGCAGCCCGGGCAGGGTGTCCGGGGTGACGGCCTTGGCCTGGGCGTAGCCCTCCAGCCCGTGCGAGAGGGTGTAGAAGCCGCTGGGGAAGGCCGAGTCGGTCAGCTGGAGGCAGACCAGCAGGGCGTCCAGGCCGCCCATGGCGTCCGGATCCCCCAGGCCGTCCACAGCGTCCAGGCCGCCCATGGCATCCAGGCCCGGCCGCGTCTCGGTGACGGGGCTCACGCGAGGTAGAACAGGTGGTTGAGCGGCAGCTCGCGGGCCGGTTCGATGGTGGCGGGCTCGCCGTCCAGGGTGACCTTGTACGTCTCCGGGTCGACCGCGATCTTCGGCAGCGCGTCGTTGCGCACCATGTGCTGCTTGCCGACCGTACGGCACCGCCGCACCGGCAGCACCCGGCTCTCCAGGCCGAGTTGGGCCGGAACCCCGAGGTCGACGGCGGCCTGCGACATGAAGGACACCCGGGTGGCCTGCTTCGCCCGCCCGTACTGGCCGAACATCGGGCGGTAGTAGACCGGTTGGGGGGTGGGCAGCGAGGCGTTCGGGTCGCCCATCAGCGCCCAGTTGATCACGCCGCCCTTGATGACCATCTTCGGCTTGGCGGCGAAGGAGTTGATCGGCCAGAGCACGATGTCGGCGAGCTTGCCGGGCTCCAGCGAGCCGATGTGGTCGGCGGTGCCGGAGGCGACGGCGGGGTTGATGGTGAGCTTGGCGAGGTAGCGCAGGACGCGGGCGTTGTCGTTGCGCTCGCTGTCGCCGGCCAGCTTGCCGCGCTGGTCCTTGCAGTGGTGGGCGGTCTGGAAGGCCCGGGTGAAGGACTCGCCGATCCGGCCCATCGCCTGCGAGTCGGAGGAGAAGATCGAGATGACGCCCTCGTCGTGCAGCACGGTCTCGGCGGCGATGGTCTCGGCGCGGACCCGGGAGTCGGCGAAGGAGACGTCCTCGGGGATGTTGTGGCTGAGGTGGTGGCAGACCATCACCATGTCCAGCAGCTCGTCCACCGAGTTGACGGTGTAGGGCAGCGTCGGGTTGGTGGAGGACGGCAGCACGTTGGGCTCGCCGGCGATCCGCATGATGTCGGGGGCGTGGCCGCCGCCCGCGCCCTCGGTGTGGAAGGTGTGGATGGTGCGGCCGTCGATCGCGGACAGGGTGTCCTCGAAGTAGCCGGACTCGTTGAGGGTGTCGGTGTGGATGGCCACCTGCACGTCGTACTCGTCGGCGACGCTCAGCGCGCTGTCGATCGCGGCCGGGGTGCTGCCCCAGTCCTCGTGCACCTTGAGGCCGCACACGCCGGCCTCGACCTGCTCGCGCAGCGCGCCGGGCAGTGAGCCGTTGCCCTTGCCCAGCAGGCCGACGTTGACCGGCAGGTCCTCGACGGCCTGGTACATCCGGTGGATGTTCCACGGGCCGGGGGTGCAGGTGGTGCCGTTGGTGCCGTCGGACGGGCCGGTGCCGCCGCCGATCAGGGTGGTGATGCCGTTGCTCAGCGCCTCCTGCACCTGCTGCGGGGCGATGAAGTGGATGTGGGTGTCGATGCCGCCGGCGGTGGCGATCAGGTGCTCGCCGGAGATCACCTCGGTGCCGGGGCCGATCACCAGCCGCGGGTGCACGCCGCTCTGGGTGTGCGGGTTGCCCGCCTTGCCGACCGCGACGATCAGGCCGTCCTTGACGCCGATGTCGCCCTTGACCACGCCGAGCACCGCGTCCATGACGACCACGTTGGTGATGACCAGGTCGAGGGCGCCCTGGAGGGAGGTCGCGGCCGGGTCCTGGGCCATCCCGTCGCGGATGCCCTTGCCGCCGCCGTAGACGGCCTCGTCGCCGTAGTGGCCCTGGTTGAAGTCCTGTTCGACCTCGACCAGGAGGTTGGTGTCGGCGAGGTGGAAGCGGTCGCCGACGGTGGGGCCGAAGAGGTCGGTGTACTGCCTGCGGGAGAGGATGGCCATCAGCGGTCGCCTTCCGGGTGGGTCTCCGTGTGGAAGTCCCGGGGCCGGTCTTCCTTGTGGTCGAGGTTGGTGCCCTTGAAGCCGAGGGCGATGGCCCGGTCGACGGCGCGGGCGCGGGTGGCGGGGGCGGTGATGCCGCCGTCCACGAGGTTGGCGAAGCCGACCAGGCGGCGGTGGCCGCCGAACTCGGCGAGCGTGACGTCCTTGGTGTCGCCCGGCTCGAACCGGACGGCGGTGCCGGCCGGGATGTCCAGGTGTTTGCCGAAGGCGGCGTTGCGGTCGAAGTCGAGGGCGCGGTTGGCCTCGAAGAAGTGGTAGTGGGATCCGACCTGGATCGCCCGGTCACCGGTGTTGCTGACCGTGACGGTGGCCTTGGCGCGGCCGGCGTTGATCTCCACCGGGTCGTCGCCGTACAGGTACGCGGCGCCACCAGACATGGCTGGCCTTCCTCTCTGCCGGGTCAGTGGGGGGTGTGTGCGGGTTCGTGGGTATGGCTGGGGTGGTGCGGGTGGTGCGGGTGGGCCGCGTGGCCGTGCTGATGCCCACCCGGCCCGTGGCTGTGACCGTGGCCCTGCTCCCCCGGCCCGTGGCTGTGCGCGTAGCCGTGCCCGTGCTCGGCGTCGAGGCCGGCCAGGATGCCGTCCTCCCCGTGCCCGAGCAGGTGCAGCGCCGCCGCCGTCCGGGCCGCGACCACCCCGGCGACGGCGGACGGCCACAGCAGCGGGCCGCCGTCCCGTACGCCGGGCAGCGCGGTGCGCAGGGCCGGCCCGAAGGAGGCCGGAACGGCCGTCACCTCGCGGGCGCCGAGCAGCCGGCAGCGTTCGGCGCCCTCGGCCGGGTCCGGGTCGCCGCCGTCGAAGGCGACCTCGACCCACCGGTGCCGCCCGTACTGGCGGGCAAGGCGGGCGATCCGGAACAGTTCGGCGTCCTCGAAGGGGCCGGCCGCCGGGGCGGTGACCAGCACCGCGCCGTCGGGGGCGGGGCCGGCGGCGGCGCGCAGCCAGCCGATCAGGTGGTCGGCGGCGCCGAAGGGCGCGGTCAGGGCGAGCCGTCCGCGGCCCTCCCCGGCGGCCAGCCAGCGCAGCGCCCGGGCGGTGTCGGCGACGAGCTTCGGGTCGCGGCCGAGCGTCATCGGTACGACGCACACCGGCCCGTCGCCCGCCGCGGCGAGCGCGGACCGGACGGCCTCGGTGAGCGGACGGCCCGCGGGGGCCGCGGCGTGCACGGTGGACTCGCGGGCCGCCAGCGCCGCGAGGTCCCGGCCGCCGTCGCTCTCGTGGCCGCCGGCCAGCACCACGGTGGCGGCGGCATGGGACCGGGTCATCACTCAGGCACCCACCGGGTCGTGGCAGGAGACCAGCTTGGTCCCGTCCACGAACGCCGCCTCGACCTGGAGCAGCGGGAGCATCTCGCGCACGCCCGGCATGACGTCCTCGCCGCCGACGACCTGCTTGCCGATCTCCATGCACTCGGCGACGGTGCGGCCGTCCCGGGCGCCCTCCATGATCGCCTCGCTGATCAGCGCGCAGGCCTCGCTGTAGTTCAGCTTGACGCCGCGGTCCCGGCGTTTGCGGGCCAGATCGGCGACGACGTAGATGTACAGCTTGTCGATCTCACGCGGCGAGAGATTCACGGGTATCACTCTTCCTTTCCGAGAATCCGATGGAATGCAGAAAGATGCTCAAGGGGCTTCGGTGAGCCCGGGGTTCTCGACATCAGATGAATTCGGCGGCGCCGGACGCGGAATCAAGTCCGGCGCAGGCGCGGGACGGCCGGCACCGCCGCCAGGAACAGCAGTGTGGTCAGGACGAACGGCCAGGTGAAGGCGTGACCGCCGAAGGGCGCGGAGGCCGCGCCGAGCGCCGGCGTGAGCACGGTCGCGCCGGCCGCACCGACCAGGGCGTACGCCGCGCTCCAGGCGTCGGGCGCCAGGAACACCCCGCACAGCGCGAGGGCGACCAGGACGCCGCTGTACCCGAGCAGGCCCTGCCCGACCGCCTCGCCGGGGGCGCCGAACACCCAGGCCGTGAGCAGCCCGGTGGCGCTCCCCGCGCAGGCCATCAGGCCCGCGAGCCGGCTCGCCGCGAACAGCCCGGCCAGGAACAGCAGTCCGACGTACCACTGCGGCATGAAGAAGATCTGACCGATGTTCGCGAAGAAGCCGTGCCAGAGCTGGTCCCAGCTCAGCCCGGTCGGCCCGGCGGCCGGGACGGGCAGCGCGGCGGGTGCGCCCGCGCCCTGCCACAGCCGCCGGAAGCCGGGGGCGGCCGCCGTGACAGCCGTCGCGACCAGGCAGAACGGCGCGGTCAGCGCGGGCAGCCGCCAGGTGGCGAGCAGCGCCCCGAGCCCCGCCGTGACCACCACGGCGACGGCGGACCCGAGGACCGCCACCGCGACCGTCGCCGGGTGCCCGGCGCCCAGGAAGACGGCGCAACTCAGCGCCACCAGGCAGCCGTTGTACCCGTGCAACCCCGCCCCGACGGTCTCCCGGTCGAGCCCGAGCCCGTACGCGACGGCGGTGGAGACGGCACTGCCGAGCAGTCCGTAGAGGCCGTACCGCCAGTCGGCGGCGAACAGTGCGGCCACGAAGAAGAGTCCGCAGACGACGGACGGCATGAAATCGACCTGCGCGACGCCGCGCAGGACCTCCGCGACCACCCTGGCGGATATCGGACGAGTCGCCACCGAGGCGCTCTCCCCACCCTGTTGCAAACCCATGCTGCGCACCAATTTTCCGGTACGGCCGGCCTGCCTGAATGTCGGCCCCGGCGATTCCTCCGGAACCGTACTCCTATGGTTTGCGAAGTCCAGGGGGTACGGGGTGTTATGCCAAATCCACGAAGGGTGACCATCGGGCCGCTGAGCTGCAACAATCTGTTGAAGTCACGGCCCGTCGGGTTCGTTGCAGGGAGAAATCCTTTGCGAAGTTTTACTGACGGTTGGCATCGGCTATGCCGGGGCCGCGCTCGCTCCCGCCCGGATCAGATGCCGCGCCAGGAACCGTTCCGACGACTCCAGTTCGGGTTCCGGCACCTCCAGGTGGCCCCCGGGGTTGGCGTGCAGCGTCTTCTCCCGCGAACCCAGCGCGCCGAACAGCGCCAGCGCCCCCTCGCGCGGGACCAGCGCGTCGTCCCACTGGAGGAGGAACTCCACCGGCACGCCGACCCGACCCGCCGCCTCCGCCTGCGACGCGTGCCCCGTCAGCCCGAACACGGCGACGGCGACGCGCGGTTCGGCCGCCGCCAGCGGGATGCCGATCGCACTCCCCAGCGACAACCCCCAGTACCCGACCGGCCCGAGGCCCTCCGCGTGTCCGGGGTCCTCCACCCGACCGGGGTCATCCGTCCGACCGGGGCGCTCCGCCTCACCGCTCAGCGCGTCCAGCACCGCCACCCACTCCGGCACCGCCCGCTCCGCGAGCGCCGCCGTGTGCCGCGCCACCCAGGCGCTGACCGGCCGGCCCGCCGCGATCAACTCCCCGATCTCGGTGGCGAACCGCTCGTCCTGGGCGCTGCGCGTCCGCTCCCCGTGCCCCGGCGCGTCCAGCGCCACCGCCGCGAACCCGTGCCGCCGCACGAACCGCCGGGCCCGGTCCACCAGTCCCGGACCCAGCTTGTGCTGGCCGCCGCCGTGCCCCAGCAGCACCAACGGCCGCCCGCCGAGGGGCGATCCGTCCGGCTGCCAGAGCACTCCGGGCGCGCCGTCGAGGGTGAAGTGGCGCTGCGTCACGCCGTCCGCGCTGGATTCCGTGGTGAAGTGCACCCCGTCATCATGGCTCCCGACACACGTTCGGGTCCGGCCTTTCCCTCGACGGGCTGCCCCACGACGGGCTCACCGCCGTCGCCACCGCACGGCTCGCCGCTACCGCGCGGCCGGGCCGTCCTCGTGGAGGAAGGCGAGCAGCAGGGCGGTGGTCTCGGCCGGGCGCTCCAGGCTGGGGAGGTGGCCGGCCCAGGGGAGCTCCTGGTGCCGGGCGTCGGGGAGGAGGGCGGGGAGGGCGGCGGCGATGTCCCGGAAGTCCGGGAAGTCGTGGGCGCCGGACACGGCCAGGGTGGGGGCGGTGATCCGGCCGAGGTCGACGTCCTCGCGGTCGGAGCCGACCGTCGCCGTCATCTGGACGTCGAAGGCGTGGCGCTGCATCCGGCGGACATGCGCGCGGGTCCGCTCGTCGGCCTCCGGGCCGAGCCAGGACTCGACGTTCAGCTCGACGGCCTCGTCGATCCGCCCGGCCTCGATCAGCTCGTCCTCGCGCCCGCCGAAGGCGCGCAGGGTGTCGCTGGGCTGGTGTCCGGGCATGCCCGCGCCGAGCAGGGCCAGCCTGGTGACCGCCTCGGGGCGCAGCGCGGCCGCCGTCAGGGCGATCCGGCCGCCGTAGGAGGCGCCGACCAGGGCGGCGGTCCCGATGCCCAGGTGGTCGAGCAGGGCCAGGACGTCCCCGGCGTCGCTGTACGGGGCGTCCGCGAGCGGCGTGTCGCCGAAGCCGCGGAAGTCGCAGCGGACCACCCGGTGTCCGGCGTCGACCAGCGGCTGCCACTGCGCGTCCCACATCCGCCGGTCGCACACCGAGGAGTGCAGCAGCACCACGGCGGGCCCGCTGCCCGCTACGTCATGAGAAATGATCATTCGGCGGATCGTAGTGTCCCCGCCGCTGTTCCCCAAGCGATTTGAAGCCGCCGCGGCCGCGGGTAAGCGCTTTCGACCGCCCCCGGGCTCTGGACGGGTGAAGGAGGTGCTCGGAGGTGCTCATGGGAGAAGCGAAAGACGATCGGGACGACGGGTTCCAGTCGTTCATCGTCACGGTCTGGCCGCGCCTGGTACGGACGGCGTACCTGCTGGCCGGCGAGCAGTACGCGGCCGAGGACCTGGTGCAGTCGGCCGCCGAGAAGGCCTGCGCGGCCTGGTCGAAGGTGCGCCGGGCCGACGATCCGTACGCCTATGTGCGGCGGATCCTGGTCAACCAGCACGCCCGCCGCTGGCGCCGCCGGGCGCCGGAGCTGCTGGTGGACGCGGTGCCGGACGCGGCGGGGGTGGAGGACGGCTACGCCCGCTCCGACCAGCGCGGGGCCCTGCTGGCCGCGCTGGCCACCCTGCCGCCGCGCCAGCGCGAGGCGGTGGTGCTGCGGCACTGGGAGGACCTGAGCGACAGCCAGACGGCGGCCGCCATGGGGTGCTCGGTGGGCGCGGTGCGCAGCCACGCGGCGAAGGGCATCGCGCGGCTGCGGCAGGTCACGGCACTGGTGGGACTCAAGGACACGACGCACATCGGAGGAGCGGCATGAGGGGCGGCATGGACCGGGAACCGGACGGGGTGGGCGGGGACGACGGCACGGACCTGTGGGTGGGGCTCGGCCTCGCCGAGGCGGCGGCCGGCGCGCGGATCGGCCCGGCGCCGGTGACGGACATCCTGGCGGGGGGCCGCCGGCTGCGGCACCGCCGCCGTACGGTGGTCGGCGCGGCGGCGCTGGCCGCCGCGGTGGCGCTGACCGGCGGGGCGCTGGCGCAGCTGCGGCCGGGCCCGGCGCCCGCCCACGGGATCGGTCCGGCCGGCGTCGGCGCCGCGCCCACGCCCACGCTCACGGTGGCGAACACCCCCGGGCTGGGCACCCCCCTCCCGCCGAACGGGACCGCCCCGGCCTTCCGCAACCCGCTGACCCCGGTCCGGGTGGTGCTCGGCCAGGGCCTGACCCCGGACGGCAAGCAGTGGCAGCTGTGGGAGGCGCTGTGGCCGGAGGCCCCCCGGGAGCGGGCGTTCGAGCAGGCGACGGCGGTGTGGGAGGAGCGCAGCAGGTACGACTCGGAGATCTCCAAGCCGACGGAGGAGTACGTCCAGCGGTACTGGCAGCCGGACTGCGACGTCACCAACGTCTACTTCACGGTGGACGGGGTGCGGCTCAGCCATGACTCCGACGGCGCCCAGGCGGCCCCGGGCAAGGTCGACCCGCGCAACCGGACCGTCTTCGGCGGCGGCCTGGTCGGCCACCGGGGCAAGGGCGACACCGTGGCCCCGCTGGACGTGGTGCTGCTCTCGATCGGACCGGACGTCGGCCGGGTGGTGGTGACCTGGGCGGACGGCAGCACCACGGAGCCGACGCCCGTCACCGTGGCCGACTCCCCGATCCGCGAGCTGGTGGTGGCCCGCCCGGGGACGATGCGGGCGAAGTCCTGGCAGTTCTTCGACAAGGACGGCAACAAGCTCCCGGACGCCGGTGCCAAGTACCTGACCGAACCGGCCTCCTGAGCCCGGGGCAGGAGCGGGAGGTCGGCCGGGCCGACCTCCCGCTCCTTTCCTGTCCCCCTTCAGCCGAGCAGCAGCTTCGCGGCGGCCGTCGCGCCGTCCGTGCGGACCCGGGCCGAGAGGGCGGCGGCGCGCTCGCGGGTGGCGGGGGCGAGGGCCCGGCGCAGGGCGGCGGTGAGGGACGCGGTGGTCGGGGTCGGGCCGTCGTGGGCGGCGCCGATGCCCAACTCCGCCACCCGCGCGGCCCAGTACGGCTGGTCCACCATCTGCGGGACCAGCACCTGGGACACTCCGGCCCGGGCGGCCGTGGTGGTGGTGCCCGCGCCGCCGTGGTGGACGACGGCGGCCACCTTCGGGAACAGCGCCTGCTGGTTGACCTCGCCGACCGCGAAGCAGTCCTCGGCCCCGTCCACCTCCGCCAGTCGGGCCCAGCCGCGGCCGAGCAGCACCCGGCGGCCCTGCGCCCGGACCGCCTCGACGGCGACCCGGGCGGCGCCCGCCGGGTCGCGCAGCGGCATGCTGCCGAAGCCGACGTACGCCGGCGCCTCGCCGGCCGCCAGGAAGTCCGACAGGTCGGCGGGCAGCGGGCGTTCGTCCGGCAGGATCCACGCGCCGGTCTGCACCGCCTCGGGCCAGGACGGGTCCGCCTCCGCGGGCCGCGGCCACGGGTCGAGCAGCGGGTCGGTGGCCAACCACGGCCGGCCGGTGAGGACGTGGTCCCGGACGTTGTCGGTCTCGGGCAGTCCGACCGCCGCCCGGCGGGAGTTGACCGCCTCGCCGAACAGCGCGTTCATCGTCCCGATGTTGAGCTCCCACAGCTCCCGGGGGTCGGTCGCCTCCGGCGGGTAGGGCAGCATCGGGTACTCGAACGGCCGGTGGTGCGGGGAGGGCAGCACGGTCGGCTGGAGGGCCACGTACACGAAGCGGGCGCCCAGTTGCTCGGCCGCCGCCTGTGCGCCGGCCGCCGCCGGGAACAGCCCGGTGGCCAGCACCGCGCCGCCCGGCTCGGCCGCCCCGAGCACCGCCGCGTGGAACTGCTCGACCAGCCGGGCGGCGCGCGCGGGCAGGTCCCCGGGCTTCGGCGGCGGCCCGCTGACCAGCGCGCGCACCGACTGACCGACCGGCACCGGCTCGACTCCGGCCTCGGCCAGCCGCGCCGAGAACTCCTCGTCCGGCGGCGCGCAGACCCGCACCTCGGCGCCGAGTTCCCTCAGTCGCACCGCCAGCGCGGCCATCGGCTCGACGTCCCCGCGCGACCCGTACGTCGACAACACCACTCGCACTTCGTGACTCCCCGTTTCGCGGATCTGCTTCCGTGCTTCGCGGACCGGCGTCCTCGAAGCGGTGATTCTGCGTCACCACCGGGGCCTTGCGGCAAGGCCCCCCGTGCGCTGTACGTTGAGAGTGGCGAGGAGTGGGTACGCCTCCGCGGACGCCAGCACCGCACCGGAAATTCCCAGGCGGACACCGCTTCTCCTGCCAGAATCTCCTTCATGCGCGCGATCATCGAGGACATGGCCGGTCAACTCGCCCGTGTGCCGGGCGTGGTGGGAGTGATGCTCGGCGGGAGCCGGGCGCGGGGCGAGGAGCGGCCGGAGTCGGACTGGGACCTCGGGGTGTACTACCGGGGCGGCCCCGACCTCGACGCGCTGCGGGCGCTCGCCGGGCCGGAGACCGAGGTGGCCGGCCCGGGCGGCTGGGGCCCGTGGGTCAACGGCGGGGCGTGGCTGCGGGTCGACGGCGTCGCCGTGGACTGGATCCTGCGGGACCTCGACCGGGTCGGACGGGTGTGGGCGGACTGCCGCGCGGGCCGCTACGAGGTGGGGACGCAGGCCGGCCACCCGCTCGGCTTCTGGTCGCCCTGCTACCCGGGCGAGGTCGCCCTCGGGCAGCCGTTGGCCGACCCCACCGGGGAGTTGACGCGGCTCAAGCGGCAGACCGCCGACTACCCGGAGCCGCTGCGCGGGGCCCTCACCGCGGCCACCTGGGAGGCGGGCTTCCTGCTCGACACCGCCGCGAAGAGCGCCGTCCGCGCCGACGCCCTGCACGTCTCGCTCTGCCTGTCGCACGCCGTCGGCATCCTGGTCCAGGCCCTGTTCGCCCACCACCGCCGCTGGTGCCTGAACGAGAAGGGCGCGCTGGCCGTAGCCGGTCGACTGCCGGACGCCCCACCGTACTTCGGCAGGCGCGCGCACGGCCTGCTCGCCGAGCCCGGCGGGTCGGCGGCGGAGCTGACGGCCACCGTCGCCCGGGCGCGGGAGCTGACCAGGGAGACCGTGGCCGCACTGAACCGCTGAGCCGCCGAACACCTGATCGCCAACCGCCCGGCGGGCGAGGCGCGTTCAGCCCCGGTGCCAGGAGGCGGCGTTCCGGTGGTCGGCCGCCGACGCCACCTCGACGGCCGCCGCCCTCATCTCCCGCTCCCAGTCCCGCGTCACCTCGACCGGCCACGTGTCGACGCAGCCCGGGCAGCAGACCCGGTCGACCAGCTCCGCGAGCCGCCGCTCCGCCCCGGTCGTACGCTCGTCGATCCGGGACCAGAGCGCGGCGACGGCCTCAACCGGCGTGATCTCCCCGGACACCAGCCGGGCCGCGGTGTGGTGCAGGAGGCTGCGCTGGACGAAGCCGTCGTCCGGCACCGGCAGGCCCAGCTCCGCCATCGCCTGCCACAGCAGCTCCGTCAGCTCGACCGGGGGCTCGCCCCGGCCCGGCCGCCCCGCGAGGTCGCAGAGCGCGGGCGAGTCCCCGCCGATGCCCGCCGCCAGCAGCCCGGCGGCGGCCATCGGCAGGTCCTCGGGGAAGACCAGTCCGGCGGAATACTGCCAGGCCAGGGTGAATGCGTCGTCCATGGCGCCATCCTGACAAAGCGGCCACGCCAGCCGCCACCGGATTCTCCGCCCCTGCGGAAAACCACAGGGTGCGGCGGTACGGAAAACCACAGGGCGTCCGCCGGAAACCCTCATACCGGCGCTGACCTGCGGTTCCTAGCGTGGAGGGCAGAGCCGGGCGCACCAGGCGCCGGCACCGCGACCACCCTGGAGCCCGCATGCCGCACACCGTCCTCGCCATCGCCCAGCAGCCCGCCGACGGCTTCGCCGGCTGGGCGGCCGACCTGGTCGACACCCTGGGCGGCCCCGGGGCCGGCCTGGCGATCGCGCTGGAGAACCTGTTCCCGCCGCTGCCCAGCGAGGTGATCCTGCCGCTGACGGGCTTCGCCGCCGGGCAGGGCGTGATCAGCCTCGCCTCGGCGCTGACCTGGACGACCCTCGGCTCGGTCGCCGGGGCCGTCGTCCTCTACTGGCTGGGCGCCCTGTTCGGCCGGGAGCGGATGCACGCGATCTGGGCCCGGCTGCCGCTGGTCAAGGCCTCCGATCTGGAGCGCACCGAGGCCTGGTTCGCCCGGCACGGGACGAAGGCGGTGCTGCTGGGCCGGATGGTGCCGATCTTCCGCAGCCTGATCTCCGTTCCGGCCGGGGTCGAGCGGATGCCGCTGCCCGCGTTCGTCATGCTGACCACGATCGGCAGCCTGGTGTGGAACAGCGTGCTGGTGATGGCCGGGTTCCTCCTCGGGGACCGCTGGGACACGGTGGAGACGTACGTCGGCCTGTTCTCCAAGGCGGTCCTGGTGGTGGTCGCGGTGGCCGTGGCCGGGTACGTCGTGATGCGCTGGCGCGGGCGCAACAGCGCCGCCCAGCACCGCCGCGCCCGGTGACCGGCCCGGCCGGACCCACCGGCCCCGATGGCCCCGAAGGCCCCACCGCCCCCGCAGGCCCGGCCCGCCCCGTAAGCTCGGACCCCGTGCAGGGGGATGCAGCGGACACCACGTCATGGCCGCGCCGGGCCACCGGAGTTCTGCTCGGCTGCCCGAGCGCCGCGCTCGCCGCGCTGTACCTCCTCCTCGCGGCCGTCGTCCTCGGCCCGTTCCTGCTCTGGCCGCGCACCCGCCCGTACGCGGTGCCGGGCCTGCTGTCCGGGGTGCGCCGGCTGGCCGCCCTGGAGCGGGCCCGGCGCAGCGCCTTCTTCGGCGACCGCTTCCCCCACCAGTACCGGGCGGACGACCGCCGGGTACTGCGCTACCTGGCGGTGCGCAGCGGCGGCGGGCTGGTCGCCGGGGTGGTGCTGGGGCTGCTGGGCTTCGGGCTGGCGCTGGCCGTCCTGCTGGTCGGCGGGGTGCTGCGCGGCTCGCTGGGCTGGGAGGAGCTGGCGACCCAGGTGCTGCTCGGCGGGGTGCTGCTCTTCCTGGCCGTGCAGGGCCTGTTCTCGCTGGCCGCGCTGGACGCCCGGACCGCCCGGGAGTGCTTCGGGCCGTCCGAGGCCGAGCTGCTGCGCCGCCGGATCACCGAACTCGCCGACAGCCGGGCCGCGGTGGTGCAGGCCGTGGACGCCGAGCGGCGGCGGATCGAGCGGGATCTGCACGACGGCGTGCAGCAGCGGGTGGTCGCGTTGGCGATGCTGATCGGCCGGGCGCGGCGCGGCCTGGACCGCCACCAGGACCCGGAGCGGACGGAGGCGCTGCTGCGCCAGGCGCACCGGGAGGCGCAGGGGGTGCTGACCGAGCTGCGCGAGGTGGCCTGGCGGGCGTACCCGTCGGCGCTGGACACCCTGGGCCTGGAGGAGGCGCTGGGCGGGGTGGCCGAGCGGTGCGCCGTCCCGTTGCGGCTCCGCTACGAGGTGGCCGGCCCGCTGCCCGAACCCGTCCGGACCGCGGCCTACTTCGTGGTGTCGGAGTGCGTCACCAACGCGGCCAAGCACTCCGCCGCCTCGGCGGTCTCGGCCCTGGTCGAGCGGACCGCCGGCGTGCTCACCGTACGGGTCGAGGACGACGGCACCGGCGGCGCGGACCCGGCGGGCAGCGGCCTGACCGGCCTGCGCGGGCGGGTCGCCGCGCTGGACGGTACCCTCCACGTCCACAGCCCCGCCGGGGGCCCGACCGTCATCACCGCGGAGCTGCCATGCGCGTGACCCTCGCCGAGGACTCGACCCTGCTGCGGGAGGGCCTGGTCCGGCTGCTCGCCGAGGAGGGGCACGAGGTGCTGGCCGCGGTCGGCGACGCGACGGCGCTGACCGCGGCGGTGGCGGAACGGCCGCCGGACGTCGTGGTGGTGGACATCCGGATGCCGCCGACCCACACCGACGAGGGGCTGCGGGCGGCGGTGGAGATCCGCGAGCGCTGGCCGGAGGTGGGCGTGCTGGTGCTCTCCCAGCACATCGAACGCGGGTACGCGGCCCGGCTGTTGGACGCGGGCGCGGAGCGGGTCGGCTACCTGCTGAAGGACCGGGTGGCGGAGGTCGACGAGTTCCTGGACGCCCTGGTGCGGGTCGCGGCGGGCGGCGCGGTGATCGACCCGGAGGTGGTGCGCCAACTGGTGGTGCGCACCACCCGCACCGACCCGCTGGCCCGGCTCACCCCGCGTGAGCGCAGCGTCCTGGAGGCGCTCGCCCAGGGCTGGACCAACGCCGCCATCGCGCAGCGGCTGCACGTCTCGATGAGCGCGGTGGAGAAGAACCTCAACGCCGTCTTCGACAAGCTGGACCTGCCCCGCACCACCGACTACAACCGCCGCATCCTGGCCGTCCTGCACTACCTCGGCGCGTAGCCTCCGCGACGGCTCAGGGCTTCCGCGGCTCCCGGCCGCGCAACGCGTCGACCGGGCTGGCGTCCGGGCGGCTGTCCGGACCGGCGGCCGGCCCGGCGGTGCCCGGCGGCCGGAGGGTGAGGACGCGGTCGGCGAGGGGCAGCAGCGCCCGGTCGTGGGTGATCAGGACGGTGGTGCGCCCGGTCATCAGGCGGCGCAGCGCGGGGACGAACTGCTCGACGGTGTGCGGGTCCAGCCCGGTGGTGGGTTCGTCCAGGACCAGCACGGGGGTGTCCCGCAGGAAGGCGCGGGCGATGGCGACGCGCTGGCTCTGGCCGCCGGAGAGCTGGAAGCCGTCGGCGCCGATCACCGTGCGGTAGCCGTCCGGCAGCGCGGTGACGAAGTCGTGGGCGCCGGCGTTGCGGGCGGCGCGTTCGATGGCGGCGGGCGGGGCGTCGGGGCGGCCGTAGGCGATGTTGTCGGCGATGGTCGCGCGGAACAGCGGGGCCTGCTGGGGCAGCAGGGTGACGGCCTGGCGCAGCGAGACGAGGGTGAGGTCGCGCAGGTCCTGGCCGTCGAGGCGGACGGTGCCGGCCTGCGGGTCGAGGAAGCGGACGAGGAGCTTGGCGAGGGTGGACTTGCCGCTGCCGCTGGGCCCGACGAGGGCCAGGGTCTCGCCGGGGAGCAGGTCGAGGTCCAGGTCTGTGAGGACGGGCGGCCCGGGGGTCCCGGTGGCGCCGGGGTAGCCGGCCCGGACGCCCTGGAGGGTGACCCGGCCCTGGACCGGGCCGGTGTCGCGGGCGGTGGGGCGTTCGCGCACGGGGCTGGTGAGGTCGTGCAGTTCCAGCACGCGTTCGCCCGAGGCGCAGGCCGTGCCGGCCAGCGGGACGAGGGCGGCGAGCTGCTGGGCGGGCTCGAACAGCTGGGCCATGAAGGCGGCGAAGGCGAGCAGGCCGCCGAGGCTGAGCTGCCCGTGGATGACCTCCAGCGCGCCGACGCCCACCACCGTGAGCCCGGCCAGCAGTTGCAGCACGCCGAGGAAGGGCTGGTAGAGGTCGGCGACCCGGGCGGCGGAGAGTTCGGCGTCGAGCAGGGCCTTGCCCTCCCGGTGGACCCGTTCGACCTCCCGGCTCTCCTGGCCGCAGGTCCGGGTGACGGTGGCGTTGCGCAGGGACTCCTCCAGCAGCGCGGTGACGCCGCCCGCGCGGCGCTGGACCTGCCGTTCCCGGCGCCGGATGCGGCGCCCGAACAGGCTGGTGGAGAGGACGAACAGCGGGGCGGCCAGCAGCGCGGCCACGGTGAGCGGCCAGCTCAGGTAGAAGGCGGCTCCGGTGAACAGCAGCAGGCTGACCGCGGCCACGGCGCCCTCGACCAGTCCGGTGGCCACCATCTGCTCGATCTCGGCGATGTCGAAGGTGAGCCGTGCCACCAGGTCGCCGCGCCAGCGGGTCTCCAGGGTGTCGGGCGGCAGGGTGTGCAGGTGGGCGAGGGTGTCGGTGCGCAGCCGCAGCATGTAGCGCTCGGCGGTCCTGGTGCTGGTGTAGGTGCCGCCGTAGGTGAACAGCGCGGCGGCCACGGACGCGCCGAGCATGAGGGCGGCGAGCAGCCAGAAGTCGGCGAAGTGCCGGGGCACCAGGACGTCGTCGATCAGGTCCTTGAACAGCCAGACGGAGACGACCTCGCCGAAGGCGCCGAGGACGAGCAGGACCGCGCTCACCGGGAGCCAGCGCACGTCGGGGCGCACCCACGGCCAGAACCGGCGCATCAGCTCCCGCAGCGGGACGACGGGCGGGTCCGTCACCGGCCCCGGGTCGTCGTCGTCCCGCGCCGCCCGGTCGCCCGGGGGCGTCACTTCGCGCATGGCCACGACCCGTTGCTCTCGGAGACGTCGTTCCGGTGTCCGGAAACGACCTTTCGGGGTCCGGATCCGCCGTTTCCGAGGTGGGGACCCGTCATCCGGGGCCCCGTCGTCCGGGCCCCGTCGTCCGGGACGCGTCACCCTCCGCGTGGCGGCGGTGCCGGCCCCAGGGTGAGGGGCCGGCGGTGGTACCGCCGGCCCCTGTGATGGCGCTAGTCGGGACTGTTGTGCGCAGTCCTAGCCGAAATCACCGTCACCACATGCCGAAACGGCGACGGTGGTTTCCACGACGGTTGCGGCCACGATCACGATCACGCCCACGACCACGGTCACGGTCACGGCCGTAACCACCGCCTCTGTCTCCTCCACGGCCGAAGTAACTCATCACGGCTTCTCTCTCTCGTTGCGTCGGCGCTCCTGGCGCCCGCCGAGACCTGCACCGGCGGCGCGGTCCCGGGGACCTGGAGGCCGTTGCCCGTGGTCGGACCGTTCCGGCGGCCTGTCGGCGACGCCCGGTCCGATCCGTCCCACTCCTCCAGTATCCGCCCACCGAGCGTGTTCGCAGCTCCAGAGCCGTACGGACTTCGCGACGACCGGCCGCCACCGTGGAGGGTGTCCCGCCCGTCACGTTCGGCGACTCCCGGTACGTCATCGGAACGGCGGCTCCCACGGAGGGCGTCCGCGGCCGTGTGCCGGGTAGGCTGACCGTGGTGCGCGAGTCCTCAGGGAACCTGACAAATGGGTCCGATGGCCGCCCTCCACGCCCTCCCCCTCGCCGGACGGGCCGCCACGCGGCCGGAGGGGCGGATCCGGGCCGGGCGATGGCCCGGCGGGCGTGCCGAGCGGGTCCCGGCGGGGCGTCACACAGTTTTCACACCCCGGCCATCCGTCGGCCGCGCGTCTCGTTGACACTGTGTCGGGCGAGTCCGGAAGGGCCTGCTCCGCATACGGACGGTCAACGAATGAATGACATTGTGTCCGCTCCGTGTGCAAGCACAGCCCAGGCAGCGAACGGGTTTTCACTCTAATCACACGGTATGACTAGTATCGCTTCGTCAAAAAACCGTGCCCGGACGGCCCGCCCCTCACCGGCCGGCCGCCAGCCCCAAGGAGTCAGCTCTGCGCGCGCGTGCGAATCGGCGGCCCCCGACGCCGAAGGGCCCCCGCAGGCGTCCACGCCTGTCCCTGCGGACGGCGCTGCTCGTCCTGGCCGTCGTCCCCAGCATCGCCCTGGTCGCCCTCTGGGCCGTGACCAGCGGTGAGACCATCGCCGACTTCCAGCGGCTGGCCGACCAGGCCACCATCGCCCAGAAGGCCGGCCAACCGTCCAACATCGTCTACTACAACCTCCAGGAGGAGCGCCGGCTCAGCGCCGAGGCGCTCGCCCGGCCCGGCTCCAACGCCGACCAGCTGCGCCACCAGCGCCAGCTGACCGACGACGCGGTGCGGCAGTTCCAGACCCTCTCCGGCGCGACCGCCGACAACGCCCCCGGCGAGATCCGGTCCGCCGTCGTCGAGGCCCGCCAGGCCATGGGCAAGCTGGCCGAGCAGCGCTCCGCCGTCGACCGCGGCACCACCGACCAGCAGAGCGTCTTCGCCTACTACACCGACCTGATCAGCGTCGACCTGCGGCTGTTCACCGCGCTCAGCCGCGTCGACACCGGCGAGGTCACCTGGCTGTCCAAGACCCTGGTCAACTCCTTCTGGGCCAAGGAGATGCTCTCCCGCGAGGACGCCGTCCTGGCCCGCGGCTGGCCCACCGGGCGACTGTCGGCCACCGACTACCAGCAGGTCCAGCAGCTGATCGGCGCGCAGGACCACCTGCTCAACGTCCAGGTCCTGCCGTACATCCCGGACGCCGAGGCACCGGCCTGGCACGAGCTGGTCAACAGCCCGTCCTGGCAGGCCAAGGCCGCCGTCGAGCAGGCCCTGCTCAAGCCCACCGCCGCCGACGCCAACGGCACCGTCAAGCTCCCGGCGACCCAGGACCAGTGGCGCCAGGCCCTCGACGGGCTCAACCCGCCGCTGGTCAAGGCGATCGAGGACCGCACCAACGGCATCATCGAGGTCGCCAAGAGCGCCATCGTCGGCATGCTCACCCGGGTCGTGCTGACCACCGTCGTCGGCCTGATCACGGTCGTCGCGGTGATCATCGCTTCCTGGCGGCTCAGCCGCTCGCTGCGCCGCCGCATCAAGGACCTGCACACCCAGGCCGAGGAGATGCAGCGCACCCTGCCCGAGGTGGTCGACCGCCTCGGCCGCGGCGAGCAGGTGGACGTCGAGGCCGAGACCCGCACCATCACGGACGGCCCGCACGGCAACGGCACCGACGAGCTGGCCCGGCTCGGCCAGGCCCTCAACCTGGCCCGCTCCGCCGCCCTGGAGTCCGCCGTCGGCCAGGCCGAGCAGCACCGCGGCTTCGAGCGGCTGCTCCAGCGCATCGCCCGCCGCACCCAGCTGCTGATCGGCCGCCAGCTGCGCAAGCTGGACGAGCTGGAGCGCAAGCACGACGACCCGGAGGTCCTGGAGGGCCTCTTCGACCTCGACCACCTCACCGCCCGCCTGCGCCGCTACGAGGAGAACCTCGTCATCATGGCCGGCGGCCAGCCGCAGCGGCGCTGGCGCAAGCCCGTCCCGCTGCTGGACGTGCTGCGCGCCGCGCAGGGCGAGGTGCAGGACTACCGGCGGATCTCGATCGACATCGAGGGCGACCCCTGGCTCTCCGAGCGGGCCGTCGGCCCGGTGGCGCACGTGCTCGCCGAGCTGATGGAGAACGCCACCACCTTCTCCAAGCCGCCCACGCCGGTCGAGGTGCGCGCCGCCGTGGTCGGCCGCGGGCTCGCGATCGAGATCGAGGACCGGGGCCTCGGCATGGACCCGGAGCAGTACGACGCGGCCAAC
This sequence comes from Kitasatospora sp. NPDC058184, assembly GCF_042883725.1. Classification (NCBI taxonomy): domain Bacteria; kingdom Bacillati; phylum Actinomycetota; class Actinomycetes; order Kitasatosporales; family Streptomycetaceae; genus Kitasatospora; species Kitasatospora sp. NPDC058184. Next base: position 486,103 of record NZ_JBHVVE010000002.1, read on the forward strand.
GAGCTGATGAGCCGCCCGCCGCGCACCGACGTGCTGGCCCGGGCCGACGACATCCGCCTCGGCTTCCACGTGGTCTCCCGGCTGGCCGCCCTGCACGGGCTGCGGATCGAGTTCCGCCCGTCCGCCTTCGGCGGCACCCGGGCGGTCGTGCTCGTCCCCGACGAGCTGGTCCTGGAGGGCGACACCGGGCTGCCGGACGGCGCCGGCGGCACGGCCACCGAGCCGATCCCGCTGGTGCGCCGCTCGCGCCGGGCCGTCCGCTCGGCCTCCGACGAGACGCCCGTCCCGGTGCCGGCCGGTCCGCCGGTCGCGCCGGTGGACTCCTTCACGCAGGGCGACCACGCCCCGCAGGCGGCCCCGGTGCCGCTGTCCCCGGCGGAGGCCGGGACGTGGCCGGGACCGGACGCGGGACCGGCGGCGGGATGGGGCGCGGCACCGGAGGCCACGCTCCAGGAGGTCCCGCTGCCCGCGGCCCCGTTCCAGCCGGCGGTCGTCCAGCCGCTGCCGCCGGCCCCGGACGCCCCGGCCGTCCTCCCGGCGGCTCCGTTCGAGGCGGAGTGGCCCGAGCAGCCGTACCAGGCCGAGCAGCCGTTCCAGGCCGGGCAGGCGTACCCGGCGGAGCAGCCGTACCCGTCCGGGCAGCCCTTCGGATCGGAGCCGTCGTACGACGCTGAACCGTCCACCGGCCCCGTGCCGTCGTACGGAGTGGAGCAGCCCGCCACGGCTGCCCGGCCCGACCACCAGCCGGAGCAGCCGATCGAGCACACCTCCCCGGCCGACCCGGCGCCCGCCCAGGACGCCCCGGCCTACCCGGACATCGCCTACGCCCGGGTCACCGAGGCCGAGGCCCCGTACGCCGACGAGCAGTACCGCCCGGCCGACCACTACCGGCTGGCCGAGCGGCGCCAGCCCCGCGAGTACCGGACCTCGGTGCCGTTCAGCCCGGCCCAGGCCGGCCAGCCCCCGCTGCCGCAGCGCGTCCGGCAGGCCAGCCTGGCGGCCGAGCTGCGGGTGCCCCCGCCGGCCCAGCCGCAGTGGGTCGAGCGGCCCGCCGCGGACACCCCGCCCGCGGGACCGTTTCAGCGCACCGAGCGCCCGGTACGGCGCTCGGGTGCGGCGATCGGCGCCTTCCAGCGGCAGTCCCGCGCCGCCCGGGCCCAGGACAGCGGCGAGCACCGCCTGCCCGCCACCCCGCCGGAGCCCTCCCCCGCCCCCGCGCCCGCCCCCTGCGCCCTTCCGGCCGCGGACCCCCGAACCACACGAACGGATGAGCAGTGATGAACCGCACGATCGCCACCCACCAGGACCTGGACTGGCTGCTGGACGGACTCGTCGACTCGGTGCCCGGGACCAGGAACGCCGTCCTGCTCTCCGACGACGGTCTCGTGGTCAGCCACTCCCGCACCATCGAGCGGGCCGACGCCGAGCGCCTGGCCGCCGTCGCCACCGGCCAGCAGAGCCTGGCCCGCGGGGTCGGGGCGCTGTTCGACGGCGGCCCGGTGCACCAGGTGATCGTCGAGCTCGCCGAGTGCTGGCTGTTCGTCATCGCCGCCGCCCAGGGCACCCACCTGGCCGTGGTCGCCTCCCAGGAGGTGGACGCCGAGGTGATGTCCGTCGCGATGCACACCCTGGTGCAGCAGGTCGGCCAGAAGCTCACCACCCCGGTCCGCCACGAGGAGGCCCCCGGCGCCCCCGCCGCCCCGGCCTCCTTCGACGCCTTCGCCGCCCGGAACCGGGGCTGACCAGGGTGGAACCGTACGGGAACGACGCCTGGGGGGACGGCCGCGACGACGGCCGGCAGGCCGACCCGCGACCCGGTCCGGCCTCCGGTTCGCCGTCCGGACCGCAGCCCGGCTCTCCGTCCGGCCCGCCCTCGGGCCGGCAGTCCGGCTGGGACGACTCCTGGCGGCGCGGCACCGTGCCGCACTGGAGCGAGCTGGAGGACGACGCGGAGGAGGAGACGGGCAGCATGGTGCGCCCGTACACGATCACCCGCGGCCGGACCGCGCCCGAGCGCGACGACCTCACCCTCATCACCGTGCTCACCACGGTCGAGGAGGAGGCCGACGCCGCCCTGGCACGGGGCAGCCGCGCCGGTGCCCGCGGCCTCCAGCCCGAGCACCGGCTGATCCTCGAACGCTGCCGGCGCCCGATCGCCGTCGCCGAGGTGTCGGCGGGCCTGGACCTCCCGGTCTCGGTCACCAAGATCCTGCTGGGCGACCTGGTCGCCCAGGGCCTGCTGAAGGCGCGGGCGCCGCTGTCGGTGGCCCGGGCCGCCGGCGGCGTGGACCTCGGCCTGCTCACGGCCGTACGCGAAGGACTCCGGAGACTCTGAACATGGCAACCCCCCACTCCGCCACCGACGCCCCCGCCGCCCCGGCCGCCGTCAAGATCCTGATCGCGGGCGGCTTCGGCGTGGGCAAGACCACCCTGGTCGGCTCGGTCAGCGAGGTCGCCCCGCTGCGCACCGAGGAGTACCTGACCCGGGCCAGCGTCGGCGTCGACGACCTGGCCGGCGTCGACCAGAAGACCACCACCACCGTCGCCCTCGACTTCGGCCGGATCACGGTCAGCCCCGAGCTGGTCGTCTACCTGTTCGGCACGCCCGGCCAGGAGCGCTTCTGGTTCATGTGGAACGACCTGGTCAACGGCGCCCTCGGCGGGATCGTCATCGCCGACACCCGCCGGCTGGAGACCAGCTTCGCCTCCATCGACTTCTTCGAGAGCCGGGGCATCCCGTTCGTGGTCGCGATCAACTGCTTCCACAACACCAACACCCGCACCCCCGACGAGATCCGGGCCGCGCTCGACCTCGACCCACAGGTGCCGATGCTGCTCGGGGACGTGCGCGAGCGCGCCTTCGGGCGGGACCTGCTGCTCGCCCTGGTCGACCACCTGATGGAGCTCGCCGCCACACCCGTCGGCTGAACCGGCCCCGGCCGGACCGACATCCCGGCCGACCCTTCCCCTCGACCGCCGTGCCCGCTCGGCCGGACCGGCTCCGGCCGGGCCCCGCACCGCCCCCGCACCCCCGCACCTCCTGTGAACTTCCTTTCGGAGCCCCCCTCATGAACAGACCCCTGCGCGTCCTCGTCAACGGCGGCGGCATCGGCGGCCTCACCCTCGCGACCGCCCTCGCCGAGCGCGGCCACCAGGTCGACGTCGCCGAGCTGCGCGAGCAGTTGGAGGCCCTCGGCGTCGGCATCATCCAGCCGTCCAACGCCCTGCACGTGATGCGCGAGATCGGCGTCCTGGACGACTGCCTCGCCGCCGGCTTCGAGTGGGAGGTGCTGACCATCTGCGACCCGGCCGGCGCCACCCTCGCGAAGATCCCGCAGCCCCGGATGGGCGACGCCCCCTCCAACAACGGCATCCCGCGCCCCGCGCTGGCCCGCGTCCTCGCCGACGCCGCCGTCAAGGCGGGCGCCACCCTCCGCTTCGGCACCACCATCGGCACCCTGCGCGAGGACGCCCACGGCATCGAGGCCGCCCTCACCGACGGGCAGGTCGGCCGCTACGACCTGGTCGTCGGCTTCGACGGCATCGGCTCGCCGCTGCGCCGCCACCTGTACGGCGAGAAGTACGCCCCCGAGTACACCGGCTTCGCCAACTGGCGTGTGACCGTCCCGCGTTCGCCCGAGGTGCGGGGCGTGGTGATGTCCTCCGGCAACCTGAACGCGAAGGCGCTGCTCACCCCGATCAGCGCGGAGCAGATGTACCTGGGCTCGGTCTTCGCCGAAGCCGAGGACTTCCGCCCCGACCCGGAACGCGCCCACGAGCAGCTGCGCGAGCGGCTGGCCGGCTTCGGCGGCCCGATCGCCGAGGCGCTGGCGCAGATCACCGACCCGGCCGCCGTGGTCTACTCGCGGATCTCCCAGGTCACCGTCGAGGAGCCCTGGCACGTCGGCCGGATCGTCCTGGCCGGCGACGCCGCCCACGCCTCCACCCCGCACCTCGCCCAGGGCGCCGCGATGGCCGTCGAGGACGCGCTCGTGCTCGCCCAGAGCCTGGACGCGGAGGACACCGTCCCGGCCGCCCTCACCGCCTGGGAGGCCCGCCGCCGCCCGCGCGCCATGTGGGTCCAGGCCCTGTCCCGGGCCGTCCTCAAGCAGGAGACGGGCACCGCGACCACGCCGGAGGAGGACGAGCTGCTCAAGGTCGGCATCCCCGGCGCGGCGCACGTCCTCGTGCAGCCGTACTGACGGCCGGCGGATTCAGCGGCGCGCTTCGGCGCGCCGCTGGGTCTGCCAGGTACTGACGCGGTGGATGACATGGAGGATGATCGCTCCGGCGACCACGTCGAGCACCGCGCTGGTGGTGGACAGGGTCACGAGCCGGCGCAGGTCGTCGACCGTGTCGACCTCGTCCTTGAGTAGGTTCGTGTACCCGTTGCCCACGTAGGTTCCGATCAGCATCGCTCCCCACCACACGGCGAGCCGCGCCCGGGAGGCCGACCGCCCGGGCGCACTGGCCTTCCAGACGTCCGAGACGACCTGGTACGGCACCCAGAGGTTCGCCACCGGGGTGATCCAGCTCGTGAGGGCCCAGGCCCGCGCCCGACGCTGGCTGCCCGGGCCGCCCAGTGCCTCGGCGTTGAGCCGGGCCCGCCACATCCAGACGGCGAACACCGCGTAGACCGGGACGAGCAACAGGAGCCACCGCGGCCCCCTGACGGAGTCCCAGAAGTCGGCGGCCGCCGTGAACTCCGCCGCCGTCGCCTTGCCCGCGAGGGCGTCCTGGACGACCAGGTAGGCGCGCCAGTCGGCCGCGGCGACCAGCACGGTCCACGCCACCATGGCGAGGATCAGGAGCGACGCCGCGGCACCCCATCCGACCACGGCCCTGTGCTGCTTCGACCTGTCCATGCTTCCCCCTCTTCCTGTCGGGTCACCGATTCACCACAGACCGGCCAGCTGCAGCACCCGGTAGCCGAGCCAGCCCGGCAGGGTCAGCGCGACGGCCAACCCCACGCCCGTCAAGTCCGCCTTCCTCGTCGCGAGTTGGGCTCGCCAGGTCATCGTCCGCCGGGGCCGCCACCCGGTGGCCGCCAGGGCGGTCCGGATGGCATGGGCCAGGTGCACCGTGGGCGTCTGCGGCGTGGAGAGGCCCATCCGCTCCATCCACGCCCACGGCCCCTTGCGTTCCGCCACCGGGAACACCCGGGGCGTCCAGTGGCCGTCGAAGGCGATCACGGCGCCGATCCAGTGCTCACCCGTGACCGCCTCCCTCGGCAGCAGCGGGGTGGGCAGGCCCTCGTTCAACTGGTCGGCCAGCTCGGACAGTCCGCGCGGAGCCAGCAGGACGAGCTTCCCGGGCGGCTGGGTGGCCCGCGCCTCGCCGATCTCCCAGCGCAGCCCCTCGCCCTTCCCCAGGCGCAGGACGATCAGCTGGGACAGGTCCATCAGCCGCCGCACGGTGTCCTGCCAGTCGTCGAGCGGCAGGTAGAACCGGGCCGCGCCCAGGAGGGGCAGGGGTTCCCCCGGCCGCCCCACCGCGATCACCGGTCCGACGGCGCCCAGCGCGGCGGCGAACTGCTCCTCCCGGCTGTGGAGGTTGATCTCCGCGGCGTCGTCCACCCGGGCGGCGGTCATATCGTCGTCGAAGCTGCGCAGGTAGAGCACCGGCCTGCGCCCGTCCCGCAACAGGGCCTGGGCCGCCCCGCGGGCGGCGAGCGGGCGGGTGCGGCGCAGGACCAGCAGTCCCGCCGCCCCGGCCGCCACGCCGCCGACCAGCACCCCGAGCGACACCGTCAGGCCCATGCCCTCGCCCCGCTCCGAGGCGGCGACGGCAACGGTGCCGCCCCCGAACAGCAGGTACCCGGCGCCGTTGGCGATCCGGACGGCCCACCGCCACCGCGGCTGTCGCGCGCCGAAGCGGTCGACGAGCCCGACGAGTTCGGCGACCCCGGACCGGCGCCGGTGCCGCAGCCACAGGGCGGGCCCGAGCAAAGCCAGGGCGATCGCCCCGCACCAGAGGGCACCGGCCCTGCTGGCCTCGACATCCACCCCCGTGCCGACGTTGACCAGCAGGTGCAGCGCGACGTAGGCCGCGGCGACGGCGGTCGCCGTGACCCACCGGGCGAGTATGCGTAGACGGGACGACACTTCAGCCCACCCCCGACCGCTTGAGCAGGACGCCTCAATCGGATACCGCAACCGACCGATCATCATGCGCGCACGATCGGTTACGGTTTGGCGCCGAACACCAGAACGGGGGCGGTCCGAAGCCCGACCGGGAGCGTGGCGAACCCACCGGCCGCGCGGGGCCGGTGCGGATCAACCCGCCGAGCGGAGCGGCGCAGGACCGGCCGAGGGCACCGGCCGGGCCACCGGCGCCGGGCGGCTGATCTGGTCCCGGCGGTCCCACACCGCCTTGGAGACGCGGGCGAGCAGGCGGGCCGCCGGGTCGGTGCGGTCCGTGCCGTCGGCGAGCGGGCCGGTGTAGCAGACGGCGATCAGGTAGGGCGGGCAGTCGGCCGGCTGGACGAGGCCGACGCCGAGCCGGGCGCCGGGGACCCAGCCGTTCTTGAAGGCGATCCGGGTGTTGGAGGGGAGGCCGGCGGCCAGGTCCACCCGGAACTCGTTGCACTCGAGGAGGGCGAGGAGTTCGGGCTCCCCGGCGAGCGAGCGCAGCAGCCGGACCAGGTCGCGGGCCGTCACCCGGTTGTGCACGCCCTGGGCGCGCGCCGTGTAGTCCTCGATCCCGCGCGGGGTGGAGCTGTGGGTGGCACCGGCGCGGCGCCACACCTCGGTGACGGCCTGCTGGGTGGTGCGGGCCAGGCAGATGTTGGTGGCCAGGTTGGAGGAGTGGGTGATCATCCGCTCGGCGAGCAGCCGGAGCGGCACGTGGGTGCCGACCAGCTCCCAGGGCAGCGGATCGCTGTCCCAGTCCGGGTCGTTGCCGAACTCGCCGCCCACGACGGACTCGAAGCGGTTCACCACCGGCACCTCGGCGTCGAGGTTCGCCCCGCCGCGGCAGAGCGCGGCGAGCACCGCGACCTTCATCGTGCTGGCGGCGTCGTGAAGTTCGTCCGGATTGTGGACAAACACCGGCTCCGCTTTTCCCGCCCAGGGGGCGACCACCACAGAGAGCATGGAGGAAGGGTAGGGGAGGTCGGGGCCGGAGCTCGACGGTTGCGGCGTACGACACGAAACCGCCTCCGCCGTCATGACGGACCGTCAGTCGCCGGGCGGCAGGGCCAGGGGCTTCCTGAGCAGCCACTGTCCGGCCGTCCGCCGGGGCCGGCGCACGACCACGCGGCCGTGGCGCTTCCTGCCGACCAGTTCGATCCGCAGCGTGACCGGCGCACCGTGGTCCGGCGCCCGGCGGTTCCTGATCCGGCTGAACTCCAGGGCCAGGCCGTCGGCGTCGACCACGATGCCCGGCCCGGTGATCAGGGTCAGGGTCTTGCCCTCCATGTCCAGGTCGATCTGCAGGGTGTCCTGCGTGATCACCGCCTCGGTGAAGTCGAGCGTCACGTCGCACCACTCCACGAAGAGCTCCAGGCGGCGCGGCACCACCCAGTGCCCCTCCCGCCTGACCCGGCTCCACCGCTGGTCGATCGTCAGGACGTCCTTGACCTCCGCCACCACCCCGCCGGGGGCGAGCGAGACGGGCGGCAGGTCGGTGGTGAGTCCGGCCAGGTCGCCGATCGTCCGCGCGGACAGGGCGGCCTCCAGGCGCTCGTCCAGCTCCTCCGAGGTCAGTCGGCCGTCGCCCGCCGCGATGCGCAGCAGCTCGGCCACCCGGTCCCGGTCGGCGTGGGAGGCCCGCATCGCGGACTCCTGGCCGCGGGCGGCCTGCTTCCCTGCGGCGGGCACGATCTCTCCCGGCATACTTCCCGTCCTGAACTCGGCTATGGTCTTCGCGCGTTGGGGTCAGCGGCGCGGACAGGAACTCACGATATATCGCGATAGGGTTTCCCGCCAGACCGGTTCGGCCGACCTGTTCGACGGGCCTGTTCAGCGGGCGGGCTCGCCCGCCGCGGCCCGCGGCTCGACCAGCATGCGGATGTCGTCGGCGGCCCAGAGCACGAACCGTTCGACCGGGACCACCCGGTGGCCCGGCTCCGGCCGGAAGCGCAGCCGCTTGAGCAGCACGGCCAGCAGCACCTGGGCCTCCACCACGGCCAGGCCCTCCCCCTCGCAGGCGCGCGGCCCCAGGCCGAACGGGATCCAGGCCAGCCGGGGCCGCCCCGCCGACTCCTCGGGGGTGAACCGCTCGGGCCGGAACCGCTCCGGCTCGGGCCAGTACGCGGGGTTCAGGTGGACGGCCCGGATCGGAAGGAAGACCACCGCCCCGGTGGGGACGACGTACCCGCCGACGGCCAGCGGCCCGGTGGTCAGCCGGGCGCCGTACGGGCCGGGCGGGTACCGACGCAGGGACTCGCGCAGGACCATCCCCAGGTACGGCAGCCGGCGCAGGTCGGCGTGGTCGGGCACCGGGCGGTCGCCGAGGACGCGGTCGAGCTCCTCGGTGACGCGCGCGGCCGCCGCCGGGTGGGCGGCGAGCAGGTGCAGGGTCCAGGAGACGGCGACGCCCGTGGTGTGGTGGGCGGCCAGCATCACCGCGAGGACGGTGTCGCGGATCCGCGCGGGGCTCTCCCCCGCCTCGACGAGGGCGCCGATCAGGTCGCTGCGGTCCCCACCGCTGCCGCCCCCACCGCTGCCGTCCCCGCCGCTCCGGCCGCCGGGGTGGCCCCGGTGGTGCGCGGCGATCACCCGGTCGACCGTCGCCCGCAGTCGGGCGAGCGCCCGGGCGGCCCGTTCGGCGCGCTGCTCCGGGGGCCGCTCGGACGGCACCCGGTAGAGGCGCTCCAACTGGTCGGTGAGCACCGCCTCGAAGGCCTCGACCACACCCTCCGGGTCCTCGATCCCCCCGTCCGGGTCGTCCGTCCCGCCGTCCAGGGCGTAGCCGCAGATCATCCGGAGCGAGAGCCCGGTGAGTTCCCGCTGGAGCTCGACGGACTGACCGGCGGGCAGGGCGGCCCAGCGGTCGGCGAGCCCGGTCGCCAGGGCGGTGAAGCGGGCGAAGTGCCGTTCGTGCGAGGGCCGTCCGGCGAGAACGGTGAGCAGCAGCCGGCGCCACGGGCCGTGCTCCCCGGCCGGGAGCACCTGGAGGTTGCCCGCCTCGAACAGCGGGTCCAGGAACGAGAACAGCCCCGGCGGCCGCTCGTCGAGGTGGGCCACGGCCTCCAGCAGCACCGGGTCGGCGATCGACACCGCGGTCTCGGCCCCCGGCAGTTGGAACCGCACGACGGGCCCGTACTCGGCGTGCAGCCACAGCTGGTAGTCGTGCAACCCGCCCGCCCGCGCGATGGCGCCCACCCCGCCGTCCGCTCTCGGCTCGGGACCGGGGATCTGCATCGGACCTCCTGGGGTGTCTTCCGGGGATCGTTCCGCGGTGCCTTTGTACGAACCGGGGCCTTCCCGTGCCACAGGACGGCCGGGGCGGTGTTCCGTACGGAGCACCGCCCCGGCCCCTTTCCGTCGCGCGGCCGGCGGGCCGGCCTCAGTTGACGACGTACCTCAGTTGACGAAGTAGCTGAACCCGACCGTCGCCGCGGTCATCCCGGCTGCCACCTCCCGCGTCACCGTCCCCTGACAGTTCGGCGCGGAATACACGTCGACCGTCACGTTCGTGAGGTTCTCGACGACCACCGGCGACACGGTCGGGTAGCACCCCCGCGCCGGATTCTGGTGCGTCACACCGTTCACCACCAGAACCCCCGTAGCCGCCTGTGCGGGCACGGCGAGTGCGAGCACTCCGGCGGCGGCCAGCATCCCGACCGCGGCAATCCGACGACGCATGACTGTTCTCCCTTCCGAGGGCGCACATCGGTTACGGCACCCTTCCGGGCCATGAATTCCCCCACCGCCCTGTCCATGTCAGAAATCCCGCCGCAAATCCCCCGAACCGAGGACAATGCCCGGCGCGGCATTCGCCCGCGGTCCGCCGGGAGTGGAAAGTCGGACCCGCCGACTTTCCGCGTCCTTCCACGCTCTTCCGCAAAGGACGGGCCGACCGCATGGCGGGGGTCACGACTGCTCGGGGAGCCCGCTTCCGGCGGTCGGCAGCGCCCGGACGGCGTCGGCGATCTCGGTGCGCAGCCCGTCGAGGGTGTAATCGGGGCCGAGGATCATGCGGCGGAGCTGGGGCATGGCGAGGCTCCAGCCGACCATGCCGAGCGTGAGGAACAGCCGCGCGCGGGCCTCGTCACCGTCACCGCCGCTGTCGCCGTCGTCGCCGCTGCCCGCCGGCCGCGCCGCCCGGATCTTGTCCTGGTAGTGGCGGGTCCGGTCCGCTTCCCCCGGAACGGGCTCGTCGCCGAGTTCGAGGGCCTCCCAGAGCAGCAGCCGCAGGGCCTCCGGGTGGTCGCGGTGGTAGTCGAAGAGCCGCTCGGCGTACGCCGCCAGGTCCTCGTCGCCGGGCGGGACGGCCTGGGCGAGGTCGGCCATGAGGCGCTCCAGGACGGCGGCGAAGAGCCTGTTCTTGTCGCCGAAGTAGTCGTAGATCGCCCGCTTGTTGGCCTGGGCCTGGGCGGCGATGCGGTCCACGCGGGCGCCGGCCACGCCGTACGCGGCGAATTCGGTGGCCGCCGCCGTGAGGATCCGCTCTTTGGTTGCCGTCGAGTCGTACGCCATGGGCCGATGGTAACGAACCGGTTCGTTTGACGATCCCGCGACGGTCTGGCACGCTCACGGCGAGCATTCGAACCATCTAGTTCGTTCGGTTGGAGTCACGATGCCCCGGATCGATCCGGCTGTCCTGCCCGAGCCCGAGCCACCCACGACCCCCGCGCCGCCCGGGCCCACACCGCCCGCGACGACGCCACCGGACCCCGTGCCCCGGCCCGCCGCCACGGGCCGGCGGCTGCCCCTGGTGATGGCGCTGGCCTGCGGCGTCAGCGTGGCCAACGTCTACTTCCCGCAGGCCCTCACCCCGCTCGTCGCCGACGGCCTCGGCATCGCACCGGGCACCGCGGCGAACCTCGCCACGGTCACCCAACTCGGCTACGCCGCAGGGATCTTCCTGCTGGTCCCGCTCGGCGACCGGCTCCCCCGTCGCCCGCTGATCACCGTGCTCCTGGTCGTGACGGCCTGCGCGCTGCTGGCCGCCGGGCTCGCCCCGGCCGCCGGCCCGCTGGTCGCGGCCGGCGCGGTCGTCGGCCTCGCCACGGTGGTCCCCCAGCTGCTCCTCCCGCTGGCCGCCGGCCTGGTCGCACCCGACCGGCGCGGCACCGTGATCGGTACCCTCCAGGGCGGCCTGATCGGCGGCATCCTGCTGGCCCGTACCTTCGGCGGCGTCCTCGGCGAACAGCTCGGCTGGCGCGCCCCCTACCTGGCCGCCGCCGCTCTCACCGCGCTGCTCGCCCTCGCCCTCGGCCTGGCCCTGCCCGCCACCCCGCCCGCCGTCCGCGACCGGTACCCGGCCCTGCTCGCCGACACCGTCCGGCTGCTGCGCACCGAACCCGCCCTGCGCCGCTCCGCACTCGGCCAGGCCGCGCTCTTCGGCGGCTTCAGCGCCACCTGGACCGCGCTCGCCCTGCTGCTCACCGGCCCGCCCTACCGGCTCGGCGCCCAGGCCCTCGGCCTGCTGGCCCTGATCGGGGCGGCGAGCATGTTCTGCGCCCCGGCCGCCGGCCGCCGGGTCGACCGGCACGGCCCGGACCGGGTCAACGCCTGGTGCACCGGCGCCACCCTCGCTGCGGCCGCGGTGCTCGCCGCGGGCGGCACCGGCGGCACGACGGGCCTCGTCGCACTGGCCGCCGGCCTCCTGCTGCTGGACCTGGCCGTGCAGTGCGGCCAGGTCGCCAACCAGGCCCGGATCTTCGCACTGCGCCCGGAGGCCCGCAGCCGGCTCAACACCGCCTACATGACCTGCTCGTTCCTCGGCGGCAGCGCCGGCTCCTGGCTCGGCATCCGCCTCCACGCCCAGCTCGGCTGGCCGGGGGTGTGCGGCCTCGTCGCGCTCACCGCGGCCGCCGCCCTGGCCGCCCTGCGGACCGGGGTCAGGGCCGGGGCCGGGGCCGGTCGCTGAGCCGCTTCCAACCGCTTCCACCAAACCACCACGTCACCGTGTCACCGCATCCCGAAGGAGTTCCCATGACGTTCCCGGCCATGCCGCCCGCCGTCCTCCAGTTCTTCCGCGCCTCCCAGGAGGGCGACGCCGACGCCTGGGCGGGGTCCTTCGCCGAGGACGGCGTCTTCCACGACCCGGTCGGCGCGCCGCCGATCACCGGCCGCCCCGCGATCCACGCCTTCATCTCCTCCGTCCTGCCCGGCTTCCGCCCCTTCCTCGGGCTGACGCCGCTGGAGGCGCACACCGTCGGCAGCCACGTCGCCGTCTCCTGGCGGGGCGCGGCCGTGGCCCTGGACGGCAAACCGGTCAACTGGTCCGGCATCAACGTCTACGAGCTGGACGACACCGGCCTCATCCGCGAGGCCCGGGCGTACTTCAACAGCGCCGTCTTCCAGGCCCAGCTCACCGGCTGACCGGCCGGGACGGACCTGATCGTGGCCGCCCCGCGATCAGGTCCGCCCCGGGAGGCCGTCCAGCCAGCGACGCGCCACCGGGCCCAGCGGCGGCTCGTCCGGGTCGTCCAGCGCGCCCTGCGCCACCCACGCGGTGAACCGCCGCAGCACCCGCGGGCGGGCATCCCGGCGCCTGGCCGGTGAGGAACGGCGGGACGAGGCCCTCGGGTTCGGTCCATCCGCCCACGAGAACCAGGCCCGCCTCGGCGAGGGCGGTCCGGGGGTCTGCCGTCCACGGGTTCGTCCGCCCCACCCGGCCTCAGTCGCCGAGCAGGCGCAGGGCCTGGCGCAGGTTGTGCTCGGCGATGGCGGCCATCGCCTCGCGGGCCGGGAAGGGCCCGTCGAGCAGGCGCAGCGGTCCCGCCGTCAGCGAGAGGCGCTGGGCCAGTGCGTAGAGGGCGAGCCGGTCCTCGTCCAGGCCGTCCGCCGCCAGCGGCCGGTAGTCGGCCCGGGGCAGGCGGATCCGCAGGAAGACGTGCTCCCACTCGACGTCGAAGTACATCGTGCCCTCGATGTCGATCAGCACCGGGCGGCCGTCCGCGTCCACCAGCACGTGGTCGGGCCCGAGTTCGCCGTGCACCACCGGGTACTCGGCGCGCGGGCGCACCGCCGCCGCCAGGGCCCGCAGCCGGTCCGCGCACCGGTCCCGGGCTTCCGCGATCCGGGGGTCGCGCGCGGCCGCCTCGGCGAGGTCGCGCAGCGCGCGGTCCAGCACGACGCCCTCGCACGACGGCCCGTGCGACGCTCCTCCGCCGTCGACCACCGCCACCTTCCCGTAGCGGGGCGCCCGGTGGCCGCGCATGGCGCCCAGTGCCTCGCCGAGCCGGGCCAGGACCGGGGCGGCGGCGCGCGGGTCGCGGGCGAGCAGCTTCTCCAGGCTCTCGCCGGGGACGTCCTCGACGATCGCGAGGTCGGCCGTGCGGTCGGCCGGGTCGTCGGCCGCGGGAGCGGCCGTGCCCGGGGCACTCCCGCCGTCCCGGTCCGTGGCGCGCTCGACGAACCGGAGCGCCGGGACCCGGACGCCGAGCGCGTCCAGCCGCGCGTGCGCGGCCTCGAACAGGTCGAGTCCGAGGCCGGGCGAGAACGGGTCGGCGAGGTCGTCGTCGCCCTCGGACGCCGGCCAGTAGTTCTCGGTCCGATCCCAGCGGTAGGCGATCGCCGTCGTCCCGTCGTCCATCCGCAGGCGGTAGACGCCCTTCTTGCTGCCGCCCGCCAGCCGCTCGACCGCTTCCAGCCGCCGCCCGCAGCCCAGCGCGGCCCGCGCCGCACCCGCCAACCGTTCCCGCACCACTGCCCCGCCCCTCGTCGTCCCGGTCGGCGGCACCCTACCGCCGCAGGTGGCGGCTCACGTCGCCGACCAGGGTGATCCGCACCCGCCGCTCGGCGAACCGCCACCGCCCGTCCTCCCCGCGCGCGAAGCGGTCGTGGTACCGGCCCCCGGCGATCGCCTGCAGCGGAAGCCCGGGCAGTGCCTGCAGCACGGTGACGTAGGAGCGGGCGACCGCCGTCCCCGCCGGCTCGTCGACCTCGACCGCCACGTTGGTGGTGACGTGCTCGGTCCGCGGTGTCCCGTCGGCGTGGATGATCACCGTCTCCCGGAACATCGCCTCGATCGCCGCGCCGCCGCGCACCGGCTCGCCGCTGCCGACGAAGACGGCGTCGGCGAGCAGGGCGCCGAGGCCCGCGAAGTCGCCGTCGTCCACGAGTTCGGCGTAGCGCGCGATCAGGTTCTCGATCGCCCGGTGGCTCGGCACCGGATCGACTGGCGCGGTCATGGTCTCCCCCGGGGCCGGACGGCGGTCATCTCCCCTGATGTTCCCACGCCTTGATCGGGCGTCGGGTCCCGATGGGGCTCGGCGGCGGCGACCACGGGAAGCACCCGGCGGCTCGCCGTGCCCGCGTGGCGAGCGGCGTCCGGCGGCTACCGGACGGGTGCCTCGGCCAGGCGGGAGATCTCGGCGGCGACGGCCTCCGGTTCGGCGGCGACGGTGACGCGGGCGACGCCGTCCAGGCCCGGGTGGCCGCCGACCCGGACGGAGTGCCGCGCGTTGCGCAGCAGGTCGAGGTCGTTGATGTCGTTGCCGAAGGCGTTGTAGGCGTCGATCCCCAGCGAGGTCAGCGCCTCCCACTTGTTGGTGGTGCCCGGGGCGAAGTCGATGATCGCCTCGTCGAGGTGGTGGTTGACGGTCATCCCGAGCGCGCGGCCGGCCTCGGCGAGGGCCGCCAGGTCGGTCGCGTCGACGACCAGGAACTTGACGACGGCGGGGAGTTCGGCGAGCTCGACCCGGCGGGCGAGGCCGCCCTGGTCGACCCGGCCGCGGATCGGGTGGTCGGCCGGTCCGGTGTAGGCGTAGTCCCACGGGCCGTCGGCGAGGTAGCCGGCCCGGAACCGCTCGACCTCGGTCAGCAGCCGCCCGAGTTCACCGGCCTCGAACGCGGCCCGCGCCCGCACCTGTCCGTCGACGGAGACCAGGCTGCCGTTCCCGCCGATCAGCGTGGCGGTGGGGAAGGCACCGTCGAGGACGGGCAGGAGGTCGCGGACCGGCCGGGCGGAGGCGAAGACCAGCTGGTGGCCCGCCCGCTCGCAGGCGTCGAGGGCGGCGAGGATCCGGCTGTCGATCGTCCGCCCGTCGAAGCAGAGCGTGCCGTCGATGTCGAAGACCGTGGTGCGGGCGCTGGAGGAGATCATAAGACGATGCTATCCAGCCGGTGCCGTACACGATCCACCACCGGTCCCGCCCGGAAACGCCCCCACGAGCCGGGGCCCTACTGGTAGTCGTCCATCAGCTCGCGGTCCACCGTCATGGCGGCCCGGTCCAGGGCCGGCAGGCCCAGGTGCTCGCAGATCAGCGCGGTGAGCCGCTGCTCGTGGTCCGGGCTCTCGGCGAACTCGCCCCCGATGCCCAGCCCGGCCGCCGTGACGAGGGGGGCCAGCGCGTTGGGCCAGCGCTCCCCGACGTGCTCGGCGCCCTCGTAGTCGACGCACGAGGAGATCCGGCCGTCCCGGTAGTGGTACGCCTTGGGGCCGTGGGCCTTGACGATGCAGGGGTTGGGCACGAACACCACCAGTTCGGCGCCCTCGGGGCAGAGCCCGCGGTAGTCGATGTCGTCGTAGTCGTTGCGGGACGGGTTGAGCATCGGGTGCACGATCACGCCCCACTCGCCGGGCGCCGGCTCCTCGCCCCGGGCGAAGGGCGGACGGTGCCGCGCGGTCAGCCCGTCGGCCACGGCGGCCCGGGTGGTTCCCCGGAAGTACACCAGGACGGTCTCGTCCTCTCCGTAGCCCTGTCCTTCCAGCCAGTCGATGGGGCCCCGGTGGATCCAGTCGTAGTCGGTCATGATCGACACGGTAGCCCTCGGCACCGACACGGCCCCCGGGACGGCCTTCGGGGCGGCCGGAGTGGGAAGTCGGCCCGGCCGACTTCCTGCTCCCGAGGCCGGGACGGTCACGCGCGGGCCGACCCGTTCGTCGGCCGCGCCGCGCGGCGGTGCCGGCGGACGGCGTCGCGGTTGGCGCAGCGCTGGGTGCAGTAGCGCTTGCGGCCGGTCCGGGTGGTGTCGGCGAAGACGGTGGCGCACTCGGCGACGGCGCACCGGCCGAGCCGGTGCATGCCGCGGCCCACCAGGTGGAAGGCGGTGCCGACGGCGATGAGGGTGGACAGCACGGCGCCGAACGACTGGTGGTCGTCGCGGTAGTGGAGGTGCCAGCCGCCCGTGTGGTCGGTCAGCCGGGGGTGGGCGGCGTCGGCGGCGAGCATCCGGTTGAGCCGCTCGGCCCGTTCGCGTTCGTCAGTCGCGTCGACCACCGACTCCCAGGTGTCCAGCAGGGCCAGGATGCGCGCCAGGTCCGCCGGCCGGACCGGCCCGTCGACCACCAGCCCGGCCGCGCGGCAGCGGTCCGCCAGTTCCTCGGCGGTCCCGGGGCGCCGGTTGGCCAGGGCCGCGGCCAGGTGCACGGCGCTCTCGCCGTAAGGGTTGAGGTGCATAAGACCATGACAGCAGGCTGCTGGGCATGCGTCAGCACACCGACACCGGAAAGCCTTCCGCACCGACGAGTTCCGCGCCGGCGGCTCCCGGGGACACCGCCCGCCCGCTCCGGTACCGCTGGGTGGTCCTGGCCGTCGCCACCGTCACCCAGGCCGCCTCCGGCTTCTTCGTCCAGGGCATCGGGGCGATGGCCGTCCCCCTGCAGCACGCGCTGGACCTCAGCACCAGCCAACTCGGCCTGCTCCTGTCTGCCTCCCAACTGGTGCCGCTGGTCGGCCTGTTGGTGGCCGGCGAGCTGCTGGACCGGTACAACGAGCGCTGGGTCGTCGGCCTCGGCGCCGCCGTGGTCGCCGCGGCCCTGCTCCTCGGCAGCCTGGCGCAGGGGTACGCCTCCCTGCTGGCCGTCCTGCTGGTCGTCGGCGCCGGGTACAGCACCGTGCAGCCGGGCGGTAGCAAGTCGGTGGCCTCCTGGTTCGACCCGGCCCAGCGGGGGCTGGCCATGGGCGTCCGCCAGGCCGGACTGCCGCTGGGCGGGGCGCTCGCCGCCGCCGTACTGCCGCTGGTGGCCGTGGCGTACGGGTGGCGGGCGGCACTGGTGGTCGGCGGGCTGGTCGCGCTCCTGGGCGCCGGGCTCTTCACGGCCCTCTACCGGCGCCCGCCGACCGCCCCGCCGGTACGCCCCGCTCCCGCCCCGGCTCGCGGCCTTGCCCCGGGCCCCGTGGCACCGACGGCCTCCGTTCGCGCCCGGCTGAGGATCCTCCGCGAACCGGCCATGGCCAGGCTCCTGTTCTCCGGCCTGGCCCTGGTCTCGGTGCACAGCGGCATCGGCGTGCTCGGCGCCCTGTACCTCCACGACGTGACGGCCCTCGGCCCCGGCGCCGGCGCCGCCGTCCTGGTGGCGGTCCAGGTCGCGGGGGCGGTCGGCCGGATCGCACTGGCGGCCTGGAGCGACCGGAGCCGCGCCGGGCGGTACCGGCCCGTCCTGGTCTGCTTGGCCGCGGTGGTGGCCGGGCTGGTGGTCCTGACGACGCCGGCGGGCCGGTCCCCCGCCGCGGCCGCCGTCCTGTTCACCTGGCTCGGCTTCTTCGGGATCGGCTGGTACGGCCCCTGGGTGGCCCACCTGGCGGAGTCGGCGCCGCCCGGCCGGACCGGCTTCGCCCTCGGCCTGGTCATGGCGGTCAACCAGGTGGCCGTCGTCGTGGTCCCGCCCGCCCTCGGGCTGCTCCGCGACACCACCCACGGCTTCACCGCCGCCTGGGCGGCCCTCGCCGCGACCACGGCCGTGACCCTCGCGGCCACCGCCCGCCGGGGTGCCGGCGGGCGCGGCACCCCTCCCCGGCCCGGGCGGCACACCGCCGGGTAGCGTACGGCCGTGAACAACGAGACGCCTCCCGGGTGGTACCCGGTCCCCGGCCCGGACGGCGCCCCGGGCCACGAGCGCTGGTGGGACGGCAACGCCTGGACCGGCGACGTCCGGCCGGCCCAGGGCGCCTACGGCTACCCGGGCCAGGAGGCGTACCCGGCGCAGCAGGCGTACCCGGCCTACCCGGTTCACCCGTCCCAGCAGGCCTACCCCGGCGCGGGCTACGGACAGCCCGGCCCCGGCTACCCGCCCCCGGCCCCGACTCCCAAGCGGGTCAAGCCCGGCGTGCTCATCAGCATCGCGGTCGGCGTCCTGGCGATCGGCGGCAGCGTCGCCGGGATCGCGCTCAGCCACGGCGGCGACCCGGCGGCGGACCCGACCACCGACCCCACCGTCCCCGTCACCAGCAGCACCGGCCCGACGACCAGCCCCACCCCCGCCCCGAAGCCGTCCACGCCCAAGCCCGCCCCGGTCCTCCGGAGCACCGTCGCGGACAAGCAGCACTCGATCACCCTGCCGCTGTTCGAGGGCTGGGAGGTCTCCGCGACCGACACCCCGCAGTGGTCGGTCTACCTCGGCAGCGGCCGCTACACCTGCGCGAACGGCAAGGCCTGCATCCGCGGCCGGTTCTCGGTGGAGAAGAACACCGTCCAGGGCGACACCCCCAAGGCCGCCGCCGACGCCGCCATGCCGACGGTCGCCAAGCAGATCTTCAGCGGGATGGCCTCGCAGACCGACTACGGCTCGGGCACCATCACCGTGGCCGGCGTGGCCGGGTACGCGACCCGCTGGCACATCACCAACACCGACGGCACCCAGGGCTTCGTCCTGCTGGCCGCCCTCCCCGCCAAGGGCGGCGGCTACGTGGTCTTCGACGGCGGCGTGGACGAGGACCCGGCCGCCCCGGACGTCTCGGTGCTCGACCAGATCCTCCTGGGCGTCAAGAAGGACGACACCCCGACCAGCGGCACCTGACGCACCGCTCCGGGACGCCGCCGGCCGCCCGGTTCCACGGCGGCGGGGCGCTCCGGAATCCACGACACGCCTCCACCACGGCGGACGCCGCAGGACCAACCCGACGCGGGCACCCGCCCCCGGCTACGCCGGTTGGTCGCCCGGGAGTTGGTCCGGGGCCGAGGGCGGCGGGAGGGGGCGCGGGCGGGCGGCGGGGCGGTCGCTGCGGCGCAGGACGAAGACCACCGGCAGGGCGATCAGGCTGGGCCCGGCGAGCAGGCCGGCCAGCCACTGGCGGCCGTCGAGGCCGACGAGCACTGAGCCGACGAGCATCCCGGCGGCGAGCATAAAGCCGGCCACCAGGCCGCCGACGTAGAGCTGGTGGGCGCGCTGGTCGCGGCGTTCCCGGGCCGCGATCCGGGCGCGCTCGGTCGCGTGCTCCTCCTTGAGGCGGACCGTTTCGAGGGACGCCCGGTGGCGTTCCCTGGCCGTCTCCCTGGCGTGCTCGCGCTGGAGTTCCAGTTCGAGGTGCTCCAGGGCCACCCGCAGGTGCTCGGGCGGGAGTTGGGCCCACTGGGTGGCGATCTCCAGGGCCGTCGGGCGGCGGACGCGGCCTTCCTCGGGGGTGGTCACCGGTCGTCACCTCGGGGTGCGGGGGCGGACTGGTCGGGGCCGTGGGCGGAGCCCGGCGGCGGGCCGAGGCGGAGGAACAGCCGCTCCAGGCCCGTGGCGACGGTCTCGGCGGCCGCCGGGGTCAGCGGGTCCTGGGCGTACTCGTGCAGGGGACGGTACCGGGAGGCGGCACCGCTCCCGACGATCACCAGGTCGTCGTCCCGCTCGGTGGAGTCGATCCGATCCGGGAGGACGGCGCTTCCGGCGACGGGGCCCTTGACGACCGGCGGGCCGGCCGGGTCCCCCATCTCCCAGGCCACCGAACTCTCCGGCAGCGGGGCCGCCCGGCCGGGCGCCGGCGCCCCGGCCGCGGAGCGGGGCGCGCCCCACGAGGCGACATCGCCTCCGTGCCCGGCCCCGCTCCCCCGCCGCCGCGGCCACAGGACCGCCAGCAGCACCAGCACGGCCGGCCCCGCCGGTACGGCCGCCCACCAGCCGATCCCGGTGGCGGCGTACAGCGTCAGCGACACCGTCCACACCAGGGCGACCGAAACGCCGTAGGCCACCTGTCTGTTCCGCATCCCGCCCCCGCACCCCCTCCGACCGGTTCGAACTCAGGCCCGAGCTTCGACCCGAGCCTACCCACGACGAGGGCCCCTCGACCGGACAACCCGGTCGAGGGGCCCACGAAGTGACGTCGGATCAGCTGTGCTGCGGCGCGGGCAGCGTCGCCGATCCCCCGAGCAGCGGCCACTCCCGGTGGAAGGGCGGCAGCGGCAGCTTGCCCTCGATGATCGGGGTGCCGAAGACCTTCAGGTGGGCGAGCAGCGATCCGTTCAGGTCGACGCCGCCGACCAGTGACCAACTGCCCTGCACCTGAGGCGGGTTGCCGGAGGAGTCGGCGACCAGCGAGCCCTCGGCCTGGGCGCGCAGGTAGGGGGCGACGGTGGCCTCCACGCCGACGGTGTCGTACAGGCCGAGGCTGATCTCGGCGCCGAGCGCGGCCCGCACGCCCGCCTTGCCGTTGAGCCGCACGTGTACCGGGGTGACCTTGGTCTCGGCACTGGTGACCGGGGTCCAGCCCTTGCCGCCGGTGTAGTCGGCGCGGACCGCCCAGGTGCCGGTGGCGTCCTGCTCCGCCTCCAGGTGGACCTGGCCGTCGGCGCTGACCTCCAGGTAGCAGGTGAGGCCGAGGTTGACGACCACCGGCAGGCCGGCGACCGTCAGCACCGGGCTGGCCTGCAGCTTGGCGAAGGGCACCCGGATGGGCGCCGCGCCGGTGCTGCGGGCGGCGTCGCCGGTGACCTTCCACTGCGCGTGGGCGCCGAGGTCGAAGCCGATCGAGGCGGTGCGCGGACTGCCGGCCGCGGCGCCGTGGTAGGCGAAGTGGACGGCCGGGTGGAGCTGGAGCGAGCCGGAGGCGTCGAGGCTGGCGCCGTCGGGCAGCGGGACGGGGGCCTTGAGGTTCACCTCCAGGGTGCCGGAGGCGTCGGCCTGGACGCCGTTGCCGGTCAGGCCGGCGGTGGCCTTGAGGTCCTTGACCAGCGGGGTCACCGTGATGCCGTGCGGGTCGACGGGGACGTTGCCGTCGGCCTCGGTGCCGCCGAGGAGTTCGGCCAGGGTGGCCGGGCGGGTGGTCAGGGCGAGCGTGTTGCCCGCGCCGGGGCGGACGCCGGTGACGGCGACCAGTGCGCCCTGCGGTGCGGCGGCGGTGGGCGGGCTGGCGATCAGCTGCCCGGGCTGGACGGTGGCGGCGGCCGCGCTGGGGGCGGCGCTCGGCACGGTGCTGGAAGACGCGCCAGGAGCAGTGCCGGGGGCGGCAGTTGACGAGGTCGGGGCCGTGGCGCCCGGCCCCGTCGCCGACAGCACCGCCGTCCCGCCCGCCGGGTCGTACGCCGTCAGCTGGAGGTTCTTCGTCGCCGCCGTGACGGCGCCACCGTCCTTGCCGGGGCTGCCGATCGCGGCCTGCTGGTCGCCGGCGGGCGCGGCGGTGACGGGCGCCTTGCCCGGGGTCGGACGGCCGGTGGCGGGACTGGCCGCTCTGGCGTGCGGGGTGGCACCGGCGGGCCGGGCGGCGGCCGGGCTGCCCCCGGCGGCGGTCGCGGCCGGGTCGGCGACGGTGGCGGCGGCCGGTTCGGCACCGGCCTGGGTGGTGCCGGGGTCGGACGGCCCGCACGCGGTGGCCCCGGCGAGGATGAGGGTGAGGGTGAGGACGGCGGGGCCGGAGGCCCTGCCTATGGAACTTTTGAACACGCGGCGTCATGTTACTGACGAGGAATAAGTTTGTCGAAGACAGGCCAAAAAAGCCAGCCCGATCAGGTTTAACCGCAGGTCAGCGGAGGCGTGCCGATTCTCCCAGCCGCGCCACCGGCAGCGGCGCCCCGTCCGGGACCACAGCGGAAGCCCCGCCCCCGCCCGACAGCTCCGCGAGGTACCGCGAGCGCGCCATCGGCTCGGCCCCGAGGCTCCGCACGTGCGGCCCGTCCCACTGGGCGTCGAGCAGCCGCCCGCCCGCCGCGCCGAACCGCGCCCCGAGGTCGGCGACGGCGACCCGGGCGGCGTCCGGGCGGCGGTGGAACATCGAGTCCAGGCTCAGCACCGGCCCGACCGCGATCCCGAACACCCCGCCGATCAGCTCCTCCCCCTCCCACACCTCCCCGCTGTGCGCCGCCCCCAGCTCGCGCAGCCGCACCAGCACCGCCGCCAACTCCTCGGTGAGCCAGACCGGTTGACGACCATCGGCGCAAGCCGCCAGCACCCGCCCGAAGGCCCGGTCCGCGCTCGTCCACCACGTGGACCGGTTGCGCAGCCGCCGCGCCAGCCGGCTCCCGAGCCGGACGCCGTCGGGCGCGATCACCGGCCGGGGGTCGGGCGACCACCAGGCGAGCGCGTACGGGTCCGCCCCGCCGGGCAGCAGCGCCACCTCGCCCGCCTCGACGGCGTCCCCGTACACCGCCTCGTTGTACGCGCTCGCGTAGACGTCCGCCGCCGGCAGCGGGAACAGCCCGCGCCGGTACGCCGCCAGCAGCCCGCCGGGGCCGAGCGCGCCCAGCGACCCGCCGAAGGCCACCGGGCCGTCGCCGGGCCCGTGCCGCACATCCAGCGCGCCGAGCACATCCAGTGCTTCGAGCGCGTCGGAGGGGCTCACGGCGACGCCGCCCGCAGGAAGCCCTCCCGCTCCAGCCCCGCCAGGTAGTGGTCGATCAACCCCGCCTCCACCGGCGGCAGTTCGATCCCGCTCCCGGCCAGCGCCGCGTCCGCGTTCGCCCGCTCGAACAGCGGGAACGTCGGCCGGAAGTACATCTCGCTGACCGACAGCTCCGACCCCGGCGCGCGGTCCACGAACAGCGGGACGAACGGCGCGATCGGGTGCGTCGGGTTCCCGGCGGCGAACCGGACCAGCCGCCGCACCCAGTCCTCGTACGGCAGCGGGGCGATCCGGTGGCCGCGCGCCCGCAGCCGCTCGGCGAGGTCGGCGAGGGTGCCCGGGCGCGGGGAGGTGAGGTGGTAGACCTCGCCGGCGGCGGGTGCGTGGGCGGCGATGTGCGCGATGGCCCGGGCGAAGCGGTCGGCGGGGACGAAGTCGAGCAGCAGCCGCACGTCCGGATAGGTCCCGCTGTCGGCCACGTAGGCGATCAGCGCGCACAGTTCGGTGCCGGTGTTCATCGCCCCGGACGCGAGGTCCCCGGTGACGTCGTTGGTGCGCAGCACGGTGACGGGCAGCCCGGCGGCGGCCGCGTTGTGCAGCAGCTGTTCGGCGACCCACTTGCTCTCGACGTAGCCGACGCCGAGCCGTTCGGGGTGGGCGAGCGGGGTGCGCTCGGTGACCTTCGGGACGCCGGCCGCGCCGAAGCCGGCCAGCACGGCGAGGGTGGAGAGGTAGTGCACGGGGATGCCCCGGCTGTGCCCGGCGAGCCGGACGACCTCCCGGGTGCCGCCGACATTGGCCGCACGCAACTGGTGGTACGGGTAGAGGAAGTTGACCTGTCCGCCGAGGTGGTGGATCGCGTCCAGGTGCCCGGCCAGCCAGTCGAATTGATGGTCCGTCAGGCCGAGCTTCGGTCGGGTGAGGTCGCCGACCAGCGGCACCACCCGCCGGTCGGCGAGGTCCTGCCGCAGGAAGCGCTGCCGGGCCGCCCGCAGCCGTTCCAGCGCGTGTTCCTCGTCGGGCGCGCGGACCAGGCAGTGGATGCGCGCCCGGGTGGTGGCGAGCAGCGCGTGCAGCAGGTGGGCGCCGCAGAAGCCGGTGGCGCCGGTGAGCAGGATCTCGGCGGGTTCGGCGCGGGAGGGCGCCGGGCTCCAGGACTGCCGGAGGTCCTCGGTGAGCCGGGCCTCCGCGAACCAGTCGACCGCGGCGTCCCGTACGGCCCCGGCGGGGGTGTCCGCGCGCGCCGCCGACAGCGCCGCCGCGAAGGCGCGCAGGACGGGCTCGCGCAGCAGTGCCCGGGTGAGCGTGCGCACCTGCCCGACGTCGATGCCGAGCAGGATCCGGGCCCGCGCCAGCATCTCCATCGCGAGCAGCGAGGTGCCGCCGAGCGCGAAGAAGTCGCCGTCCGGGCCGATGTGTTCGACGCCGAGCAGCTCCGCCCACAGCTGCCCGACGGCCGCCTCCAGCGCCCCGGCTCCGGCGGGGTCGGGTGCGGGAGCCGGCGAAGGGGCCGACGGGGGAACGGGAGCCGACGCCGGGGAGCGCACCGGCGCGTGCGGCAGCCGCCGCCGGTCGATCTTCCCCGCCGCCGTGAGCGGCATCGCCTCCAGCGGCACGAACTCGGCCGGCACCAGGTACTCCGGCAGCCGGTCGGCCAGGAACGCCCGGAGCCCCGGCGCCCCGACGGCCGTCCCGGAGGCGGGCGTGTAGTACGCGGTGAGCGTGCGGCTGCCGTCGGCCGCCTCACCGTCGGCCGCGACCCGGGCCTGTCGGACGCCCGGGTGCGCGGCCAGGACGGCCTCGACCTCGGCCGGGTCCACCCGGTGCCCGCGCACCTTCACCTGGTCGTCGAAGCG
Source organism: Kitasatospora sp. NPDC058184 (assembly GCF_042883725.1). Classification (NCBI taxonomy): domain Bacteria; kingdom Bacillati; phylum Actinomycetota; class Actinomycetes; order Kitasatosporales; family Streptomycetaceae; genus Kitasatospora; species Kitasatospora sp. NPDC058184. The sequence goes on from NZ_JBHVVE010000002.1 coordinate 510,556, forward strand.
GCCGAGGATCTCCAGCTGCCCGTCCGCCCGCCACCGCCCGGCGTCGCCGGTGCGGTACATCCGCTCGCCGGGCAGCGGCGCGTACGGGTCGGGCAGGAAGGACTCGGCGGTGAGCCCGGCCTGCCGCCAGTAGCCCCGGGCCAGACCGGGCCCGCCGAGGTGGATCTGCCCCTTCTCCCCGGGCCGGACGGGGCGCAGCCGGGCGTCCAGCACGTGCACCCGCACCCCGGGCAGCGGCCGTCCGATCGGCACGGGCGCGGCCGGGGTGCCGCCCGCCCCCGCGGAGCTTCCGCCGCCCCCGTCGAGCAGCTCCGCCGTGACCTCGCAGAGCGTCGAGGTGACGGCCGCCTCGGTGACCCCGTACGCGTTGAGCAGCCGGGCGCCCGGCAGCCGCTCCAGGCAGTGCCGGCAGTCGGCGGCGTGCACGGCGTCCCCGCCGACCACCACCAGGCGCAGTCCCTGGGGGCCGGGCCCGCCAGGCGGGAGCAGGTCGAGCAGGTGGTGCCAGTAGGCGGGGGTGAGGTCGGCGACGGCCAGGCCCAGCCCGGGCAGCCGGCCGGCCAGCTCGGTGGGCGCCCAGGTGCCGCCCGCGCCGCCGCCCCCGCCGAGCACCACCGTCGCGCCCGCGAGCAGCGCGCCGAACGCCTGCTCCAGCGCGGTGTCGGAGCCCAGCGCGGCCAGGTGCAGGACGCGTTCGCCGGGGCGCAGCCGGTAGGCGTGGACGATCCGGTCGAGGGTGAACAGCAGTGCGCGGTGGGTGACGGGGACGCCCTTGGGGCGGCCGGTGGTGCCGGAGGTGTAGATCAGGTAGGCGAGGTCGTCGGGGACGGCGCCGTCGTCCCCGACGAAGAACGCCCCGGGGTTCAGGGGCTCCCCGCCGTCCTCCGGCCCGGGCGCGGACACCCCGAGCACGGACACCCCGGGCACGGACACCCCGGGCACGGAAGCCCCGGACACAGACACCCCGGGCGCCTCCGGGAACCCGTCACCGTCCGCGACCACCACCCGCGCCCCGCAGTCCTCGACCAGCCGGGCCAGCCGCCGCGGCGGGTGGGCCGGGTCCAGCGGCAGGAAGGCCCCGCCGGCCTTGAGCACGGCCAGCCAGGCGGTGACCAGGCCCGCCCCGCGGTCCAGGCAGACCGGCACCACCTGCTCCGGGCCGGTCCCGCGCGCCCGCAGCGCGGCGGCCAACCGGTCGCTGCGCAGGTCGAGTTCGCCGTAGCTCAGCGTGGCGTCCGCGGCGATGACGGCGACCGCGTCCGGGTCGTGCGCCGCCCGCGCGCGGAACAGCCCGTGCACCGTGTCCGCGAATCCGGCGACGGTGTGCGGGAATCCGGGCGACGGGTCCGCCGATCCGGCCGTCGGGTCGGCGATTCCGCCCGTCGCCCGCCGTACCGGGGCGCCGTCGGGGAAGCCCAGCCCGGCCGGGCGCCACTCGCGCTCCACCCAGTCCCGGCAGTCGGCCCGTCCGGCCGGCCCGTGGACCTGCTGCCAGCCGGCCGGGACGGTCAAGTCGCCCGGCCAGATCGCATACTGACCGTTGCCGTTGCGGACCACGGCGTGACGGCCGGAGCTCGCATCCGTTCGTACGCCCTGTGCGCTGTCTACTGCGTCGTCCACCGGCTTGACCTCGTGCTGTGGCGGCAGAATGCTGGGGAGTGCGACATTTCCGACTATACGCACTCCTGCCCCGTCGAGGACGTCCGGTCGCACCCCCACCGGACGCCTCGCTGCTGCGCGAAAGCGCCCATCCGCCCCACCCGGACCGGCTCCAACGCCCGGCCCGTCCCGTCCTCACCCGAACTCCCCCGCCCGACCGGCGGGGTGATGTCGTGGAGGAGGTAGCCTCGTTGACTCGCCGGCGACAACACCTGATGGTCTGTTACCTGCTCTGGATGGTGCTGTTCACCGGCATCTACTACGCGAATCCCGGCCAGCGGATCATCTGGTGGACCGGCATCGGCCTCGGCGGCGTCGCCGCCATCGTGGTCGGCGTCCGCCTCAACCGTCCCGCGCACGCGCGCTACTGGTACGTGCTGGCGCTCGCCAACCTCAGCTTCACGGTGGGCGAGGTGGTGCAGGCCGTCCAGCTGGACATCCTGCACGTGCCCAACCCGTTCCCGTCCGTCGCGGACGGCTTCTACCTCGCCGAGTACGTGCTGTACGCGGTCGGCGTGCTGGGCTTCATCCGCTGGCGCACGGCCCGTCAGGACCGCGCCGGGCTGCTCGACGCCCTCGTCCCCACCATGGGGCTGGCCCTGCTCGCCTGGATCTACCTGATCCTCCCGTACGCCCGGAACCCGGACCTCGACTGGTTCCAGAAGGCCGTCTCGATCGCCTACCCGCTCGGCGACGTGGTCGTGCTCGCCCTGCTGCTGCGGCTGCTGACCCCGCGCGGCGGCAACTCCCGCTCCCTGCAGCTGCTCGCCGTCGGCTCGCTCGGCATCATGGTCTCCGACGTGCTGTACGGGCTGATCCAGCTGCACGGCACCTGGCACATCGGCACGCCCGTCGAACTCGGCTGGGCGGCCTTCTACACCGCCTGGGGCGCGGCGGCGCTGCACCCGTCGATGGTCGAGCTGACCCGCCCGGTGCCGACCCAGCAGCCGGACCTGAGCACCGCCCGGCTGGTGCTGCTCACCCTCGCCTCGCTGATCGCCCCGGCGATCCTGATCATCGAGGCGCTGGCCGGCAACACCAGCAACGCGGGCGTGATCGGCGCCTTCTCGGCGGTGCTCTACCTGCTGGTGCTGGCCCGGCTGGCGGTGGTCGTCTCCGCCCGCAGGCAGGCCGTGGCCCGCGAGCGGGCGCTGCGCGAGGCGGGCGCCCGGCTGACCGCGGCCGTCACGGTGGGGGAGGTCGCGGACGCCGTCCAGTCCGCCGCCTCCACCCTGATGCCGGCCGAGGCCGGGCACGTCGCCCTGCTCTCCGTCGCCGAGGCCGGGGTGCTGCACGTCCGGCACGCCGGGAGCGACACCCCCCGGCCCACGCCCGGGGACACCGCGCAGTCCGACCGGGTGCTGGAGCTCGCCACCGCCCGGGAGACCGTGCTGCTGCCCGTCGGCTCCCTCGGCCTGGACCCGGCCGCCACCCCGGCCGACGGCGGCCTCCTCGCCCGCCTCGGCGGCATGCCGTACGCCCTGGTCTGCCCGCTCACCCTCGCCGAGCGCCCCTCCGGCGACCCGCTGATCGGCGCGCTCGTCGTCACCGGGACGGAGCAGGAGCTGGCCGGCCTCTGGAGCTCGCTGGAGATCCTCGCCGCGCAGGCGGCCCTCGCGGTCGAGCGGGTGGTGCTGAGCCGCGAGGTCACCCAGCGCAACAGCGAGCTGTACTTCCGCACCCTGGTGCAGAACGCCAGCGACGTCATCCTGATCCTCGACGCCGACGACGGCGTGCGCTACGCCTCCCCGTCCGCCGCGACGGTGCTCGGCCGCCCCGACCTGGCCGGCACCCCGCTGACCGACCTGGTCCCGCCCGAGGACAGCCGGGAGGTCGGCAAGGCGCTGGCCCGGATGCGCGGGACCGCCGAGCCGCCCCGGGGCGAGCAACCGCGCGAGCACTGGCGGCTGCTGCGCCAGGACCGCACCCCGATCGAGGCCGAGGTCCGCTCCGACGACCTGCGCGCGGACCCGACCGTCGGCGCCCTGGTGCTCACCCTGCGCGACGTGACCGAGCAGCGGCAGATGGAGCGCGAGCTGACCCACCGGGCCTTCCACGACTCGCTGACCGGCCTGGCCAACCGGGTGCTGTTCCAGGACCGGGTCGGGCACGCGCTCTCCCGGGGCGAGCGCAGCGGGGCCGTCACCGGGGTGCTCTTCATCGACCTGGACGACTTCAAGGTGGTCAACGACACCCAGGGGCACGCGGTCGGCGACGAGCTGCTGGTAGCCGTCTCGCTGCGGATCTCCACCGCGCTGCGCGCCTCGGACACCGCCGCCCGGCTCGGCGGCGACGAGTTCGCCGTCCTGGTGGAGGACGCGAGACGGCCCGCCGACGTGGACACCATCGCCTCCGGGGTGCTGGCGGTGTTCGCCGAACCGTTCAAGCTCACGTCGGGCACGGTGCGGGTGACGGCCAGCATCGGTGTGGCGACCACCGAGGACAGCGTGGACGCGACCGAGCTGCTCACCCACGCCGACCTCGCGCTCTACTCCGCCAAGGCGGCCGGCCGCCGCCAGTGGCGCCACTACCGGCCGTCCCTCCAGACCGGCATGGTGGAGCGGCACGAGCTGAACGAGCACCTCGACTCGGCGATCGCGGAATCGGCCTTCCAGCTGTACTACCAGCCGATCGTCGACCTGCGCTCGGGCGATCTGGTCGCCTTCGAGGCGCTGGTCCGCTGGCCGCACGACCGGCGCGGCATGGTGCTGCCCGACGAGTTCATCGCCCTCGCCGAGGAGAGCGGCCAGATCGTCCCGCTCGGCGCCTGGGTGCTGGAACGCGCCGCCCAGGAGGTCGCCGCCTGGCACGCCGCGAGCTCGGCGGCGCGGACGGCCGCCGGCCGGCCGCCGCTGCGGGTCAACGTCAACGTCTCGGCCCGCCAGTTCCGCGACGCCGGCTTCGTGGACGTGGTCCGCCGGGCGCTGGCCGCCACCGGCATCGACCCCCACACCCTCGTCCTGGAGCTCACCGAGTCGGTGCTGATGCGCCGCGACGACCGCGTCCACGCCGACATGGCCACGCTGTCCGGACTCGGTGTCGGCATCGCCATCGACGACTTCGGGACCGGCTACTCCTCGCTGTCCTACCTGCGCGAGTTCCCGATCTCCCTGCTCAAGATCGACAAGTCCTTCATCGACGGCCTCGGCCACTCGCCCCAGCAGTACGCCCTGGTCGAGGGCATCACCCGGATCGCCGACACCCTGGGCGTCCAGGTCATCGCCGAGGGCATCGAGCACCCCGACCAGCGCGACCTGCTCGCCGCGATGGGCTGCCCGCTCGGCCAGGGGTACCTCTTCGCCCACCCCATGGACTCCCCCCACGCCCGCGCCCTGGTCCGCCGGACCTCCTACGAGCCGGTCTGAAATCCTCCCCGGCTACACCTTCCGCAGGGCGCGCGACAGCACCGTGAGCAGCGCCAGCGTCGGCCTCGCGTGCCCTGCCTCGACGGCCCGGACGTCGGCCTCGGCGAGGCCCGTGCGAACGGCGAGGTCGGGGAGGGTGAGACCGAGGGCGGTGCGGCGGGCCCGGACGGCGCGGGCCAGGGCGTCGGCGGGATCGCCGTCCGGGTGAGCGGGGAAGTCCTCGATCAGGGGGCGCGCCAGATCCACCGAACTCTCCTCATCGGCCTGCGGGGCGCACAGTTTGACACGCCGTCAGCCCGCGGCGGCCCCAAGCGGAGGTCAAGGTTCCTTGACCTCCGCTTGGGCCTCCCCCGCCGTCAGGAGTCGCCGCGGACCAGGTCGAGCAGCCCCGGGAAGCGCTGGTCCAGGTCCTCGCGGCGCAGCGTGGCGGCCCGGCTGTTGCCGCGGTCGACCTGGCGGATCAGGCCGGACTCGCGCAGCACCCGGAAGTGGTGGGTGAGGGTGGACTTGGAGACCGGGAGGTTGAAGGAGGCGCAGGTGCGCGCCGCCCCCTCGCCCTCCCGCAGCAGGGCCGCGACCACGCCGTAGCGCAGCGGGTCGGCGAGCGCGCCCAGGACGGTGCGCAGGTCCATCTCCCCGGTCGAGGGGTGGCCTTCAGCGTCGGGCATCGGTTCCTCCTCCGCAAGGTATGGGTTGCATCGTACCTCGGCGCCGTGGCAGCTTTAGGTTCGATCAAATCCGTACCTGGCCACCCCGTGGCCGGTTCAAGCCTGGAGTCACGCCCCCTTGAGCACGCAGCCCACACAGGCCGCACAGCCGACGCAGGCCGTGCCGGCCGCGCCGTCCGACGCCCCCGACCAGCGGCGACGCCCCGCCCGCACGCCCGTCCTCGCCGCCGTCCTCCTCGCGGTCTTCGTCGTCCCGATGTCCATCTCCGGCACCGCGGTCGCCCTCCCCCGGATCGGCGCCGGCACCCACGCCGACCTCGCCCCGCTCCAGTGGGTGGTCAACGCCTTCAACGTGGCCTTCGCCTGCTTCACCCTGGTCTGGGGCTCGGTCGCCGACGTCATCGGCCGGGCCAGGGCCTTCGCCGCCGGTGTCGCCCTCTACGCCCTCGGCTCGCTCGCCAGCGCCGTCGCCGCCGACGTGCTCTGGCTGGACGCCGCCCGCGCCCTCACCGGCATCGGCGGCGCCGCGATCTTCTCCTGCGGCGCGGCGATCCTCTCCACCGTCTTCGACGGCCCGGCCCGCGCCCGGGCCTTCGCCCTCTTCGGCACCGTCGCCGGGGCCGGCGTCGCCCTCGGCCCGTCGCTGGCCGGCGTGCTGGTGCAGGGCCTCGGCTGGCGCTGGGTGTTCGCGGTGCACGCCGTCGCCCTGGCGTTCGTCCTGCTCGCGCTGCCCGCGATCGCCCGCGCCGTGGCCGCCACATCCGCCGGCAGCGGCGGCACCGGCGGCGGGCGGATCGACGTCCCCGGCAGCGCGCTGTTCGTGCTCGCCATGGTGCTGCTCACCACCGCCATCGTCCAGGGCTCCCAGTGGGGTTGGGGCAGCGCGGGCGTGCTCGGCCTGTTCGCCGGCGCGGTCGCCGTACTCGGCGTCTTCGCGGCCGTCGAGCACCGCAGCGCCCACCCGATGCTGGACCTCGGCCTGCTGCGCGACCGCCGCTTCCTCGGCCTCTGCCTGGTGCCGGTGGCCGCCTCCTTCGGCTTCGTCACCGTGCTCACCTACCTGCCGAGCTACCTGACCGCCGTCACCGGCCGCGGCACCGGCGCCGCCGGGCTGCTGATGCTGCTGCTCACCGCACCGGTGCTGGTCCTGCCGATGCTCGCCGCCAGGCTGGTCGCCCGCGGCGTGCGCCCGCTCACCCTGGTCCTCCTCAGCCTGGCCTGCCTGGTGGCGGGCGACCTCGCCCTCACCCTGCTCTCCCCCTCCGCCACCGTGCTGCTGCTCGCCGCCCCGATGCTCATCACCGGCGCCGGGATGGGGCTGTCGGCCGGCCTGGTCGACGGCCAGGCGCTGGAGTTGGTCGACCCGGCCAAGGCCGGCATGGCGGCGGGCTTCCTCAACACCCTGCGCCTGGGCAGCGAGGCCGTCGCCGTCGCGGTGTACGGCTCCGCGCTGGCCACCGTGCTCGGTACCCGGGTCGCCGACGGCATCGACGCCCACCCGGATGCCTCCCGGGCCGGCGAGGTCGCCGACCGGGCGGCCGGCGGGGACCTCACCGGCGCCGCCGAACTCTCCGGCGCCACCGACCACCGCGCCTTCACGGACTTCCTGGCGCACGCCTACGACTCCGCCTTCCACTCCGTGCTGTGGGGCCTGGCGGCCGTCGGCGCGCTGCTCGCCGTCCTCATCGCGCTCCTGCTGCGCGGCACCTCCGCCAGGACCACGGCCTGACGGACGCCGACCGGCCCGCCGCCACGAGGGCGACGGGCCGGGGCAGGAGCGGCGGGCGGATCAGCCCAGCGGCAGCTCCAGCCGGGACTCGTGCCCGTTCGGCGAGCCGATGGTGATGGTTCCCTGCTCCGCGGCGTAGGAGTACAGCTGGTCGCGGCTGTTGACGACCAGCGCCACCCGGTGGCCGACCGGCACGTCGTACGCGGCCGGCTGGAGCTGCCAGTCGACGGTGGTGTCCTGGCCAAGGGTCAGATCGAGCACGGTGTACGGCTCGTGGGTGATGATCCGCGCGGTGCCGTCCGGGGCCACGTCGAACAGGTAGGCCACCAGCGTGGCGGCCTCCTCGGTGCTGTTCACGGTCAGCCGGACCGACGCGGCGCCCCGGATGCGGCGGGCGGCCTCGCCACTGCCCGCCAGCGGGTCGGTCGACCAGACCAGCAGGTTCTGCCGCTCGAACTCGGCCAGGACGTACGTCCGGGGGTTGCCCGTCCACTCCTTCTGGCCCGTCTTCATGACCTCGTCCACCGCGGTGGCCTTGGTCTCCAGGCCCGCGGTGAAGCTCCGCGACCAGCCGGCGGCCTGCTTGTCGGCCAGCGCGCCGTCACCGTCGCCGTTGACGCCGGTGAGGTACCAGACCTCCGTGCCGGTGGTGACGTCCGCCCACGAGTCGTGGCCCTCCCTGCGGGCGGCCTCGGTGATCCGCTGCCCGCCGCCCAGCACGGGCTTGGTCTTGTAGGTGAACATGACCTGGTTGGTCACCTGCTTGCGGTTCGGCGCCTCGTTGTCGGCACCCAGCAGGTGGTGGTCCAGGAACTCGTAGGCCTCCCGGAGGGGCTCCGCCAGGCCGGGGAACGGCAGGTGGGTCAGCAGGCCGGACAGGCCGGCGCCCTCCGGCGCGCCGTGGTCGCCGATCCACAGGTTCAGCTGCTTCGGCACGGTCAGCCGGTTGTAGACGTCGATCACCGGGGCGACCGGGAAGAGGGTCTCGTGCCAGGTGTTGGAGATGTAGGTCGGGATGCCGAGTTCGTTGGTCCTGTCCAGGTACGTCTCCGGCGAGCGCTTGGTGCCCCAGGCGACCACGTCGTCGAGGTCGCGGTCCTGGTCGAACTTGTCGAGGATGTCCAGGGCCTCCTCGTCGAACTTGTCGTCCCGCTCCCCGCCGGTGAAGCCGACCAGCAGGTTGACGGCCTCCACATGCCGGGTGTCGTTGGCGTAGAGGCTGGTGGCCAGGTTGCCCCAGGTGCTCAGCGCGACCACGGCGGCCACCCGTCGGCCCTCGTCGTGCGCGGCGACCAGCTGGCTGATCCCGGAGCCGTAGGACATGCCGAGGAAGCCGACCTTGCTCGGGCTGAAGTGTCCCTGCGCATAGGTGATGACCTTCGAGCCGTCGGCCCAGTCCTTGGGCCCGGCGACGTCGACGCGCCCCTCGGAGGTGGAGATCCAGTCCGGGAAGCCGAGGCCTCGCGGGGTGTAGGTCAGCACGTGGTAGCCGCGCAGCGCCAGCTTGAAGTAGGCGTAGACGAAGGGCAGCCAGCCGAGCGGGTTCCACCCCGCGGGCAGGATCACGACCGGACGCGGCTCGTCGCCGTTCAGCTTGATGGTGAACGCCGACAGCTTGAGGTTCTCCTCGACGGGGATCCCCGTGACCTCGACCTCGGCGATCCGCCGCACCTGGGCCACCAGCTCGGCCAGCTCCGGCGGGAGCTCGACGCTCTCGTCGCCCTGGACGGCCGCCACCAAGGCGTTGCCGAGGTCGACGACGGCCTGGTTGACGGTGTTGCCAGGGCCCCGGAGGCCGCTGTCGGCGATCTCCGTGAGGGTCGCCTCGGTGATCGCCGGGATCGGCTGCCCACTGATACTGGCCATGCGAACCACCTTTTCCGTAACGGATGCTGACCGCATCATGGTCCGGAGCGACCGGATGCTAACTGATGCATCGTCAGATTCGCTCGGATAGGTGGTTCGCGGTCATCCTCCCTTGCCGATCGCCGAACCGTGGTACTCGCGCGTCACCCGAGCGTGTCGAGCGCCGAACCGATCAGCGCCCGGGCCCGGTCCCCGTACACCGCCGTGCCGGACAACTTCTCGAAGGCGTCCAGGTAGTGGGCGACCTCGCGGGGCCTGGTCACGGTCAGGCTCGCCGTGAGGGTCTCCACCTCCACCTGCTCCTCGTCGTAGACGCTGAAGGTCTCCAGCGGCCAGACCTCCCGCTCCGCGCCCGCCGGGACGATCCCCAACGAGACGGCGGGCAACGCGGTCGCGGCCAGCAGGTCGTCCAGCTGCCCGCGCATCACCCTGGCGTCCCCGATCCGGTGGCGCAGGACCGACTCCTCCACCAGCAGGGCGAACCGCCGCCCGCCCTCCCGGACGATCCGCGAGCGTGCGAGCCGGGCGTCGACCGCGTCCGCGACGTCGTCGGGGGTGCCGTGGAAACGGGTGATGGCGGAGAGCAACGCCGTTGCGTAGCCCCGGCTTTGCAGGAACCCGGGGACGAGGGAGGAGCTGTACACCCGGAACACCCTGGTGCGCTCGAACAGCGGTACGTAGGAGTTCTGCAGCCGGGTGAGCCCGGTGCGCTGGAGCCGCCGCCACTCCACGTACATCGACTCGGCGGAGCGCGTCGCGGCGATGAGGTCGGCCGACTCCTCCTCCGCCCCGCAGAGCCGGCACCAGGTGCGGATGTCCTCGTCGGACGGCGAGGTCAGCGCGTTGATGATCCGGGAGGACTTGGAGGGGTGCCAGCCGGCCCGGAGCGCCAGCTCGCGCCCGTTGAACCCGGCGTCGCGGCACAGCTCGCGCAACCGGTCGGCGACCTCCTTGCGGACCGCCACCGCGCTGCTGGACGGCATGACTGAGGGCATGGTTCACCTGCCTGGGAATTGTCGGGGTGGACGGCGCACTCCCCGTGCGGCTCCTACCGAGAAGCGTAGCCGCGCACCGCCGCCGCGCCCGAGCCGATTGCACACAGTTGCAGCGGAGTTGGGGAGCAGAACGGAAGGCTGACGAACGGCCGCGCGAAACCGGGTCGCCACCGGCCGGGACGGCGGGCCAGACTACCGGGGTGGACACTCGTCGGCCTTGCCCCTGCTGCGGCCATCTCGTCTTCGACGTCCGGGAGGGGTGGCCCGGTTCTTCCGTCGTCTGCCCGGTCTGCTCCTGGGAGGACGACCCGACCCAGCTCCGCCGGCCGCTCCTGCCGCGCGGCGCCAACAGCGTCTCGCTGGTGCGGGCCCAGCGGAACGTCCAGGAGTACGGCGCCTGCGACCAGCGCGGCCGCCGCTTCGTCCGGCCGCCGACGCCCGACGAGCCGCTCGACCCCGCCCGGCGGCCCATCGACCTGGCCACGGACGTCTTCGAGGACCGGGCGGACGAGGAAGGCCGCCCCTGGCCCGAGGACCGGTCGGTCTGGTGCTGGTGGCTGCCGTCCTTCCCGGGCGCCACCGAGGACCCGACACCGAGCGTGCCCCGCCTCGTCACCATCGACGTCGGATCCGTCCGCGACGACAGCGGTCTCCACGCCGTCCTGAAGCGCGAACTCGGCTTCCCGGCGTTCTACGGCAGGAACTGGAACGCCTTCTGGGACGCGATCACCGGCCTGGTCGCGATGCCCCGCGAGCTGCGCTTCACCGGCTGGGCCGAGCTGGAGCGCGAGGTCCCGTCCTCGGCCGCGCTGCTCCGCAGCCGGCTGGCCGAATTCGCCACGGCCGAGCGGGACTTCACGGTCGTCTATGACGAGTAGCCGACCGAGGCCGAAGCCCGTCCGGCGGGGCCCGTCGCGAGCAACTCCCCACCGGTGACGGCACAAAGGCCTATCGGCCGGCTCCTCCGCCCGGCACAATCACCGGTATGACGATCACCCCCGGCGTGCCGCCCAGGCGCAACCTGCCGATCGCCCTCGCCCGCAGTTTCCTGACGGGTGGCGTCATCGGAGGCTCGCTCGCCGGGCTGGTCGTCGGCGTCGTCCTGGAGAATGTGCCGCTGCTCGTCGGCGGCCTGGGCGTGCCGATCGGCTACGGCCTGCTGTACCTCCTCGCCGGTTGGCCGCGGCGGGCGCGGGAGGCGGCCGTCGTCCCGCGTACGGCGCTGGCGGTGGTCGAGGGCCGGACCGTCCCCGAGGGCCAGGTGACCGACCGGGCGGTGCGGTTCGACCTCACCGTCGTACCGGACGACGGGCCCGCGTTCCGGGTGGAGCTCACCCAGGACATCAACGTCGCCGACCTCCCCGACTACGTGCCGCGCACCGTCCTGGTGGTCCGCTACCCGCCGGACCGGCCGACGGGCATGCGGATCGTGAAGCGGCCGACCCCGGAGTGGGAGGAGCGGGCGGCCGGAGCCCGACTCGACTCCGCACCCGAGGCGACCAGGCTGAGCGAGCCTCCCGAGAGCCGTGCCGTCGGCTTCGTCGGGCTCCTCGGCCTGCTGCTCGCCGCCACGGCCGTCGTCTTCCTGTTCCGCGCGGACCTGTTCGAGCAGCGGCCCGCCGAACCGCCGTCCTCCTCGGCGGACCCCTCGGTCTCCTCCTCATGGTCGGCCGAGGTGGTGACGGGCGGGTCCGGCACCGTCGTGCTCGGCCCCGGCCAGTCCTTCCTCGACGACGGCGCGTTGGGCCGGTCGATCGACTCCGTGACCCGGAACGGCGAGTACGGCCCGGTGACCACCCTCCAGGTGACGGACAACCTGCTGGCGGTGACGTTCTCCTCGGCCGGCACGAAGGCCCGCGAGTTCGACCCGAAGTCGCTGCCCTACGAGCGGTTCCCCGCCCTGGTCGAGGAGGCCAGGACCACCCTCGGCGTCCACGCCCCGCAGACCTGGAGCATCACCGTCCTCCGCACCGACGGCCCCGTCACCATCACGGTCAGCGTGACCGGGCCCGGGGGCGCCGCCGTGCTGGAGGCGGACGGGCAGGGCCGGGTGCTGCGGCGCACCTCGGCGCACTGAACCACGGACAGGAACGGGACGCAGATGAACTGGCACGGAGTTCTGGCGCTGTGGTGCGGGGCGTTCGGCCTCGTCGCGCTGGTCGGGTACGGGCGGTCGCTGGCCGGCCTGACCCGGGCGCAGCGGACGGTACGGGTGACGGGGCGGATCGAACGGGTGCGGGAGCCGCGGAACGGGAGCTCCCAGGAGGACGGGATCGCGGTGGTCGTCCGCTTCCGGGATCCCTCCACCGGCGAGGAGTTCGTCGTCACGAACGACACCGGGACCGGCGACCTGATCACCACGGCCTGGGTGGGCCGGGAGGTCGGAATCCGCTACCCGCCGGGGCGGCCGCACGCCTTCCGGTTCACCAACAGCCCCCAGGACGGCGGGCGCGGGCTCGGCCTGCCGAACTCCGCCGTCCTCCTGATCTACGTCGGGCTGGTGGTCGTCGCCTCGATCGACTGGGGCTGGCCGTGGGCCCTGGTCGCGGTCTGCGGGCCGCTCACCGTCCTCACCGCCCTCCACCTGCCCGGGGAGCGGCGGCGCATGAGGAAGCGTCTCGCCGAGCTGGACGCCATGGCGTCCGCGACGGGCCGCGTCATCGCCGTCCTCAGGACCGTCGAGACCGACGCGGACGGCGACCTCCGCACCAGCCGGACGCCCGTCTACTCCTTCACCACCCCCGAGGGGACGGCCGTCACCGGCTACCAGCCCTCGTACCTGTCCGACACCACCGCCGTGTACGGCCAGGAGGTCGTGATCCACTACGCGCCCGACAACCCGGCCGACTTCACACCGGCCCTCGCCGCCACCCGCGGGTCCGTGGAGGCGAACCTCGGCTGCGCGGTCCTGGCCCTCGTCATCCTGGCCGCGGCGGCGGCCGCGGGAGCGGTCCTGCTCTCCCGGTAGCCCCTGGCCCCCGTCGCCCCGTCGCCCCCGGAGTGGGAAGTCGGCGCAACGGCGCGCCCGGGGCCCTGGTCTGGCTCGAACGGCACGGCGTCGACTTCACCGCCGTCCTCGCCCTGACCGGGCTCGCCATGGCCTGCGCCCTCGCCTGGCCGTGGGGACGGCGCCTCCCGCGCGGGCCGCTGCTCGCCCTGGCCTGCGCGGGGACGCTGCTGGTCCCGTACGGCCTGCTCACCGCGCTGCTCGCCCTCACCGGGGAGGGCGGCGGCGCGGCGGCGCCGATCACCGGGTGGGTCGGGCCGGCCGGGGTCGGCGCCTTCCTGGGGATCGGGACGGCCTTGGGCGTCGGGGCCTGGTCGCGGCTCCGGCCGCGGCGGCGCACGGGCGTCAGGGGTTCGTGACGGCCCGGTCGGAGTCGCTGCGCAGCACGCAGAACTCGTTGCCCTCGGGGTCGGAGAGGACGGCCCACCCCGAACCGTCGGGGTTCCGGTGGTCGCCGACGAAGGTGGCGCCGAGGCCGAGCAGGCGCTCCACCTCCTGGTCGCGCGAGGTCTCGGGCCGCAGGCACAGGTGGACCCGGTTCTTGACCGTCTTCGCCTCGGACACCTGGTTGAAGTACAGCACCGGCCCCTCCGCCAGCAGCACCTGCGTCTCCCGGTCCCCCGGCCGGCAGTCGGGGTCCAACGGCCGACCGGTCACACCACTCCAGAACCGCGCCAGCTCATAGGCGTCCGCACAGTCGATCGCCACGTTCTGCAACACCGAAACCATGCGCGCGAGTCTCCCCGATCCCCGCGCCGGACGCCACCGGGTCGCACCCGCTCCCCGCACCCCCGCCGAGGGCGGGACCGGCCCGTGAGGAGCGGCCCCGCCGACGGCCCTGACCTGCGGCGATACGTCCCGGGTGCAGGCCCTCACGGACGTGCCTACGGTGGAGGGAGTAGCCCAGAGCATCCAGGAGGTTACGTTATGACTTCCGAGAAGAAGCCCGTCCAGCTCACGGCACGCACGGTGAGCGGCCACGTGGTCGCCAACGCACCGATCAGCGGCGACTTCGAGGCCACGCTGACCGACACGGACGGCAAGCCGATCGTGGGGCGGCAGATCACCTTCTACAGCACCGCGAGCGGCCAGCGCGTCGGCTCCGCGACCACCGACCAGAGCGGGATCGCCAAGCTGAACTCCGGCTCCAAGATCCTCGATCCGGTCATCGTCGCCAGCACCCTCACCACCGGCTGCGAAGCACGGTTCGAGGGCGACGACGAGTACCAGGCGGCCTCCGCCCACGCCGGCACCGCGGTCGGCGTGTAGTCGGCGCCGTACCCGGACACGTGCGGAGTGGGAAGTCGGCCCGGCCGACTTCCCACTCCGCGCCACCCGCCGGACGGCTCTTCGGACGGCGATTCGGTCAGCGATGTGCTCAACCGACCGTAGGACTGCGGCGTTCGAGGAGGACCACGTCGCGCCACCGGCCGTCGCGCCGGCCGATGCGCTCCCGCGTCCCGACGACCCGGAACCCGGCCCTGGCGTGCAGGGCGAGACTGGCCGTGTTCTCCGGGAAGATCCCCGACTGGATCGTCCAGATCCCGGCCCGCTCGGTGGAGGCGATCAGCGCCTCCAGCAACGCGGCGCCCACGCCCCGCCCCCGCGCTTCGGGGTGGACGTAGACGGAGTGTTCGACCACACCCGCGTACGCGCACCGGTCCGACACCCGGGCCACCGCGGCCCAGCCGAGCACCCGGCCGTGCCCGTGCCCGTCCCCGTCTCCGTGTCCGTCGAGGGCGACGAAGCGGTGCTCGGCCAGGCGCGCGGCATCGAACGCCTCCCAGCTCGGCGCGGCGGTCTCGAAGGTGGCGTCGCCGCCGTCGATCCCGAACCGGTAGATCGCCAGGACCTGTTCGGCGTGCGCCGCCGTCATCGCGACGACGGTCACGTCCCCGTTCACGCCCCCGCCCCCACGCCCAGCTCAGCGAGCAGACCACGGACCCGCCGCTCGATCTCGTCGCGGATCGGGCGCACGGCGTCGACGCCCTGGCCGGCCGGGTCCGCCAACTGCCAGTCCAGGTAGCGCTTTCCGGGGAAGTACGGGCAGGCGTCGCCGCAGCCCATGGTGATCACCACGTCCGAGGCCCGGACCGCCTCGACGGTGAGGACCTTGGGCGTCTCGGCGGAGAGGTCGATCCCCACCTCGGCCATCGCCCGGACCACGGCCGGGTTGACGGTGTCGGCGGGCGCGGAGCCGGCCGACCTGACCTCGACCCGGTCGCCGCCGAGGTGGCTCAGGAAGGCGGCGGCCATCTGGGAACGGCCGGCGTTGTGCACGCAGACGAACAGCACGGACGGCTTGGACAGCTTGGACGGCAACACGGCCGCGGGCAGGGGCGGCTGAGGCTCAGACACGGGCGGACCCTTCGACGGCGGTGGCGGGCTGGGGGAAGTAGCGGCGGGCGGCGAGGGCCACGTGGACGAGGCCGATGAGCACCGGCACCTCGATCAGCGGCCCGACGACTCCGGCGAGGGCCTGGCCGCTGGTGGCGCCGAAGGTGGCGATGGCGACGGCGATGGCCAGTTCGAAGTTGTTGCCCGCGGCGGTGAACGCCAGGGTGGTGGCGCGCGGGTGGTCCAGGCCCACCGCGCGGCCCAGCGCCAGGGAACCGGCCCACATGACGGCGAAGTACACCAGCAGCGGCAGCGCGATCCGGGCGACGTCGAGGGGCTGTGAGGTGATCGCACGGCCCTGGAGCGCGAACAGGACGACGATCGTGAACAGCAGCCCGTACAGCGCGAACGGGCCGATCCGCGGCAGCAGCCCGGTCTCGTACCAGGTGCGGCCGCGGGCCTTCTCGCCCAGGCGGCGGGTGAGGTAGCCGGCGGCGAGCGGGATGCCGAGGAAGACCAGCACGCTGCGGGCGATCTCCCAGGCCGACACGTCGAGCGCCGCCTGTTCCAAGCCGAGCCACCCGGGCAGCACGGACAGGTAGAACCAGCCCAGCGCGCCGAACGCGACCACCTGGAAGACGGAGTTCAGGGCGACGAGCACGGCGGCGGCCTCCCGGTCGCCGCAGGCCAGGTCGTTCCAGATGATCACCATGGCGATGCAGCGGGCGAGGCCGACGATGATCAGCCCGGTGCGGTACTCCGGCAGGTCGGGCAGCAGCAGCCAGGCGAGGGCGAACATCACGGCGGGCCCGACCAGCCAGTTGAGCACCAGGGAGGGGATCAGCAGGCGGCGGTTCCGGGTGACGGTGTCGAGCCGGTCGTAGCGGACCTTGGCGAGCACCGGGTACATCATCACCAGCAGGCCGAGCGCGATCGGCAGCGAGACGCCGGTGACGGTCACCTTCGCGAGCGCGTCGCCCAGGCCCGGGACGAGCCGGCCGAGGCCGATGCCGAGGGCCATCGCGGCGAGGATCCAGAGCGCGAGGTAGCGGTCGACGAACGACAGCCGGCCGGCGACGGGGGCGGGGGCGGGCGCCCCGGTTGCGGCGCTCACTCGGCGGCTCCGAGCGGCACCGAGCCCGGTTCGAGCGGCACCGAGCCCGGTTCGAGCGGCGCCGGGCGGGTGAGGACGCCCGCGAGGCGGTCGGTGGTCTCGGGGACCAGCCGGTAGTACACCCAGGTGCCCCGGCGCTCGGAGTCGATCAGCCCGGCCTGCCGCAGCAGCTTCAGGTGGTGGGAGATCGTCGGCTGGGACAGGTCGAAGGCCGGGGTCAGGTCGCAGACGCACACCTCGCCGCCGGCGCCGGAGGCGATCATCGACAGCAGCCGCAGCCGCACCGGATCGCCCAGGGCCTTGAACAGCGGCGCCAGTTCAGCGGCCTGCCCTTCGTCCAGCGGGGCGCTCAGCAGCCCGGGGCAGCAGCCGTCCGCGCCGTCGTCCTGGCCCAGCACTCGGAGTTCCTGTTTCGACATGCTTCTATATTGACGAACGCCGATCCAGTCCGCAAGCTTGCATCGACGGATATCGATCCAGGCTCGATCCAGCCTGTTGGAGGCCACCATGTCCCGTGTCCAGCTCGCCCTGCGCGTCGCCGACCTCGAAGGCTCCATCGCCTTCTACAGCAAGCTCTTCGGCACCGAGCCCGCCAAGCGCCGCCCCGGCTACGCGAACTTCGCCATCACCGAGCCCCCGCTGAAGCTCGTCCTCATCGAGGGCGAGCCGGGCGAGGACACCCGCCTGGACCACCTCGGCGTCGAGGTCGCCTCCACCGAGCAGGTCACCGCCGCCACCACCCGCCTCCGGGACGCCGGCCTCGCCGCCTTCGAGGAGAACGACACCTCCTGCTGCTACGCCGTCCAGGACAAGGTCTGGGTGACCGCCCCCGGCAAGGAGCCCTGGGAGGTCTACGTGGTCAAGGCCGACGCCGACACCCTCGGCAAGAGCGCCGCCGGCGCCCCCGAGGCCTGCTGCACGGGCACCGCCACCGGCGAGCCGTCCGCCTGAGCCGGCGTGCGCGGGAAGTCGGCATGCGCGGGAAGTCGGCCCGGCCGACTTCCGGTGCACCGGAGCCACCAGGGCGCGCCCGACGCCGAATGAGGCGGCCGCCACTTCACCGAGGCCCTTCGCCCGAGCAGGTCCTAGGCTGGGCCGCATGAGCAAGACGCAGGTGGGCGGGGTGATCGGCCGGTGGATCCGGTCGCTGAACCGGGGGCAGGAGCTCTCGCACGAGGCGGCGCTGCGGCAGTCGGCCGTACGGATGCGCGGGCGGCTACTCCTCCACCCGGCGGAGGGGCCGTGGCAGGAGCTCGCCTACTGGGACCCGCTGCCGACCGCCCGGGAGATGGCCGACTCGGTGGGCCGCGGCCGTTGGGAGCAGCGCGGCAGGCTGAACGTGCCCGGCCCGTTCTACGTCGGCGAGACCGACAGCGGACTGAACGGGCCGTACTACCTCCCCGAGCACGTGCTCTCCGACGACAGGCACTGCGAGTTCGTCCACCGCCAGCCCGTCAACCCGCGTGAAGTGGCCGCCCTGGTCGAGATCGCCCACGACGAGCCCCTGGGCGGCTACGCCTGGGACGGCGACCGGCACTGGACCCCGCAGGCGGTACGCGACTGGTGGGCCCGCCGAGACGAGGTCCGCGCCTGGATCGCCGACGAACTGCGGCTGGGCGACGACAGCCGGAACGAACCGGACGCCCTGCGCCAGTACGCCGCCTACCTCGACGACGGACTGGAGGCCTACCTGCGCGGCTACCTGTTCTGGCTCACCGAGCACCGCGAACCCCGCGTCGGCGAGGCACTGCCGGAACTCTGACCCGCGGCGGCGGGCACGAGGAGCGGGAAGCCGGCCGGACCCGCCACGCCAGGGCCCCTGCCGGTCGGCAGCGGGCGGACCGCCGTCCGGGACGAGCCGTGCCGTGCCGCGAGGAGCGCGGGCGGGATGTCGCCGATGGACCGTCATGTCCGTTTAGGGTGGCGCCCATGACCGACCCGCGTCCCACCTCGGCCTTCCACGCCGCCAACGCCGACCCGGCGGACACCGACCGGCTGGTCGCCGCGCTGGACGCGCAGGCCGCCAACCCCGGGGTACGGCGCCTGCGCGCGTGGGCGCACGAGCGGCTCGCCGTACGCCCTGGCGAGCGCGCGCTGGACGTCGGCGCCGGCACCGGTTCGGAGACCCGGGTGCTCGCGGCGGCGGTCAGCCCGGAGGGCGGTGCGGCCGGCCGCACCACGGGAAGCGCGATCGGCGTCGAACCCCACCCCGGCCTGCGGGCCGTCGCCGAGCGGCGCACCACCGAGGCCGGCAGCCCGGCCCGCTTCCTGGACGGCGACGCGCAGGCGCTGCCGCTGCCCGACGGCGAGCTGGACGCGGTCTGGTGCGAGCGCGTTCTCCAGCACCTCACCGACCCGGCGAAGGCCGTCGCCGAGATGGCCCGGGTGCTGCGCCCGGGCGGCCGGGTCGCGCTGCTGGACACCGACTGGTCGACCTTCCTGCTGCACCCGGTGGCCCCGGACGTCCGTCCCGCGCTGGCCGCCGTCGTCCAGGGCGCCGCCGCCCAGCCGGAGGCCGGGCGCAGCCTCGCGGGCTGGCTGGTCGAGGCCGGGCTGACCGTCGACACCCTCGGCGCCGACGTCCTCCTGCACGACCCCCACACGGTCGGCGGACCGATCCTCCGCGGTCTCGGCGCGGCGGCCGTCGGCCGGGGCCTGCTCACCGAGGAGCAGCGCGACCGGCTCTACGCCGACCTCGACGCGGCCGCCGCGCACGGGGCGTTCCACCTGTCGGTGACGATGTTCGCCGCGATCGCCCACCGGCCCCGCTGACCGACCGCTCGAACGTTCTCCTGATCCTCAGGGCCCTCAAAGCCGGTGCAGCGCCGCCTCGCAGAGCCGGCACCGCTGCTGCTCCAGCTCGGGCGGGTACCACGGCTCGCCCGGCCGGGCGGGGCGGTAGTGGGCGTGCTCCATCGGCGCGGTGTCCAGCCCGCAGAGGGTGCGCGCCTGCGGGTCCTCCGGGACGTCCGGGTCCTGGCCGGCGGCGTGCACCGCGACCACGCCCGGCCCGACGCCCTCGGGGCCGAGGGCCTGGTCCGGGGCCAGTTCGAAGAGGACGACGATCGCAGCCACGGTCCCACCGTGGCGGGCGGCGGCCGTCCGCGCATTTCGATCTTCACCCCGCCGGGGCCGTCCGGCCCCGGATTGCCGGCGTCGTGAACCTGCCAAAGCAGTGGCCGCGTGCTCCAAGATGACAAGCGCACCACTCGCACGCCTCGCACGACTCGTACGACCGACCGGACCGACCCCGGATCAACCCCGGATCGACCCCGGATCGACCCCGGACCGACTGGACCCCAAGGAGCCGCACCATGGGCATCGCACGTCGTGAACTCCTCAGCTGGGGCGCGGGATTCGGCGCCGCCGCCCTCGGAGGCCTCGCCCTCCCGGGCAGCGCCTCGGCCTCCCCCTCCGCCGCCGCCTCGACCACCCCGCGCGGGCTGCCGACCGACAGTTGGATGAGCCGCCTGAACGGCAGCACCTCCCTCCTGGACCTCACCATCCCCGGCACCCACGACTCCTGCTGCGAGAACCCCGCCTACGGCACCGAGTGGTCGCACACCCAGAACTGGGGCCTGCCCCAGCAGTTGACCGAGGGCGTCCGCTTCCTCGACATCCGCTGCAACGGCCTCCAGGGCGCGCCCGACGAACTCGGGATCTACCACTCGGACAACTACCAGCACATCCGGCTCCAGGACGTGCTCGACCAGTGCCGCTCCTTCCTCCGCTCGCACCCCGGCGAGACCGTCCTGATGCGCCTGCGCAACGAGCGCGCCGGCGGCCAGGCGCTCGACGACACCGAGTTCATGCGGCGGATCAACCACTACCTCGACGGGCTCGGCTACCGCGACCTGTTCCACTTCTACGGCTGGCCGACCCTCGCCACCGCCCGGGGGAAGGTCGTCCTGATCGCCGACTTCACCAACCCGTGGGGCCTGATCGACTGGTCCAGCGGCGAGAACGGCTACTTCGACACCCAGGACCTCTGGCAGACCGGCGGCACCGACCCCCTGGGGACCAAGGGCCAGCGCATCGTCGCCCAGTTCGACAAGGCCTTCCTCAACCCGGGTTACTCGAAGATGTTCGTCAACTTCCTGTCGTACGCCGGTGGTTACTGGCCCAAGACCAGTTCGCAGTCGTTGATGGACCGCACCGTCTACCCGTACCTGAACGCCCGCACCCAGCAGCGCGCCCGGTTCGGCATCGTGCCGATGGACTTCCCGGACTTCCACGTCAACGTGCTGCAGATGCTGATCGACAAGAACTTCGTCTAGGCACATCGGCGACGGCACCATCCCTCTCGGCACCATCCGCCTCGGCCCCCTCGGCCCCCTCCCGCACCCGAGGGGGCCGAGGCGTCGACCGCACGCCCTCGGGGCCGCCCTTCGCGAGATCCCGCGCACGCCCGTTCCGCATCAGCCCGGGGATGTAAACCCGTGGGCCAATGCCAGGTGACCGATCATCAATCCGCAGGCCGATGCCGCCCCCGCGCCCCCCGTGACAGCGTTCCGCGCATGGACACCACGCCGATGGACACGACGCCGACGGGCACCACGCCGATGGACAGCACGCCGACCGCCCGCCCCACCGGACCGAGCCGCCGCCGCATGCTCGGCGCCGCCCTCGCACTGGGCGCCGTCGCGCCGCTGGGCCTCGCCCACGCCGCCTCGGCCGCCCCCGCCTCCACCCCCGCTTCCTCCACGGGCACCAGCACCGGCACCGGCCCCGACTCCCCCGGCCGCCTCACCCTGCCCGCGCCCACCGGCCCCTTCCCCGTGGGCATGGTGCCACTGCACCTGCGCGACGAGGCCAGGCTCGACCCGAACGCCCGACCCGGAAAGTTCCGCGAGCTGATGGCCACCGTCTGGTACCCGGCCCGGGCCGCGGCCGCCGACGCGTACCCGCTCGCCCCCTGGATGACCGACGGCGCCCTGAAGGCCTTCCTCGACGACGCCGGCTTCCCCCTCCCCCTCTCACTCGCCCCGCTCACCGCCGGCCACCAGGGCGCCCCCGTCCACCGGGCCGGCCGGCCGCTGCCCGTCGTCGTCTACTCGCACGGCGCGGGCAGCCACCGCGCCGACCACACCATCGTGGTCCAGGAGTTGGCCAGCCACGGCTTCGCCGTCGTCACCGTCGACCACACCCACGACGGATTCACCGAGTTCCCCGACGGCACCGTCGTCACCCGGGACGGCGTCGCCCCGGGGCTGGCCCCGAAGGACTACGCCGCCGACCTGCTCTTCCTCCTCGACCGCGTCGTCGACCTCGCCAACGGCCGCAACCCCGACGTCGACGGCCGCACCCTGCCGACCGGCCTGCTCGGCAACCTGGACGCGCGGAACATGGGCGCCTTCGGCTGGTCCAAGGGCGGCACCGCCGTCGGCCTCGCCATGGTCGCCGACCAGCGCATCCGCGCCGGGCTCACCCTGGACGGGCGGATGGAGTCGAACCCCGCCATCACCACCGACATCGACCGGCCGTTCATGATGATGACCGCCCGCTACACCCGGGCCACCAGCCCGTTCATCGAGACCTTCTGGGGCCACCTGCGCGGCTGGCGCCTCGACGTCCAGGCCACCGGCGCCATCCACAGCTCCTACGGCGACAACATGACGCTGATCCCGCAGGCGGGCAAGCTGCTCGGCATGACCGAGCAGGACATCCAGTCCCAGGTCGGCACCCTCGACCCCGACCGCGGCGTCCTCGTCCAACAGGCCTACCCGCGCGCCTTCTTCGACCTCCACCTGCGGGGCCGGCACTGCGGCAACCTGCTCGACGGACCGTCGACGGCCTTCCCGGAGGTCGTCTACCACCCGTAGGCCCGTACGACGGGCGGCCGTCACGGGGGTACGGCCGCCCGCAAGGCCCGCAGACGCTCAACTTCCCTCCCTGATCTTCGGATTGACCGCGCAGAAGTAGACCCGGCCAGTCTGCTTGTCGAAGTAGAAGCTCCCCGGGTACTGGGTCCGGGTGACCGACTCGTCGAAGGCCCTGCTGTGGAGCCACCTGGTCGGGTCACCCACCTCGGCGGCGATCTCCTCCGGGACACCGCAACCGATGGAGACCTCCTCCCACGTCCCGTTCGCCGTGATCTCCGCCAGCGTCGCCGACTCGACCTGTGCCACCCCTTGCATACTCACGTCGGTCGGCCCGGGAACCCACGTCACGGAGTTCTGCGTCAGCACCCGACCGACCCACATCGCCGCCGACAGCGAACCCAGCTGCGGGAAACGGCGCTTCAGCAGTTCGGCGTCGGCCAGGCAGAATCCGCCCGTGCAGCGGGCCCGAGGGCGGCCGGCCCCTCAGCACTGCACGACACGGCCCTTCTCGAAGCCGAGGTCGAGACGATCCTCGTCCGGCTTCCCGTCCCGCTGGACGGCCACCCGGTACGACCCCTGGAGATTCCTCGGGATCGAGGCGGTGTAGACGGTGCGCCGGGCCCCGGCCAGGTCGACCGCGTACACCTGACGGACCGGGAACTCCCTTCCCTGGCACGACAGACGGTCGATCGTCTCACCGCTGGCCATCACCCGCACCACCCACGACGCCTCCCCGTCGCGTTCGCGCAGCCCCGGGTCCACGAAGACGCCGACGCCGGGAACCCGCCGCCCGGAGGTCTCTTCCACCGTCTCACACCAACCCGCCATGACGCTCTCCGACGCGGCGCACAGACCTCCGGTCCGCTCCGCCTGCCAGATCAGCTCCGGCCCGTACCCGCCGTCGTACTCGACCAGCGTGAACCGATCACCCGCCGGCGCCGTCCCGTTCTCCTTCGCCGTCCGCAGGATCACCTGCTTCGAGCTCTCCGCAAACACCGGCCGGACCACGGGCGCCGACGTGACACCCTTGCCCGCCACCCCTCCGGCCCCACCCCCGCTGCACGCACTGGCAGCACACACCAGACCCACGAGAACAGCGCTCACCCTCATGGAACGTCCCACCACGTGACTCATCCCCCCGTGCGCATTGCTCAAGCCTTCGCCATGGCACCGCCGACCGGACGGCCCCAGTCTTCTCGGCCTGCCGGATCAGCGCCGGGCGAACTACGCTCTGACGATCAGCAGGAGGCCCGCCAGCAGGACCACCCCCTCCCGCGACTTCGGGAAGCCCCTCACAGCACGGTCACCTGTTCCTCCCCCGGCGGCCCGGGCCGCCGCCTCACCCGCCGTGCACCGCCCTCGCCCGCCCGGTCAGCACCGCGCCGGGCCGGCGACCCGATCCATGTTGAGCGTCACGCGGTCCTCGGCCGGCTGCCCGTCCCGTCGGACGGCCACCCGGTACTCGCCCTGGAGTCCGCGCGGTATCGACACCGTGTAGACGGTGTGGAGCACGCCGTCGACCGTGACCTCGTACGCCCGCCGCGCCGGAAAGCTCCGCCCCTGGCACATGACCCGATCGACCGTCTCACCGCTGGACAACAGCATGACCGACCACTTCCCCTCGTAGTAGGCGGCGCCGATGAAGATTCCGACGCCCGGGTTCGGCCTCGCGGCGATGTCCGCCAGCGGAACACAGGGACCCGAGCCACGCGACGATCCCGAACAGACCGCGCCGGTCCCCTTCGCCCGCCAGATCAGCCCCGGGCCGTACCCGCTGTCGTACCGGACCACCGTGGCCTCGCCACCGGCCGGAGCCCAGCCGTTCTCCTCGGCCGATCGCAGGATCCGCCGCCTCTCGACCTCCGAGAGCGTCGCCCCTTCCTCACCGAGCGGCCACGCGACCTCGGCCGCCACCCCACCGGACACGGCGCCCGCCGACGCCCCGCCGTGCCCACCGGACGCCCCGGTGCACGCACTGGCGCCACACAACAACCCCACCAGCACCATCCGGAACACCACCGAACGTCCCACCACGCGAATCGCCTCCCCCACCGAAGACCGGTCTCCTGCTCATCCCTCTGCGTACGTCAGGCTGCCCGTTCCGTTCTTCCTGCAGGTAGATCTGGCAGCCATGCCCTCTGTCGTAGTTCCGCAAGGTCACGAGAACCCCCACCCCGGCATCATCGACGCTCCCAGTCTTCCAGGTCCCTTGGTCCTCGCCGAGCGGTCCGGCGCCCGCCGCGGGCTCCTTGAAACAAGGGGACCAGGAACAACAGAGCGACGAGGGCCTTCACAGGAGCTCCCGGACAACCAAAACGTGACTCCCCGTCCGGTCGCCGTCAGGCCACCACCGCGGCCCCTCGCCGAGCGCCTCGTGCGTTCGGTGGGGGGCCGCGGTGGTGTTCGGAGGGCGAGGAGGGTCAGACGCGGCGGCCCTCGGTGGGGGTGGCGGGGACGGCCGTGGGGGCGGTGGTGCTGCCGGCCTTGGCGCCGAGGGCGCGTTCGACCTTGGCGACGGCGGTGCGGTACTCCATGGAGGCGGCCTGTTCGTTGCTGCCCTGGCGTTCGAAGTAGCCGAAGGCCATGGCCACCGTGCCGAAGCGTTCGATGCCGACGTAGCCGTTGAGTCGGACGCCGGCCAGGGTGCCGTCGAGGTGGACGGCGGGGGCGTCCTTGCGGTCGCCGAGGGTGACCGGGCTGACGGTGAAGGTCACGGTGTCGCTGGGGCCGGCGTTGAAGGTGATGGTGTGGCAGGTCTTCAGGGCGTCGGCGGCGGAGTTGAAGTCGGTGGCGAGTTGGTCGGACGGCTCGGCCGCGAGGGCCTGGGTGACCATCGGGTTGCCGTTCGGGCCGTCGAGTTCGGTCTCGGCGCGCGGGATCGCCGCGCCCGGCCGGGTGACGTACATGTTGATCAGGGCGCTGAGCGCGTCGCATCCGGTCACCGGGTTCGACGGGCTCGCGCTGGGGCTCGCGCCGGCGCTGGGGCTGGGGCTGGGGGTCACCGGGGGCTCGGTCCAGCCGGGGCCGAGGTCGGCCGCGGTCAGCAGGGCCGACTTCAGCTGGTCGGCGGAGGGCAGTGGCTGGGCGGTTGCGGCGGACGCCGGGAGGGCGGCCGGGCCCAGGGCGACCGCCACGACGACGGCCGCGGCGGTGAGGGCGTGGAAGGGCCTGGTCAGAGACATACGGGTCCCCCGGTCGAGAGTTCGGGAAGGGACAGGCCACCAGTGTCCCACCGGGGGCTGGGCCGGGCGCGCGGGCGGGGATCGGCGCAGGTCAGGGCCGGTCGGAGGCCACGGAAGCGTCGGAGGGGCCGGCCGGGCGGGAGGGCTCGGCCGGCAGGGTGTCGAGGGTCTCGGCGAGCCACTGCACCCAGAAGCTCTCCAGTCCGATGCCGGCCCGCAGCACCGCGTGCTGGAGCCGGTTCTCCTCGTCCGCCCGCTCGACCGGGAAGTCGCGCCGCTCGATCTCCCGGTAGTCGGCCAACTGCTCGCGGTGCAGGGCGAGATGGCGTTCCAGCTCGGCCGTCAGGCCGTCCGTGCCGACCACCGCGGCCGCCCGCAGCCGCAGCAGCAAAGGCTCCCGGACGGCGCGCGGAGCGGCGCCCTCGGCGGTCCAACGGGCCAGTTCGGCGCGGCCCTCCGGGAGCACCTCGTACTCCTTCTTCTGCCCGCGCACCGGCGCCTCCGGCCGGAGGGCCCGGATCTGTCCGGAGGCCTCCAGCCGGCCCAGTTCGCGGTAGATCTGCTGGTGGGTGGCGGGCCAGAAGAAGCCGATCGACCGGTCGAACCGCCTGGTCAGCTCCAGCCCCGAGGACGGTTTCTCCAGCAGGGCGGTGAGGATGGCGTGCGGCAGCGACATGCCGTCGATCGTACGGGGAGCGGGCAGGGGGACGGACGGGGCGAAGGCGGGGTACGGGCGAGCGGGACTGGCCGGGCTCAGCCCCGGGCGGGCGCGGGGGCGTGCCGGTCGAGCACGGCGCGCAGCCGGTCGGGGTCGGCGGTGCCGCGCTTGGGCAGGACGGCCAGGCAGGAGTTGTTCTTGTCGTTGCTCAGCAGGACGAACAGCCCCGGGGTCTCCACGTGGTGCGGGACCGCCTGCCAGGTCAGGGTGCTGGTGGAGTGGCGGTTGGTGATGGTCACGCCGGACGCTGCCACGGTGGCGGTGAACTCGCCCTTGTCGGCGGTCAACTTGTGGAACTGGCCGGCCTGCAGCCGGGGCAGCCAGAGGAGCAGGGCCAGCGCGGCGAGCACCATGAACACCGGCGGGAAGCCGATGCCCTTGCCGGTGGAGAGGTCGAGCGCGGCGATGAGCGGGCCGCAGACGACGAGCAGGTACAGGAACGCCCGCTGGCGCCGGCCCGCGCGCGTCGCCCGGGACCGGGCGGCCAGGGCCTCCCGGAAGTCCGCCACCGTGGGCGTGTACGCCAACTCGACCCGCTCGTCCGCCGCCGGCTCGTCCGCCATCGGCGCGTACGCCGTCTCGCCCTGCTCGTCCATCGGCCTGCTCTCCCCTGTGATCCGCTCCACGCCCCGCGCGCCGTGATCCGCGCTGCGACCTGCGGATACTAGCAACGGCCCCCGGGCGGACGGCGAGTGGTTTTCGGTCGGCGCCCCCGCTCGCGGCGGGGGCGCCGACCGTGCGGGACGCGGGGGCACCGACCGTACGGAACGCGAGGGCTCAGAGCGCCGCGGCGAGCTCGGTGCCCTGCTTGATGGCGCGCTTGGCGTCCAGTTCGGCGGCCACGTCGGCGCCGCCGATCAGGTGCACCGGCAGGCCGCGCTCGCGCAGCGCCTCGTACAGGTCGCGGCGCGGCTCCTGGCCGGTGCAGAGCACGACGGTGTCCACGGGCAGCAGTTGGCGCTCGCCGTCCACCGTGATGTGCAGACCGGCGTCGTCGATCAGGTCGTAGGTGACGCCGGGGACCATCACCACGCCGCGGTGCTTGAGCTCGGTGCGGTGGATCCAGCCGGTGGTCTTGCCGAGGCCGGCGCCGACCTTGCTGGTCCTGCGCTGGAGCAGGTGGACGCTGCGCGGGGGCTTCGGCCGCTCCGGGGCGCGCAGGCCGCCGCGCTCGCGGTACTCCGGGTCGATGCCCCACTTCGCCTGGAACACCGGCGGGTTGAGGCTCGCCGCGTCGCCCGGGTCGGTGAGGAACTCGGCCACGTCGAAGCCGATGCCGCCGGCGCCGAGGATGGCGACCCGCTCGCCGACCGGCGCGCCGTCGCGCAGCACGTCGAGGTAGCCGAGCACGCTGGGGTGGTCGATTCCCGGGATGTCGGCGGGAGTTCGCGGGGTGACGCCGGTGGCGAGGACGAGCTCGTCGTGGCCCTGCCCGGCCAGCTGCTCGGCGGTGACGGTCGCGCCGAGCCGCAGCGTGACGTCCAACTCGGCCAGCCGGGTGCGGAAGTAGCGCAGCGTCTCGTCGAACTCCTCCTTGCCGGGGATGCGCCGGGCGATGTTCAGCTGCCCGCCGATCGCCTCGGCGGCGTCGTACAGGGTGACGTCGTGGCCGCGCTCGGCGGCGGAGACGGCGAAGGCGAGGCCGGCCGGGCCCGCCCCGACGACGCCGATCCGCTTGCGCAACTGGGTGGGCCCGAGGACGAGTTCGGTCTCGTGGCAGGCGCGCGGGTTGACCAGGCAGGAGGTGATCTGGAGGTTGAAGGTGTGGTCGAGGCAGGCCTGGTTGCAGCCGATGCAGGTGTTGATGGCCTCGGCGCGGTCGTCCCGGGCCTTGGCGACGAAGTCGGCGTCGGCGAGCAGCGGGCGGGCCATCGAGACCAGGTCCGCGCTGCCCTCGGCGAGCAACTGCTCGGCGATCTCGGGGGTGTTGATGCGGTTGGTGGTGACCAGCGGGATGCCGACCTTGCCCATCACCTTCTTCGTCACCCAGCCGAAGGCGCCGCGCGGCACGGAGGTGGCGATGGTGGGGATGCGGGCCTCGTGCCAGCCGATGCCGGTGTTGATGATGGTCGCCCCGGCGGCCTCGACGGCCTGGGCGAGCCGCACGACCTCGTCGAGGGTGGAGCCGCCGGGCACCAGGTCGAGCATGGAGAGGCGGTAGACGATGATGAAGTCCTCGCCGACCCGCTCGCGGACCCGGCGGACGATCTCCACCGGGAAGCGCATCCGCCGCTCGTACGTGCCGCCCCACTCGTCCTCGCGGTGATTGGTCGCGGCGACGATGAACTCGTTGACCAGGTACCCCTCGGAGCCCATGATCTCGACGCCGTCGTACCCGGCGCGGCGGGCGAGTTCGGCGCAGCGGGCGAAGTCCTCGATGGTCTGCTCGACCTGCTCGGCGGTGAGCGCGTTGGGCGTGAAGGGGCTGATCGGGGCCTGGATCGCGCTGGGGGCGACCAGGTCGCGGTGGTAGGCGTAGCGGCCGAAGTGCAGGATCTGGAGGGCGATCCTGCCGCCGGCGGCGTGCACCGCGTCGGTGACCACGCGGTGCCTGTCGGCCTCCTCCTCGGTGGTCAGCATCGCGCCGCCCTCCCAGGGGCGCCCGGCCTCGTTGGGGGCGATGCCGCCGGTGACGATCAGGCCGACGCCGCCGCGGGCCCGCTCGGCGTAGAAGGCGGCCATCCGCTCGTAGCCACCGGGGGCCTCCTCCAGGCCGACGTGCATCGAGCCCATGATCACGCGGTTGGGCAGGGTGGTGAAGCCGAGGTCGAGCGGGCTGAGCAGGTGCGGGTAGCGGTTGCTGCCGGGGTGGGCGCTCATCGACGTCTCCTGGGGCGCGGGCGGGGAGTGGACCGGGAAGTGGACCGGGGGCGTTGTGGACCGGGGGCGTTGTTACCGCAGGGTAGGGGACGGGCGGCGGGGTATGCAACTAGTTGCATAAGGCTCTCCAGGGTCGCCGGAAGGGCCCTCCGGATGGCTCGAACACGGCGCCGGGGACCGACCGGACGCGTATCGTCGTGTCCCGGACATCGCGGGGGCGTCGCGGGGGGACATCGCATCGCGGGGACGCCGCGGACTCGAAGCTCGGGACTCAGGAGAGGAGCGACCGTGCGCGGTGGCTCGGTGGCCGTGGTCGGGGGCAGCATCGCCGGGAGCGCCTTCGCCGGCGCGGCCGCCCGGCTCGGCGCGGAACGGGTGGTGGTGCTGGAACGCAGCCCCGGGCACCTGGAGGACCGCGGCGTGGGGCTGTGCACCCACAACGACCGCTTCGACGAACTGGTCCGGGCCGGACACCTCGACGCGGACACCCGCCGCCACCGCCTCACCGTCCGCCGCTGGGTCGCCCGGGGCGCGGCCGGCGAGGGCGACGGGCCGGACGGCTGCGGGCGACTGCTCTGGGCCCAGCCCTTCCCGTTCCACTCGCACCACTGGGGCGTGCTCTGGCAGGCCCTGCGCGAACGGATGCCCGAGCAGGTCGAGTTCCGGCTGGGTGCCACCGTGACGGCCGTCGGCAACAAGCCGGGCGGGGACGAACCGGACGGCGGCGGGTCGGAGGGCCCCCAGGCTGAGCCGGACGGCACCCGGGCCGAGACGGGCGGCGCCTGGGTCGAGACGGACGGCGGCCGCGAGACGTACGACCTGGTGATCGGCGCCGACGGCTACCGCTCGGTGGTCCGCGAGGCCGTCTGCCCGCAGGCCGAGCCCGAGTACGCCGGGTACGTGTGCTGGCGCGGCAGCTACGACGCCGCCCTGCTGGCCGAGCTGCCCGGCGGCGCGGCGCCCTGGCCGGAGGAGCAGTGCATCACCGCCTGCTACCCCGGCGGCCAGGTGGTGATCTACCGCATCCCCGGGGTCGCGCCCGGCCGCACCCAGGTGAACTGGGTCTTCTACGCCCCCACCCCCGCCTGGCTGCGCCTGGACGGCCCGACCAGCATCCCGGCGGGCAGCCTCACCGACCCGCAGGTGGACGAGCTGCGCCGGCTCGCCGAGCGGTACCTGCCGCCGTACTGGGCCGGCCTGGTCACCCTGACCCCGCGCGAACGGACCTTCCTCCAGCCGGTCTACGACCTGGCGGCCCCGGCCCGGACGGCCGGACGGCTGCTGATCGGCGGGGACGCGGCCACCGTGGTGCGCCCGCACAACACCAGCGGCGCGGTGAAGGCGATCCAGGACGCCCACGCCTTCGAGCTGGCCGGGCGGGAGGCCGACTCCTGGGCAGCTCTGCTGGCCGCCTACGACCGCGAACGGACGGCGGCCGGGCGGGAGTTGGTGGAGCTGGGCCGCACCCTGGGCCGGGCCCAGGTCACCGCGGCGCCGGACTGGTCGGGGATGGACGAACCGGCCATGACCGCCTGGTGGCACCACCAGTTCACCGGCGGCGGGGGTTTCGGCGGCCACGCGCTCGGCCGTACCGACTGAGCGCGTGGCCGTGACTGCCGAACCCCGGTCGACCCGCTTCGGGCGAACGGGCGTTGACCGCTACCGACGGACGACGGTCAGACGTTGACGCCGTAGTCGGTCGCGATGCCGCGCAGGCCGGAGGCGTAGCCCTGGCCGATGGCGCGGAACTTCCACTCGTTGCCGTTGCGGTACAGCTCGCCGAAGACCATCGCGGTCTCGGTCGAGGCGTCCTCGGTCAGGTCGTAGCGCGCGATCTCCAGGCCGTTGGCCTGGTTGACGATCCGGATGAACGCGTTGCGCACCTGGCCGAAGTTCTGCAGCCGGGCGTCGGCGTCGTAGATCGACACCGGGAAGACCACCTTGGCCACGTCGGCCGGGACGCGGTCCAGGTCGACCTTGATCTGCTCGTCGTCCCCGTCTCCGCCGCCGGTCAGGTTGTCGCCGCTGTGCTCGACCGAACCCTCGGGGCTGCGGAGGTTGTTGAAGAAGACGAAGTGCTGGTCCGAGACCACCTTGCCCAGCGCGTTGCACAGCAGCGCACTGGCGTCCAGGTCGTAGTCGGCCCCGGTGGTGGTGCGCACGTCCCAGCCGAGACCGACGATCACGGCGCTCAGACCGGGCGCCTCCTTGCTCAGCGAGACGTTGCCGCCCTTGGCCAGCGAAACTCCCACAATGCCCTCCTCTGATCTCTCCCTGTGGACGAATCTACAACACTGTAGAGATCACGAGAATCCGTCTACAGGCGGGCCCACCCCGGGAATTTCTCCGGGTCGCACACGGGAACCGTGCCCGGGAACCGCCGCCGGCCCGGTCAGGGCGTCACCGCACGGCGTCGATCTCGATCCGCAGCGCACCGTTCTCGGCCGCCGCCCTGCGGCCCCAGCCCAGCAGCAGGCCCAGCACCTCGCGCTCGGCGGCCGGGAGCCGGGCCAGGTCCACCTGCTCGATCTCCCGGACCAGCGCGGCCATCGACGGCTGCCGGATCCGGCTGCTGAAGTCGAGGTCCGGCTCGTGGCGGGCGAGGGTGGGCAGGGTCCGCGCACCCAGACGGCGCAGGACGGCCCGCAGGGCGCCGCCGTCGACCCAGGCCTCCAGCCGCCCGGGCTGCGGCGCCGGGCCGGCCCCGCGCCCCGTCCTCACCTTGACCGGCACCCGGTACAGGCCGAGGACGTACTCGTCCTCGGCCACCTCCTCGTCCGGCCCGTACGGCCGCAGGCCGCCCGCTGTGCTCCGCATGCCGAGCACCCTAGCGACCTCCCGCCCTAGACTGGCAGTGGATTTCCCCTCGTCCGATCTTCACCCGTTCCCCCTCGTCGGCTCACCGCCGTCTCCCCTCGTCGCAGGCCCGGTCGCCGGAGGTCCCGATGCGCCAGCGGTACAGCTTCCACCTCGACCAGGGCGGGCACTCGGTGACCGTCAACGTCCGGTCCGGCTGGATCACCGAGACCGAGCTGCTGGTCGACGGCAAGGAGTGCGACTTCCACCGGGTCCACGGGCACGGCGACTATCCGCTGACCCTCACCGCCCAGGTCGCCGAGGAGCCGCCGACCCCGCCGAGGCCGCTCGCGGTGCGGCTGGACCGCACCGGCCGGGCCGAGCACCCGCTCTCCTGCGTCCTGGAGCTGTCCGGCGCCCAGCACCCGATGCCCGAGCGCACGGCGCGCTGATTCCGCCTCATCCGCACGGCCGCGCCCGTCCACGGCTGCCGCGCCAAGGCGTGGAGCCGCAGGAACGGAGCGGACACGTGCCGGTACGGCGCTCAGCCGGGCCGGCCCCGCGCACTGCCGCGCTACCGCGCCTCCGCCACGATCTCCTCGACCGCCTTCCGGGCGCGCTCGGCGTCCTCCGCGACCAGCCCGATCCTGGTGCGGCGGTCGAGCACGTCGGCCGCGTCCAGCGCGCCCTCGTGGCTGACGGCGTAGGCGATCTCGGCGCGGGTCACGTCCAGGCCCTCGGCGATCGGCGTCAACTCCCCGGCTGCCAGCACCTCGTGGGCCGCGCCGCCGTGGCGGGCGAGCAGCGAGGCGGGCACCCGCCCGGCAGTTCCGTCCCCGACGCCTGCCTCCCCGGCGGGCAGCGGGCGGCTGTCCCCGTGACCGGGGGCGCCGACCAGCGGCAGCCGGGCCGTCCAGCAGGCGCGGGCGGGCAGGCCTCGCAGCCGGACGGCGGTTTCCACCGCGTCCTCGGCCATCCGGCGGTAGGTGGTGAGCTTGCCGCCGACCACGGTGATCACCCCGGACGGGCTCTCCAGCACCGCGTGCTCGCGGGAGATGTCGGCGGTGCTGCCGTCCCCGGTGTCGATCAGCGGGCGCAGCCCGGCGTAGGCGCCGATCACGTCCGCCCTGGTCAGGGCGGTGGCGAGGGCGGCGTTGACGGTGTCGAGGAGGAAGGAGCGCTCGGCCTCGGTGGGCTGCGGCTCGTCCGGGATCGGGCCCGGGGCGTCCTCGTCGGTCAGGCCGATCGCGACCCGGCCGAGCTGCTGCGGGAGGGCGAAGACGAAGCGGCTGGTGGAGCCGGGCACCGGCACGGTGAGGGCGGCGGCCGGGTTGCCGAGGGCCTTCGCGTCCACCAGCAGGTGGGTGCCCCGGCTGGGCCGGAGCCGGATCGAGGTGTCCACTTCCCCCGCCCAGACGCCGGTGGCGTTGACCACCGCGCCGGCCCGGACGGTGAGTTCCCGCCCGGTCAGGGTGTCGACCAGCCGGGCCGAGGTGCCGGTGACCTGCTCGGCGCGCACCCTGGTCAGCACGCTGGCACCGTACTGCGCGGCGGTCCGGGCCAGTGCGACCACCAGCCGGGCGTCGTCCACGAGTTGGCCGTCGTGGGCGACCAGCGCGCCGCGCAGCCCGTCCGTCCGCACGCCCGGCACCAGCCGGCGGGTCCGGTCGGCGTCGATCCGGCGCACCCGGGGCAGCAGCGCGCCCGGGGTGCCGGCCGTCAGGCGCAGCGCGTCCCCGGCGTGGAAGCCGGTACGGATCAGCGCGGCCTGGCCGGGGCGCAGCAGGTCCGGGAGCAGCGGCACCAGTTGGGGCAGTGCGCGGATCAGGTGCGGGGCGGTGCGGGTCATCAGCACGCCGCGCTCCACCGCGCTCTCCCAGGCCACCTTGATCCGCCCGGAGGCGAGGTAGCGCAGGCCGCCGTGCACCAGCTTGGAACTCCAGCGGCTCGTCCCGAAGGCGATGTCCCGGGCCTCGACCAGCACCGTGCGCAGGCCGCGCGAGGCCGCGTCCAGGGCCACTCCGGCGCCGGTGACGCCGCCGCCGATGACCAGGAGGTCGATCCGGGCGTCGTCGCCGAGCGCCTCCAGCTCCGCCGCCCTTCGGACGGCGTTGAGCCGGGAGGTCCCGGCGTACGGACCGGTGTACGGGCCCGCGTGCGAACCGGAGGACGGACCGGCGTGCGCGCTGGAGTGCGGACCGGTGTGCGGGCCTGCGGTGGGGGTCATGGCGCGAGGTATCCGTTCAGTGCTCTGGCCAGTTCGCGCCGCCAAGCCGCCTCGGGCAGCAGGGAGGCGACCATACGGTGCGACTGGACGGTGGACTGGGCTGTCAGCAGGACCATGGCGGCCAGTTCGAGCGGCTCGCCCTCCCGGATCGAGCCGTGCGCCTGGCCCTGCTCGATGCCGGTGCGCAGTGCCTCCAGCAGGCCGCGCTGGCTGGCGCCGAGCCGCTCGACGACGTACTCGAGCAGCAGGTCGGAGTCGTCGGAGCGCAGCAGCGCGCCGATCACCGGGTGGTCGCGCAGCCGGACGGCGATCTCCACGGTCCGTTCGACGAAGGCCTCCCGGTCCCGGCCGGTCGGCACGGCGGCCTCCAGGGTGGCCAGGATCTCCCGGGTGAGCAGCGCGCCGATCACCGCCCGGACGTCCGGCCAGCGGCGGTAGACGGTCGGCCGGCTGACCCCGGCACGGCGGGCGATCTCGGCGAGCTGGGTGCGGCGCACGCCGAGATGGACCATCAGGTCGGCGGCGGCGTCCAGGATCGCGTCGTCGGTGCTGCGGGCCCCCGGGACCTGGCCGGTGCCCCCGTGGGTCTGGCCCGGCGTCTCGGGCTCGTCGTTACTACTTGACATGATGTGTGAAACTGTAACGCATGGCACCTGAGACGCAAGCGGGACCGGCCGGCGCCGCACTTCCGCTCCCCCCGATGAAGTGGGACGCCTGGGGCGACCCGGCCCTGGCCAAGGAGCTGTCCGCCGACATCAAGGGACTGCTCGCCGCCGCCCTCGGCGTCACCGGCGACGCCGCCCCCGGGCCGAGCGCCGACGAGGTCGTCCTGCACCCGTCCCGGCTCTCCGCCGAGGACCTCGACGCGCTGGCCGGCGCGGTCGGCAAGGAGCACGTCAGCGCCGCCGACGCCGACCGGCTGCCGCGCGCCGGCGGCAAGTCCACCCCGGACCTGCTGCGCCGCCGCAGCCGCGAGGCGCAGGACGCCCCCGACGCCGTCGTGCTGCCCGGCAGCGAGCAGGAGGTCGCCGCCGTCCTCGCGGTGTGCGCCGAACGCCGCATCGCCGTCGTCCCGTTCGGCGGCGGCACCAGCGTGGTCGGCGGCCTCGACCCCGAGCGCGGCGGCCTCGCCGCCGTCGTCTCCCTCGACCTGCGCCGCTTCGACCGGCTGCTCGACCTGGACGAGACCTCCGGCGAGGCCGTCCTCGGCGCCGGCCTCACCGGCCCGGCCGCGGAGGAGCTGCTCGCCGAGCGCGGCTGGGAGCTCGGCCACTACCCGCAGAGCTTCCGCTACGCCACCATCGGCGGCTTCGCGGCCACCCGCTCCTCCGGCCAGGACTCCGCCGGGTACGGGCGCTTCGACGAGATGGTGCGCGGGCTGCGCGTCGTCACCCCGGCCGGGGTGCTCGACCTCGGCCGCGCCCCCGCCTCCGCCGCCGGCCCCGACCTGCGCCAGCTCTTCCTCGGCTCCGAGGGCACCCTCGGCGTGATCACCGCCGTCCGGCTGCGCGTCCACCCGCTGCCCGCCGTCAAGGCGTACGAGGCGTGGAGCTTCCCCGACTTCGCCACCGGCACGGCCGCGCTGCGCGCCGTCGAGCAGCAGGGCACCGGCCCGACCGTGATCCGGCTCTCCGACGAGGCCGAGACCATGATCAACCTGGCCATGACCGAGCAGATCGGCGGCGCCCCGGCGGTCAGCGGCTGCCTGGCCGTCACCGTCTTCGAGGGCGGCGCCGCCCAGGTCGCCGCCCGACAGCAGCTCACCCGCGACGCCCTGCTCGCCGCCGGCGGCACCTCGCTCGGCGAGGGCCCCGCCCGGGCCTGGGAGCACGGCCGGTTCAGCGCCCCCTACCTGCGCGACTCGCTGCTCGCCGCGGGCGCGCTGTGCGAGACCCTGGAGACCGCGGCCTCCTGGAGCCGGCTGCCGGCCCTGCGGGCCGCCGTCACCGAGGCGCTCACCGGCGCCCTGCCCGGCTCCCTGGTGCTCTGCCACGTCTCGCACGTCTACCCGACCGGCGCCTCGCTCTACTTCACCGTCGTCGCCGCCCTCGGCGAGGACCCGCTCACCCGCTGGGGTACCGCCAAGCGCGCCGCCGGGGACGCCATCCTCCGCGCCGGCGGCACCATCAGCCACCACCACGCCGTCGGCGCCGACCACCGGCCCTGGATGACCGAGGAGATCGGCGACCTCGGCGTGCGCATCCTGCGCGCCGTCAAGGCCGAACTCGACCCGGCGGGCATCCTCAACCCGGGCAAGCTGATCCCGTGAACGACGTGAGAACCGTCCGCAGGGTCGCCGTTCTCACCAACCCGGCGGCGGGCATCGGCCACGCCGAGCCCGCCGCCCACCGGGCCACCGCCCGGCTGCGGGCCCTCGGCGTCGACGTCGAACCGCGGGCCGGGCGCTCCCCCGAGGACGCCGTCCGGCTCGCCCGCGAGGCGGCGGCCGACGGCGTGGACGCGGTGGCCGTGGTCGGCGGCGACGGCATGATCAACCTCGCCCTCCAGGCCCTGGCCGGCACGCCCGTCCCGCTCGGCGTGATACCGGCCGGCACCGGCAACGACCACGCCCGCGAGTACGGCCTGCCGCTCGGCGCCCCCGAGGCCGCCGCCGACGTCATCGCCGCCGGGCGCACCCGCGGCGTCGACCTCGGCCGGATCACCGGCCCGGACGGCGCGGTGCGCTGGTACGGCTCCGTCCTCGCCACCGGCTTCGACTCCCTGGTCAGCGACCGCGCCAACCGGCTGCGCTGGCCGCGCGGCCGGATGCGCTACAACCTCGCCATCGCCGCCGAGTTCGCCAACCTCCGCCCGCTGCCGTTCCGCATCACCCTCGCCGACGGCACCGTCATCGAACGCGACCTCACCCTGGCCGCCGTCGGCAACACCCGCAGCTACGGCGGCGGCATGCTGATGTGCCCCGCCGCCCTGCCCGACGACGGACTGCTCGACCTCACCCTCGTCGACGCCATGCCCCGGCTGCGCATCGCCCGCTTCTTCCCCACGCTCTTCAAGGGCACCCACATCACCTACCCGGAGGTCACCACGCTGCGCACCGAAGCCCTGCGGATCGAGTCCCCCGGCATCACCGCCTACGCCGACGGCGAGTTCATCGCCGCGCTCCCGGTGGACGTCGCGGTGGTACCGGACGCCCTGCGGGTGCTGGTGCCGTGAGGGGCTGACGCCGCCGTCCGGCCGTCGGGGTGCCGCCGGACCGCGGTGCCGGTCTCACCCCGCCAGGCGGCGGCGCCACAGCAGCGGGCGTATCTCGACGGCCTGGGACGGGTCGCCGTTCCAGACCGTTGGCAGACCGGCCTCCGCCAGGGCGGCGACCACCTCCTTCCCGACCGCGGCGGTGGCCGCCGGGGAGCCGTCGAAGCCGCCGTACCGCAGGGACAGGCCGTGGCCGAGGGCGGCGGATTCGGTGCCCTGGGCGTGGAAGTAGACGAAGCCGCGGGCGTCGGCCTCGCCGGCCTCGGCGATCTCGGCGTCGCCGCAGGAGCGGCAGCAGCCGAAGTCCTCCCGGGCCGTGATGCCGCCCGCCTCCAGGGCGGCGAAGGCCCGGGCCAGGCGCTCCGGATCCGTCTCGCCGATCCAGCCGGTCTGCTCGCCGACCCGCTCCAGCCAGAGCCGGTCGGCGAGTTGCTCGGCCTGGGGGCGCGAGAGCGGGCGGCGGTCGCCCGCGACCAGGTGCTCCTCGGCCTGCTCGGCGAGCCGGGCGCGGTCGGTGTAGCCGCAGGCCAGCGTCAGCCGCAGCCGGTCCTCCAACTCCCGCCGCTCGCCCGCCTCCAGGTCGATCGGCGGCACCGGCGCCGGCGCCGGGCCCAGGTCGAGCGGCTGCCAGTCCAGCCCCTCGTCCCAGCCCGCCGCACCGCGCGCCCAGCCCGTCATCGCCGCGACCACCGGCTCGGGCCCGGCCAGCCGCACCTCGAAGTGCCGCTCGGCGGAGCCGTCCCGGTGCTCCAGCGTGTACTCCTCGCCGTCGGCGTGCCACACCTGCACGTACACGTCCGGCAGGTCCGGTATCCGCTCCACGACGAGGAAGCGGTCGTCCGGCGCACCGATGCGCCGGACCATCCCCGCGAGGTCGTCCGCGGACACCCTCAGGTGCCGCGTCTCGTTCGTCTGCACCGTAATCGCCAGCATGACGTCACCGTTGCACACGGCACTGACAATCCCCGTGGCCGATCCCCGGCGGCCGATCCCCGCAACAGATCCGGCGGTTCAGGCCCGCCACGCCCGTACCCGGCCGGCCAGCAGCGCCACGGCCGCCGGCGAACGTCCCGTCAGGCCCCCTGGACGAGGGACTTCAGCTCGCCGACGCTCTCGGTGAGGGTCGGTTCGCCGGAGCCCGGGTCGACGGTGAAGACGCGGTAGCCGGCGTCGGTGGTGACCCGGACCCGGCCGGACCCGGCCCATTCCGCCGCGACGAACTCCCCCTGGCCCCGGAAGCCGCCCGTGTGGAGGGCGAGGACCTCCCAACGGCGGGTCGCCAGGCCGGTGCCGGTCTCCAGCCGGACGAAGTAGCGCCCGTTGTAGCCCTCCGGATCGTCGTGGTGGGCCACCGTCAGGACGTGGTCCGCCCGCTCCGGGGAGGCGGTGCGGCTCACCCCCTGGACCTTCGGTCCGAACATCTGCAGGACGTGGCCGCCACCCGACAGCAGCAGCCCGAACACCGCGAACGCCGACGCCAGCCCGCCGACGACGTCCCACCGGCCGCGGACCACGACCGCGGCCAGCAGCAGGACGGCGGCCAGGCCGAGCATCGCCCACGGCCGGTTCAGGACGTCGGCCGCCACCGCCCGCCCGCCGTTGCCGGACTCCATCCGCCCCACCGCCCACAGCGCCGGCGGCAGCAGCAGCGCGGTGGCGGCCACGATGCCGCCGGCTCTCCCACGGTTCGCCATCGAACCCCCTCCTCGGTTTCCGGGCATCCTGGGGCGCTGCCCGCCCCGGCCCGGCCGAGAGGTTCTCCGGTGCCCCGGTACCGCCGGTCTGCTAGCCTCCTGGAGGCCGTGCGAGAGAACGAGGAGGTGGTACCCGTGAACGTTTCGACATGGGTGCTCTCCTCCGGGGTCACGGTCGGGCGATAGGTCGTCGTCCGGGAGCGCCGTTCCAGTGCACTCCCGAAAGGCACGACCATGCGTTTCACTTCCGAACAGCACCTCGACGGCGGCGTCCTCGAGCGTGGGTTCACCCTCGGCGAGATCCCCGGCATCCTGTGGACGCCCGCATCCGCCTCCCCGTCCGAGCCGGTCCCGCTGGTCCTGCTCGGCCACCCCCCGCTCGGACTGCGCAGGATGCACCCCCGGCTGGTCGCCCGGGCCCGACGCTGCGCGGCGGACGGCTTCGCCGCGGCCACCATCGAGCTCCCCGGCAGCGGGGACCGGCCCCGCTGGGCCGCCCTCGAGCAGGCCCGCGCCGACCTGCGCCGGGCCATGGAGGCCGGCGAGCCGGTCGGCGAGGAGATCGTCGACGCCCTCGTCCTCCCGCTCGTCGACAAGTCCGTCCCGGAATGGCAGGCCGCCCTGGACGCCCTCCTCGCCCTGCCCGGGATCGGCGGCCCGGTCGGGTACTCGGGGGGAGTCATCTCCATCGGCGTCCGGCTGGCGGTGGTCGAGCCGCGCATCGTGGCCGCCGGCCTCTTCGCCGGGAGCCTCGTTCCCCGCGCCGTGTTCGAGGAGGCCCGCCGGGTCACCATTCCGCTGCACGTCCTGCTGCAGTGGGACGACGAGGGCAACGACCGGCAGGCGTCCCTGGACCTGTTCGACGCCTTCGGCTCCCGGGAGAAGACGCTGCACGCCAACATGGGCGGGCACACGGGCGTCCCGCGGTTCGCGGGCGAGGACGCGGCCGGGTTCTTCGCCCGGCACCTGCGCCAGCCGCAGGCCGGTCCCGGTGGACGGTAGGCGGTAGGCCAGTGCCGGCCGGCCGCCGCGATCGAGGAGGGCACGGTCCCTCCTCGATTCGCGGTGCGCCGGCCGGTGGCTCCCGGCCCGGCCACCGGGAAAACCGGGTGACCCGGCGGCAGGGGGTCGGGTAGCGTGCCGGGCATGTCGAGCCCTGAGGCATCCAGGGTGGGGGCTTTCGGTCACGCGCCGTCAGCCCCCTGAAACCCCGGAGATCCTGAACCACCGAGGTCCGAGCGAGCGCCACGCCTGCGCCGCCCGGGGGTTGAGCGTGCGGTGACGAGACGTCCGTCCTCCTCGTTCCCACCGCCCCGCTTCGGAGCCTCTCGATGCCCCTTCCGCTCTATCTGCTCGCCCTGGCCGTGTTCGCCATGGGCACCTCGGAGTTCATGCTCGCCGGGCTGCTGCCCGGACTCGCCGCCGATCTCGGCGTCACCGTCGGTACGGCCGGCGGGCTGACCTCGGCCTTCGCGGTCGGCATGGCGGTCGGCGCACCGCTGATGGCCGGGCTCGCCCGCGGCCGGTCGGGGCGCGGCAGCCTGCTCGGGTTCGTCCTGGTGTTCGCGGCCGCGCACGCCGTCGGGGCGGTGACGACGAGCTTCCCGGTACTGGTGGCCACCCGGGTGGTCGCCGCGCTCGCCAACGCCGGGTTCCTGGCGGTGGCGCTGACCACCGCCGCCGCGCTCGTCCCGGCGGACCGCAAGGGGCGGGCGCTCGCCGTGCTGCTGTCGGGGACGACGGTGGCGACGGTCGCCGGCGTCCCGGGCGGGGCGGTGCTGGGCGCGCTGTTCGGGTGGCGCGCCGCGTTCTGGGCCGTCGCGCTGCTCTGCCTTCCGGCCGCCGTCGGCATCGCCAAGGGCCTTCCGCCCGTTGCCCCGTCGACCGACCGGGCCGCGGCCACGGACCCGGCCCCGGCCCTGCGCGCGGAGCTCGGCGAGCTGCGCCGCCCCCCGCTGCTCCGCGCGATGCTGCTCGCCGCGCTGGTGAACGCGGCGACCTTCGGCGGCTTCACCTTCCTCTCCCCCGTGGTGACCGGCCCGGCCGGGCTGGGCGACCTGTGGGTGCCGGTCGCGCTGGTGCTGTTCGGGGCCGGGTCGTTCGCCGGGGTCACCGTCGCCGGGCGGCTCGCGGACCGGCGCCCCGGCCTGGTCCTCGCCGTCGGCGGCCCGCTGCTGCTGGCGGGCTGGCCCGCCCTGGCCGTCCTGGCGGACGCGCCGGGCGCGCTGCTGCCGCTGGTGTTCCTGCTGGGCGGGCTGTCCTTCGCGGTCGGCGGCACGCTGATCACCCGGGTGCTGTACGAGGCGGCCGGCGCCCCCGCGCTGGCCGGCGCCTACGCGACCGCCGCCCTCAACCTCGGCGCCACGGCCGGCCCGCTGCTGGCCGCCGCCTCCCTCGGCACAGCGGCCGGTGACCTCGGCCCGTTCTACGCGGGCGGCCTGCTGGTCGCCGCCGCACTGCTGGTCGCGGCGGTGCGGCCGCGGCTCGGCTGAGCGCTGCCGGAGCCGATTGCGGGCGGCGGCGGAAGCCGGCCGCCGCCCGCGGCGCGGTGGGCCGCTCCTGGTCCGGCGTGTCGACCGGCACCCGGGCGTGCACGCCGGCCGGCGCCTGTCGATCGCCCGGGCGGCGGGGCCGGGCCCGGCACCCAGGAGACCGGCCCCGACGGTGCATCTCCGCCGCCCACGGCGGCCGGTGGCCCCGTGACGCCCGCCGGGGACCGGCCCTGACATCGGACTCCCCCACCCGCGACGACCCGCGCCGCAGCCCGACGCAGGGTGACTGCCTGCCGGGACCGACCCCCGTACGGCCCCGGCACGCCCCCTCCCCGCTACCCGACCACCCGCAGCACGAGCTTGCCCTGGATGTGCCCCCGCTCCGCCCGGCGGTGCGCGGCGGCGGCCTCCCGCAGCGGGTAGACGCCGTCCACGGCCACCCGGACCCGGCCGTCCGCCAGCAGCAGGGCGAGTTCGGCGAGGTCGCCGCCGCTGGAACGGACCTGCCACAGGCCCTCGTTCAGGGCCACCCCGAGTTCCGCGGCCCGCTCGGGCCGGTACTCGCCGAGGAAGCAGGACACCAGTCGGCCACCGCGCCGCAGGGCGCCCAGCAGGCGGTGGGCCTCGGGGCCGCCGACGGTGTCGACCAGCAGGTCGGCGCCCTG
The DNA here is from genome assembly GCF_042883725.1 of Kitasatospora sp. NPDC058184. Lineage (NCBI taxonomy): Bacteria > Bacillati > Actinomycetota > Actinomycetes > Kitasatosporales > Streptomycetaceae > Kitasatospora > Kitasatospora sp. NPDC058184. The sequence goes on from NZ_JBHVVE010000002.1 coordinate 552,925, forward strand.
GACGGCCTCGGCGGCCGGGGTGCGGGTGTAGTCCACGAAACGGTCGGCGCCGAGGCCGCGCAGGAACTCCTCGTGCCGCCCGGAGGCGACCGCGACGACCTCCTCCGCCCCGGCCAGGCGCAGGAGTTGGACCGCGAGGTGTCCGATCCCGCCGGCCGCGCCGACCACCACGGCCGATCCGCCCCCGGCGTAGCCGAGGCGCTTGTACAGGAACTGGAAGGCGGTCAGCCCGGCCATCGGGACGGCGGCGGCCTCGACGTGCCCGAGGGCGGCCGGTTTGCGCGCCAGGTCGGCGGCCGACGCGACGACGTACTCGGCGTAGCCGGACGGGCGGCCGGGGAAGCCGAGGAGTCCGAAGACCTCGTCGCCGACGTTCCAGCCGGTGTCGGGGCCGCCGAGTTCCGCGACCACGCCGGAGACGTCGGTGCCGAGGGTCAGCGGCAGCGGCCAGTCGGGCCGCCGTTCGGCCGGGATGGTGGTGAAGCCGCTCCGGATGTACCAGTCGGGCGGGTTGACGCCCACCGCGTGGACGCGGACCAGCACTTCTCCGGTCCCCGGGACGGGCCTCGGCACCTCCTCGTACCGCAGCACCTCGGGTCCGCCGTAGGCGTGCAGCCGGACGGCTTTCATCGTGTTCTCCGTGGCCATGTGCTCTCCCCCAACGCAGGACGGACGGGCTCCGACTAGAATCCGGAGCGCCGCTCCGGAAAGCTAACCGGAGCAGTGCTCCAGTTGTCAACGGCGAGGAACCCCATGCCCCTTGAACCGCAGACGGCGCCCCGCGCCGACGCCCAGCGCAACCGCGACCGGATCCTGGCCGAGGCGGCCGCCCTGATGGCCGACGAGGGCACCCAGGCCTCCCTGCGGGACGTCGCCCGCCGCGCCGGGGTCGGCCTCGGCACGCTCTACCGGCACTTCCCCACCCGCGAGGACCTGCTGGCGGCCCTGCTCGGCCGGCGCTTCGAACTCCTCACCGCCCGCGCCGACACCCTCGCCGCCGCCGAACCGGCCGGCCCCGCCCTGACCACCTGGCTCCACGAGTTCCTCGACGCCGCCGCCTACCGGGGCCTGCCCGCCACCCTGATGGCCACCCTGCAGGACCCGGAGTCCGCCCTGCACGCGAGCTGCCTGCGGATGCGCCAGGCGGGCGGGCGGCTGCTCGCCGCCGCCCAGCAGGAGGGACTGATCCGCCCGGACGTCACGGCGCTCGACGTCTTCGTCCTCGTCAACGCCCTGAGCTGGACCGCCGACCAGGGGCCTACCCTCGCCGAGCGCCGCGACCACCTCTTCGGGCTGGTCATGGACGGCCTGCGGCCCCGCTGACCCCACCGGCGCCGAAGGCCGCGCCGAACTCGCCGTCCCCCGGCCCCGGTTCACACCCCCGGGGTCGCCGCCACCCGCCCGTCGGCGATCGCCGCGACCAGCTCGCCGTGGTCGGCCGCCGTCCGGTCGGCGTAGCGCAGCGCGAAGTCGGCGACCGCCTCGGCGAAGGTGTCGGCGCTGCCGAGGTAGCCGGCGATGGCGAGGCGGTCGCCGGTGCGGGCGTGGGCGCGGGCGAGGGTGCGGCCGCAGAGGTCGGCGTAGGCGCGCAGGCCGGAGGGCCGGAAGTCGGCGATGTCCGCCGAGCCCTTCATGTCGCGCAGTTGGCGGCCGTAGAAGTGGCGCCCGGCGGGGCCGGTGGTCCAGCCGAGGAAGATGTCGCTGGCGGCCTGCATCAGGTGCTGGCCGGTGACGACCCGGCGGCCGCCGTGGTGGGCGAGCACCTCGGCGTCCGCCCGCAGCGGCGGCAGGTGGTCCTCCAGCACCGACCGGCCGGCCTCCTTGAGCTGGAGGAACAGCGGGTCGTGCCCGTTCCCGCCCTCCAGCAGCACGATGTAGCAACGGGTGCCGACGCTGCCCACCCCGACTACCTTGGTGGCCGCCTCGACGAACCGGTAGCGGTCCAGCAGCACCCGGCGGTCCTCCGCGAGGGTGGCCCGGTAGTCGCTGAACACCTTGCCGACGCCGCGCAGTTCGGACTTCCTCAGTGGTTCGATCAGCGGCGGCGCGCTGATGATCCGGCGCCGCCCGTCGCGTTCCTCGGTGAGCTTGCCGAAGGCCTGGAGGCTGGTGCGGCGCCGGGCGCGCGCGAACTCGGCCTCGGCCCGCCTGCGCTGCCGGGGCTTGGCGAGCAGCGGCAGCAGCTGCGCGGTGTCCACCCGGGCGTACCAGACGTCGAGTTCGCCCCGGCCCGCCAGCCGCCGCATCGCGGTCGCGTACCCCTGGGCGGCGGCGAGCGCGGCCCGGCGCGCCCGCCGATCGTCCTGGCCGTTGTCGCGGGCGGCGACGGCGACGCTGGCGGCGAGCCGTTTGACGTCCCACTCGAAGGGGCCGGGGAAGGTCTCGTCGAAGTCGTTGACGTCGAAGAGCAGCGCGCGCTCCGGCGAGGCGTACAGGCCGAAGTTCAACAGGTGGGCGTCGCCGCAGAGTTGGACGGTGAGTCCGGTGTCGGGGAGGGCGCCGAGGTCGGCGGCCAGGACGGCGGCGGCGCCGCGCAGGTAGGCGAACGGGCTCTCCGCCATCCGCCCGTGGCGGATCGGCAGCAGCCGGGCGACCCGGTCCGCGCCCTGCCGTTCCAGCACGCCGAGCGGGTCGGGCCGGTCGGCGGCGGGGATCCACCGGCCGTGGGCGGAGCGGGAGACCCGCTCCCGGGCGGCCCGGCCGCGCCGGCGGCGTTCGGCGGGGGTGGTCATGGCGCGGCTCCGGGCGTCGGCGGGTCCCCTCCTCCCCGCGAGGCTAGGACACGGGTGCCGGAGGGCGCAGCGCGCGCCCTCCGGCGGTCGGCCGTCCGGGTGAACCCCGGCGGCTCAGCGCACCGTGAAGTCCGCCATCATCGCCATGTCCTCGTGCTCCAGGTTGTGGCAGTGCAGCATGTACGCCCCCGCGTAGTCGGTGAAGCGCACCAGCACCTCCACCGCCTCGGCCGGGCGCAGGTCCACGGTGTCCTTCCATCCCGCGTCGTACGGGCCCGGGTCGGCGCCGTTGCGGCCGATCACCTGGAAGTGGTCGAGGTGGACGTGCACCGGGTGGTGCAGGTCGGTGGAGAAGCGCCAGAGCTCGACCGTGCCGAGGGCGGGCGTGGCGATGGACTCCCCCGGCTTGTACGGGCGGCCGTTGATGGTCCAGCCGTCGCCGCGGCTGCGCCGGAAGGTGAAGTCGCGGGTGGCGACGGCGGCGGCGGCGTCCAGGGCCTCGACGGCGGCGAGCCGGTCGGGCACCGTCGCGTCGTCGGCCGGCTGCTTCGCGGTGACGTCGAAGCGCATCACCTCGGCCGTCCGGCCGCTGCCGAAGCGGTTGACCAGCCGGACCTGGGTGCCGGGCTGGTAGCGGGAGAAGTCGACCACGACGTCGAAGCGTTCGGCGGGCGCAATCTCGATGCCGTCGTGGCGGACCGGGGCGGCGAGCAGGCCGCCGTCGGAGCCGATCTGGACCAGGGCGTCGCCGCCGGGCGGCTGCGGGTCGAGTTCGAGCCGGTAGAGCCGGGCGTTGGAGGCGTTGAGCAGCCGCAGCCGGTAGCGGACCCGGTCGACGTCCAGCCGGGGCCACGGCGCGCCGTTGACCAGGATGACGTCGCCGAGCACGCCGTTGGCGTAGGCGTCGGTGACACCCGGCTCGGCGAGCTTGGGGTCGACGGCGGGGTAGCGGAAGGAGCCGTCGGCGGCGAAGGAGCGGTCGGTGATCATCAGCGGCAGGTCCCGCTCGCCGCGCGGCAGCGGCAGCGCGTCCTCCTCGTCGTCGTGCACGAGGTGGAAGCCGGCCAGTCCGCGCCAGACGCCGGGGCCGGTGAAGCCCATCCGGTGGTCGTGGTACCAGAGGGTGGCGGCGCGCTGCTTGCCCGGATAGGTGTAGCTGCGCTCGCCGACGGCGGTGCGGGCGGCGGCGTGGTCCGCCCCGGCCATCCCGGCCATCCCCGCCATGCCGGCCATCCCGGCCATGCCGCCCGCCTGCTGGGCGGCGTCCGGCGAGGACCCCACCGGCAGCAGCAGGTCCACCGGGTAGCCGTCGCTGTCCGCCGGGGTGTGCCCGCCGTGCAGGTGGGTCACCGAGGGCACCGGCAGCTCGTTGCGGTGCTTGACCACCGCTGTCCGCCCGGAGCGGGTGACCACGGTCGGCCCGGGGAAGCCGCCGCCGTACGTCCAGGCCTCGGTCCGCACCCCGGGCAGGATCTCCAGCCGGGCGACCTGCTGGGTGATCTCGTAGTGGTCGGCGGTCGCGTCGGTGCGCACCGGTTGCAGCACGGTCGGCACCGGCAGCGCGGCCCGGAAGGCCTCCGGCAGGTCGAGTTCGCTGCTCAGCAGCTGCCCGGGGCGGCCCTCGGCGAGCAGCCGGGCGACGGAGGGGCCGGCCACGGAGACCAGGGCGCCCGCGCCGAGCACGGAGGCGCCGACGCGCAGGAACCGGCGCCGGTTCACTTGACCACCTCGACCGGTCCGCCGGGGCGCGGCAGCCGCCCGGTGCCGTCCGGACCGCCGACGACCCGCGCCTCCCGGGCCGGCAGCGGCAGCCGCCAGGCGCCGACCAGGCCGAACAGCACGCCGCTGACCAGCAGCACGCCGAGCGTGACGTGCACGCCGAGCGCCCGGGCGTAGCCGGCGGTGATCTGGCCGATGACGGCGACGGTGAGCAGGGCGGTGGTCCACAGCGGCCAGAGCGGGCCCCGTCCGGGCCACCGGACGGCGACGGCCACCGCGAGCTGGAGCACCACCACGGTGGCCAGCATCATCGCGTTGCCCTCGTGGTCCTTCAGGGAGTCGTAGGTGCCGTTCAGGAAGCTGCCGGCCAGCATGACCTGGAGCAGTGCCAGCAGGGCGAGCAGGGTGGTGGAGGTACGCAGCAGGATCAGCGGCCAGCGGGGCGCGGGGGCGGCAGGAGGACTGCTCATGGTCGGGCTACTCTCTGCGTCGACGGTCTGGCGGGGCGGGCGCGAGCGTAACTGATGCGACGTCACGATCAGCTCTTGAAAAGGTCATCGGACCGTCATGTGGTCCCCATGACCGCCCGCTCGGGGCCGTCGTTCTCACCCGAAGGAAGGGGGTGCCCTTGAGTCGTCCTCAAGAGCACCCCCTTCCTCGCCTCCCGCGGGCCCGCTACTGGCGCGCCGCGCCCAGCCCCGCCGGCCGGGTCCGCAGCAGCGCCCGGACCGGCACCCCGGTCGCCGCGAGGCAGAGCAGCACGGCTCCGGCGGCCAGCGGCAGGGCCAGCATCGGCGGGACGTACGGGGCGGAGTTGGCCACGCCCCGGGCGACCGGCACCAGGGTGACCGCGGCGATCACCGCGCCGACCGCCAGCCCGGTCGAGGCCACCAGCAGCGCCTCCCAGCGCATCATGCCGCGCACCTGGCGCCGGGTGGTGCCGGCCAGCCGCAGCAGCGCGACCTCGCGGCGCCGGTCCAGCACCGTCATCACCAGGGTGTTGGCGGCGCTGACGGCGGCGAACCCGCCGAGCACGGCGGCCATCACGGTGTTGGCCCAGCCGTTGACCTCCATCGCCTTGTCGGACTGGGCGACGAACCCGGCCCGGTCGGTCACCGCGGCCCCGGCCAGCCCGCCCAGCCCGGCGGCCACCGCCGCCCGGTCGGCGCCCGGCGCGTCGGCGACCAGCACCTGGCTGTCGTACCCGGCGGTGACGTGCGCGGCCACCGCGGCCCGGGGCAGCAGCGCCTGGCCGACGCCGAGCCCGCGGTCGTACACCGCGACCACGGCGGGCCGGACGGCGGTGCCGTCGCCGAGCCAGAGCGGGACCCGGTCGCCGACCTCGGCGCCGAACGCCTCGGCCAGGGTGGAGCTCAGCGCCACGGTGTCGGGGGCGCGGCCGAGGTCGGCGAGCGCACCGCTGCGCACGCCCAGGTCGAGCACCTTCGGCAGCCGGGCCGGGTCGCCGTCGACGCCGAGCACGGGGGCGGAGCTCAGCTGGTCGCCGTTCCGGTAGACGACGCCGGTGCGCAGCACGCCGACGGCGGTGTCCACGCCCGGCACCCGGCCCGCCCGCTCGGCCGTCCCGGCGGGCAGGCCGGGGCCGGTGGCGCCGACCACGTGGTCGGCGGTGACGCCGGCCCGGACGTTCTCGCCGCTGGTGTGGCGCACGGTGCTCTGGATGATCAGCAAGGTGCCGCAGAAGGCGGTGACCAGGACGATCGGGGTGATCGCGGAGGCCAGGCGGCGGGCGTTGGCGCGGGTGTTGTCGGCGGCCAGCGAGCCGGGCGCGCCGCCGGCCCGCAGCGGAGCGCCGAGCACCGCGGCGGCGACCCGGGCCAGCCAGGGGCCGAGCAGGGCGACGGCCATCATGAAGCACATCACCACGCCGAGCGCGGTCTGGGCGGCCTTGGCGCCGTCCAGGGAGGTGGCGATGGCCGCGGCCGCGATGCCGCCGGCGGCGAAGACCAGTCCGAGGACGGTGCGCACCGCGCCCGGGCGGGGCGCTTCGACGGCGGCCTCGCCGAGCGCCTGGGCGGCCCGCATCCGGGACGGCCGGCGGGCGGCCAGGAACCCGGCGGTCAGCGCGGCGAGGGTGCAGGCGAGGACGGCGGCGAGCATCGGCAGCGGGCCGACGTCCAGGCGGACGTCCGCGGGGACGGCGCCGCGCTCGACCAGCTGGTCGAACCACCAGCGGGCGAGGGCGATTCCGGGCAGGATGCCGAGCGCCGCGGCGAGCGGCGCGACCAGCATCGCCTCGGCGGCGATGGTGCGGCGGATCTGGCGCGGGGTGGCGCCGATGGCGCGGAGCAGGGCGAACTCGCGGGCGCGCTGGCCGGTGGCGAGGGCGACGGTGCTCATCACCACGAAGACCGCGGTCATGGTGGCGTAGCCGCCGAAGCTGCCGCCGAGGGCCATCAGCAGGGTGCGGGCTCCGCCGAGGTCGGGGTGCTCGACGGCGCCCCGGTCGTCCCCGGTGAGGACCTTGACGGCACCGGCTCCGGCACCGGCTCCGGCACCGGCGTCGCCGCCGACGGCCTGGCGGACCTGGGCGGCGAGCGCGGCGGTGGTCACGCCCGCGCGGGGCTGGACGGCGATGGCGTCGATCCGGCCGGGGTGGCCGGAGAGGCGGTCAGCGGTGGCGTCGGCGAACCAGGCGGTGGGGCCGGCCTGTTGGGCGGCGGCCAGGCCGGAGACCCGGTAGTCCGCGGTGCCGCCGGGCGCGGTGAGCGTGAGGTTCGCGCCGGGCGCGATGTGGGCGGCGCGCGCCGTGTCGGCGTCCAGCACGACCTCGTTCGCGCCGGGGGCCCGGCCCTCGACCAGGGTGTCGCCCGGCCCGGCGATGCCGAGCGCGGCGAAGCCCCGGCCGGTCAGGGCCGGCGCCCGGCCGGAGGCGGGCAGCGGGAAGGCGGTGTCCGGGCGGGCCGCCGCGACCCCGGGCAACGCGGCCAGTCGGCCGGCCAGTGCGGCGTCCGTCCGGGCCCGCTCCGGGGTGGCCTCCTCCGTCGTCTCGGTGTCCGTGCCGACCTTCCGCTGGATCTTCACCGCCTGGTCGGCCGCGACCACCACCGGGGTGTCCGCGTACCGGGCCGGCTTGAGGCTCGCGGTCAGACCGGTCTGCAGCAGCACGCCGCAGGCCACCACCACGGCGGCGCCCAGCAGCAGGGCGACCAGGGTGCCCGCGAAGGACGCGGGCCGGAAGCGCACCGAGGAGCGCGCGAGTCCGTTCGTCATGCCGCGGCTCCCACCGGGCGGGCGGTCAGCGCGACCATCCGGTCCGCGACGGTCTGCGGGCTCGGGTGCGGCAGGTCGTCGACGATCGCGCCACCGGCCAGGAACAGCACCCGGTCGGCGAAGGAGGCCGCCACCGGGTCGTGGGTCACCATCACCACCGTCGCGCCGAGCGAGTCCACGGCCTGCCGCAGCAGGGCCAGCACCTCGTGCGCGGTGCGGGTGTCCAGCGCGCCGGTCGGCTCGTCGGCGAACACCACGTCCGGGCGGGTGATCAGCGCGCGGGCGATCGCCACCCGCTGCTGCTGGCCGCCGGAGAGCTGGCCGGGCCGCCGCTTGGCGTGCTCGCCCAGGCCCACCCGGGCCAGCAGCTCCCGTGCCCGGGCCCGGTCCTGGCGCTCCCCGGCGAGGCGCTGCGGGAGCAGCACGTTCTGCTCGACGGTCAGCGAGGGCAGCAGGTTGAAGGCCTGGAAGACGAAGCCGATCCGGCTGCGGCGCAGCTTGGTCAGCCGGTTCTCGCTCAGCGCGGTGATGTCCTCGCCGCCGAGCCGGACCTGCCCGGAGTCCGGGCGGTCCAGGCCCGCCGCGCACTGGAGGAAGGTGGACTTGCCGGAGCCGGACGGGCCCATCACCGCGGTGAAGCTGCCGTGGGCGAGCGCCAGGTCGACCCCGCGCAGCGCGTGCACCGTCGCCTCGCCGCGGCCGTAGGTGCGGCGCACCCCGCGCAGCTCGATCGCGGGGGCCGCCTGCGGGGCCGGGGCGTACCCGCCGTGACCGTCGGCGCCGTAGCCCTCGCGGCCGTATCCGTCGGGGCCGTACCCCTCGGCAGCGTGGCCGCCGGGGCCGTACTGATCCGTCCCGAACTCGTCGGTCCTGCGGCGGTCTTGGCGGCGTGCCATGGGTGGGCCTTCCTTCGGTTCTGCGTCGCTCGTCGTCAACGTGCTCCAACCTAGGGACGACGGGCTCCGCGAACCATGCAGGCCACCGGCGGAACGGCGGTGGGGTTATCCCCCCACCGCTTCGGCGGGAATCCCCAGGTAGGCGGCGCGCAGGACGGCGAGCGCCGGGTGCGCGGGGTCGAAGGCGGTGCCGTCCACGGCCGCCAGCGGGCGCACCCCGACCCCCGCGTTCACCGCGAAGGCGGCGGTGAAGCGGTCCAGCCCGTCGGCGGGCAGCGGCGCGCGGGACTGCGGGCCCCGGTACGCGCCGGACAGCAGCGCCTCCGTCACCCCGGGCAGGCTCGGGCCCTGCGGCCAGACCAGCCGCTCCCCGGCCAGGAAGCCGACGTTCCAGGTCGCCCCCTCGACCACCAGGCCGTCCTCGCCGACCAGCAGCACGTCGTCGTAGCCCGCCAGTTGGGCCTGCCGACGGTGGTGCACCAGGCCGAACAGGCCGACGTGCTTCACCTCCGGCAGCTCCCGCCGGTACGCCGCGGTGCGGACCCGCAGCGGGGCGGGCTCGGCCGCCGCGGCCGGGCGGGTGGTCACCAGCAGGGCGGGCGCGGCCGGGGCGGCGGGGCGCTCCAGGCCGAGCGCCGGGTCGTACACGGTGACCCGGACGATCACCGGCGCGCCGTCGGCGGGCAGCACCGCGCCGATCCGCTCCCGCACCGCCGCCCGGTCCAGCTCGGCGCCGAACAGCACCCGGCAGTCCCGGACCAGCCGGTCCAGGTGCAGGGCCAGACCGCGCACCCGGCCCGCCTCGGCGCGCAGGGTGGTGAAGTGCCCGTAGTTGAGCAGCCCCAGCGCGGCCAGCCGCGCCGGGTCGGCGGGGGCGCCGTCGATCTCGATCTCAGCCATCCCCCGAGTCTGCCAGCTGCGGGGACCCGGGCCGCGGCGCGGAGCCCGGCAGCGCGGACCGCGGGGGCACTGACTGCGGCGGGACGGACTCCGGCAACGCGCGCTCCGGCGGCGGCACCGGGCGGTACGGGCTCACCACCCGCCGGCCCGCCGCCCGGGCCACCCGCTCGAACTCCTCTATCCGGTACGCCAGGCCCTCCGGCTCCCCGGCGTCCGACCAGCGCCACGCCTCCGCCCACCACTGCGGGCCGCGCACCAGCGGCCGGCCGGCCAGCGCCAGGTACAGGGCCAGCGTGGAGCGGGCGTACTCGTGCACCCAGCCGTCGCAGCCCCGGTAGTCCGCCGTCTCGTCCAGCCGCAGCCAGCGGCCCTCCTGCCCGGCGGCCAGTATCGGCACCCAGCCCCGCAGCCGGTCGGCGACCAGCAGGAGCAGCCGGCCGTCCTCCTCCCGCACCCGGTGCAGGGGGAGTTGGGGCATCCGGGCGAAGGACAGCGAGTGCTTCCAGCCCACCACCCACAGGCCCCGGCGCAGGTAGTAGCGGACCGCCGGCTGCCAGGTCCAGTGCGCCTCCAACCGGAACCCCGGCAGGCCCTCGGCGGTGGCCGCCGCGTACACCTCGTCCAGCGCGGCGGCGGCCAGGCCCCGCCCGCGCGCGGCCGGGGTCACGTAGAGGGAGGAGACGGCGAGCTGGCTCGGGCCCTTGGTCCAGTTGTCCACGGCGACGGTGCCCACCACGGCGCCGTCGTCGTCCTGGATCCAGTAGCGCCGCCGGTACAGCTCACCGCCCGGCCACTCCCGCCCGCTCTCCCCCAGCCGCTCCCGCCAGGCGCGCTCCGCCGGCGGCGCCAGCCCGTCCGGGTCCACCAGCTCGCCCAGCCCGCCCTCCACCAGGGACGCCAAGTCCCAGAGCGCGAACCGCCGTTCGTCCCCCGGCCCGGCCGCCCGAAGCCGCGGCCCCGCCGCCAGCCGGTCCTGCGCCCGCTCCACCGCCGCATCCCACGACCTCACCACAGGGCGAGGATAGCGGCGCGGCGGGGACGATCAGTAATCCGGCCGCCACCGAATGTCAGTGCGGGGAGCGGGAGGTGGCGCCGACCCCGCCCCGCCGCCGGACCGGCCCCGAGGACGGCGCCCGCCGCCGACGGCCGTCGGGGCGGGGTAGGGGAAACCCGACCACGAGACTCGACCTGGCCGTGATGACCCCGCCGAGCTGCGGCGATGCAATGAAGCGGTGACGAAACGGGCGTGGTGGTGGTGCGGCGGGTGGCTGGTCGCGGCGGGGTGGGCGGGGGCGTTCCCGGTGGTGTCCGGGCTCGGGCCGCACCGGAGTTGGGGGGCCTGGGCGGCCTGCGGGTACCTGCTGGCGGCGCTCGCCGTGGTGCTGGTGCGGCGGCGCGGACGTGAGGTCTCGGTGGCGGTCGCGGCCCTCGGGGCGGTGCTGGTGCCGCTGCTCCTGCTGGTCCTGGACGGGCGGGGGCAGAGCGAGGTCGGGGTGATCGAGCGCTCCGGGTCGCTGCTGCTGCACACCGGCACGCCGTACCTGGCCGAGCCGCTGACCGTCGAGGAGTACACCCCGTACCTTCCCGGGATGGCCCTGCTGGGGCTGCCCCGGGCGCTGCTGGACGGCACCCCGCTGGGCGGCTCGCCGCTGGGCGACGCCCGGCTGTGGTGCGCGGCGGTGTTCCTGGTCTGCGTGCTGCGGACGGTGCCCGCCGGGCGCCGGCTCGGCGCCGCCGCGCTCACCGCCTCGCCGGTGGTCGCGCTGCCGCTCTGCGTCAGCGGGGTGGACCTGCCGCTCACCGGCCTCTGCTGGCTCGCCCTGGTTCGCGCCGCCGAACGACGGCCGGTGGCGGCCGGGTTGGCGCTGGCCGCCGCCTGCGCGCTGAAGTGGACGGCCTGGCCGGCGCTGGCCGTGGTGGCGGCCCTGCTGGCGGCCACCGCCGGACGGCGCGCGGCGCTGCGCGGAACGGCGGTCGCGGTGGGGGCGGCGGCACTGGCGGTGCTACCGGTGGCGCTGCGCGCGCCGGGGCCGCTGGTGGAGCAGGTGTTCGCCTTCCCCACCGGGCGCGGCGGCCTGCCGACACCGGCCGCGAGCCCGCTGCCCGGGCGGCTGCTGGCCGACCTCGGCCCGGTCGGCTGGTGCGCCGCCGTCGGCCTGCTGCTGCTCGCCGGGCTCGCCGTCGGGGCGTCCCTGGCCGTCCGGCCGCCCCGCACCGCGCCCGCCGCGGTACACCGGCTGGCGCTCGGACTGACCACGGCCTTCCTGCTGGCGCCCGCCGGACGGTTCGGCTACCTCGCGCTGCCGCTCGTCCTGGTCCTGCTCTCCCTCTCGTCCGCCGTCTCGCCCTCCCTCCCGTCCTCCGTTCCGCTCTCCCTCCCGTCCTCCGTTCCGCTCTCCCTCTCGTCCTCCGTCTCGCCCTCCCTCTCGTCCTCCGTCTCGCCCTCCCTCCCGTCCTCCGTTCCGCTCCCCGTTCCGAAAGGCCTGCCATGGGCACCACCCTCGTCGTCACCAACGACTTCCCGCCGCGCCAGGGCGGCATCGAAACCTTCGTCAAGGCCATGGCCGACCGCGTCCCCGGTCACGACGTCGTGGTCTACACCTCGGCCGAACCGGGTGCGGAGCAGCACGACGCCGCTCTCCCCTACCCGGTGATCCGCGACCGCGCCCGCACCCTGCTGCCGACCCCGCGGGCCACCCGCCGGGCCGCCGAGATAGCCCGGGCGCACGGCTGCGACCGGGTCTGGTTCGGCGCCGCCGCGCCGCTCGCCGCGATGACGCCCGGCCTGCGGCGGCTGGCGCCCGGCATCCGCCGCACCGTCGCCACCACCCACGGCCACGAGATCTGGTGGGCCCGCACCCCGGGCGCCCGCGGCCTGCTGCGCCGGATCGGCCGCGGCACGGACGCGGTCACCTACCTCGGCGCCTACACCCGCGCCCGGATCGCGCCCGCGCTCGGACCGGACGCCCGGCTGGCGCGCCTGGTGCCGGGGGTCGACCCGGCGGTCTTCCGGCCGGCCTCCGAGGACTCCGTCGGGGAGGCGTCCGCCGCCCCGGTGGTGCTCTGCGTGGCGCGGCTGGTCCCGCGCAAGGGCCAGGACGTGCTGATCCGCGCGCTGCCCGCGATCCGCCGGGCCGTGCCCGGGACGACCCTGGTGCTGGTCGGCCGGGGCCCGGACGAGGACCGGCTGCGGGGCCTCGCCCTCCGCCTCGCCGAGCCGGGCAGCGTGGTGTTCACCGGCGGCCTCGACCACGCCGCGACGGCCGGCCACTACGCGGAGGCGGACGTCTTCGCGATGCCGTGCCGCACCCGTCGGCTGGGCCTGGAGGCCGAGGGCCTCGGCATCGTCTTCCTGGAGGCGGCCGCGGCCGGCCTCCCGGTGGTGGTCGGCCGCTCCGGCGGCGCCCCGGACACCGTCCTGGACGGCGTCACCGGCGCGGTCGTCGACGGCCGCGCGCCCGCCGAGGTGGCCGCCGCCCTGACCCGGATCCTGCTCGCCCCGCCCGCCGAGCGCGCCCGGATGGGGGCGGCGGGGCGGCGCTGGGCGGAGGAGCACTGGACCTGGGAGGCCTCGGCGCGGCGGCTCACCGAGCTGCTCGACCCCGCCGTGCCCCTGCCGGACCCGGCCGACCCGGCCACCGCGGTCAATCCCGCCACCGCGGTCGATCCGGCCGCCGCGGTCACTCCGGCTGCCCCCGCAGGTGCCTGACCAGCCGGGCGATCGCGGGCGCCCCGCCGTTGGCGCCGACCGCCGTCACCCAGTTCCGCGCCTGGCCCGGCAGGTCCTCCCGGCTCGGGCAGGAGAAGCTGAACAGCCAGACGTGGGCGGACAGATCGCGCTCCGGAAGTGCTCGCCACTCCTCGCCCCCGGCGGCCGTCAGCACGTCCTGGCAGGCCGCCAGCGCCTGGTCCCCGTCCCCGGCCCACTCCTGCCGCAGCCACAGCAGGAAGTTGGTCTGGGCCGTCGTGGTGTCGTCCCTGGTCGCCTCGCCCTTGAGCATCCGGTTGACGATCGCGCTCTGCGGTTCCCGTGTCCTCGCCATGCCGCCATCGTTCCGGCACCGCGGCCGCCCTGACAAGGGCGTCACTCAAAAGCCTTACAGCGCCAGCCCGTTCACTCACCGCGCAGGTGGGCCAGCACCGCGAGAACCCGCCGGTTGCCCTCCGTCGGGTCCAGGTCCAGCTTCATGAAGATGTTCCCGCAGTGCTTCACCACCGAGGCCTCGGTGATGCTCAACCGGCCTGCCACGGCCTGGTTGTTGAGGCCCTCGGCCATCAGCGCGAGCACCTCGCGCTCGCGCGGGGTGAGCCGGGCCAGCGGGCGGTCGGCGGACCGGCCGCGCAGCAGCACCCGGACCACCTCGGGGTCGATCAGCGTCTCCCCGTCGGCGACCCGCCGCAGCGCGTCCAGGAAGTCCGCGACGTCGCCGACCCGGTCCTTCAACAGGTAGCCCAGACCGGCCGGTTGGGCGCCGGCGGCGGCGAGCAGCCGGGTCGCGTACGGGGTGGCCACGTACTGGGAGAGGACCAGGACGGGCAGGCCCGGGTGGCGCTCGCGCAGGGCGAGGGCGGCGCGCAGGCCCTCGTCGGTGTGGTCGGGGGGCATCCGGACGTCGGTGACCACGATGTCCGGCCGCTCGGCGTCGACGGCCGCGGCCAGCGCCTCCGCGTCGCCGACGGCGGCGGTCACCCGGTGGCCGCCGAGGGTGAGGAGTTCGACCAGTCCGGCGCGCAGCAGCACCGCGTCCTCGGCGATCACGACCCGGAGCACGGGACCTCCAGCCGCAGCGTCGTCGGGCCGCCCGTCGGGCTCGTCACCATCAACCGTCCTCTCAGCAGTGCCACCCGGTCGGCGAGTCCCGCCAGCCCGGCCCCGGCGGCCGGGTCCGCCCCGCCCCGGCCGTCGTCGGTCACCTGGACGACCAGCCGGCCGCCCGCGAGCCGCCCGTGGACGGTGATCGCGGTGGCGCCGCTGTGCTTGGCGGCGTTGGTGAGCGCCTCGGTGACGGTGAAGTAGGCGGTGGTCTCCACCGGGGCGGGCAGCCGCTCCGGGAGCTCGATGTCGGTGGCCACCGGGATCGGGTGGCGCTGCGCGACCTCGTCGACGGCGGCGGCGAGCCCGTGGTCGGTGAGCACCTGCGGGTGGATGCCGCGCACCAGCCCGCGCAGCTGCTCCAGCGCCTGCCGGGCCTCGCCGCGCGCCCGGGTGACGAGCTCCGCCGCCCGGCCGTCCCGGTCGCGCAGCTCGTACTCGGCGAGCCCGAGGGTCATGCTGAGCGCGACCAGCTGCTGCTGCGCGCCGTCGTGCAGGTCCCGCTCGATCCGGCGCCGCTCGGCCTCGAAGGCGTCGGCCAACCGGGCCCGGGAGCGGGTGAGTTCGAGCACCTGGTGGCCGAGGTCGTCCTCCCGGGGTCCGAGCAGGAAGCGGGCCAGCGCGACCTCGGCCCGGACCAGCAGCGCTCCGGCGTACGCGCAGAGCAGCAGACCGGCCAGTCCGGCGGCGGTGAACGGCAGGGCGGCGAACGGCCCGGCGACGGCGCGCCCGGGGACGAGCATCACGGTCTCCGGGGCGAGCGCCCAGACCACCAGCGGGGAGACCGTGAACGCGCCGGAGATCACCAGCAGCGCGGTGAAGCCCAGCGAGGCGGCGGCCAGCACGGTCGAGGTGAGCCCGGCGTGGGCGAGTTCGCGCCAGGTGGCCCGCTCGCGCAGCCGGGTGCGGACACGGGCCCGGCGGCCGGCCCCGGGCAGACTGCGGTGCGGGTCGGGCGGCGGGACCGGCTCGACCAGCCGCAGCCGCCACCGGGCCACACCGGCGGCGGGGATGCCCGCGAGCGCCAGGGCGAGCAGCACCGGCAGTCCGACGCCGACCACCGACAGGCCCGCACCGACCACCAGCAGCACCGCGAGGACCACCAGCAGCACCGGCCCGAACAGCGCCCCGCCGAGCAGGTACGCCCAGCAGCGCGGCACCCAGCGGGTGAACGGGAAGCGCAGCGGGTGCGCCCGCAGCGCCTCGCGTACGGACGTCGGCCGCCGCTCCCCGTCCGTCACCGACCCCTCGTTCACCCGGTCCACCCTAACCGACCGGCTGACGGTCCTTCGGGGCTCGGGCGCGGGCCGCGCGCGGCCTGGTCAGCGCGACGGCGGCGACCACCAGCGCGCCGCCGGCCAGGGCGTTCCAGCCGACCGGCTCGGCGAGGAAGGCCGCGCCGAGCGCGGTGGACCACAGCGGCGTCACGTACGTCACGGCCGAGGCGACCGTCGTCCCGGCGCCGCGGACCAGCGCCAGGTTGAGCAGGTACGCCACGCCCGTACCGAGCGCGCCGAGCACCAGCAGCGCGCCGGCCGCGGCGGCGCCCGGCCAGCGCGGAAGGCCCGCGGCGAACGGCGCCACCAGGGCCAACTCGAGGGTGGCGCAGGTGATCTGGAGCGTGGAGAGGGTGGTCACCGACTCCGGGCGGCCGGACAGGAAGCGGCGCAGGTAGGCGAAGCCCGCGCCGTAGCAGCAGGCGGCGGCCAGGCAGGCCAGCGCACCGGCGGTCGCACCGGCGCCCAGGCCGCGCCAGACCCCGAGCACGGTGAGCACACCGACGAAGCCGAGTCCGAGACCGGCCAGCCGGCGGGCGCCCGGGCGGCGCTCCTCGGGGACGGTCAGCACCGCGAACAGCAGGGTGAACAGCGGGGTGGTCGCGTTCATCACCCCGGCGAGCACCGAGCTGACCCTGGTCTCCCCGAAGGAGAAGAGGGTGAACGGCACGCTGTTGAGCAGCACCGCGACCACCGCCGAGTGCCCCCACAGCACCCGGTCGCGCGGGGCCCGCTCGCCGCGCAGCAGCAGCACCGCCCACAGCGTGGTGGCGCCGAGCAGGCAGCGCCACAGCGCCACCCACAGCGGCGGCACGCCCGCCTCGACCGCCACCTTGATCAGGGCGAAGCTCGCGCCCCAGATCGCCGACAGTGCCACGAAGCCCGGCAACCAGCGCCTCACCCCGACCACCTCCGTCCTCCCGTCGCGTCTTCTGGACAGAGCGTGGCCCGGCGCCGCAGCATGAGTCCAACAAGTGGCAGTGCACTCGTGATGAGGAAGTCTCATGACCCCGGACGTCAACCTGGCCCAGCTCAGGGCACTGGTCGCGGTCGCCGACACCGGCGGCTTCAGCGCGGCCGCCGACGAGCTCGGCATCAGCCAGTCCGCGGTCTCGCACGCCGTCGCCGCGCTGGAGCGCAGCCTCGGCGCGCCCGTGCTGTGGCGCGGCAGCCCGTGCCGGCCCACCCCGCTGGGCGAGCAGGTCCTGCCGCACGCCCGGACCGCCGTCGCCTCGGCCGCCGCCGTCCGCGCGATCGCCACCCGGCACTCCGGCGGCCCGACCGGCACCGTACGGCTGGCGGCGCCGACCACCGTCTGCCAGGCGCTGCTGCCCGGGCTGCTCAAGGACTGGCGGGCGGCCTACCCGCAGGTGACCGTCCGGGTCTTCGAGGGCGAGGACGACGAGCTGGCGGCCTGGCTGGAGGCGGGCACGGTGGACGCCGCCGTCCTGGTGGACGCCGGGCCGCTGCCACCCGGGGCGGTCTCGCTCGGCGCCGACTCGATGCACGCGCTGCTCCGCCGCGACCACCCGCTCGCCGGCCAACCGACCGTCCACGTGGCCGAGTTGGAGGACGACGACTTCCTGCTCTCGGAGGGCGGCTGCGAGCGCCACATCCGCGAGGCCTACCGGCGGGCCGGCACCCGCTTCACGCCCCGGCACCGGATCCGCGACCTGAACAGCCTGATCGGCATGGTGCACGCGGGCGTCGGGGTCTCGGTGATGCCCGCGCTGGCGCTGACCATGCTCCCGGCCGACTGCGTGCTGGTCCCGATCCGGCCCGCCGTCCACCGGACGCTGTCGCTGACCGGGCCGACCGGCCGCCCGTGGTCCCCGGCGGTCGGCTCGCTGCTGGCGGGGATGGCGCCGGGAGTGGCGGCCGGGGCGGCGGCCGGAGTTCCGTCCCGGTGAGCCGACTCCAGGGCCCGTCGGCCGACCGGTGCGCCTTGACCTCTTTGGGGTTGACCGCCCTTCCCTGACAGGTCTATACCAGTGAGGACCTTCGGCAACCACCCGCCGCCGACGGCCCGTTCAGCCGCCACGCCACCCCCGCACCCGGCGTGAGCAGGCCCGCCTCCCCCACTGCCGTGTCCTGGAAAGGCTTCCGATGGAGCGCGCTCTTCCCCCACAGCACACCGCACGTCCCCCCTTCAGGCGCCGCGCCGCGCTCGCCGTGGCCGCCGCGCTCGGCCTGGTCGCCGGCGGCGTCGCCGCCCTGGCCGGCACCGGCTCCGCCGCCGCGGACACCACCGGCACCGGGGCCGCCGGGGCCGCCGGAGGGCTCGGCAGCAACTGGTACGCCTCGGCGCCGTACCTGATGCCCGAGGACAACAGCCCGCCGGACGCCGCCGCCGTCATGGACGCCACCGGCCAGAAGGCCTTCCAGCTGGCGTTCATCCTGGCCCAGGGCAGCAGCTGTTCGCCCGCCTGGGGCGGCACCTCCCCGATCGACACCGACACCACCATGCCGAGCGTCATCCAGACCGTCCGCGGCAAGGGCGGGGACGTCTCGGTGTCGGTCGGCGGGTACGGCGGCACCAAGCTGGGCCAGGTCTGCGGCACCCCCGAGGCGACCGCCGCCGGGTACCAGAAGGTGATCACCAAGTACGGCCTCAAGGCGATCGACTTCGACCTGGAGGAGCCGGAGTACGAGAACACCTCGGCCATCCACAACGAGATCGGCGCGGCGCGGATCCTCCAGCAGAACAACCCCGGCCTGTACGTCTCGATCACCACCGCCGGCACCAACGCGGGCACCGGCTGGTTCGGCACCCAGATGCTCAACGAGGCCAAGTCGCAGGGCTTCACGCCCGACAACTACTCGATCATGCCGTTCGACGGCGGCTTCAGCGGCGCCGCGGCGCAGACCGACGCGCTGGTGAAGTTCAACCAGATCCTGCAGACCACCTTCGGCTGGAACGAGGCCACCGCCTACGCCCACGAGGGCGTGTCGATGATGAACGGCCGCACCGACGCCGCCGAGTACTTCCACCAGTCCGACTTCCAGACCGTGCTGGACTTCGCCACCGCGCACGGCCTGGCCCGGTACACCTACTGGTCGGTCAACCGGGACCGCCAGTGCGCGGGCAACGTCGACCCGGGGCTGTCCGGCTCCTGCTCCAGCGTGGTGCAGAACGACTGGGACTTCACCAGGTTCACGGTGAAGTTCGCCGGGGCGACCCCGCCCACCACGCCGCCCACCACCCCGCCGACGACTCCCCCGACCACGCCGCCCACCACCCCGGGCAGCTGCGCCGCCCCGGCGTGGAGCGCGAGCACCACGTACAACGGCGGCGCCAAGGTCTCGTACAACGGGCACGCCTACCACGCCAAGTGGTGGACGCTGAACGAGGTGCCGAGCGCCAGTGGCCAGTGGGGCGTCTGGGCCGACGACGGGCCCTGCTGACGGTCGCACCGGCGACCACCGGCGGAGGGCGGGCGCCATGAACGCCCGCCCCCCGCCGGTCAGTTCGCGAACCGCTCCCGCAGCTCCGCCAGCACCTCCGCCGCCTCCGGCAGCCCGGCCGCCTCGCAGCGCGCGATGCCGGCGGCCAGCCGGGCCACCGCCGCGTCGGTGCGCCCCAGGTCACTGCCCTCGATCAGCGCGGCCAGCCGGACGGCCTCCGCCCGCGGGGACTCGGCCCGCACCCCGCCCGCCTCGTACTCCGCGATGGCCCGTTCGACCTCGGCCAGCGCCTCCTCGTGCCGCCCGGCGACGGCCAGCGAACGCGCCCGCTCGTAGTGCGAACCGCCGCGCAGGTACCAGGAGTTGTACTCCTCGCCGGACCGCTCGGCCGCCTCGCCGACCGCGTCCGCCTCGGCCAGCAGGGCGAGCGCGGCTTCCAGCCCCTCCTCGCCCTTCTCCCGCGTCGTCAGCCGGGCCAGCTCCCGCAGGGTGGCGGCCAGCTGGTCCACCTGCGGGGCCTTCCCGTGCGCCTCCCGGGCGCGGGCCAGCGCCGCCTCGGCGGCGTCCCAGCGCTCGGCCCGGGCGAGCGCCAGGGTGGCCTCGCAGGCGACCATGGTGTGGGTCTCCTGGTCCTCCCACCCGGCCACCAGGTCGGCGAGCCGCAGGTACTCCTCGGCGGCGTCCCGGTGCTCCTCCAGGTCGGACAGGCCCCGGGCGAGGTCCAGCCGGCCCTGGGCGAGCATCCGGACGTCCAGCCGCGCCGCCGACGCGTCCAGCAGCACCGACTCCAGGACGGCCACCGCGTCCGCCGCCCGGCCGGTGTCACGCAGCACGTCGGCCAGTTGCAGGCGCACCCGGGCGGCCTCCTCGACCGCCTCGGCACCCTTGCGGTCGTAGCGCGCGGCCGCCTCCGACAGCGCGCGGACCGCGCCGCCGAGGTCGCCCACCTGGAGGCAGGAGTGGCCGAGCATCATGTACGTCGGCGCGTACGGGTAGGAGTCGTCGCCCCAGCGCACGGCCTCGGCCAGCGCCCGGTGGAAGACCTCGACCGCCTGGCCCGGCTCGTGGCCCTGCAGCAGCACCTGGCCCAGCAGGCCGAGCACCCGCGGGGTGTGCCAGGGCAGCTCGGCCGCGTCCAACTGGGCCAGCACCTCGCGCAGTTCGGCCTCCGCCTCGGCCAGCCGGCCCTGCCGGGCGGCGATGTCGGCGGTGTACTGCCGGGAGGTGGCGGCCCGCCGCTCGGAGCCCAGCTCCACGGCGGCCCGCCGGTAGCCGCCGACCGCCGCCTCGAAGCGCCCGGTCACCTCGGCGGCGGGCTCGGGCAGCACCTCGGAGAGGTCGTGGTGGGCGGCGTAGGCGCGGGTCTGCAGCACGATCAGGTAGTCGTCGTCGGCCAGTTCGCCGCCGGCGCGCAGCTCCTCGGCCCGGGCCAGCGCCGCGTCGAGCGCCGCCCAGTCGGCCCGCCGGCCGCCGCGCCCGGCGCCCTCGCCGTCCGCAGCGCCCTCGGCCTCGGCGCCCTCGTCGCTCTCGTCGCCCTCGTCGCCCTCGTCGAGGTCCGCGATCAGCGTCCGGGCCCGGCACATCAGCGCCGACCCGGCCAGCCCCGCCTGCTCGAACAGCTCGGCGGCGGCCAGCAGCCCGGCCTTGCCCTCCTCGCACGCGTCCCGCTGGAGCGCCTCGTGGGCCCGCTGCTCGGCGAGTTCGGCGCGCAGCCGCTCGGGGCCGCCCAGCTCGGCGCTCTCCGGGTGGACGAAGTCCGCGGCCTCCGCACGCTCGGCGACCCGCTTCCACAGCCGGTCGGCGTCCGGGTGGCCGAGCACCTCCAGCTCGCGGGCCCGCAGCACCAGGGCGGTGAAATCCTCCGGCTCCGCCTCGACCGCCCGGCGCGGCGCGGGCGCGGCCGCCGGGGCGGCCGACAGCCCGGAAGCCGCGGCGGCCCGCACGCCCAGTGCCAGCGGTTCGGCGAGCAGCGGCTCCACGGCCAGCCGGGCGCGCCGCCCGGCGCCGACCGCGTCGGTGCCGTTGCGGGCGTCGAAGCGGCCGGCCAGCGCGTCGCCCTCGGCGCGCAGGTGGGCGAGCAGGGAGTCCACCGTCCAGGCGGTGCCGGCCGGGCCGCTGACCGCCAGCTCGCCGTGGCCGGCCCGGGCGAGCTGGGCGACCAGCACCTCGGCACCGGTCAGGAAGTCCAGCCGGGCGGCCGGGTCGCCGGTGACCGCGAACAGGGCGCGGTTCTCGGCGAGCAGCTCCAGGCCGCGCGGCTCGTTGCCGGACAGCGCGCAGAACTCGATGTGCAGGCCGACGGCGTTCAGCATCGAGGCCTTGCCGCGGGCGTGGCGGTAGCCGGCGAGGTGGCCCGAGCGGGCCTCGTCCGACCGGCCCTGGCGCAGCTGCGCGAGCAGCGCCGTGGCCTGGCTGAGGTGGGGCTCCTGCTCGCAGCCGCTCCGGCCGTCCAGCACCGGGGCGAGCGCCTCCAGGGCCCGGGCGTCGTCCCCGGCGGCGAGGTGGTGCCGGGCGCGGGCGCGGGTCTCGCAGGCGTGGCAGTCGCTCAGCTCGGCGCGCGGGCGGGCCGCCCACAGCTCGTAGGCGTCCTGCACGTCGATGCCGGTGTGCGCGGCCAGGTGGTAGCGCTGGGCGTAGTACGGCTGGAGGTCCTGGCCGGCCGCGCGGTAGCGGTCGCGCAGCTCGGTGTGCCAGCGCCGCACCGCCGCGAGCGGGACGTCCGGGTTGTCCTTGAGCGTGTCGGCGACCCACTTGAAGCGCCAGAGCACCTGCTGCCGGGCCCACTCGCCGAAGCCGTCCGGGTCGGTGTCCCAGAGTCTGAGGACGCGGGCGAAGACGACCGGGCCCTTGCCGCGCTCGCCGTCGTACTCGTAGGCCTCCATCAGTTCCAGCAGGGCCATCGAGAGGACGCCGGTGTCGTCGAACTGCTCAGCGGCGTCGGCGAGTTCCTCGGCGGTGACGGTCCTGGTCCGGCCGTACGGGCGGGCGTCGTTCTCGCGCAGCGCGGCCATCACCGCGTCGGGGGTGTCCAGCATCACGCCGCCCCGCCCGCCTCGTTCGACCCGTTCGCCCCGTTCGCCCCGCCGGCCTCGTGGCCGAGCATGGCGTGGTCGAGCAGGCTGATGAACGAGCGGTTGAGCAGCGCGGACTCGCTGGCCTTGAGCGGGCGGCGGGTCATCAGCACGGCCTGCCCGTACAGCGCCTCGACGGCGGTGACGGCCAGCTCGCGGCTGGTGACGGTGGCGGCGCGGCGCACCAGCGGGTTGAGGTGGTTGAGCACCAGCTGGGCGCGGGGCGCCTCGGCGCGCAGCGAGCCGAGGATGTCCGCCCACAACCCGTCCGCCTCGTCGGCGAGTTGGGCCCGGGTGCGCTCGTGCCGGGCCTCCCGGTTGTCGAGCAGCAGGGCGGGCGCGTTGGTGGGGTGGAAGCTGCGCAGCGCGACGTCGCAGTCGAACCGGCCGACCACCTCGCGGGCGATCGCCAGGAAGGCGTTGGCGGCCAGCTCGGCGGCCGGGTCGACGGTGTCCAGGTGCGCGGTGACGGTGCCCGGGTCGAGGTCGGAGACGGAGACGCCGGGGCGGATCTCGGGCAGCCGGTGCACCAGGTCGTGGTCGTAGGTGTAGCCGCCGTTGACCACGCCGAGCCCGGCCGCGCCGGCGATCGGGGCGACCTGGCGGAACTCCTCGACCGTCCTGGTCACCAGCACCGCCGGGTGGCTGCGGGCGAACTCGTCCAGGGTGACGTTGCCGTCGGTGGTCTCGAACGGCAGCCACGGCAGCATCATCCGCAGCAACTCGTCGTCGTAGCGCGCGAGTTCCTTGACGGCCAGGTGGTGGACGGACAGGAAGCGGTGCAGCAGCGCCGGGTCGCTCGCGGACAGGCCGGTCAGCCAGTCGCGGATCCGGGCGCCGAGCGCGTCCCGCACGGCGGCCAGCGTCTCGTCGGCGTACAGGCCCTCGCGGGAGGCGGTGGGGCGCAGCCCGTCGGTGTCGACCACGCAGCGGACGAAGAACGCCCAGTCCGGCAGCAGTTCGTCGGCCTGGTCGGAGAGCAGCATGCCCTTGAGGTGCACCCGGTGGCCGTTGCGGCGCGAGGGCGGGGCGGCGTCCGGCAGGACGTACGCGACGCCGCGCAGGCCGACCAGCGGCAGGTCCAGCTCGATGGTGTCGAGCGGGGTGAAGTCGAAGGCGGCGCGGCAGTACTCGGCGAGCGCGTCGCGCCTGGCCAGCGGGGAGGCGTGGCGCTCGGCCCACGGCGGGGTGCGGTTGACCCGGTGCTCGGTTCCGTTGCCGTCGACCACGGTGACGTCGTGGCGCAGCAGGCTGCCGAAGTCCCGGGCGAGGGCGAGGACCCGGCCGGCGCGGGTCCATTCGGCGGCGTCGGCGCGCGGGACCAGCGTGACGGTGGTGCCCGGCTCGGGCTTGGCCGAGGCGGGCAGGGTGCGGATGGTGTAGCTGCCGTCGGAGCTGCCGCGCCACTCGATCGCCGGGGCGTCCGGGGTGGCGGCGGAGCGGGTGACCACGGTGATCTCGTCGGCGACCACGAAGCAGGCGAGCAGGCCGATGCCGAACTGGCCGATGAAGTCGCCGCGGGCCCGGGCCAGCCCGGCGCCGTCGAGCCGGCCGTCGGCGTCGCGCTTGGAGCTGCGGCCGATGGTGGCGAGGAAGGTGTGGACGTCCTGCTCGGTCAGGCCGATGCCGGTGTCGGTGACGGACAGCTCGTCGTCGGCCCGGACGGTGATCCTGGCCGGCGCCCCGGGGTCGAGGGCGCGGCGGGCGGAGATCGCGTCCACGGCGTTCTGCAGCAGCTCGCGCAGGTAGACCCGCGGGCTGGAGTAGAGGTGGTGGGAGAGCAGGTCCACCAGGCCGCGCAGGTCCACCTGGAAGGTGTGCGCACTCGTCGGGTTGTCGGTAGGGGACACCGGAGGCTCTTTCGATCGCGGGGTGGATGACGGTGGTGGGATGCGGGTCGGCGGCGGCGCCCGTACGACTCGGCGCCGGGTGCGCGTCAGCGCCAGTACGAGGTGCAGCGGTCGCGGTGGGCGCGGAAGGCCTTGACCGGATCGCCCGACAGGTAGTGCCAGGGCGCCTTGGTCACGAGGCCGTCCAGCGCCTCGAACAGCAGGCGCGCGGTCTTGGGCTGGTCGGCGAGGGAGAAGGCCATCGCGAAGGTGTTGAAGGAGCCCTGCCAGCCGCGCGCCGGCTCGAAGGCCGGGTGCAGGACGGACCGGAAGGCCGCCTCCTGCAGCCCGGCCACCACGGCCGGACTGGTCAGGTAGGCGCGGTCCTCGCCGTCCGGGAGGGCCAGCCAGTGCTCCAGGTGCGCGACCGCGACCAGCTCGCCGAGGTGGCTGCCCTCCGGGGCGGCGAGCATCGTCGAGCGGGCGAACGCGTGCATCTCCTCGTGCGAACCGCCCCACTTGGCGCTCAGCTGCTGAAGCCTGACCCAGTGCGAGGCGGAGCTCCCCGGCGCCCGGCGCACCGCGGCCTCGAAGCGGCAGGTGGCGACCTCCGGGCCGAGCGAGGCCCCGAGGGCGCTGGTCTGCAGGAACCGCCAGGGGGCGTGCCAGGACGGCTCGCGCTCGGCGACCTCCAGCAGCTGCTCCTCGGCGGTGTCCAGCCGCTCGTGGAACGCCTTCCAGCGCTCCTCGGTGACGTCCTTGGCCCGGGCGCCCGTCCGGGCCTCCCAGCCCCAGGCGATCTGCCGGGCGCCGGACAGCAACAGCAGCAGCGTGTCGTCCGGGGCGTCGGCCAGCGCGCGGGACGTCCACTGCTCGACCCGGGGCACGTCGGATATCGCCCCGACGAGGAAGGTCAGCTCCTCGCCCTCGGCGGCGGCCAGCGCGGGGCGCAGCGCGGCCCAGTCCCCGGCGGAGGCCTGCCGGAGCATCAGGCGCAGCGACTCGTCCCCGTACGCCGGGTCGAGCCGCGGCTCGCCGCCACCG
Organism: Kitasatospora sp. NPDC058184; assembly: GCF_042883725.1. Taxonomy (NCBI): domain Bacteria; kingdom Bacillati; phylum Actinomycetota; class Actinomycetes; order Kitasatosporales; family Streptomycetaceae; genus Kitasatospora; species Kitasatospora sp. NPDC058184. The sequence goes on from NZ_JBHVVE010000002.1 coordinate 577,845, forward strand.
GCCGGCGCGGGCGCTCCGGCTCCCCGGCGGCCGAAGCCGAACCCGAACCCGCGCCGCTCGGCCCGGTCCTCCGCGCCCTCCCCGCCGGAGCGGCGTCGGAACAGCGGCATGTCTGGCCCCCTCGAACGTCATCGGTATCTTTCGCACGACCGCACAGCGGCCACGGGAAAAGTACATATCACGGTCGACTGACATCCGTTTGCCCAGCCCAGCGCCCTGCCCGCCCGGCGAGGGGGTTCCGTCAGGCCGCGCCGAGCCCGGCGTCCGGCGTCTTCCCGGCCTGCGCCTGCTCGATCCGGTTCACCAGCATCACCGCGAACCTCCGCGTCGCGGGCACGTCCACCGGACCGCCCTCGCTGGTGACGCTCGCCACCACGGTGCCCGACCGCACCACGATGCCGACGCCCTCGCCCTCGGCCAGCGGCCCCTGGAAGGCCTGGCTCTCGCTGCCCAGCGCCGGGGTGTCGACCTTCTTGAACGGCCCGGCGGAGTACGAGGCGTAGTTCTCCTTCAGCCGCTGCGCCGCCGCGTCCCGGCTGGGCAGGGTGTCCACCAGGAAGCGGACGACCACGTCGCCCGAGGAGAACCGGACCGACCCGCTCAGCGGCTTGCCCGCGCAGGAGGCCGCGGCGGCACCGGCACAGGTGACCTGGTGGTCGGCGGTGTCGACCTTCCGCTTCTCCTCCTCCCACCCGGTCATCGCCTTGGCGTCCGGCAGCACCTGGCCGACCACCTTGTCGTCCAGCAGCGCCGCCTCCAGGTCCGCGTGCGGGGCCTCGGCAGCGGCCGGGGCCGGTGCGGAGGCCGGCGCCGAAGCCGCCCCGGGGGCGTCGGCGGCCGCCGGCGCGGACGCGGACGCCCCCGCCGTACCCGCTGACGCCCCCGCCGCTCCCGTCGCGGCCGGACTCGACGCGGCCGGAGCCGCGGGCGAGCCCGCGGCCGCCCCGCCCGCGCCCTTCGAAGACCCCCCGGAGGAGCACCCCGTCAGCACTCCCGTCAGCACCCCGGCCGCCGCCACCGCGGCGAGCACCCGCCGACCACCCATCCCGATCACCCTCCCCAGTCCTGTCAGTGATCCCTCAAGATAGCGACCGCCCCGCCCGCGAACGCCGACGGGGCGGCGACCTGTCGGTCACCGCCCCGCCGTACTGCTCCGTCGTCCTGCCCTACCGGTGGTCGTCCTGCCCTACCGGTGGATCAGACCGCCGGAACCGGGTAGGTCGGGTACTCGACGCCCGAGATGTACTGGACGACCCGGATCACCTGGCACGAGTAGCCGAACTCGTTGTCGTACCACAGGTAGAGGATCGCGTTGTCGCCCTCGACCTTGGTCGCGCCGGCGTCCACGATCGAGGCGTGGCGCGAGCCGATGAAGTCGCTGGAGACGGCGTCGGGCGAGTCGGTGAAGTCGATCTGGCGCTTCAGCGGCGAGGTCAGCGAGACGTTCCGCAGGTACTCCAGGACGTCCTCGCGGTTGGTCTCCCGCTTCAGCTGGAGGTTGAGGATCGCGATGGAGACGTCCGGCACCGGGACGCGGATCGAGCTGCCGGTGATCTTCGCCTGGAGGTCCGGCAGGGCCTTGGCGACGGCCGAGGCGGCACCGGTCTCGGTGATCACCATGTTCAGCGGCGCCGAGCGGCCGCGGCGGTCGGCCTTGTGGTAGTTGTCCAGCAGGTTCTGGTCGTTGGTGAACGAGTGGACGGTCTCCACGTGGCCGCGGACCACGCCGTACTCGTCCTCCATCGCCTTCAGCGGCGGGACGATGGCGTTGGTGGTGCAGGAGGCGCAGGACAGGATCTGCTCGTCCGGCTTGATCGTGTCGTGGTTCACGCCGTGCACGATGTTCGGGACGTCGCCCTTGCCCGGCGCGGTCAGCACGACCTTGGCGATACCGGGGCGCAGGTGCTTCGACAGGCCCTCGCGGTCGCGCCAGCGGCCGGTGTTGTCGATCAGGATCGCGTCCTTGATCCCGTACTCCGTGTAGTCGACCGTGGTCGGGTCGTCGGAGTAGATCACCGTGATCTCGTTGCCGTTGGCGATGATCTTGTTGTTCGCCTCGTCGACGGTGATCGTGCCCTGGAACTGGCCGTGGATGGAGTCACGGCGCAGCAGCGAGGCGCGCTTGACCAGGTCGTCGCCGCCGCTGTTGCGCACGACGATCGCCTTCAGCCGCAGGCCGTTGCCCGAGGCCTTCTCGACCAGCAGCCGGGCGACCAGCCGGCCGATGCGGCCGAACCCGTACAGCACGACGTCCTGCCCGGACCGGCGCTCCAGCTTGTTCTCACCGGTGGCGCCGACGACGGCCTGGGCGGTGAACTCCGCCACCGACAGGCCGCGGTCGTCCGCCTTGTACGTCGCGGCGAGCATGCCGAGGTCGATCTGCGAGGGGCCGAGGTCCAGGGCGGTCAGGGCCTCGAGGAACGGCATCGTCTCGGTGACCGAGAGCTCCTCGCCGGCTATCTGCCGGGCGAAGCGGTGCGTCTTGAGGATGCTGACCACCGACTTGTTCACCAGGGACCGGCTGTGGAGCAGAACGGTGACGTCCCGCTCCCGGTGCAGCCGCCCGATGATCGGGATCATCGACTCCGCGATCTCCTCGCGGTTCTTCCAGTCCGTGAACACGTCGTCGTTGACAGTCACAAGTCCATCTTTCGAGCTGAGGGTGTTGCCCACATGGTAGCTTCGCCCGCCCGCGCCCCGACCGCCGGTCCCTCCCCCACCCTCCCCACCCGAGCCCCCGACCTGCGCTTTCCCCCCACCCCCACCCCCGAAGGTGATCACCGCCACCCTCGATCCGACCACCCGTCGGGCGGCCCGGCGTGGGTGATCATCCGGGCCAGTACAGTGAAACGCACGGCCCGGGCGGACGGGCACGGGCACGAGGGGGCCGGGGTGGCGACGCTGGGCATGCACCGGGACTTCCTGATGGAGTTCGCGGCGCTGGAGAAGCCGGTGCAGCGGCGGGTCTTCGAGACCTTCGAGAAGTTCACCGAGGCCACCCACACCGGCGTGCACCTGGAGAAGCTCACCAACCAGCGGGACCCCCGGATCCGGACCATCCGGATCACCGACTTCTGGCGGGGGGTCGTCCTCAAGGCCGACCGGGGCGACGGCTACCTCCTGCTGAAGGTCCTTCCGCACGACAAGGCCAACGACTGGGCGGTCAAGCACCGGGCCTCGGTCAACGCCGCCACCCAGGGCGTCGAGATCCGCAACGACGTCGCGCTGGAACGGGCCTCCCGGTCGCTGAAGGCGCTGGCCGCCGACGAACCCCGCAGGCTCTTCGCCGACCGCTCCGACAAGGTCCTGCGCAGCCTGGGCGTCGACGAGGAGATCCTGCCGATCATCCGGCTGCTCCCCGACGAGGCGCACCTGGAGGCGCTCCACCGCGTGCTGCCGGAGCAGCAGTTCGACGTCCTGGTCGGCCTCGCGAGCGGGATGGAGCCGGCCGAGATCGATCGTGAGATCGTCCGGGCGTACGCCCGGGCGGCCGCGCCCACGAGCGTCGACCAGCCCGCCGACGGGCTGGTCTCGGCGATGGCCCGGGCGCGCGGCCGGGTCGCCCTGGTGTCCGGGCCCGACGAACTGCTGGAGATCCTGGAACGCCCCTTCGACGCCTGGCGGATCTTCCTGCACCCGGCCCAGTACCGGGTCGCCTACCGGGAGTCGTACAGCGGGCCGGCCCGGGTGACCGGCGGCCCCGGCACCGGGAAGACGGTGGTGGCCCTGCACCGGGCCTACCACCTGGCCCGCCAGTTGCCGGCGGAGGCGCCTGACGGATCGATTCTGCTGACCACCTCCTCCGAGGACCTCGCCGCGGAGCTGGAGCGCTGCCTCGCCCTGCTCGTGACGGACGGACGGATCCGGGCGAAGGTCCGGGTGGTCACCGTCGACGCGCTGGCCGCCGAGGTCCTGCGGCGCTCCCCCGGCGCCGCCCCGTCGAAGGTCCTCTTCCAGCAGCACCCGATCCTGGCCCGCTGGGGACGGGTCGCCCGCCGGCTCGGCGTCGGGTTCACCGACCTGTTCCTCGACCAGGAGTGGCGGCAGGTCGTACTGGCCCAGTCGATCGGGAGCCGGGAGCAGTACCTGAAGGCACCGCGGACCGGACGGGGCAAGGCCCTCGGGGCACCGGAGCGGACCGAACTGTGGCGCGCGGTGGCCGCGTTCGAGGAGGAGCTGCGCAAGGCCGGGGAGTTGACGTACCTCCAGGTCTGCGCGCGGGCCGCGCGGATGCTCGACGACCAGGGCGACCGCCCGTTCCGGCACGTGGTGATCGACGAGGCGCAGGACCTGCACCCCGTCCAATGGCGGTTCCTGCGCGCGCTCGTGGCCACCGGCCCGGACGACCTGTTCCTCTCCGGCGATCCGCACCAGCGGATCTACGGGAACAAGGTCTCGCTGCGCTCGCTCGGCATCCAGGTGGTCGGCCGCTCCTTCCGACTCCGGATCAACTACCGGACGACACAGGAGATCCTCACCTGGTCCGCGTCCCTGCTCACCGGCGAACGCCCGGACGACATGGACGGCGGGGAGGACTCGCTGGCCGGCTACCACTCGACCCTGCACGGCGCCCACCCCGACGTGTCCGGCCATCCCGACCGGGCCGAGGAGTTCCGGGCCCTCGTCGCCCGCGTCGAGGAGTGGACCGCCTCGGGCGTGAGCCCGGAGGACATCGGCGTCGCCGTACGGACCGGACGGCTCGGCCGCGAGGCCGCCCACGCCCTGGGGCAGGCCGGGATCGCGACCCACGTGCTCGGCGACGCGCCGTCCCCCGGCATACGGGTCGGCACCATGCACCGGATGAAGGGCCTGGAGTACCGCTGCGTCGCCGTGGTCGGCGTCAGCGACGGCACGGTGCCCCTGCGCAGCGCGATCACCCCGGCGGACACCGACCCGCTGCAGCACCAGGAGGACCTCACCGGCGAGCTGAGCCTGCTCTTCGTGGCGTGCACCCGCGCCCGCGAAGCCCTCAGCGTGTCCTGGCACGGCACACCCAGCGTCTTCCTCGAACCGATCGCCCCGGCCCGGCTGCTCACCCGCTGACCCACGGCCCCGCGGGGCCCGCTCCGGGTGGTCGACCGGCCCGGAAGTTGCCCGGGGGTGCGGGTGGTGGGGTAATGGGAAACGGCCGGTGTTCGAGTGTGTGACGAGCAGCCCCGGGAGCTTGGGATGAGCGGTGGGCCGGAACCGATCAGTGCCGAGGGTCTGCGTGCGGTGCGGGAGGAATTGGCGCAGCTGCGGGTGGAGCGGGGGGAGGTGGCCGCGACGCTGCGCGGGGTGGATCCGGTGGGGGACCGGGCGGACGCGGCGGACGAGTTGCAGCGGGCGTCGGAGGTGGCGCGGCTGGACCGGCGGATCGTCGAGCTGGAGGCGCGGTTGCGGGAGGCCGAGGTGGCCGGGGAGCCGTCCGCGCGGGTGGTCGGGGTGGGGTCGACGGTGAACGTGCGGTTCGACGACGGCACGGAGGAGACCGTCGAGATCTCGGAGATCGCGGAGGAGCGGGACCTCACCCTGGTGACCTTCGACAGCCCGCTCGGGAAGGCGCTGCTCGGGCGGCACGCCGGGGAGACGGTGAACTACGACACCCCGGCCGGCGCGGCCAGCGCGGTGGTGCTGTCGGTGGGCGCCGACGCGGGCCCGCAGTCGGGCTGAGGCGGCACGGGGCGGCACAGCGCGGCACAGCGCGGCACGGTCGAATTCCGGTCGGAATTCCGGGGGAAACGGGCCGGGATATCGGCGGGATATCGGCGTGACTGTTGATAGGCGGGGCTTATCGGTTCAGTCGTGTCGCCTCTTTGACGTGCCGCGATGGCCTGCCGGACACTGGACGGGAATCGGGGAACCGCGAATTCCCAGCGAATTCACGCCCCCGGAAAGCACCCGAGAGAAACCGAGCAGAGCGCGCGCATGCCCCCGTCCCGCACCGCCCGCTGGCTCCCGGCGGCCGCCGCCGTCGCCGTCGCCGCCTGGGGCGCCAACCAGTTCACCGCGCTGGCCACCGTGTACCGGGCACGCACCGACTGGTCGGCGCTCTCGCTGGCCGCGATGTTCTCGGTCTACCTGGTCGGCCTGGTGCCCGGGCTGCTGCTGGGCGGGCCCGCCGCCGACCGGTACGGCCGGCGGCGGACGGTGCGCGGCGCGCTGGGACTGTCCGCCGCCGCCAGCGTCGTGCTGGCACTGCCGGACGAGCCGTCCGTGTACGCCGCCCGGCTGGCCACCGGCTTCGCGGCCGGGCTGGTCTTCCTGGCCGGGACGGCCTGGCTGCGCGAGCTCTCCGAGCCCGCCGTCCCGCCCGAGCGGGCGGCCCGCCGGGCGATGTACGCCACCGGTACGGGCTTCGCGGCGGGCGCGCTGGCCTCCGGGGTGCTCGCCGAGTGGCTGCCCGGCCCGACGGTGCTGCCCGCCCTCGCCCACGCGCTGGGCTGCCTGCTGGTGCTGCGGGCCACCCGCGGGCTCCCGGAGACGAAGCCGGAGGCCAGAGCAGGGGTCAGGGCAGGGGTCAGGGCAGGAGCCAAGGCGGGCGGGCCGGAGAGCACCCCGGGCCGCGGCACGCCCCCGCACCGCACGGCGGCCGTCCGCCACCCCCGGTTCCGCTACGTCGTGCTGCCCGCCAGCCCGGCCGTGCTCGGCGCCGCCACCGTGGCGTACGTGGTGCTGCCGCCGCTGGTCGCCGACCGGGTGCCCGGCTACGCCCCGCTGTTCAGCGGCCTGGTCGCGGCGCTGACCCTGGCCACCGGCGTGGTCGCCCAGCCCTTCGCCGCCCGGCTGGACGACGCGGACAGCGCCCGGGCCACCCTCACCGCGATGGCCACCGTGATCGCCGGGCTGCTGCTCGGCGCCGTCGCCGCGGCCCGCGACTCGGTGGGCCTGGTGGTGGCCGCCGCCGTTGTCCTCGGCACCGGGTACGGGCTGACGCTCGGCGCGGGGCTGCACGAGGTGGAGCGGCTCACCCGGCACGCCCCCGACCCGCACGCCTCCGGCCCGACCTCCGCCTCGCTCTACCAGAGCACCACCTCCAGCGGCTTCCTCACCCCGCTGCTGCTCGCCGGCACCGCCGGCCACGCCTCCTACCCGGCGCTGCTGGCGGGCATGGCGGTCGTCGGCCTGCTCTGCCTGGCGGTCACCGCCGCCCACAGCCGCCGCCACCTGCCGGCCGGGGAGCACCCGGAGCCGCCGACGCGCGAGGATGCATCCGTACAGTCCGTCGCCAGCACACCACCGAGGAGCCGACCGCCATGGGCCGAGTGACCGTACCCCGCAGAGTGCTGCGCCTGCGCCAGGGCGCGCCCTCGTACCGTCCCGACACCCTGGCCGCCGAGGAGCCGATGGAGATCCGGGTCGGCGGGCGCCCGCTGACGGTGACCATGCGCACCCCGGGCAGCGACTTCGACCTGGCGGCCGGCTTCCTGGTCAGCGAGGGCGTGGTGCACGCCGCCGGGCAGGTGGCCGGCATCCGCTACTGCGCCAGCGCGACCGCCGACGGCGGCAACACCTACAACGTGGTGGACGTCCAGCTCGCCCCCGGCGTGCCCGCCCCCGACGCCTCGCTGGAGCGCAACTTCTACACCACCTCCTCCTGCGGCCTGTGCGGCAAGGCCAGCCTGGACGCGGTGCGCACCACCGCGCCGTGGAGCGTCGCCGAGGACGGGCTGCGCGTCACCCCCGCGCTGCTCTCCGCGCTGCCGGACCGGCTGCGCGCCGCCCAGAAGGTCTTCGACAGCACCGGCGGCCTGCACGCGGCCGGGCTGTTCGACGCCGACGGGCGGCTGCTCTGCCTGCGCGAGGACGTGGGCCGGCACAACGCCGTGGACAAGGTGGTCGGCCACGCCCTGCGCGAGGGGCTGCTGCCGGCCCGCGGCACGGTGCTGATGGTCAGCGGCCGGGCCTCCTTCGAACTGGTGCAGAAGGCCGTGATGGCGGGTGTCCCGCTGCTCGCGGCGGTCTCCGCGCCGTCCTCGCTGGCCGTGGACCTCGCGGAGGAGACCGGGCTGACCCTGGTCGGCTTCCTGCGCGGTGAGTCGATGAACGTCTACACCCGCGCGGACCGGATCGACGTCGGCCCGGACGTCCGAACCGACGCCGAGGCCGCCGTCCGGGAGGAAGGCCGGTAGATGCTCTTCCGCCAGCTGGAGTACCTCGTCGCGCTCGCCCGCGAGCGCCACTTCGCCCGCGCCGCCCAGGCCTGCCACGTCTCCCAGCCCGCGCTCTCCGAGGCCCTGCGCAAGCTGGAGGACGAGCTGAAGGTGCTGCTGGTGCGGCGCGGGCGCAGCTACGAGGGCCTGACGCCCGAGGGCGAGCGGATCGTGCTGTGGGCGCAGCGCATCCTGGCCGACCGGGACGCCCTGCGGGACGAGGTGGACGCGCTGCGCACCGGCTTGGCCGGACGGCTGCGGATCGGCTCGGTGCCGACCGCCTCGGGCGCCGTCCCGCTGCTCACCGGACCGTTCTGCGCCGCCCACCCGCTGGCCGCCGTGGAGCTGTCCACCGACCTGCGATCCGACGAACTCCTGCGCCAGGTGCGGAACTTCGAGATCGACGCGGGCATCACCTACCTGCCCGGACCGGGCGCCGACGACCTGCGCGCGCTCCCGCTCTACGAGGAGCGGTACGTCCTGCTGACCGGTCCGGCCGACGAGCTGGCCCGGCACCCCCGGGCGACCTGGGAGGAGGCCGCCCGGCTGCCGCTGTGCCTGCTGCACCCGGGCATGCAGGGCCGCCGGGTGCTGGACGAGGTGTTCGCGGGCCTCGGCCTCGAGGCCACGCCCCGGGTCGAGACCGACTCGGTGGCCTCGCTCTTCGCCCACGTCCGCACCGGCCACTGGGCGAGCATCGTGCCGTACGCCTGGCTGCACGTGTTCGGCGTACCGCACGGGATGCGGGCCGTCCCGCTGGCGGAGCCGGTGCACAGCGCGCCGATCGGGCTGGTGACCGCCGCCCGGGAGCCCGGCTCGGTGATGGCCCGCGCGCTGCTGGAGGTCGCCCGGCGCACCGAGGTGGCCGCCGTCCTCGGCAGCCTGCCGGGCGGCGCCTGACCACCGGGCGCCCACACCGGGCGCCCACACCGGGCGCACGGGAACCGCTCGACGCGCGCGCCCCGACCGCCCGGCATAGCCTCGACCCAGCCCCGGTTGTCCGACCCGTGCGACGGAAGGCGAGTACCGTGACCACCTCCGACGACGCCGCCACCACTCCCCCGCGGAAGCAGCCGCAGGAGCCCCCGCGGGAGCCGCGGGAGGACGTCGGCCCCTCCCCCGCCGGGCCGCCCCACGTCGCGCCGTACCACCACCCGGCCGCCGGCTGGGGCGCCGCCAAGAGCGTCACCCGCTTCCTGGCCCGCGAGGGCGCGTACCTGGACGGGCCGCGGGCGGTGATGCGGATGAACCACGAGAACGGCGGCTTCGACTGCCCCGGCTGCGCCTGGCCCGACGACACCAAGGGCCTGCACCTGGACATCTGCGAGAACGGCATCAAGCACGTCACCTGGGAGATGACCCGCAAGCGGGTCGGCCGGGAGTTCTTCGCCGCCCACTCGGTGACCGAGCTGTCCGGGTGGAGCGACTTCGCGCTGGAGGACCAGGGCCGGCTCACCGAGCCGATGGTCTACGACCCGGACACCGACCACTACGTCCCGATCGGCTGGAAGGACGCGTTCGCCCTGGTCGGCCGCACCCTGCGCGGACTGGACGACCCGAACCGGGCGGCGTTCTACACCTCCGGCCGGCTCGGCAACGAGGCGACCTTCCTCTACCAGCTGCTGGCCCGCGAACTGGGCACCAACAACCTGCCCGACTGCTCCAACATGTGCCACGAGGCCAGCGGCCGGGCGCTGCAGGCCTCGCTCGGCACCGGGAAGGGGACGGTCGACCTCAAGGACTGGGAGGTCACCGACGCGCTGTTCATCCTGGGCGTCAACGCGGCCTCCAACGCGCCCCGGATGCTCACCTCGCTCGCCGAGGCGTACAAGCGCGGCGCGCAGGTCGTCCACATCAACCCGCTGGTCGAGGCGGCGGCGACCCGGACGATCATCCCGCACGACTTCACCGACATGGCGCTGAACCGGGCCACCCGCACCAGCACCCTGAACCTCCAGCCGCGGATCGGCGGCGACATGGCGCTGCTGCGCGGCATGGCGAAGGCGGTCCTGGAGCAGTCCGCGGCCGACGACCGGGCGCTGGACCGGCTGTTCATCGACCGCCACACCACCGGCTTCGAGGCCTACCGCGACATCTGCCTGGCCACGCCCTGGGAGGAGATCGAGCGCCAGAGCGGGCTGGAGCGGGCCGACATCCTCGGGGCGGCCCGGGTCTACCGGGAGGCCGACCGCTCGATCTTCAGCTGGTGCCTGGGCGTGACCCAGCACGAGCACGGCGTGGACACCGTCCGGGAGATCGTCAACCTCCTGCTGCTGCGCGGCAACCTGGGCCGCGAGGGGGCGGGCCCCTCCCCCGTGCGCGGGCACAGCAACGTCCAGGGCAACCGCACCTGCGGCATCGACCACCGGCCCGCCGCCGGGTTCCTGGACCGGCTCGCCGAGGTGTGCGGGATCGAGCCGCCGCGCGAGCACGGGCTGGACACCGTCGGCACGATCGAGGCGATGCGGCGCGGCGACGTCACGGTGTTCGTCGGCATGGGCGGCAACTTCGCGCTCGCCGCGCCGGACACCCCGTACACCCGGCAGGCCCTGGAGTCCTGCGAGCTGACCGTCCAGGTGAGCACCAAGCTGAACCGCAGCCACCTGGTGCACGGGCGGGCCGCGCTGATCCTGCCCTGCCTGGGCCGGACCGAGAAGGACCACCAGCGCGCCGGGGTGCAGTCCACCTCGGTCGAGGACTCGATGAGCATGGTGCACCTGTCGGTCGGCATGAAGCGCCCGGCCTCGCCGCACCTGCTCTCCGAGCCCGCGATCGTCGCCGGGATGGCCCGCGCGGCACTGCCGGACAGCGCCACCCCGTGGGAGTGGTACATCGAGGACTACGACCGCATCCGCGACACCATGGCCCGGGTCCTGGACGGCTTCGAGGACTTCAACCGCCGGGTGCGGCTGCCGCTGGGCTTCCGGATCAAGCAGCCGGCCCGCGAGCTGGTCTTCGACACCCCCTCCGGCAGGGCCGAGTTCTCCGCCGCCCCGCTGCCCGACGTCGTCCCCGGGGCGGGCACCCTGGCGCTGGGCACGATGCGCTCGCACGACCAGTGGAACACCACCATCTACTCGGACGACGACCGCTACCGGGGCGTGAAGAACCTGCGCACCCTGGTGTTCATGAACCGGGACGACATGCGCGAGCGCGGCCTGGCCGAGTTCGACCGGGTGGACGTCACCAGCACCGCCCGGGACGGCAGCACCCGCTCGGTGCACGGCTACCTGGCCGTCCCGTACGACATCCCGCGCGGCTGCGCGGCCGGGTACATGCCGGAGCTGAACGTGCTGTGCGCGATCGGCGACTACAGCACCCAGAGCGACCAGCCGATCATGAAGCACCTGAAGGTGACGGTCGAGAAGTCCTGAAGCGGAGGACCGGGACGAGCGCCGCGGAGCGACCGGAACGCCCGGAGCACCCGGAACGCCCGGAACGCCCGGAACGCCCGCCCCAAAGGTAAAGGTTTAACCAAGTGCGCAAGTATCACCTCCGGACGGGACTAAGCTCTGACGAGTTGGGGTGAACCGGCGGTCGCGTTGCGCGGGCCGGTGAACTCCTTGCCGCGTCGATGACACGCACCACGGGGTGCGCCGGCCGGGAGGAGGCGAGAGACATGGATTGCAGTAGTCCGGGCCACAGTTGCCCCTACCCCCGCTTGCCCTCGTACACCTCCGGCATGCGGTAACAACCTTCCCTGCACCACGTCCTGACGATCCGTCAGCCACGACGTCCACGCCACGTTCGCACGCGGCTCCGCCGTGCCCGCACACCTCCGTACGGGCCGCGCAGCCGCGCGCCGATGCGCCGTGTCCGCTTGCAGGGAGCGCTGCCGCCTGCCTCCGAACCGCCCCGCCTGTCCGGGGCCCAGGGAGGAAACCACCATGACCACCCACGCCACACTCAACTCCACTGTCCCCGAGCCGCGTTCGGCCGTCCTGGACGACGCCCACCTCGGTGACATCAAGGGTGCGCTCGGCACCATCCGGCTCGACGACACCACGCCCCGCCACGGCCTGTCGGCGCGGCTGAAGACCCTGCTCGCGATCATCGGGCCCGGCCTGATCGTGATGGTCGGCGACAACGACGCCGGCGCCTTCTCCACCTACGGGCAGGCCGGGCAGAACTACGGCACCCAGCTGCTGTGGACGCTGCTGATGCTGGTCCCGGTGCTCTACGTCAACCAGGAGATGGTGCTGCGGCTCGGCGCCGTCACCGGGGTCGGGCACGCCCGCCTGATCCTGGAGCGCTTCGGGAAGTTCTGGGGCGCGTTCAGCGTGATCGACCTCTTCCTGCTGAACGCGCTGACCCTGGTCACCGAGTTCATCGGGGTCACGCTCGCGGCCGGGTACCTCGGCCTGCCGAAGGCCGCTTCGGTGGTGCTGGCGGCCGGGATCATCATCGCCTCGGCCTTCACCGGCTCGTTCCGGCGCTTCGAGCGGGTCGCCGTGGCGCTCTGCCTGGGCTCGCTGCTGCTGGTGCCGATCTACTTCATGGTGCACCCGAAGACCTCGCAGATGGCGCACGACTTCGTCGTCCCGAGCATGCCGGGCGGGTCCGGTCAGCTCGCGGCCGTGATGCTGGTGATCGTCTCCATCGTCGGCACCACCGTGGCGCCCTGGCAGCTGTTCTTCCAGCAGTCGTACGTCATCGACAAGCGGATCACCCCGCGCTTCATGAAGTACGAGAAGGCCGACCTCTGGATCGGCATCGTGATCGTCATCGTCGGCGCCGCCGCCATGATGGGCCTCACCGCCGCCGCCTTCGCGGGCACCGACGGCTTCGGCCAGTTCTCCGACGCGGCCGCCGTCGCCCGGGGCATCGAGGACAAGGCCGGGCACCTGGCCGGCGTGCTGTTCGCGATAGCCCTGCTGGACGCCTCGATCATCGGCGCCTTCGCGGTGTCGCTGTCCACCGCGTACGCGATCGGCGACGTCTTCGGCATCAAGCACTCGCTGCACCGCGGGGTGAAGGGCGCCAAGGGCTTCTACGGGATCTACGCGGGCCTGGTGGTCGCGGCCGCGGCGATCACGCTGCTCTCCACCGACTACACCCAGGGCCTGATGACCCAGTTCGTCCAGGTGCTGGCCGGGGTGCTGCTGCCCTCCGCGACCGTCTTCCTGCTGCTGCTCTGCAACGACCGCGCCGTACTGGGGCCCTGGACGAACGGGCCGAGGACCAACGCCTTCACCTCGGCGGTGGTCGGCGTCCTGGTGATGCTCTCGCTGATCCTCACCGCCGCCGTGGTCTGGCCGGACATCAGCTCCGACGCGATCCTGTGGATCATGGCCGGCTGCGGCGTCGCCGGTGTGCTCGTCGCCGGGTACTTCTTCACCTTCGGGCGCCGCGGCACCAAGGAGGACCCGGTCGACCGCACCGGCCGGGAGAACTGGCGGATGCCCCCGCTGGAGACCCTCGACAAGCCGGTGCTGTCCACCGCCCGCAAGGTCGGCATGGGCGCCCTGCGCGCCTACCTGCTGATCGCGATGGCGATGGTCGTCGTCAAGATCGTCCAGACCGCGCTGAACCACTGAGCCGACCGGCTCCGCGCACGCCCTGCCCGTTGTCCTGTCACGGAGGTGACCTGCCATGACCATCGTCGCCGTCTTCCGGCCCACCCGTCCGTCCACCGACCGGGGCCGACTGCGCTCCACCCTCGCCGCCGTCGGCCGACGCCTGGCGGCGAGCCCCCTCGACAACAGCGTCCTCCGGGCCGCCCCGGCTCCGGCCGCCGGCCCGGCGGGCGGGGGCGGCGGCCCGGCGGCCGCGGGCACCGGCGGGCTGCGGGCCCGCTGGCGGGCCGTCCCGGCGCCGGACGGGACGGCCCGGCTGGAGGCCACCTGGCACCCCGGCCCCAGAGCGGGCGGAGCGGCGCTCCCGCTCCGCCCGCACCCCCGCCCCGTCCGCGCCGCCCGTCCCGTCCACCCCGGTCGCCCCGGCCGCCCAGACCCCGAAGGAGCCCCTCCGCCATGGCCCTGCGCTACCCCAGGCTCGACGCCCTCTTCTCGGACCACCCCGCGCCCGCCCGGCGCCCGGCCCCGCGGCCGGCTCCCGCGCCCGGCCTGGTGGTGGACACCGAGCAGCGCACCGTCACCGTCGAGGGCCGCCCCGTCACCATGCCGTACCTGGAGTTCGAGCTGCTCGCCCACCTGGTCGGCAACCCGCTGCGGGTGCACTCCCGGCGCCAGCTGATGGAGAACGTCTGGGGGCGCCCGGACAGCGGCGACTCCCGCACCGTCGCCACCCACATCGCCCGGATCCGGCGCAAGCTCGGCCCCGGGCACCGGGAGGCGATAGCCACCGTCCGGCAGATCGGCTACAAGTACGACCCCCGGCTGGCCCGGACCGCCTGACGCCGCCGGCCGGACCCGACCTGCCCTGACCTGACCTGACCTGACCTGACCTGACCTGACCTGACCTGACCGCCCGACCCCACCACCGAAGGACCCGACGACCGTCCGAAGGAGGACCCCCGCGATGACCCGAACCGCCCTGTTCCCCAGGACCGGCAGAGGGACCGCGCTGTGCGGCGTCCTACTGCTGATCACCGCCGAGGGCCTCGCCGTCGCCCTCGCACCCCACCCCCTGCGGCTCTTCCTGTCCGGCACGCTCATCGGCGCCTCGACCGCCGGGCTGCTGCTCGCCCTGCTGCTGGCCACCAGCCGGCGGCGGGCGGGCGCGGCCGCGGCGGCGGGGGCCCGGCCGTTCCGCGACGACGCCCAGTGGTTCAGCGCCCGCTCGCTGGACGGCTTCCCGATGGAGCAGGTCCGCCCGCTGCTGCTCACCCCCGGCGCGCCCGGCCTGAGCCGGCTCTACACCGCCTGGGTGTTCGCCACCCACGGGCACGACCCGCAGTGGATCGCCCGGCACCTGGACCTGCCCGTCCGCACCGCCCGGCTGCTGGTCACCGCGGCCCGGCGGCACACCGGGGCCGCTCCCACCCGGTAGCGACCGGCGGGGCCCGGGCAGCGGTCCTCGAAACGCGGGACGGGTTTGCGTACGGACGTACCGAGGGAGCAGACTGCCCGGGTTTGCGCCGGAGGTACCGCCATGACCCTGCCGAAGTCCGTCCCGGCCCTGTCCCGGGGCTCGCTGCCCACCCGGACGGCGAGCCGCCTCGGCGGTCGGGTGTGGGTGGACCTGGTCGTCGCGGCCGCCGTGCTGGTGCTGCTCTACCTGGGGCTGCGCCTCGGCCAGGGCGGCACCCTCCGGTTCTCCACCGCCCGGGACGCGGCCGTCGACACCGACCCGGCCCGGCTGCCGTACGACGCGCTGCGCTCGCTGCTGCGGATGTTCACCGCGCTCGCCGTCTCGGTCGTCTTCACCTTCGGCTACGCCTACGCCGCTGCCCGCAGCCGCCGGCTGGAGCGGGTGCTGATCCCGGCACTGGACATCCTCCAGTCGGTGCCGGTGCTCGCCTTCCTGAGCGTCGCCGTCTCCGGCTTCCTCGCGCTCTTCCCCGGCTCGATGCTCGGCCTGGAATGCGCCGCCGTGTTCGCCATCTTCACCTCCCAGGCCTGGAACATGACCTTCGCCTTCTACCAGGCGCTGGTCTCGCTGCCGCCCGAACTCGACGAGCTGTCCCGCTCGTTCGGGTTCAGCCGGTGGACGCGGTTCTGGAAGGTCGAACTGCCCTCGGGCATGATCGGCCTGGTCTGGAACGGCATGCTCGGCTTCGGCGGCGGCTGGTTCTTCCTGGTCGCCTCCGAGGCGATCACCGTGGACGGCCAGCGGTACGCGCTGCCCGGGGTCGGCTCGTACGCGGGCGCGGCCATCGCCGCCGGGGACCTCGGCCGGGTCGGCTGGGCGATCGCCACCATGGTGGTGCTGGTGGTCGGCGTCAACTTCCTGTTCTGGCGGCCGCTCACCGCCTGGGCCGAACGGTTCAAGAACGAGCAGTCCGAGGCCACCGAGGTGCAGCGCTCGGTCGTGCTGGACCTGCTGCGCCGCTCCCGCCTGCCCGCCGCGCTCGGCCGGGCGCTGCGGCCCGTCGGGCGGGCCCTGAACCGGGCCGGGCGGATGTTCGGCACCGCCGAGCGCCCGCCGGCCGTCCACCCCGGCCGGCGGCGGGCCGGGGACGTGGCCTTCGGCCTCGTCTCGGGCGGCATCGTGCTCTGGGGCCTCGTCGACCTCGGCCGCTACCTCGCCGACCGCACCGGCCTCGGCGTGTTCGGCGAGCCGCTGCTGCTCGGGCTCGCCACCCTCGCCCGGGTGGTCGTGCTGGTCGCGGTGGCCACCGTGGTCTGGGTGCCGATCGGCGTGCGGATCGGCTTCTCGCCCCGGCTGACCAGGATCGCCCAGCCCGTCGTCCAGGTGCTGGCCGGCTTCCCGGCCAACTTCGTCTTCCCGCTGGTGGTCTGGCTGCTGCTGCGCACCGGGGTGTCGATCGACCTCGGCGGCATCCTGCTGATGGCCCTCGGCTCCCAGTGGTACATCCTGTTCAACGCCATCGCCGGGGCCATGGCCGTCCCCGCCGACCTGCGCGAGGCGATGGACGACCTCGGCGTGCGCGGCCGGCAGCGCTGGCGGCGGCTGATCATCCCCGGGATCTTCCCGGCGTACGTCACCGGCGGCATCACCGCCTCCGGCGGCGCCTGGAACGCCTCCATCGTCGCCGAGGTGGTCACCTTCGGCTCCACCACGCTCACCGCGACCGGCCTCGGCGCGTACATCGCCCGGGCCGCCGAGCACGGCGACCACCCGCGCCTGCTCGCCGGGGTCGCGGTGATGAGCCTGTACGTCGTCGTCCTCAACCGTCTGCTCTGGCGCCGGCTGTACCGGCTGGCCGAGCGCCGCTACTCGCTGTAGTCCGGAGTCCGCCGATGCGCTTCCCCTTCCGCCGCCGCCCCGCCGAGCCTGCTCCCGTCGAGCCCGCGCCCGTCCCGCGCGGGGACGTCCCGCACGGCGACGCCCCGCGCCCGGACGACGAGGTCCTGCTGGAGACCGTCGGCCTGACCAAGGCCTACGCCGGGGCCGCCGGCGAACTGCCGGTGCTCTCCGGCATCGACCTGACCGTGCGGGCCGGCGAGATCGTCGCCGTGCTCGGCCGCTCGGGCTCCGGCAAGTCCACCCTGCTGCGCTGCCTGGCCGGCCTGATCCCGCCCAGCTCCGGCACCGTCCGCTACCGCGGCACCCCGCTCACCGGCGCCAACCCCGGCACCGCGCTGGTCTTCCAGACCTTCGCGCTGCTGCCCTGGCTGACCGTCCGGCAGAACGTCGAGCTCGGCCTGGAGGCCCGCGGGGTGCCGCCCCGGGAGCGCGCCCGGGCCGCCGCCCAGGCCATCGACCTGATCGGCCTCACCGGCTTCGGGTCCGCCTACCCCAAGGAGCTCTCCGGCGGCATGCGCCAGCGGGTCGGCTTCGCCCGGGCGCTGGTCGTCGAACCGGACGTGCTGATGATGGACGAGCCGTTCTCGGCCCTCGACGTGCTCACCGCCGAGAACCTGCGCGGCGAGCTGATGGAGCTGTGGGACTCCGGCCAGTTCCCGACCCGGGCCGTCGTGCTGGTCACCCACAACATCGAGGAGGCGGTGCTGATGGCCGACCGCGTCGTGGTCCTCGGCGCCCGCCCGTACGGGACCATCCGGGAGACCGTCGAGGTCGACCTGGAGCGGCCGCGCGACCGCGACTCGGCCGCCTTCGACGAGCGGGTGGACCGGGTGTACCGGATCATGACCGGCCGCCCCAAGGACACCCGGGCGCCCGGCCGCACCGACCAGCCGGGCCCCGACCCCGACCGCCGCACCGTCGCCAGCACCCCGCTGCCCACCGCCGGCGTCGACGGCCTCTCCGGTCTCGCCGAGACGATCGCCCACCGGGGCGGCGGCTGCGACCTGGCCGGCCTCGCCGACGAGCTCGGCCTGGACATCGACGACCTGCTCCCCCAGGTCGACGCCCTCGACCTGCTCGGCTTCGCCGAGGTCCACGGCGACGACCTGCTGCTGACCGACGCCGGCGCCGCCTACACCGGGGCCGACGCCCAGGACTCCCGCGCCGTCTTCGCCGCCGCGGCCCTGGAGGTCCCGCTGATCAAGCTGATCGCCAACAGCCTCGGCGACCGGCCCGGCGCCACCGTCCGCACCGGCTTCCTGCGCGACCTGCTCGGCCGCCACTACACCGTCGAACAGACCGACCGGCAGCTGGAGACGGCGACCGACTGGGGCCGCTACGCGGGGCTCTTCGCGTACGACGCCGACCGGCAGGAGTACCGGCTGGACGCCCCGGAGCGCTGAGGGCTCAGCCCGTCGCCGGGCGGCGGCGCACCGCGCGGGCCGCGCGGGCGAAGGGCTGCGGCGCGGTCGCACCGGCCGGGGCGGCGCCGTCGTCACCGCCGTCGCGGCGGTCGGGCAGGTCGTGGGCGATCAGCGCGGCCTCGGTGAGCAGCCCGCGCACCTCGGTGGCCCGGTAGAAGATCCGGGTCCCCTCCCGCCGTGCCACCACCAGCCCGGCCGCCCGGAGCTTCGCCAGGTGCTGCGAGGTCGCCGCGACGTGCGCCCCCAGCAGCTCGGCCAGCTCGCTCACCGGCAGCTCCCGGCGGCTCAGCGCCCACAGCAGCCGGTACCGCGACGGGTCGGCCACCGCCTTCAGCACCGCCACCGCCCGCTCCGCCGCATCGGCGTCCCAGGCCTCTTCCCGCGCACCACCCATACAGGGATCGTACCGATCCGTACCCGGGCACCCGGAGCCGGGAATCCCCGCCGCCCGCGCCGACGGCGGCCGCCGGGTGAATGAAGCGCGACAGAACCGGGGGTACAGGCCGCGGCGGCGCCTAGCCTGGGCCTGGGCCCGGCCGGAACTGCGCACCGGCCGGGCGGAGTTGGTCCTGTCCGCCGCGAGGAAGGGTCGGCCGTGGCTGCCATCAGTGTGATCCCGGGCGACGGCATCGGCCCCGAGGTGGTCGAGTCCGCGCTGGGGCTGGTCGACGCGTTCGGCCTGGGGCTGGACGTCGACGTGCTGGACCACGTGGGCGCGGAGCGCTACCGCCGGGAGGGCGTGGCACTGGGCGAGGCGGACCTGGCCCGGGTGGCGGCGAGCGGCGCGGTGCTGCTCGGCGCGATCGGGCGGCCGGACCTGGAGCACACCGGGTACGTGCGCGAGGTCCTGCTGGAGCTGCGGTACGCCTTCGACCTGTACGCCAACTACCGGCCGGTGCGCCTGTGGCACGACCGGCTCAGCCCGCTGCGGGACCCGGCCCGGCGCGCCCTGGACTGCGTGATCGTCCGGGAGAACACCGAGGGGCTCTACAGCGGCATCGGCGGGAACCTCCGCGCCTCCTCCGACCACGAGGTGGCCGTCGACGCGGACGTCAACACCCGGCACGGCGTCTCCCGGATCCTGGACTTCGCCTTCGCCACCGCCCGCCGGGAGGTCTGCCTGGTGGACAAGGCCAACGCGGTGCGGGCCGGCGGCCGGCTGTGGCAGGAGTGCTGGCGGCGGGCCGCCGAGCGGCACCCCGGCGCGGCCACCCGGCACCTGTACGTCGACGCCGCCGCGATGAAGCTGGTCACCGAGCCCGAGCGGTTCGACGTCATCGTGGCCAGCAACTCGCACGGCGACATCCTCAGCGACCTCGCGGCCGCGCTGGCGGGCGGGATCGGGCTGGCGCCCTCGGCGAGCCTCAACCCGGAGAGCGGCTTCGGGATGTTCGAGCCGGTGCACGGCTCGGCGCCGGACATCGCGGGCCGGGGCGTCGCCAACCCCTTCGCCTGCCTGCTGACCGCCGCGCTGCTGCTGCGCCACCTCGGCCACGACACGGAGGCGGCCGCGACCGAGGCGGCTGTCGCCGGATCGATCGCGGCCGGACGGACCACCCCGGACCTCGGTGGCACGCTGAGCACCCGGGAGGCGACGCGCGCGGTCCTCGCCGCCCTGTGACGGCGCCCGCCGGGGGCCGGGACAGCGGGCTCAGGGCGCCGGGTACGCCTCGGGCTCCAGGGTCGAGCTGGTCCGGATCACCTCGGCGACGGTCAACTCGTAGAACGCGTACCACTTCTCCTTCCCCTGCTGCTGGGCGTTGTGGTGCTCCACGTCGGCGCGCCACCGCGCCAGCGTCTCGGGGTCGCGCCACCACACCAGGGCGAGGCGTTCGCCGTCCTCGGTCTCGTAGTTCTTAACCTGGACGAGGTCGTCCCCGTAGACCGCCCGCACCTTCTTGGCGAGGTAGTCCTCCGTCGTCTCGTACTCGTGGTCGTACCGCTCCGAGAAGCGCGACCTGAAAACGACCAGAATCATCGTTGATCTCCCGTCAGTTCCGGCTGGTGACACGACAGTTCACGCGGCTCGTGCAGATCTGGCGGCTCAGCCGGCCCCGGCGAAGGCCCGCAGCTGCGGGTCGGGCAGCTCGGCGGCGCCGGCGCCGTGCCGGCTGAGGATCCGCCGGGCCAACTCGCGCAGCCGGTGCTCCTCGGTGAGCGCCAGGGAGTAGCTCTCCTCGCTGAACGCGCAGCGCTCGTACAGGGGCCGGAACCGCTCCGGCATCAGATCGACCAGTCGGCGCGCGATGGCCTCCTCCGCCTCGTGCCTGGGGTCCGGCAGCCGGGACATCGTCCAGTAGTGCCGGTAGGAGATGTCCGCGATCGCGTCGCCGTCGCCCTTGCGGATCCGCTCGTACACGGCGAAGGCCCGTTCCCAGTCCCGCTCCCGGTCCAGGCAGGCGACCAGGGTACGGACGTCCTCGAAGGCGGCGTTCATGCCCTGGCCCATGAACGGCGCCATCGCGTGGCAGGAGTCGCCGACCAGCGCGGCCGTGCCGCCCAGGACCCACCGGTCGCACCGGGTGAGCCGGACGGCGGAGACCGGCTTGGCGCCCAACTGCTCCTCCAGGTCCGGGATTCCGGCCGCCAGCCGGGGGAAGACGGCGGCGAACTGCTCGGCCAGGGCCCGCCCGCCGACCGCGGCCCGGTAGGACGGGCGCGGGCCCTCCCGGCGGAAGAACACCGAGCCCGCGAAGCGCCGGCTGGACACCTGCGGGAAGGCCCCGAACAGCGCGTCCCCGGCCGGCCAGTAGTGCATCACCCCGCGGTCGCAGTCGGGCAGGTCCAGGACGATCTCCTGGTAGGCCAGTTCCAGGGTGCTCACCCGCGCCCGGGCGCCCCGCTCGACGAGGGCGCCGCGCACCGCCGAGTGGACGCCGTCGCAGCCGATGACGTGCCGGCACCGCACCCACCGCTCGGCGCCGCCCGCCCCGACCAGCAGCGCGGGCGCCGCCGGGTCGACGGCCAGCACCGGGTGGTCGAAGCGCAGGTCGACCCCCGGCTCGGCCTCGGCCGCGTCCAGCAGCAGCCGGTGCAGCGCCTGCCGCTCGACCGCCCAGATCGCCGCGCCGTCCCGGCTGTACGGGGTGACGGCGGTGCTGCCGTCCGGCAGGTGCCCGCACCGGCCGGTGATCGGCGCGCAGATCCGCCGCACCGCCGCTTCCAGGCCGAGTTCCCGCAGCACCCGCCGGCCCCGCTCGGAGAGGATCACCATCAGCGACCGGCCCTGACCGGCCGGGATCCGCCGGGGGTCCGCGTGCCGTTCCAGGACGGTCACCCGGCCGTGGCGCCGGGCCAGGTAGAGCGCGGCGACCGGGCCGGCCAGCCCGGCCCCGACCACCACGATGCCGCCGCCCGCCGTCGCGGGCCCGTACGAGTCGCTCATCGGGGCCTCCCGCCGCTACCAGGTGACCGGGAGCTCGCGGACGCCGTAGGCCACGCCGTCGTACTTGAACGGGACGTCGGCGAAGTCGATGGCCAGGCGCAGCGTCGGGATCCGCCGGTAGAGCGTGCCGTAGACGGTCTGGAGTTCGAGGACGGCCAGCGGGCGGCCCAGACAGTGGTGGGGGCCGAAGCCGAACGCCAGGTGGTGCGCGGCGTCCCGGGTGATGTCGAGGCGGTCCGGGTCGGGGAAGTTGTCCGGGTCCCGGTTGGCCAGTTCGCTGGTCAGGATGATGCCCTCGCCGGCCCGGATCACGACGTCGCCGACGGTGATGTCCTCCAGGGCGACCCGGCGGCGGCCGGAGTGCGAGATGTTGAGGTAGCGCAGCAGCTCGTCGACGGCGCGGTTGACCACGCCCGGGTCGTCGGCCTCCCGCAGCACCGCCAGCTGCTCGGGGTTGCGCAGCAGGGCCAGCGTGCCGAGGGCGATCATGTTCCCGGTGGTCTCCAGGCCGGCGACCAGCAGCGTCATGGAGATGTACGACAGCTGCTCGGGGCTGAGCGCGCCGGGGCGGACCTGGGTCTCGATCACCTCGGAGATCAGGCCGTCGGCGGGTTCGCGCAGCTGGCGGTCGATCAGCTCCCGCAGGTAGCCGCGCAGCGCCTCCTGGGCACCGACCACCATGTCGGGCGAGCTGTCCCGGTGCAGCATCCGGGTGCTCTCGTCCTGGAAGAACTCGTGGTCGGCGTACGGGACGCCGAGCATCCGGCAGATCACCTTGGTGGAGGTCGGGAAGGCGAGGCCGCCGACCAGGTCGGCGGGCCGGGGCCGGGTGAGGAACTCGTCGATGAGCCCGTTGACGATGTCGGCGACCTCGTCCTTGAGCGCGTCGATGTTGCGGATCGCGAAGGGCGGGGAGACCATCCGGCGCTGGCGGGCGTGCTCGGGGTCGTCGAGGGCGACGAAGGAGCGGCCGTCCTTGCGCCGTTCGCGGCTGCCCAGGTCGAAGTGCGGGTAGCCGGACCTGGTCGAGTCGGCGCTGACCCGGGGGTCGACCAGGAGCTTGCGCCCGAGGTCGTAGCCGGTGACCAGCCAGGGGGTGCTGCCGTCCCAGAGCCGGACCCGGACCGGGCCGGCGCCGAGCTCGCGCATGGCGGAGGGCGGGTCGAAGGGGCAGGCGGGCTCCTTCAGGATGGGGAAGCGGGTGAGCTGCCCGGTCGCGGAGCCGCCGGCGGGGTCGCCGGCGGAATCGGTTGCGGACCCGGTCGCGGAACCGGTCGCGTCGTCGATGGTCACGGAATCTCCCTTCCTCGCCGCGCCGCGCGGGGTCCCGCCGGGCGGCCCTTCGTGGTCTGTCACCCGTGCAGGGCCCGGGCGATCTCCCGCAGGTCCTGTGCCGCGAGGACCGAGCGGATCGGCACGCGCACCCCGAGCTCCTCGCGCAGCGCGCCGATCAGCCGCCCCGCCAGCAGTGAATTGCCGCCCAGGTCGAAGAAGTTGGCCTCCGGCTCGACCCGCGGCAGGTCGAGCAGCCGGGCGATCGTGCGGTACAGCCGCTCCTCCCGGGAACCGGGGTCCGCGCCGCCATCGGATCCGGTCGCACTGTCCGAGGCAGGACGGTCCGGCGCGGTGCGGTCCAGGGCGGCGCGGTCGATCTTCCCGTTCGGGGTGGTGGGGAAGGCGTCGAGCACCTCGATCCGGGCCGGCACCATGAACTCCGGCAGCGCGTCGGCCAGTCGGGCGCGCAGCGCCGCGGGGTCGAGGGCCGCGCCGGGGCTCGGGGTGACGTAGCCGACCAGGCGCGCGTCGGCCTGTCCGCCCCGTACCAGCACCGCGGCCAGGTCCACGTCGGGCTGCCGGGTGAGCCGGTCCTCGATCTCGCCCAACTCGACCCGGAAGCCCCGTAGTTTGACCTGCCCGTCGGCCCGGCCGGCGAAGTGGAACCGGCCGTCGGCGGTGCGCCGGCCGCGGTCGCCCGAGCGGTACATCCGGGCGCCGGGGGGACCGAACGGGTCGGGCAGGAAGCGGGTCGCGGTCAGCCCGGGGCGGCCGACGTAGCCGCGGGCCAGCCCGGAGCCGCCCAGGTAGAGCTCGCCCTCCGCGCCGTCGGCCACCGGCCGCAGCCGCTCGTCCAGCACGTACACCCGCGCCCCGGTCCAGGGGACGCCGATGTCGACCCCGTCCGCCGCGTCGATCGGCCCGGCGAGGGTGCAGCCGACGGTCACCTCGGTGGGGCCGTAGCCGTTGAACATCCGGCGCCCGGGCGCCCAGGCGCCCAGCAGTGCGGGGGTGCAAGCGTCGCCGGTGGAGGTCACCGTGCCGCCCTGGAGCACGTTCTGACCGTCCGTCACGCTCAGTGCGGCGGGCGGCAGGGTGGCGTGGTCGATCGCGTGCCTGGCCAGCGTCCCGTGCAGGGCGTCGCCCGGCAGCAGGTCCTCGTCGTCGGCGACCACCAGGGCGGCGCCGTGCAGCAGGGCCAGCGAGAGGTCCCAGAACCCGGCGTCGAAGCTGACCGAGGCCCAGGAGAGCACCCGCTCGCCGGGGGCCGGGCGCAGGTGCTCGGCCTGGGTGGCGACCAGGTCGGCGACGCCCTCCTGGGGGACGGCGACGCCCTTCGGGGTGCCGGTGGAGCCGGAGGTGTAGATCACGTACAGCAGGTGGTGCGGCGACAGCGGAGCCAGGCGCTCGTCCTGCCGGACGTTCCCGTCGCCGTACCGGGCGCAGGCCGCCGCGCACTCCGCGGAGTCGAGCACGACCTCGTCCAGTTCCACGCCCTCGGGCCGGGCGGCCGCGGTGCGCAGCAGCAGCCGCGGTGCCGCGTCCCGCACCATGAAGGCCTTGCGGGACGCGGGGTAGCGGGGGTCGAGCGGCAGGTAGGCGCCGCCCGCCTTGAGCACGGCCAGCTGGGCCACCACCAGCTCGGGCGAGCGCGGCACGGCCAGCGCCACCAGGTGGTCCGGGCCGACGCCGCGGTCGATCAGCAGCCGGGCCAGCCGGTTGGCCCGGGCGTTGAGCCGGCCGTAGTCGAGCGCGGTGTCCCGGTACAGCACGGCCGTCGCCTCTGGGCGGAGCGCCGCCTGCTCCTCGAACAGTTCGGCGACCGTACGGGCTCGCGCGGCCGCGGGTGCGGCCGCCGTACGGACGGGCGCGGTCACGGCGCCTCGCCCAGCCGCGGGCGGACCTCGGTGGCGAACAGCTTCAGGCTGCGCGACATGCTCTCCAGCGACTGCTGGCCGTAGTCGAGCTGGAACAGCACCACGTCCGTCCCCAACTCGGCCTCGATGCGCCGCAGTTGCTCGACCGCGCTGCGCGGGGAGCCGATCACCGCCAGGCCCGCCGCCTCGCTGGGGCCGGCCTGGTGCTTGTCGACCATGGCCTCGCGGTAGCCCTGGTAGGAGGTCGAACTGCGCTCGCGCCAGGACTCCGCGGCCGCGCCGAAGGTGTCCCAGTGCCGGCGCAGCGCGGCGTTGCCCTCCGCCACGGCCTCCTCGTCGGAGTCGGCCAGGTACAGCGCGACGCTGATCGCGACCTGGGGCCGGCGGCCGGCGTTCTTCGGCGCCGCGGCGAAGCGCTGCCGGTACAGGTCGATCATCTCCCGTACCTGGCCGACCTGTTCGCGACTGGGGGCGGAGGCGATCAGCAGGTTGTAGCCGGAGTCGCCGATCCACTCGAAGCTGGAGCGGGTGATCAGCGCGGCGGCCCACACCGGGGGGTGGGGGTCCTGGGTGGGCAGCGGGAGGGAGTCGGCGTCCCGGTAGCGGAAGAAGGGGGTGTCCTCGCTCACCCGGGACTCGGTCCACAGCCGCACCACCGCGTCCACCACCGCCCGGAACCGGTCCTTGCTGCTGTCCAGGTCGATGCCGAAGGCGTCGAACTCGTACGGCAGGAAGGCGCGGGCGAAGCCGACGTCCAGCCGGCCGCCGCTGAGCGCGTCGAGCTGTGCGGTGCGGGCCGCGAGCTGGATCGGGTGGTGGAAGGAGGCCTGGATGCCGCCGGTCATCAGCCGCACCCGGCTGGTGCGCGCGGCGACGGCGGAGAGGAAGGCGAGCGGGTCGGGGCAGTAGCCGCCGTAGGCGTGCAGGTAGTGCTCGGTCATCTTGACGTACTCGAGGCCGAGGTCGTCGGCCAGTTCGGACACCGCCAGCAGGTTGCCGTAGTACTCCTCGGCGCTGCGCACCAGCGGCGGGGTGTCGGGCAGCAGGGATATTCCGTAGGTCGTCATCTCTGGGCCTCCGTGGTCGGGTCCGGTGGTGCGTCGGGCAGGGCGCCGCGGCCGCCGAGGGACCAGTACGCGCGCAGTCCGTGGACCAGCGGCCGCGGCCGTCCGTCGTCCGCCGCGGCGGCCCGGTAGACCTCGCCGAAGAGCACCACGTGGTCGGCGACGGTCACCGAGCCGGTGATCCGGCAGTCGGCGACGGAGTGCGCGGCCCGGTCGAGGTGCGGGCCGGCCCAGTCCGGGCGGGCGGTCCACCCGACGTGCTCGAAGCGGTCGGGCCCCCGGGCGGCGAAGAGTTCGGCGACGGCGCGGGCCCGGTCGTCGAGCAGGTTGACCGCGAAGCCGCCGCTCCGTTCG
Organism: Kitasatospora sp. NPDC058184; assembly: GCF_042883725.1. Lineage (NCBI taxonomy): Bacteria > Bacillati > Actinomycetota > Actinomycetes > Kitasatosporales > Streptomycetaceae > Kitasatospora > Kitasatospora sp. NPDC058184. The sequence goes on from NZ_JBHVVE010000002.1 coordinate 604,188, forward strand.
AGGACGGCGAGGGTACGGCTGGAGCGCTGCATGCACACCAGCAGGGTGGGCGGGTCGGCCGACACGCTGGAGATCGCCGTGCAGGTCGTGCCGTACGGCCGGCCGGCCTCGTCTGCGGCGGTGATGACGGCGACGCCGGCGGGGAAGCCCGCCATCAGGGTTCTGAACGCGGTCGCGGAGACCGGTCCGGCCGTCGTGCGGCCGCCGGCCCCCGTCATGGGCGTGGGGGGCATGGGGAGGAACCTCCTGGCGTCCCGTCGGGAGCCGACGGTCGCGCTGTCCTCGGTCACGGTGTACGTCCTGGTCACGGCGTACGTCCTGGTGCGCGGCCTGGTCCTCGGCCGCCGCACACCGACTCTGGCACGGGCCCCGGCCGGGCCGTTCGGCGGAAAAAGATTTGCGAAAGAGGCGCTCCGCCCGCGCTGGTCGGGGCGGCCGGGCGGGGGCCGGAGCCGGGGCCGGGGCGGCCCGCACCACGTCGGGCGCCAGGGCGGCGGCGATCAGCCCGGTGTCCCCGGTGGCGGCCGCGAGCCGGAAGGCCGCCACCGCCTCGCGGTGGCGCTCCGGCTCCACCGGGTGCCGCTCCAGCGGGGACCGCACCTTCTGCCGGGCCCGGCTGGCCAGCTTCTTGGCGGTGGTCCGGCTGCGGTCGAGGAGCGCGCCGATCTCGTCGAAGGGCACCCCGAAGACGTCGTGCAGGACGAACGCGACCCGCTCGGCCGGGCTCAGCGCGTGCAGGACCACCCGCAGCGCGAGGCCCACCGACTCGGCCGCCAGCGCCTCCTGTTCCGGGTCCGCCTCCGCGCCGGGGCCGCAGGTGTGCGTCAACTCCTCGCTCCCGCACCGCTGTTGGCCCCCCGACCGGCTGCGCAGCGCGTCCAGGCAGACCCGGGAGGCGACGGTGCGGATCCAGCCGGGCAGGTTGCGCACCGCCGTGGTGTCGGCGCGGTCCAGCCTCAGCCAGGTCTCCTGCACCGCGTCCTCGGCCTCCTCCCGGGAGCCGAGGATGCGGTACGCGAGCCCCAGCAGCGCCGTTCGGCTCTCCTCGAAGAATTCCGCCAGCAGTTGGCGCTGATCCATCGGTCACCTTCCGGGTTCACGGTCCGTCGTACTGATGACCCGCGCACCGCGGGGCTTGTGACTCACGACCGTTCGAAGGAGAGTTCCGATGACGGAGGCCGTCGCCGAGATCCCCGCGTACACCGCGGGCACCTGGAGCATCGACAAGGCCGACCCGCACATCACCCCGGACGTCCAGGCCTCGCTCGACGCCTCCTGAGCCCGGCCCGGCGGGACGCCCTCTGCCCGTGTGAGGTACGGGCAGAGGGCACCGGCCGCACGCCGGGGTGGCGGCGTGCCGGCTGTACGGCGTACGGGCTTCGCGGTGTGCCGCCCGCGCGGGGTGTCAGCCGCGGTCGGCGCCGCCGGTCACAGGCCGTCCGCCTCCAGGATGTAGCCGCGGCCCCACACCGTCCGGATGCAGAGGCCGACCTCGGAGATCCGCCTCCGCAGCCGCATGATCTGCAGGTCCAGGGCGTTCCTGGAGATCGCTCCGGTGGCCCGGACCACCTGCTGCTCCAGCTCGGCCCGGTACACCACCTCGCCGTAGTGGGCGACGAGTTCCTCCATGATCCCCACCTGGGTGGTGGAGATGGCGACCGAGTTGCCGCCGAAGCAGAGCACCCCGGTGGAATCGACGGTCGGGACCCTGCGCCCGTACACGCGTTGGGACAGCGCCTGGATGCGCGCCTCGACGTCCCCGCGCGGGGCCGGCGACCTGATCCAGTCCTCCCCGGGGTCGACGCACACGGGAGCGTCATTGCCGGCCTCCACGACGAGCAGGCAGGGAATTCCCGCCTTTCGGCAGTGATTCCGTTTGTCCGCCTCGATGGGCCATCGTATTAACGTGACACCTTTGCTCAAGGGTGTCTCCCTCGTCAGAGAAAAAGGCAGTCTCGGCTTTCCTTGCTTTCTCGTACGAACCGCCCCGAAGGCAGTGGGAATCGACGCCCGGCGCGGCTCACGGCCGGGCCCGCGGCCTCCCGCCGGGGCGGGGCTCCGCAAGGCCCGGTTGCACACGTTCACCGACTGGTAAGCACACGTTTGCTGCTGGGCACTCGGCCCTCGGCAGCGCCGTGCCCGCCCCCCTGGAATCCGGGAGCGGGCGCGACGTACCGGTGGTTCGGACCACCTCCTACCTTGCCCGAGCTCTATCCGCGCACCCGCGTGACATGGGTCACGGACGGGGGCGCAGACCCTTTCCGGCCACCGTCACCTCGTCGGCGGACGAACCGCCCGCCGGTCGGGGTCCGGCCGGCTCCGCAGAGGTCGGCTCCGGAGCACCCGACTCCGGGGCCGGCTCCGGGGCCGGCGGCAGCTGTCCGGCGCGCTGCCGGAACCCTGCCCAGGCGAGTACGGCCGCCACCGCCGTGGCCGCGGCGGCGATCCCGATCGACAGCTGGTAGCCGTGCAGGAAGGAGTCGACGGCCGGCTGCCGGAACGGCTCGCCGAGCGCCTCCACCACCGTGTGCAGCCGGCCGCCGCCGACCTCCCGCGACCGCTCCAGCACCTGGGCCCGCTGGGCCCCGTCCAGCCCGGCCGTCTTCTCCTGCCAGGCGGAGACCGCCGAGTTCACGCCGACGGCGCCCAGCACCGCGAGGCACACCGAACTGCCGATCTGCCGCGAGGCGTTCAGCACGCCCGAGGCGGCGCCGGAGGCCCCCGGGGGCACGTCCCGCATGGCCACGTGGGTCACGGCGGGCACGAAGGTGCCGAACCCGCCGCCGTACAGCACGTACCCGAGCGCGCTGACCGCGAAGGGCGTGGTCCCGGCCCGGCTGAGCAGGAACACCCCGACCGCGGCCAGCAGGATCCCCGAGACGGCCACCGTCACCGAGCGGAACCGCGAGTCCAGGCGGCCGCCGAACTGCGCCATGGTGAGGAACGGGATGTTCATGAACAGCCACGACAGCCCGGTGCGCAGCACCGACCAGCCCGCCACGTCCTGGAAGTACAGCGTCACCCAGAACAGCGCGCCGCTCATGCCGCCGTAGCACAGCAGGTAGATCCCCGAGGCGCTCGCGAAGCTGCGCGCGCGCAGCAGGGCGGGCGGCATCATCGGGTGCGGGGCACGGCGCTCCCACCCGAGGAAGGCCAGCAGCAGGACCACCCCGGCCGCCAGCGGGAACGCCACCACGGCCGAGCCCCACGGGTGGTCGGCGGACTCGACGAAGCCGAGCGTGAGGCAGACCAGCCCGAGCGCGCTGAGCACGATCCCCGGCACGTCGAGCCGGCGGGCCTGCGGGTTGCGCGACTCCCGCACCGCCAGGAAGGTGCAGGCGATGCCCAGGGCGGCGAACGGCAGGTTGATCCAGAAGACCGACTGCCAGCCGAAGAAGGTCAGCAGGATGCCCCCGCCGACCGGGCCCGCGCCGAAGCCGGTGCCGCCGATCGCCGCCCAGGCGCCGATCGCGGAGGCCCGCTGCTCCTTCGGGTAGGTCTCCGTGATGATGGACAGCCCCAGCGCGAGCATCGCGGCCCCGCCCAGGCCCTGCACCGCCCGGAAGGCGATCAGCGAGAGCGCGTTCCAGGCCACGGCGCAGGCGACGACGCCGATCGAGAAGACGACCATCCCGGTCAGGAAGATCCGCTTGCGGCCGTACCGGTCGCCGAGCGCTCCGCTGGCCGGGATGACCGCGGCCAGGCTCAGCGAGTACGCGCTGATCACCCACTCCAGCTCGGCGGCGCCCATGTGCAGTTCGCTCTGCATCGACGGGAGGGCCACGTTCACGATGGTCAGGTCGAGCGAGGTCATGAACGTGGCCATGCACATCGCGAACAGGGTCAGCCGCCGGCGTCGCGACTCCGTGAGGGAGAGGGTCATGGCCTCTCGCCCCTCCGGAGTCGTGTGATATGTGTGATACCCAGTGTGATCATCCCGCGCTCCAAGTAAGGTCCACGAACGACGGGGGCGGCTCGCCGCCCCCGTAGTGATGACCCCTCCCGACCGAGGAATGTGACCGTGCCCGACCACGACCGGCTGGCAGAGCAGTTCGAGCGGCACCGGCCGCACATGCGGGCCGTGGCGTACCGCATGCTCGGCTCGCACGCGGAGTCCGAGGACGCCGTCCAGGAGACCTGGATCAGACTCAGCCGCAGCGACGCCGACGAGGTGGCGAACCTCGCCGGCTGGCTCACCACGGTGATCGGCCGGATCTGTCTGAACATCCTCCGCTCCCGCGCCGCCCGGCCCGAGGACCCGGTCGGGGTGCACCTGCCGGACGTCGTCGTCGGGCAGGAGCCGTCCAACGGCCCGGAGGACGAGGCGCTGCTGAGCGACTCGGTCAGCCTCGCCCTGCTGATCGTGCTGGACACCCTCGCCCCGGCCGAGCGGGTCTCCTTCGTCCTGCACGACATGTTCCACCTGCCCTTCGACGAGATCGCGGCCGTCGTCGGGAAGACCCCGGCGGCGGCCCGCAAGCTCGCCAGCCGGGGGCGCCGCCGGGTGCAGGAGGAGCGCGAGGCGGACTCCGGCGGCGACTTCGCGACCCGCCGCACGCTGGTGAACGCCTTCTTCGCGGCGGCCCGGGACGGCGACCTGGACGGGCTGGTGGCCGTCCTCGACCCGGACGTCGAGCTGCGCGCGGACGGCGGGCCCGCCCTCGCCGCCGCCACCGCCTCGATCCGCGGTGCCCGGCCGGTGGCGGGGCGCGCCTCGCTGTTCCGCCAGGGCGGGGTGGCGGTCTTCCCGGTGCTGGTCAACGGCGTCCCCGGCGCCCTGGTCACCCGGGACGGCGCGCCGACCTCGGTCATGGGCTTCTCGGTGCGCGGCGGGCGGATCACCCGGATCCAGATCCTGCTGGACCCGGAGCGGGTCGGCGCGGTCGACTTCGCCGCCTTCACCGCGTAGCGGGGGCGGTCCGGGAAGGGTCCGGGAACGCCGGTGGGGCGCCTCCCTCGGGGGCGCCCCGGCTCGCTGCGCGCGCTACCGCTCCACCTCCGGCCCGACGCCGACGGTGATCGCCCGCGAGGGGCAGAGGTGGGCGGCCTGCCGCACCCGGTCCCCGAGTTCGTCCGCCACCTCCGCCCCGAGCAGCCGGACGGTGCCGTCCTCGTCCCGCTGGGCGAAGACCTCGTCCGCGGTGATCACGCACATCCCCGAGCCGATACAGCGCTGTCGGTCGACCGTCACCCGCATGGTTGTCCCTCTTCTCCGTTCGTTTCCGGTTCCCGGGCCCCGCCCGGGATGCTCAGCGCGGGAGCAGCCGCACCGGCAGGGAGCTGTAGCCGTTGAGGAAGGCGGACCGGATCCGGGTGGCCGGCCCGGTCACCTCCACGCCGCGCACCGCCTCGGCCAACACGCCCAGCAGCGCCCGCAGTTCGACCCGGCCGAGGAAGGCGCCCAGGCAGAAGTGGGCGCCGTGGCCCAGCGCGACGTGCTTGTTCGGGGAGCGGGAGAGGTCGAAGGAGCGCGGCTCGGCGAACGCCCGCTCGTCGTTGTTGGCCGAGATGTTCCACAGCGACACGATGTCCCCCGCCCGCACCTCCTGGCCGCCGATCAGCTGGTCGCGGGTGGCGGTGCGGGCGAAGTGGAACGCCGGGGTGGCCCAGCGCAGGGCCTCCTCCACGGCGGAGTCGAGGTCCACCCGGCCGTCCCGGAGCGCCCGCCACTGCGCGGGGTTCTCGGCCAGCGCCTTGACCGTGCTGACGGCGGAGACCCGGGAGGACTCGTCGCCGCCGATGATCAGGCTGTAGCAGTTGAGCGCGATGTCGTCCAGGCTCAGCGGCTCGCCGTCGACCAGGCCGGTGGCGAGCGTGCTGATCACGTCCTCGCCCGGGGACTCGCGCCGCTGCTGCGCCAAGTCCATGAAGTACAGCACCAGTTCGTTGCGGGACTCGAGCGAGTCGAGCTCGTCCGCCCCGGTCAGCGCGCCCTTGCTCCAGTGCAGCAGGTCCGGCCGGTCCGCCTCCGGGACGGACAGCAGGTCGCAGATGGTGTTCATCGGCACGTGCTCGGCGACGTCGGTCGCGAAGTCCACGGTGTCCGCGTCGAGCGCGGCGCCGACCAGTCCGGCGGTGCGCCGCTCGACCTTGCGGGCCACGGCGTCGAGGACCTTCGGCGACAGCGCCCGCCACAGCAGCGCGCGCAGCCCGCGGTGGCGGGGGCGGTCGGTGACGGCGAGCATCCGGCCGCCGGCCGAGTCGTCGCCGCGCAGGAGCACGTCGAGCACGGTGCCGCGGCCCGAGGCGAGCGCGTCGGCGGCGCCGTAGCAGGCGACCACGTCGGCGTACCCGGCCACCACCCAGAAGCCCGGCCGGTCGGCCGCGGCGGCGTGCCAGTACACCGGCTCGTTCGCCCGTACCCCGGCGAAGAACTCGAAGGGATCGTGCGCCAGGAAGGTGCGTGAGTCGGTCAGGTCGAGCGAGGCGGTCACGGTTCGGCTCATCGTCCACAAACCCCACGGAAGACGGGAAACGCACTGCGTGCAGTGCTCGGCACGGGCCCGGTGACCGGATCCTCACAGAGGCCCGAACCGGCCCGCGCCAGTTGTGTCGGATCTCTTTCAGTTGTGTCAGAACTCTTTCGTGGCCGGTCCGGTCAGGGAGGAAGAGCCGAAAGATTGCGGACACCTGCCGAAGCACCCGTACTCCGAAGCGGAGGAGTTCCGTCATGCTTCGTACCCGCCGCGACCACTGCCTGCGGACACTGGTCCGAGCGCCCGCGGCCACGGCACGGCTGGTCTGCCTCCCGCACTCCGGCGGCAGCGCGGCCGGCTACGGCCCGTGGTCCACCGCCCTCCCCCCGACCGTCGAGCTACTGGCGGTGCAGTACCCGGGGCACGGCGACCGCTTCGGCGAACCGCCGTCCACCGACGTGCGCGCGCTGAGCGCGGAGCTGGCCTCCGAACTCCTGCGCCTGCCACCGCTGCCCACCGTGCTGTTCGGGCACAGCCTCGGGGCCCTCGTCGGCTACGAGACCGCCGTCACCCTCGGCACCCTGGGGCGCCCGCCGGCCGGCCTGCTGGCCTCCAGCTGCCCGCCGCCCGGCCGGGCCGGACGGATCCGGGCCTGCGGACTGTCCGACGAGGTCCTGTGGTCCCTGATCCGCTCCCTGGGCGGCATCGACCCGGACCTCCCCGAGGAGCCGGAGCTCGCGGAGGCCGTCCTGCCCGTCCTGCGCGCGGACCTCACCGCGCACGAGCAGTACCGGGTGGAGCCGCGGACCGCGCCGCTGGCCTGCCCGGTCCGCTGCCACCACGGCACCCTGGACCCGCTGGTCGACCGCGCCCTGGTCGCCGAGTGGGCGGCCGTCACCACCGGGCCGTTCAGCCTCCTCGAACGCGAGGGCCACCACTTCCACCTGTTCCAGCACCCCGAGGGCGTCCTCGCCGACCTCGCCGCCTTCCTCGACGCGGTGACCGTCGACGCGGTGACCGTCGACGCGGCGGCCACCGGCGCGACGGCCGCCCCGGCACCGCGCCTCCCGGCCCCGAGCACCGCCGACCCGAGCACCGCCGACCCGGGCGACTCCACCCCGGGCGACTCCACCCCGCGCCCGGCGCGGGCCCTCTGATGCGGAGCTGACCATGACCGAAGCCGTCACCGAGACGATGACCGACCTGACCTACTCCACCTACCTCCAGATGGACACCCTGCTCTCGCTCCAGCAGACCCGCTTCCCCGAGTCCACCGACCGGAGCGTCGCCCTGGCCGAGCACTTCTTCATCGTCGCCCACCAGTCCTGCGAGCTGTGGCTCAAACAGATCGTGGCCGACCTCCGGCTGGCCCGGGACCTCCTGAACGCCCCCGGCGACCCGGCCGGCGGAGCCGAGGACGGGGTCGAACTCCTCCAGCGGGCCGCCGAGTTGCTCCGCGTCCTGCACGAGCAGGTGATCGTCCTGGAACGCCTCCCGCTGCGGCACTTCGTCCGGTTCCGGCCCTACCTCGGCACCGCCAGCGGCGCCCAGTCGCAGCAGTTCCGGGTGCTCGGCCGGCTGCTGGAGGACGGCACCGAGACGAGCGAGCTGTACCGGGCCTTCCTGGCCGACGCCGACCGGCAGGGCCTGAGCGCCGCCGACGTCTGCCGCCTCGGCGTCGCCTGCGGCGGCCCGCACCGGGTCGCCGAGGCGCTGCTCGACGTGGGCAACGGCTACTGGCGCTGGAAGGTGGCCCACCTGGGCCTGGTGACCAAGATGGTCGGCGGGCAGCAGGGCACCGGCGGCACCTCCGGGGAGGACTACCTGCTGCGCCGGATCACCCTCCCCTTCCGCGACCTGCGGCAGCTGCGCGGCAACCCGCACACCGAGGTGCTCGCCACCAGCCCGGTGTAGCGGCCCTCCCGCTCACCGCCACCCCACCAGAAGCCCGTAGGAGCGACCGAGCCATGCTGCACGTCGACGTGGCATCCATGACCGCCCGCCAGCGCCAGCGCCTGCTGCTGTGGAGCGTGGTCCCCCGGCCGATCGCCATGGTGAGCACGGTCTCCCCCGGCGGGGCCGTCAACCTGGCGCCCTTCTCGTACTACACGGCCGTGGGCTACTCCCCGATGGCGCTGCTCTTCTGCGCCAGCCGGCGGGCCGACGGCACCGAGAAGGACTCCTGCCGCAACGCCCGCCTCCCCGCCGAGGGCGGCACCGGGGAGTTCACCGTCAACGTCCTGATCGAGAAGCACGCCGAGGCCGCCACCACCACGGCGAAACCGCTCCCGTACGGCGAGTCGGAGTACGAGCTGGCCGGGCTGCGCGCCCTGCCCGGCCACGCCGTCCGCTCGCCGCGCATCGACGGCTCGCCGCTCGCCTTCGAGTGCCGCACCTCCTCGGTGGTGCCGGTCGGCGACCACTCCGTGGTCATCGGCGAGGTCGTCCACGTCGTCGCGGAGGAAGGGCTGGTCGACGAGACCGGCTTCCACCTCGACCTGGACCGGCTGGGGTCGGTCGGCCGGATGGGCGCCGCCGAGTACGTCCGCACCCTGGACCGCTACGCCGTCGGCGGCTGACACCCGTCCGGCGGGACCTCGGCCCCCGGCCGTCACCTCCTCCGCGCCCGAACCGTTGCAGCAACGGGACGCCCGGCAGTGCCGGACGCGGCCCCGGAACGGTCGGGCGAGGTGTGAGGACACGGCTGGTGGACGTCTACGAGGCTGTCGAGACCCGTCGGGCGGTGCGGGGGTTCACCGACCAACCGGTGCCGAGGGAGGTGCTCGAACGGGTGCTCGCGGCCGCGTCCCGCGCCCCCTCCGGCGCCAACCTCCAGCCCTGGCACACCTACCTGGTCACCGGGGAGCGGCTGGAACGGCTCAAGCGGCTCGCCGTCGCCCGCGCCTCCTCCGGCGACCAGGGCGACGACCCCGAGTTCGAGATGTACCCGCCCGAACTCAAGTCCCCCTACCAGGAACGGCGCCGGGAGGCCGCCGAACAGCGCTACCGCGCCTTCGGCATCCCCCGCGAGGACCGGGACGCCCGGCAGCGGGCCGTCGTCCGGAACTGGGACTGCTTCGGCGCGCCCACCGCGCTGTTCAGCTACATCGACCGGTCGATGGGCCCGGCCCAGTGGGCCGACCTCGGGATGTACCTGCAGACCGTCATGCTGCTGCTGCGCGCCGAAGGGCTGCACAGCTGCCCGCAGATGGCCTGGTCCGTCTACCACCGCACCGTCGCGGACGTCCTGTCGCCGCCCGCCTCCCTCGTGCTCTTCTGCGGCCTCTCCGTGGGCCACCCCGACCCGGCCGCCCCCCGCTACCGGGTGGGCCGGGCTCCGCTCGACCAGACGGTCACCATCCTCGACTGACCGCTCCCGACACCGCCTTGCCCCTTCACCTCCTTGCCCGTTCACCTCCTTGCCCCTTCACCGTCCGACGGCTCCACGTCCGACGGCTCCACCGACGTACCGCGGAGGCGACCTCCCGTGCCCGAGAGCCCGGCCCCGACGCTCATACCCGGCCGCGCCCCCGTCCCCGTCTACCGGGGCATGGACCGCGCGGCCCTCGACCGCCAGTACACCCCCAGCCACCGCGTCCCCGACCTCCGGGCCTACCTGGACCGCTACACACGGGACAGCGCGAACGCCCGCCGCCGCCACCCCGTCCTCACCGGCCTCCCGTACGGCCCGCACCCGGCCGAGACCCTCGACTACTTCCCCGCCCCTGCCGGCCCCGCCGGCCCGCCCCCGCTCCTGGTCTTCGTCCACGGCGGCAACTGGCAGGAACTGTCCAAGGACGACTCCGCCTTCCCCGCCCCGCCACTGCTCCGGGCCGGCGCCGCCGTCGCGGTCGTCGGCTACGGCCTGGCCCCCGCCACCCGCCTGGACGACATGGTCGCCATGGTCCGGCGCGCCGTCCACTGGCTCCACCGCCACGCCGACGCCCTCGGCTTCGCCCCCGACCGCCTCCACCTGGCCGGCCACTCCGCCGGCGCCCACCTCGCCGCCATGGCCCTCCTCCCCCGCGTCCCCGGCACCCCCCACCACGGGCCCGACGTCTCCGCCGCGATCGCCGGCGCCACCCTGCTGAGCGGCATGTACGACCTGGAACCCGTCCGCCTCTGCTACGTCAACGACGCGCTCGCCCTCGACCCGGCCGCCGCCCACCGCAACAGCCCACTGCACCACCTCCCGCCGCGCCTGCCCCCGGTCGTCCTCGCCCGCGGCGCCGACGAGACCGCCGAGTACGCCCGCCAACACGCCCTGATGGCCGCCGCCCTGCGCCCCCGCGCCCCTCTCACCGACCTCGTCGCCCCCGCCCACAACCACTTCTCCCTCCCCTACGCGCTCGCCGCCCCCGGCTCCCCCCTCGGCACCACCGTCCTGACCGCACTCGCCCGCGGCGGGCCCCGGAGCGTTCCGGCCGGCCGTTCCAGTCGGGAGTGAAACCGCAGGCCGGAGGGGGTGGAACCGTTCCAGCGTCCCGACTCGGACGGCTGGCCCGGCGGACCGGTCGGACGCCGGACCAGAGTGCTGACCAGCGGTCGGCGCCGCACCGTCAGACCAGCCCGCCCGCCGAACGCAGGGCAGCCGGCGCGGTGTTGACCGCCTCCGTGGAGTGCTCCTCGCCGGTCAACCGCTGGTGGTAGCCCGGCCCGCCCGGGTCGCTCTTCGCGTTGACCAGGATCCTGTACGGCATCAGCACTCCTCCAGGTTCGCCATCAGCCAGGCCTCGGCCCGCAACAACCGTTCCTCGACCTGCTCCGCGTCGGCACCGGCGACGATCACGAAGCACAGGTGCGAGGCGCTGTAGAGGGTGACCGCCCCGGGCTCCAGTTCCTCGTTCACCTGGTAGTGCCGCACCCACGGGAACGGCGGCCGCCCCGGCGCACGTACCGGCCGCCCCTGCGGCAGGACGGACACCGAGCCGTGCACCTCGGTCGGCGGCGCGGCCGGCGGCGGCTGGACGGGCAGCCCGGCGGACTGGCGCAGCACCGAGGTGTGCAGGTCCACCCCGTAGGTGGCCCGGGTGAGCCACGGAATGCGGTCGCCGCCGACCCGCGAGGCGATCTCGCACATCACCAGCTCGTCGTCCGGTGTGTGGAACACCTCCAGGTGGTAGGCGCTGACCGGCGGGACGTCGAAGGCGGACAGCGTCCGGTCGAGGAACTCCTCCAGCCGCCGGGCCATCCCGCTCTCCGGGTGCAGCTGGACCGAGCCGTTGTTCTGCCCGGTGAAGACCCCGAGGCAGCTGCGCAGGTAGCGGGAGGAGGCGACGAAGCGGTAGCCGTCGCCGAGCACCGCGTCGACGTGGTACATCGGGCCGTCGACGAACTCCTCGGCCATCAGGTCCTCGCGCCAGCGCCGCCGGGCGAAGGCGAGCAGTTCCTCGTCCCCGTGCAGCACCGCGATGTCCCGCGAGCCGCCCTGGCTGACCGGTTTGACGACCACGGGGTAGCCGACCGCCTCGATGAAGCCGGTGAGGTCGACGACCGTGTCGAGCCGGGCCCAGCGGGCGGTCGGCACGGCCCGGCCGGCGACCTCCTTCATCACCGCCTTGTCGCGGAACGACCGGGCGCTGTCCGGGGTCTGGCCGCCCAGGCCGAAGTCCGCGCGCATCCGGGCGGCCCGTTCCAGGTCGTACTCGTTGTCGGTGATGATGTGGGTGAACGGCCGTTGCCGGTGCAGCCGGCGGATCGCCAGCTCCGCGTAGGGGACGGCGTCGGAGTACGGGACGTACTCGTAACGGGCCAGCCGCTCGGTGTTCTTGAGCTCGTTCTGGCTGAACACCTGCAGCTTGTCGGCGAGTTCGGGGAACATCCCGGGGTAGTCGTGGCCCTGGCCGTAGTTGAGCACGGCGACGTTGGTCATGATGGTCGGCCTCACAGTGGACGTACGGTGCGGGAGGGGTATCGATCGGTGCGCCGGTGGGGGGCGGCGCGGGCGGCGCGCGGGGCCACCGGAGCGAACACCGGTGCGGCGACTGCGCCGACGACATCGAGGACCTGATCGCCGACCAGCGGGAGACGGCCCACCGGGCGGCGGCCGGAGCCTGAGGAGGGCGCGGACCGGCCGGGTCGAGCGCCCGGCCCTCCCGCCGTTCAGCGGTGGACACGGTTCGCCAGGAGGGTGCCGGCCGAGGCGAGGACCAGCCCGGCCAGGGTCAGCACGCCGAGCGGCTGGTCGAGCAGCACCGCGGCGAAGGCGGCGGTGCACATCGGGACCAGGTAGAACAGGCTGCTGACCTGGCTCGTGCCGTGCCGCCGCAGCAGGTGGTAGAGCAGGCCCACGCCGACGATCGAGTTGATCAGCGCCGTCCACAGCAGAACCGGCCAGTACGAGGCGGTGAACTCCACGGACCAGCCCTCGACCAGCAGCGCGGGAACCAGCGCCGCCGCCGCGGCGGCCAGCAGCTGCACCGCGTTGCCGCCCACCGGCTCCATCCGCGCGCAGTGGCGCTTCTGGTGGACGGTGCCGTACGAGATGCCGAGCAGGCCCAGCAGCAGGAAGCCGAGGCCCAGCAGGTAGCCGCCGGACAGGTCGATCCGGTCCGCGACGGCCAGCGCGACGCCGCCCAGCCCGAGCACCAGGCCCAGGCACTGGCCGCGGGTGACCCGCTCACCGAGCAGCGGCACCGCCAGCAGCGATGTGGTCAGCGGGTAGAGCGCGATGACCAGCGCGGCGAGCCCGGAGGACACCCCGAGCTTCATGCCCATGTAGATGCTGGAGAACTGCACGCCCTGGACGAGCACACCCGCCACCGCCAGGTGCAGCAGCAGGCGCCCGCGGGGCAGGCACTCCCGGCGGATTCCGGCGATCGCCAGCAGTACCAGCCCGGCGATCGCGAACCGCAAGGTCGCGAAGGTGTACGGCGCGGCGTGCCGCAGGCCGAGCTTGCCGGAGATGAATCCGGAGCTCCAGACCACCACGAGCGCCACACGCAGGGCCGCGCCGGTCCCCCGGCCCCGCCGCTCGTCGGTCCCCACGGGCGGGCCTGCGTCCGGGACGGCTTCGCGCGCGGCGCCCTCGAGCGGCGGGGTCGGCATCGTCATCTCCGAGCTCCTCTGGATCTCCTCGATTGTTCGATATAGAGCACTGTAGAGCAGAATATCGCTCACGTCGAGACGGGCAGGCCCTGCGGCGACATCCCGGGACCGCAACGCCGACTGCCCCACGGACCGCTGTCCGTAGGGCAGTTGGCGAGCAGGCGGCGACGCCCGGAAGTCAGTAGAGGCTGGAGAAGAGGACCCCCACCAGCTGGGCCGGCTCGTCCGTCTCGTTGCGGAAGCTGTGCGGATGGCCGGCCGAGAACTGGATGCTGTCGCCGGCTCCCAGCACGTGGTCCACCCCGTTGTAACGGACCACCAGCTCACCCCGGGTGATGGTGATCAGATCGGACCCCTCGTGCTGGAGGTCCTCGCCGAGACCGCTGTGCGGCGCGAAGTCACCGGTGACCACCTGGTAGCCGAGCTCCGGGGAGCGCACCACCCGGTAGACCACCCCCGGGGCCCGCTGGAGCTCCTCCTGCCCCTCCCGGGGGAACAGCGCGGGAGTCGCCCGCCCCCGGGAGAAGCCCAGGAAGGAACCGACGTCGTGGCCGAACACCCGGGCGAGCCGGCCGAGCCGCTCCAGCGCGATGTCGGTCTCCCCGCGCTCCAGCGAAGCCAGGAAGGAGACCGACAGCCCGCACTCGGCGGCCACCTGCCGCAGCGACATGCCGCGCTGGGTGCGCAGCCGCTGCAGCACCTCGCCGGGGCGCGGGAAGCCCAGCTCCGGATCGCGGGGTCCGGGAGCGCCGGTGGAGGGTGCCGAGTCAGCCATGATCGCATCCTAGGCGCCGCAGACCTGCCCACCAATGCCCGTACGCGCCGCTCCCGGCCCTCGTCCGACGCGGCCCCGGAACCCGCCTCCCACGCCTCCCGCGCCTCCCCGCCGTCCGCGGCTTCGGCGCCCGGGCGGCCGCGTGCCGCACCGTCTCCTACTGAGGCCGGGCTTCCGCTCCCGACCCCTGGTTTGTGTCAGCATCCTTGACATAACCTCGGGCGCATGACCGACCGCGTAGTCCCCGAGCCGCAACGGCGGCGGCGGCGCCCCACCAAGCAGGGTGTGGTGCTGTCCGCCGAGCTGATCGTCGACACCGCGATCCGGCTGATCGGCCGGCACGGCGCCGAGGCGCTCACGGTGCGGCGGCTGGGCGCCGCGCTCGGGGCCGATCCGAGCGCGGTCTACCGCTACTTCCACAGCACCGACGACCTGCTGCTCGCCGTCGCCGACGAGCTGATCGGCCGGGCCCAGCACGACTGGCGGCCCACCGGCGACTGGCGCGCCGACCTGCGTGCCATCGGCCTGCGCATCCACGCCAGCTACCTGGCCCACCCGCAGGCCGCCATCCTCGCCGCCCACCGCACCACCGGCCGCGCCCACGAGATCGCCGCCGTCGAGGCGATCCTCGGCGTCCTGCGCACGGCGGGCTTCCCGGACCCGGAGGCCGTCCGGATCTACCACGCCTTCGTCGACCAGAGCCTCGGCTTCGCCGCCCTGGACGCCGCCACCCTCGCCCTGCCGTCCGCCGCCCAGAGCGCCGACCTCGAGGTCTGGCAGGCCTCCTACGCCCGGCTCGACGCCGCCGAGCACCCCCACATCGCGGCCACCGCCCACCTGCTCACCGCCGACATGCGCCGCAGCGGCTACCCGTACGCCCTGGACCTGCTGCTGGACGCCGCCGAGGCCCGGCTGCGGGCCGCCGGGGGCTGAACCACCGATCCGGGGAACGCGAGGGCCGCCGGGGGTGGGCCCCCGTGCGCCCACCACCGACGGCCTTCGACCGGCCCCCTGCCGCGGTCAGTCCGCCGCGTGCACCAGCTCCCCGCCGACGTAGGTGCGCTCCACCCGGGCCTGCGCGATCTCCTCCGGCGGCCCGGTGAGGATGTCCCGGTCGAGCACCACCAGGTCCGCGAGCCGCCCGACGGCCAGCACCCCGGCGTCGTCGTGCCCGTTGAGGTACGCGCTGCCGGCCGTGTACGCGGCGATGGCCGAGCCCAGGTCGAGCCGCTGCTCGGGCAGGAAGACCCGCCCGTCGGTGGCCTCCGGCTCCATCCGGTTGACCGCCACGTGCAGCCCCGCCAGCGGGTCCGGGCTGCTCACCGGCCAGTCGCTGCCCGCCGCGAGGGTGGCGCCGGCCCGCTGGAGGGAGCCGAACGGGTACTGCCAGGCGGCCCGCTCCGGCCCGAGGAACGGGATGGTCAGCTCGTCCATCTGCGGCTCGTGCGCGGCCCAGAGCGGCTGGATGTTGGCGACGGCGCCGAGCCGGGCGAAGCGCGGGAGGTCGTCCGGGTGGACCACCTGGAGGTGGGCGAGGTGGTGCCGGGCGCCGCGCCGCCCGTTGGCGGTGCGGGCGGCTTCGATCGCGTCCAGCGCCTCGCGCACGGCCCGGTCGCCGAGCGCGTGGAAGTGCACCTGGAAGTCGAGCGCGTCCAGTGCGGTGACGTACCCGCGCAGGGCCTCCGGGTCGACGAAGCTGAGGCCGGAGTTGGCGGTGGCGCAGCCGCAGCCGTCCAGGTACGGGCTGGTCATCGCGGCGGTGAAGTTCTCCGCGATGCCGTCCTGCATGATCTTCACCGAGCCGGCCCGGAACCGTCCGTGGGCCAGTTCCCCGCGCCGCCGCACCAGGTCGGGGATCTGGTCGGCGCCGCGGTCCCGGTCCCACCAGAGCGCGCCGGTCACCCGGGCGGTGAGCGCGCCGGAGCGGGCGGCGGCCAGGTAGGCGTCGGACGGGTCCGGCTGGCCGTTGAACTCGCCGAGCAGCGCGTCCTGCCAGCCGGTGATGCCGAGCGAGTGCAGCAGCCGCTGGGCGCGGAGCAGTCCGGCCAGCCGGTCGGCGGCGGTGGCGGGCGGCAGCAGCCGGGCGACCAGGGCGGTGGCGCCCTCCTGGAGGGTGCCGCCGGGGGTGCCGTCGGCCTCGCGCTCGATCCGCCCGTCGGCCGGGTCGGGGGTGTCGGCGGTGAGCCCGGCGAGTTCCAGCGCCCGGGTGTTGGCCCAGGCGCCGTGGTGGTCCCGGTTGGTGAGGTACACCGGCCGGTCGGGGACGACGGAGTCGAGCAGCTGCCGGGTGGGCAGGCCGCCTTCGAAGCTCTCCATCGACCACCCGCTGCCGGTGATCCACTCCTGGTCCGGGTGGGCCTCGGCGTACGCCCGGATCCGCTCCAGGTAGTCGGCGACGCCGACCGTCCCGGTGAGGTCGCAGGAGGCCAGCTCGGCGCCGCCGAACACGGCGTGGATGTGCGCGTCCTGGAAGCCGGGCAGCAGCAGCTTGCCGGTGAGGTCGACGACCTCGGTCCGCGGCCCGATCAGCTCCCGGACCTCGTCGTGCCCGACGGCGGCGATCCGCTCGCCGACGACCGCCAGCCCGCTCGCCCGGGTGCGGGCCGCGTCGCCGGTGTGGACGGGGCCGTGGGTGAAGACCAGATCGGCCTGGGTCATGGGTGGTGCTCCGTTCTCGCGTGGTCGTGCCTGGTCGTACGTCGTACGGGCGGCTACCCGGCCGCCGCGTCCTCCCGCAGGAAGTACGGCGAGCGCCGCCGCCAGCGGGCCCAGGCCGCCGCCGGCAGCCCGCTGACGATCATCATGATCACCACGGACAGCTCGAACCAACCGTTGTCGGCGGCGAGTTCGAAGTGGTCCGTGGAGTCGTAGAAGGTCCAGGCCAGGTAGCCGCCGACGGCGAGCAGCGCCGCCGCGCCCAGCAGCGGCCCGACCACCGCGCGCAGCCCCTCCAGCGGGGCGGTGCGCAGCAGGTGGCGGAACCGGACGGCGGCCGCGACGGCGGTCAGCGCGTAGTAGAGGGCGACGACGATGCCGATCGCGTTGACCGCGGCCGAGATCAGGTCGTTGACGGTCGGGATGGCGATGGAGGCCAGCGCCAGGGCGACGGCGACGCCGGTGATCAGCAGGGTGCCGACGGCGGGCGTGGCGTGCCGGGGGTGCAGGCGGGTCCAGACCGGGCCGAGCACCCGGTCGCGCCCCATCGCGTACATCCCGCGCGCGGTCGGGATCACCGAGGACTGCAGCGAGGCCACCGCGGAGAACATCAGCGCGATCAACGGCAGTGCGGCCAGCGGCTGTTCGGCCAGCTTCGTGCCGAAGTAGGTCAGCCCGTGGGCGCCGTTGTCGGCCAGCTCGTCGATCGGCAGGACCCGCTGGAAGGCGGTGCCGGCGAGCAGGAACAGCGCCAGCATCACCACCAGGGCCAGCAGGCCGCCCCGGGAGGCGTCCCGCGGGTCGCGCACCTCCTCGCCGACGCTGAACACCGACTCGAAGCCCCAGTAGCAGAACACCGCCAGCACCATGCCCTGGGCGACGGCGTCGAAGGAGGGGATGTCGAAGGGGTTGAACCACTGGAGCGAGAACGGCTGGTCGCCGGCGAACAGCCCGTAGCCGCAGAAGCCGAGCAGGACGGCGTACTCGAAGACCAGCAGCGCCTTCTGCAGCCGGGCCGCTAGGTCCAGTCCGCGCACCGCGACCAGCGCGGCGCCCACCAGCACCACCAGGCCGATCAGGGTGCACTGGACGGTGGAGTCGGCGTCGAGCCGCAGCCCGGCCACGCTGCGGACGTGGGCCTGGTCGAGCAGCTGGACGATCGAGGAGCCGGTGACGGTCGTGGTGTACGCCATGAAGACGACGGTCCCCACGGTGTTCACCCACCCGGTGAGGAAGCCCAGCCAGGGGCTGAGGGTGCGCCCGACCCACCGGTAGCTGCTGCCCGCGTCCGGCTCGACGGCGTTCAGCCGCCCGTACCCGCCGGCGATGGCGAGCACCGGCAGGAAGGCCAGCAGCATGATCGCCGGAAGGTGCAGGCCGACCACCCCGGCCATCAGGCCCAGGCCGATCCCGATGCTGCTGGTGGCGGCCGTGCTGGAGGCGGCGATCGCCGCCCCGTCCAGCAGGCCGAGCGACTTGTGCATCGCGACGTGCGTTCCTGCCGCGTCCGCTCTCGGACCGCCGCCCGTGTCCTTCACCGTCGATGCCAACGGATCACCGCCTTGGTCGTGGGGTGCGCGTGTGGGGGAAGCTCCCGTACCGGTCGTGGGGGGACGCGGGCCGGAAGTGCGAGCCATGAAACCGGCGGCGCCGCCACACGTCAATGCCGTTGTCATAAGGCCGCGCGCACCGCGAAAGCGCCACCGCCGGCCCGTGACGGGTCCGGCGGTGGCGAAGCGGGTGAAGCAGGCGAAGCGGGCGGTGCGCGCGGCGCGCGGGCCGGTCAGAGTTCGTCGAGGGGTTCGTCCAGGACGCCCTGGCGGGCGATGATGTAGCCGAGGTGGCCGCGGCTGCGGCTGCCGAGGAGTTCGCTGGCCTTCTGGATGTGGCTGGACACGGTGCGGGTGCTCATGCCGAGGCGGGAGGCGATGGCCTCGTCGGTGTAGCCGTTGACCATCAGGCGCAGCACGTTCTGCCGGGTGCGGGCGGTCAGCAGCCGGGGGCGGTGGTGGCCCTGCTGGTAGGTGACGGGCTCGGCGCGCTCCCACATCAGCTCGAAGATCTTGAGCAGGTACTCGACCAGCGGCGGGAGTTCGATGAGCATCGCGGCGGCCTGGCGGTCGGCGCCGGCCGGGATGAAGGCGGTGGAGCGGTCGCAGATGATCACCCGGTCGAAGACCTCGTTCAGGGTGCGCACCTGGGCGCCCTGGGCGGTGACCTGCTCGATGTAGGCCAGCGTCGGGCCGTGCGAGCGCACGGTGTGCTGGTAGAGGGTGCGTTGGCGCACGCCGCGGCCGGCCAGGGCGAGGTCGCGCGGGAGCGCGTCGCCCAGTTGCTCGGGGCCGCGGCCGCCGCCCGGCTGGGCGGTGAGCAGTTCCTCGGAGCAGGCCGCGACGGCCTTCTCCAGCGCGGGGTTGATCTCCTCGCCCGCCAGCAGCCGGATCGGCAACTTGGCGCGCCGCATGACGTCGCGGTAGGTGTGCTCGGCGGCGTGGAAGGAGGTGTGCAGCGCGGCGAGCCGCTCCTGGTGGGCCAGTACGGCGAGTTCGAGCGGCCGCGCCAGTCCGGTGGCGGCGATGTCGGGCGGGACGGGGACGAGCCGGTCACCGGAGCCGGGCAGCGGGCGCAGCAGACCCATCGCGAGCAGGCATTCGGGGGCTTCGCCGGCCGCCTCCCCCTCGGCCAGCGCCGTGCGGTAGAACTCGATGCCCCGGTCGCAGAGCTGGGGTGTTCCCCTTTCCGCGCAGTTGTCCTGACTTGGGCACATCTGGGCATCCTTCCGGCTTCGGCATTGCGGTTTCACGAATGCCCGTACCGGCTACCGCCAGGCATCCGAACCGGCAAGATGGAAGTGACTGCCGTTCGGAAGCCGCCCCCCGGGCTCCGACAGCCGTGAGTGTACGCCCAAAGGGCGCGGAAATCATCGGCTGACGGTAGTCGGGCGTGCACGCAAACGGGGAGCCGGGGTCACGGTCGTGACCGTACCCGGCAGCGGTGACCGGGGGATTGCCGGCGCATCGCACCTGGCGTTCCGACGGGACGTCCGGAGCGGGCGGTCGGTGCACGGAACGGCCTACAGACGGAAGGCACCCCCAGTTGCGAGCTGATTCCGACCCGGCGGCACCGCCCGCCGCCCTCGCCGGCCTGGTGGACCAGCGCCTGGTGCGGCAGTTGGCGGAGGCCGCCGCCGCGCAGGTCGGCTCCGGCGCGGTCCGGCTGCTGGGCGACGGCGGGATTCTCCAGGCCTTCGCCAAGCAGCTGATCGAGGGCGCCCTGGAGCTCGAACTCCAGGAGCACCTGCGCGGCTCCGGCAACGGCAACAGCAACGGCAGCGGCACCGGCAACGGCTCCGGTCCCGGCGGCAACGGCCGCAACGGCGCCCGGGCCAGACGGCTGCTCACCGAGATCGGCCCGGTCGAGGTGCGGGTGCCCCGGGACCGCGAGGGCAGCTTCACCCCCAAGGCCGTCCTCCCCCGCGCCCGGCGGCTGCCCGGGCTCGACCGGCTGGTGATCTCGCTGACCGCGCGCGGCCTCAGTTCGGGCGAGCTGGTGGCGCACCTGGCCGAGGTGTACGGCGTGGAGCTGAGCCGGGAGACCGTCTCGGCCATCACCGACCAGGTGCTGGACGAGCTCGCCGAGCGGCGCGGGCGGCGGCTCGACCCGGTCTACCCGGTGGTCTTCGTCGACTCGGTGCGCAGCGGCCGCTCGGGCGGGCCGCTGGTGCACCTGGCGCTCGGGGTCTCCACCGAGGGCCGGCGCGAGGTGCTGGGCCTGTGGCCGGCCGCGGACGGTGAGCAGTGGCCGCAGGTGCTGGCGGGGCTCGCCGAGCGCGGGGTGCGGGAGGTCTGGGTGCTGGTGGGCGGCACCGGTGCGGTGCTGGCGGAGGCGGCGGCCGAGCAGTGGCCGCGCACGGTGGTGCACGGTTCGGTGGCGCACCTGCTGCACGCGGCGCTGCGGCACGCGCCCGGCGAGGACTGGGGCGCGCTCTCACGGGCGCTGCGCGAGACCTGTACGGCGCCGACCGAGGCGGCGGCGCTGGAGCGGCTGGCCCAGGCCGAGCGGGAGTGGGGGCCGAGCCACCGCGAGGTGTTCCGGGTGTGGCGGTCGGCCTGGCCGCTGCTGGCCCCCGGTTTCCGCTTCGGCCCGGAGGCGCGGCGGCTGCTGACCGGCGGGGGCGCGCTGGAGCGGCTGCACGCCCGGCTGCGCCGGATCGAGCAGTCCGCGGGGCGGGTGCAGGACGAACGGGCGGCGCTCAAGCGCGCCTACCTGGCGACGCTCGCCCTGGAGTCGCCGACCGGGACGGGCCGGCCGTGGGTCGAGGACTGGCCCGCCGTCCGGGAGGAGTTGCGCCGGGGCTCGCTGCGGCGGGCCGGAGTACCCGCTTCCGCCCCGCGATGTCCTCCGCGATGTCCCACGCGCCCACGGAGTTCCCACCACTGATCTGACAGACCCAGGTACGACTTGGATCATGTCTGTCTGTTTTTGGCATGATCTGACCGGGCTTCCGGTTCCCGCATTGCGTGTTCACGATCACAGTGAGAGCTTCCAAGCACGTTTGGGGCTTCGGCAGGATGCATTTCAGAGCGAAGAGGGCAGACCGCCCTCCTCAGGAAGAGGAATTCGCGATGCCAAGCCTTGCCGTCCGCGTCCACAAGATGCTCGGGATGCTCGCCGTCCTGCTGGCCGCCGTGGTCGGCCTCCAGCTCCACGCCCAGCCGCACCTGTCCACGGTCTCCGTCACCGCCCACGACGCCCCCAGCGAGGACTCCGGCTGGGGTCCGTGAGCCGCGGCTCCGTTTGATCACATCCGGTCACGTCCGACCACCCTGCTCCTCCCCTTCTCGCACTGCTCTGCACGGCTACGAACCAGATCTGCACAGCTACGAACAGAGAGGAACCGACGATGGCGAACCCGTTCGAGGATGCCGAGGCCAGCTACCTCGTCCTGACGAACGACGAGGGCCAGCACTCGCTGTGGCCGGCCTTCAGCCCGGTGCCCGCCGGTTGGCAGCAGGTGTTCGGTGCCGCCGGACGGCAGGACTGCCTCGACTACGTCGAGCAGAACTGGCAGGACCTGCGGCCGAAGAGCCTCATCGCGCACCTGTCCGAGCACTGACCCCGGCCACCGCCCACCGACCGTCGGACCGCTGAGCACCGCGCGGCCGCCGGACGGGGATCCGCGCCGAACGGCCGCTCACCCGGTCGCACCACCTCGGCGGCACAGCACCATCCGGCAGGGCACCACCCGGCAAAGCACCGCCTGACAGCGCACCACCTCGGCAACGCACCCGGGGCAGACCGCCGCTCACCCGGCACCGCCCCGCACCCGAGCGGCCCCTCACCAGGCCGCTCGCCCGGTCGTCGGCGCACCGCACCGCCGGAGCCCGCCGACACCGCCTCACCACACCACCGCAGCACCCCGTCACCGCCGCGCGGCCGCACCGTCACGCCGCCGGCGCGGTCCCGTGTCCGACGTCTACGCGCGTGCATCGAACAGCACCGGCGCGCCACCACCCTCCGCACCGCCGCACCGCACCCGTGTGCCGCACGGACGTCACACGAAGCACACCGCAGCACCGCAAGACGACCGCAACATCGCTCCGCCGACCCCCGGGCCGACCGCCCCGGGGTCAACCCAGCTCGCCGCTCCCGCCACCGCGGGAGCCAGCCGCACGAGGGAGAGAGTCACATGTCCGGGGTCCAGCAGACGCACAGATCCGAGCAGCGGCCGGAAGCGGCCGAGGTCCTGTGCCGACTGTTCGCGGAGGTGCTCGGCCGGGAGTCGGTCGACCCCGCGGCGGGCTTCTACGACCTGGGCGGCGACCGGCCCGCCGCCGAGCGGCTGCTGGCCCGCGTGCACGAGGAGTTCGGCGTCCGCCTGGAACCGTCCGTCCTGGCGGACGCCCCCACCCCCGCCGCGCTGGCCGCCCGGCTGGCCCGCCCCGACACCCGCCCGACCCTCACCGAGCTGGTCGACGCCCAGGTCGCCCGCACCCCGGACGCCCCCGCCCTGTACGCCGAGGGCACCACCCTCACGTACGCCGAGCTGGACGCCCGAGCCAACCGGCTGGCCCGGGTGCTGGCCGCCCGCGGCCTGGGCACCGAGGACGTCGTCGCGCTGGCCCTGCCGAAGTCCCCCGAGGCGATCGCCGCGATCCTCGCCGTCGCCAAGACCGGCGCCGCCTGGCTGCCCGCCGACCCGGCCTACCCGGCCGAGCGGCTGCGCCACATGCTGACCGACTCCCGCGCCGCCCTGGTGCTCACCACCGCCGGGGCCGCCGGCCAGCTGCCGGAGACCGGCGCCCCCCGGCTGCTGCTCGACTCCGCCGAGCACCTCGCCGACCTGGCCGCGCGCTCCGGGGACCGGTTCACCGCCGCCGAGCGGGTACGGCCGGTGAGCGCGCTGAACACCGCGTACGTCATCTACACCTCCGGCTCCACCGGCGTGCCCAAGGGCGTGGCCGTCACCCACACCGGGCTGCCCAGCATGGTCGGCACCCAGGTCGCCGCCACCGGGGTCGGCCCCGGCAGCCGGGTGCTCCAGGCCTCCTCGCTCAGCTTCGACGTCTCGGTCTCCGACCTGTCCGTGGCCCTCACCACCGGCGCCGCCCTGGTGCTGCCGCGCGAGCAGAGCCAGCTGGTCGGCGAGCCGCTGGCCGCCCTGATCGACCGGTTCGGCGTCACCCACGCCGACGTCGCCACCGCGATGATCTCCACCCTGCCCGACCTGCCGATGCCCTCGCTGCGCACCCTGATCGGCGGCGGCGAGGCGGTCTCCCGCGAGCTGGCCGCCCGCTGCGGCCGCGGCCGGCTGATGCTCAACAGCTACGGGCCGACCGAGGCCACCGTCATCGTCAGCATGAGCGAGCCGCTCACCGGCGAGGAGCTGCCCCCGATCGGCCGGCCCTGCCAGGACGTGCGCATCCACGTGCTGGACGAGCAGCTGCGCCAGGTCGAGCCGGGCACCGTCGGCGAGCTGTACCTGGCCGGCCCGCACCTGGCCCGCGGCTACCTGAACCGCCCGGGCCTGACCGCCGAGCGCTTCGTGGCCGACCCGTACGGCGAGCCCGGCGACCGGATGTACCGCACCGGGGACCTCGGCAGCTACCGCCCGGACGGCCAGCTGGACTTCCTCGGCCGGGCCGACGACCAGGTGAAGATCCGCGGCTTCCGGGTGGAGCTCGGCGAGATCGAGCAGACCCTCTCCGCCCACCCCGAGGTGCGCCAGGCCGTGGTGCTGGTCCGCGAGGACCGCCCGGGCGAGCGCCGCCTGGTCGGCTACACCGTCGGCGCCGCCGACCCGGCCGAGCTGCGGGCGTACTGCGCCGAGCGGCTGCCCGACCACATGGTGCCCGTCGTCGTGGTGCTCGACCGGCTGCCGCTCACGCCCAACGGCAAGGTGGACAAGCGCGCCCTGCCCGCGCCGGTGTTCGGCGCCGGCGAGGAGGACGGCCGCGCCCCCGCCGGCGAGCTGGAGCACACCCTGGTCCGGCTGTTCGGCGAGGTGCTGGGCCTGCCCCGGGTGGGCGTCACGGACTCCTTCTTCGAGCTCGGCGGCGACTCCATAGTGGCCATCCAGCTGGTCTCCCGGGCCCGGCACGCGGGCCTCCAGCTCACCCCGCGCGAGGTGTTCCTCGCCCCGACCGTCGAGAAGCTGGCGCTGATCGCCCGTCCGCTGGAGGGGCCGGTCGTCGTCGAGCCCGCCGGGTCCGGCCTCGGCGAGGTGCCGCCGACGCCCATCGTGCACTGGCTGGCCGCCCAGCACGGCGCGGTGGAGAGCTTCTACCAGTCCACCCTGCTCACCCTGCCCGCCGGCACCACGCGGGAGCACCTGACCACCGCCGTCCAGGCCCTGCTCGACCACCACGACCTGTTCCGCGCCCGCACCTCCCCGCTCGCCGAGCGCCCCTGGACGCTGCACGTGCCCGAGCCCGGCACCGTCCCCGCCGACGCCGTGCTGCGCCGGGTCGAGGGCCGGGCCGACGCGGACGCGCTGCGCGCCGAGACCGAGGCCGCCCGCGGGCGCCTGTCGCCCGAGGACGGCCGGATGGTCCAGGCCGTACGCTTCGACGCCGGCCCGGAGCAGCCCTCGCAGCTGCTGCTGGTGATCCACCACCTGGTGGTGGACGGCGTCACCTGGCGCATCGTCGAGGAGGACCTGCTCGGCGCGCTCGCCGCGCTCCGCGAGGACCGCGCCGTCGAGCTCGCCCCGGTGCCCACCTCCTTCCGCCGCTGGGCCCAGCGCCTCACCGCCGAGGCCAACACCGACCGCCGGGCCGCCGAACTCCCGCTCTGGCAGGCCGCGTTGGCCACCCCGGACCCGCTGCTCGGCGACCGCCCGCTGGACCCGGCCCAGGACACCTACGCCACCGAGGGCCTGCTGCGGCTCGTGCTGCCCGCCGCGACCACCCGGGCGCTGCTCACCAAGGTCACCGCCGCCTACCACGCCCAGGTCAACGACGTGCTGCTGACCGGACTGGCCCTGGCCCTCGGCCACTGGCGCGGCCAGGAGACCACCGGGCCCGACGGCGCCGTGCTGGTCACCGTGGAGGGCCACGGCCGCGAGGAGGTCGTCGACGGCGTCGACCTGCACCGCACCGCCGGCTGGTTCACCTCCGTCTACCCCGTCCGGCTCGCCCCCGGGGCGCTGCCCTGGTCCGAGGTCACCGCGGCCGGCCCCGCACTCGGCCGGGCCCTCGGCCGGGTGAAGGAGCAGCTGCGCGCCGTCCCCGACAACGGCATCGGCTTCGGCCTGCTGCGCCACCTCAACCCGGACACCGCCGCCGCGCTGGCCGGGCACGCCGACCCGCAGATCGAGTTCAACTACCTGGGCCGCTTCGCGCCCGAGGGCGTCACCGCCGAGGACGTGCTCGCCGGCACCGAGGCGATGTCCGAGGGCGCCGCGACCGGCCTCGCCCTCGGCCGGGTACTCGGCCTGGACGCCACCACCGTGGACACCCCGCAGGGCCCGCTGCTGGTCGCCCAGTGGTCCTACGCCACCGGGCTGCTCTCCGAGGAGCGGGTGCAGGCCTTCGCCGAGGCCTGGTTCGCCGCGCTGAGCGCGCTCGCCGAGCACGCCGAGCGGCCGGACGCGGGCGGGCACACCCCCTCCGACTTCCCGCTGGTCGCCGTCACCCAGGACGAGCTGGACGGGCTCGCCGCCCACCACGCCCCCGCCCGCCTGGTCGACGTCTGGCCGACCTCGCCGCTCCAGCAGGGCATGGCCTTCCACTCGGCGTACGACGCCGACGGCGCGGACGTCTACACCTCGGTCGTCACCTTCGACCTCGACGGCCCGGTGGACGCCGACCGGCTGCGCGCCGCCGCCGAGGCGCTGCTGGTGCGCCAGCCCAACCTCCGGGCCGCCTTCCACCAGCGGCACGACGGCCCGCCGGTGCAGGTCGTCCCGGACGGCGTCGAACTGCCCTTCAGCGTCGTGGACCTGAGCGGCCACGCCGACCCGGAGGCGGAGGCCGGGCGGATCGCCGCCGCCGAGTACGGCCGCCGCTTCGACCTCGACCGCCCGCCGCTGCTGCGCTACACCCTGCTCCGGCTCGCCCCCGGGCGCCACCAGCTGATCGCCTCCGCGCACCACATCCTGCTGGACGGCTGGTCGACCCCGGTGTTCGCCGAGGAGCTGTGGGCGCTGTACTTCGAGCAGCCGATGGCCCCGGCCGCCCCGTACCGCGAGTACCTGCGCTGGATCACCCGGCGCGACGGCGACACCGCCCGCGCTGCCTGGGCCCACGCCCTGGCCGGCGCCGACGAGCCCACCCTGCTCGCCCCCGGCCGCTCGGCGGCCGTCCCGCAGCTGCCGCTGCGCCTGCACACCGGGCTCTCCCCGGAGAGCACCGAGGCCCTCGCCCGCACCGCCCGCCGCTACGGCGTCACCCTCAACACCCTGGTCCAGGCGGCCTGGGGCGTGCTACTGGCCCGGCTCACCGGGCGCGAGGACGTGCTGTTCGGCACCACCGTCTCCGGCCGGCCGCACGACCTGCCGGGCGTGGAGCGGATGATGGGCCTGCTCATCAACACCGTGCCGGTGCGGGTCCGCCTGGACCAGGCGGAGAGCTGGGGCCAGCTGCTGCTGCGCCTCCAGCACGAGCAGTCCGCGCTGCTGGACCACCAGCACCTCAGCCTCACCGAGATCCAGCAACTCGCCGGCATGGGAAGCCTGTTCGACACCGTCACGGTGTACGGCAACTACCCGGACCCGTCCGCGCTGGACGACGCCGACCCGAGCGGCGCCACCCGCGTCACCCTGGTCGAGGACGTCGACAGCGCCCACTACCCGCTGGTGCTGGCCCTCACCCCCGGCGACGGCCTCCAGCTGCGACTGGACCACCAGCCGGACGCCTTCACCACCGGGGAGGCCCGCGCCCTGCTGGACCGCTTCCTCGCCCTGCTCGGCCGGATCGTCGCCGACCCGGCCGAACTCGTCGGCACCGTCGAGGTGTTGACCGCGGCCGAGCGCGCCGAGCTGGTCACCGAGTGGAGCGGCACCAGCACCCCGCTGCCGGAGGGTTCGCTGCCCGAGCTGTTCGAGGCGCGGGCCGCCGCGACCCCGGACGCGCTCGCGCTCACCGCGGACGACGCCGAGCTGACCTACGCCCAGCTCAACGCCCGGGCCAACGGCCTGGCGCTGCGGCTGGTCGAGGCCGGGGTGGTCCGGGAGACGCCGGTCGCGCTGATGATCGACCGCTCGGCCGCCCAGGTGGTGGCGATCCTGGCCGTGCTCAAGGCCGGCGGCCTGTACGTCCCGCTGGACGACGCCCAGCCCGCCGACCGGCTGCGGACCGTCCTCGACGACGCCGGGGCCGCCCTGGTGCTGGCCGACGCCGCCCACCGCGAGCACCCCGCGCTGGCCGGACTGACGGTGCTCGACCCGCACGCCGAGGAGCACCCCGAGAACCTCGGACTGCCGCAGCGCGCCGACCAGTTGGTATACGTGATGCACACCTCCGGCTCGACCGGCGTGCCCAAGGGCATCGCCATCACCCACCGCGGTGTGGTGGACCTCGCGCTCGGCGGCCAGTTCACCGGAGGCGGCCACGAGCGGCTGCCGGTGCACGCGCCCTCCGCCTTCGACGCCTCCACCTACGAGATCTGGACCCCGCTGCTCTCCGGCGGCCAGCTGGTGATCGCCCCGGCCGGCCGGCTCGGCATCGCCGAGCTGGCGGCGGTGATCGGCCACGAGCGGACCACCTCCGCCTGGATCAGCGTCGGCCTCTTCAACGTGCTGGCCGCCGAGGCCCCGGAGACCTTCACCGGGCTGCACGAGGTGTGGACGGGCGGCGACATCGCCTCGCCGGTCGCCATGCGGCGGGTGCTGGACAGCTGCCCCGGGCTGCGGCTGATCAACGTCTACGGGCCGACCGAGACGACCACCTTCGCCACGCACTTCCCGATGACCTCGGCCGCCGAGGTGCCGGCCGTCGTGCCGATCGGCCGGCCGCTGCCCAACAACCGGCTGTACGTGCTGGACGCCGGGCTGCGCCCGGTGCCGGTCGGCGTGCCCGGCGAGCTGTACATCGGCGGCTCCGGCCTGGCCCGCGGCTACGTCCGCCGCCCCGGCCTGACCTCCGAGCGCTTCGTCGCCTGCCCGTTCGGCGAGCCCGGCGGCCGGATGTACCGCACCGGCGACGTGGTGCGCTGGACGCCCACGGGCGAACTGGAGTTCGTCGGTCGAGCGGACGACCAGGTCAAGCTGCGCGGCTTCCGGATCGAACTCGGCGAGGTGGAGGCGGCGTTCACCGCCCACCCGGCGGTCGGCCAGGTCTGCGTGGCGGTCCGCCAGGACCAGCCGGGCGACAAGCGCCTGGTCGCGTACGTCACCGGCGAGGTGCGGGCCGACGCGCTGCGCGACTTCGTCACCGAGCGGCTGCCCGGCTACATGCTGCCCGCCGCGATCGTCGTCCTCGACGAACTGCCGGTGAACCCC
This sequence comes from Kitasatospora sp. NPDC058184, assembly GCF_042883725.1. Classification (NCBI taxonomy): domain Bacteria; kingdom Bacillati; phylum Actinomycetota; class Actinomycetes; order Kitasatosporales; family Streptomycetaceae; genus Kitasatospora; species Kitasatospora sp. NPDC058184. The sequence goes on from NZ_JBHVVE010000002.1 coordinate 633,022, forward strand.
AACGGCAAGGTCGACCGCAAGGCCCTGCCCGCGCCCGACTACAACGGCGCCGACGGCGGGCGCGAGCCGCGCAACGCCACCGAGCAGGCCCTGTGCGCGCTGTTCGCCGAGGTCCTCGGGCTGGCCCGGATCAGCATCGACGACAACTTCTTCGACCGCGGCGGCCACTCGCTGCTCGCCACCAAGCTGGTCAGCCGCATCCGCGCCGGCCTCGGCGCCGAGCTGCCGATCCGCACGCTCTTCGACAACCCGACGGTGGCCCTGCTGGCCGCCGCCCTGCCCGACTCCGCGACGGCCCGCCCGGCCCTGCGGCCGGCCGAGCGGCCGGAGCGGGTTCCGCTCTCCTCCGCCCAGCAACGCCTGTGGTTCATCGAGCAGTTCGAGGGCCCCAGCGCGCTCTACAACACCCCCGTCGCGGTCCGGCTCACCGGCGCCGTCGACCTGCCCGCCCTGGAGCAGGCCGTCCGGGACGTGGTGGAGCGGCACGAGGTGCTGCGCACCGTCTTCCCGACCGTCGACGGCCAGCCGCACCAACAGGTCGTCGAGGCTAGCGGGTTGTCGCTGCGCCAGGTGCCGGTGGCCGACGAGAAGCAGCTGCGGGCGGCCCTGGTCGCGGCCGGCGAGGAGGTCTTCGACCTCGCCCACGACCTGCCGGTGCGCGCCACCCTGCTGTCGCTGCCGAACGACGAGCACGTCCTGCTGGTGCTGATGCACCACATCGCCAGCGACGGTTGGTCGGTCGGGCCGCTCTTCCGCGACCTCGCCGAGGCCTACCAGGCCCGGACCGCCGGCGCCGCGCCCACCCGCGCGCCGCTGCCGGTGCAGTACGCCGACTACACCCTCTGGCAGCGCGAGCTGCTCGGCACCGACGAGCGGCCCAGCGCCCTGCTGACCGACCAACTCGCCTACTGGCAGCAGGCCCTGGCCGAGGCCCCGGAGGAGCTGGCGCTCCCCTACGACCGTCCGCGCCCGGCCGTGCCGGGGCACCGGGGCGGCCTGGTGGAGGTCACCGTCGACGCCGAACTGCACGGCGCGCTCGGCGAGTTGGCGGCGGCGCAGAACGCCAGCCTGTTCATGGCACTGCAGGCCGCGGTCGCCACCCTCTACACCCGCCTCGGCGCCGGCACCGACCTGCCGCTCGGCACCCCCGTGGCCGGCCGCACCGACGAGGCCCTGGACGACCTGGTCGGCTTCTTCGTCAACACCCTGCTGCTGCGCACCGACACCAGCGGCGACCCGACCTTCCGCGAGCTGCTCGACCGCGTCCGGCGCGCCGACCTGGACGCCTACGACCACCAGGACATCCCCTTCGAGCGCCTGGTCGAGCACCTCAACCCCACCCGCACCCCCGCCCGCCACCCGCTCTTCCAGACCCTGGTGGCGCTGGAGAGCCGGGTCACGGTGCCGGCCGAGTTCGGCGGCCTGGGCTGCGCGGAGCACCCCTTCGAGCTGGACGTGGCCAAGTTCGACCTGTCCTTCCGGTTCACCGAGCAGGGCCCGCAGGCGGGCCTGACGGTGGCGGTCGAGTACGCGGTCGACCTCTTCGACCACGCCACCGCCACCGCCCTCGGCGAGCGGCTGCTGCGCGTCCTGCGCGCCGCCGCGGCCGCCCCGGACGCGCCGATCGGCGGCATCGGGATCCTCGCCCCGGCCGAGCGCGAGCAGCTGCTCACCGGCTGGAACGACACCGCCGCGCCCGTCCCGGACGCGACCCTGCCGGAGCTGTTCGAGGCGCGGGCCGCCGCCACCCCCGACGCGCCGGCCGTGGTCTTCGGCACCGAGCGGCTGAGCTACGCCGAACTGGACTCCCGGGCCGAGCACCTGGCGGCCCACCTGGCCGGTGCCGGGGTCGGCGCCGAAACGCCGGTGGTCCTGCTGATGGACCGCTCCGCCGACCTGCTGACCGCGATCCTCGCGGTGGCCAAGGCGGGCGGCACCTACGTCCCGCTGGACGACCAGCACCCGGCCGAGCGGCTGCGGCGGATCACCGCCGAGACGGCCGCCGCGCTCGTCCTGGTCGACCCGGCGCACCGCGACCACCCGCTGGCCGCCGACGCCCCCTGCCCCGTCCTGCCGCTCACCGAGGGCTGGTTCGACGGTCCGCGCGAGCGGCGCGCCCACCGGGCCGCGCCCCACCCGGAGCAGCTCGCGTACGTGATGTTCACCTCCGGCTCCACCGGGGAGCCCAAGGGCATCGCGATCAGCCACCGGGACGTGGTGCAGCTCGCCACCGACCCGTGCTGGCGGCACGACGAGGGCCTGCGGGTGCTGTTCCACGCGCCGCACGCCTTCGACGCCTCGACCTACGAGATCTGGGTGCCGCTGCTCTCCGGCGGCCAGGTGGTCGTCGCGCCGCGGGGCGACCTGGACGCGGCCGCCATCCGCGGGCTGGTCCGCGAGCACGCGCTCACCCACGTCCACGTCACCGCCGGTCTGTTCCGGGTCATCGCGGAGGAGGACCCGGGCATCTTCGCCGGTGTGCGCGAGGTGCTGACCGGCGGCGACGTGGTCTCCGCCCCGGCCGTGCGCCGGGTGCTGGAGGCCGTCCCCGGCATCGCGGTGCGGGCCCTGTACGGGCCGACCGAGACCACCCTGTGCGCCACCCAGTACCCGATGCCGGACGCCGCGGTGGTGCCGAACGTGGTGCCGATCGGGCGCCCGCTGGCCAACACCCGGCTGTACGTGCTGGACGCCGCGCTCCAGCCCGTCCCGGCCGGGGTGGCGGGCGAGCTGTACATCGCCGGGGCCGGCCTGGCCCGCGGCTACGTCGGCCGCCCGGCGCTCAGTGCCGAGCGCTTCGTCGCCTGTCCCTTCGACGGGGATGGCGGCCGGATGTACCGCACCGGGGACCTCGCCCGCTGGACGGCGGACGGCGTCCTGGAGTTCCTCGGCCGGGCCGACGACCAGGTCAAGATCCGCGGCTTCCGGATCGAACTCGGCGAGGTGGAGGCGGCGTTCACCGCGCACGAGGGCGTCGGCCAGGCGCTCGCGGTGGTCCGCGAGGACCAGCCGGGCGACAAGCGCCTGGTGGTGTACGCCACCGGCAAGGCCACCGACGGCGAGCTGCGCGCCTTCGTCGCGGACCGCCTCGCCGCCTACATGCTCCCGGCCGCCGTGGTCGTCCTGGACAGCCTGCCGGTCACGGCCAACGGCAAGGTCGACCGCAGGGCCCTGCCCGCACCCGAGTACGCCGGGGCGGCCGAGGGCCGCGCCCCGCGCACCGAGCGCGAGCGGGAGCTGTGCGCCCTGTTCGCCGAGGTGCTGGGCGTGGAGACGGTCAGCATCGACGACCGGTTCTTCGACCTCGGCGGCCACTCCCTGCTCGCCACCCGGCTGGTCAGCCGGATCCGCGCCACCCTCGGCGCGGAACTGCCGATCCGCACGCTGTTCGACGCGCCAACGGTCGCCGCCCTCGCCGCCGTCCTGCCCGGGGGCGAGGCGGCGCCCGCGCCGAAGAAGGCCCGCCCGGCCCTGCGGCCGATGCGCCGCCCGAGCGGCCAGGCCTGACCCGCGGCAGGACGCGGGCCGCGCCACCGGCGCGGCCCGCCCCCGCCGCACGACCGCTCCGCACCACCGGGCACCGCAGCCCCACCAGCCACAGCAGCCGTACGTCGCCAGTCGGAGGCAGACCTTGATCCCGTTGTCGTTCGCCCAGCAGCGGCTCTGGTTCATCGAACAGTTCGAGGGACCGAGCGCCCTCTACAACACTCCGTTCGCCCTCCGGCTGACCGGCCGGCTCGACGCCGCCGCCCTCGAAGGCGCGCTCGGGGACGTGGTGGACCGGCACGAGGTGCTGCGCACCGTCTTCCCCACCACCGACGGCCAGCCCCACCAGCACATCCTCACCGAGGGGCGCCCGACCCTGCACCGGGTGCCGGTGGCCGACGAGGCCGAGCTGCCCGCGCTGCTGCACGAGGCGGCCGGGCAGGTCTTCGACCTCGCCGCCGACCTGCCCGTGCGGGCCTGGCTGTACGCGCTGCCCGCGCCGGACGAGCACGTCCTGCTGCTGCTCACCCACCACATCGCCAGCGACGGCTGGTCGGTCGCCCCGCTCTTCCGCGACCTCGCCGAGGCGTACCGGGCCCGGACCACCGGCACCGAGCCGCGGTGGGAGCCGCTGCCGGTGCAGTACGCCGACTACACCCTCTGGCAGCGCGAGCTGCTCGGCGAGGAGGACGACCCGGAGAGCGTCGTCTCCCTGCAACTCGCCCACTGGCGGCAGGAGTTGTCCGACCTTCCGGAGGAGCTGGCGCTCCCCTACGACCGGCCGCGCCCGGCCCGGCCGAGCCGCCGCGGCGGCGCCGCCGACTTCGAGCTGGACGCCGAACTGCACGGCGCGCTCACCGAGTTGGCCTCCGGCCGGCACGCCAGCCTGTTCATGGCGCTGCAGGCCGCGGTCGCCACCCTCTACACCCGCCTCGGCGCCGGCACCGACCTGCCGCTCGGCACCCCCGTCGCCGGCCGCACCGACGAGGCCCTGGACGACCTGGTCGGCTTCTTCGTCAACACCCTGCTGCTGCGCACCGACACCAGCGGCGACCCGACCTTCCGCGAGCTGCTCGACCGCGTCCGGCGCGCGAACCTGGACGCCTACGACCACCAGGACATCCCCTTCGAGCGCCTGGTCGAGCACCTCAACCCCACCCGCACCCCCGCCCGCCACCCGCTCTTCCAGACCGTCGTCACGCTCAACGCGGAGCAGGCCGGCGACCTCGCCTTCGGCACCGCGACGGGCACCCCGGTCGAGGTCGGCGAGGCGCAGGCCCAGTTCGACCTCAACTTCAACTTCGTCGAGCGGCTCGCGGCCGACGGCACCTGCCTGGGCGTGCGCGCCGCCGTCGACTACGCGGCCGACCTCTTCGACCACGCCACCGCCGTCTCCCTCGCCGAGCGGCTGGTGCGCGTCCTGCGCGCCGCCGTGGCCGCCCCGGACGCGCCGATCGGCGGCATCGAGATCCTCGCCCCGGCCGAGCGCGAGCAGCTGCTCACCGGCTGGAACGGGCCGGCCGCGCCGGTCGCCGAGCAGAGCCTGCCCCGGCTGTTCGAGGCCCAGGCCGCCGCCACCCCCGGGGCCCTCGCCCTGGTCTCCGGCACCGAGCGGCTCGACTACGCGGAGCTGAACGACCGCGCCAACCGGCTCGCCGCCCTGCTGCTGGAGCGCGGCCTGACCACCGAGCAGCCGGTCGCGGTGCTGATGGAGCGCTCCGCCGGGCTGCTCACCGCCGTCCTCGCGATCGCCAAGGCGGGCGGCACCTACGTCCCGCTGGACGACCGCTACCCGCTGGACCGGCTCCAGCACATCCTCGCCGACACCCGCACCGCCCTGCTGCTCGTCGACCCGGCCCACCAGGGCCACCCGGTGCTCGCCACCGAGGGCTTCGCCACCGTCGAGGTCACCGACGCGCTGCTCGCCGGGGCCCCCGCGGCGGGCGACCCGGCCGTGCCCGTCCTGCCCGGCCAACTCGTCTACGTGATGTACACCTCGGGCTCGACCGGGGTGCCCAAGGGCGTCGCCGTCACCCACCGCAACGTGGTGGACCTGCTGGGCAACCCGCACTTCCGGGCCGGCCACCACGAGCGGGTGCTGCTGCACTCGCCCACCGCCTTCGACGCCTCCACCACCGAGATCTGGGCGCCGCTGGTCACCGGCGGGGCGATCGTGCTCGCCGAGCCCGGCGAGCTGGACATCCGCCGCCTCGCCGAGACCATCACCACCCACGAGGTGACCCTGGTCCAGGCCCCGTCCGGCCTGCTGCGACTGATGGCCGACGAGGACCCGGCCGCCTTCCGCAACGTCCGGCAGGTGTGGACCGGCGGCGACGTCGTCCCGCCGGAGTCCGTCCGCCGGCTCCACCGGGCCTGCCCGGACACCTCCGTGGTCGCGGTGTACGCCCCCACCGAGACCACCGCCATCAAGACCACCTTCACCATGGCCCCGGGCGAGCCCGTCCCCGCCGTGGTGCCGATCGGGCGCCCGCTGAACAACACCGGGCTGTACGTGCTGGACACCGCGCTCCAGCCCGTCCCGGCCGGCGTGGCCGGCGAGCTGTACATCGCCGGGGCCGGCCTGGCCCGCGGCTACGTCGGCCGCCCCGGCCTGACCTCCGAGCGCTTCGTCGCCTGCCCGTTCGGCGAGCCCGGCGCCCGGATGTACCGCACCGGCGACCTGGTCCGCTGGACCGCCGACGGCGTGCTGGAGTTCCTCGGCCGGGCCGACGACCAGGTCAAGATCCGCGGCTTCCGGATCGAACTCGGCGAGGTGGAGGGCGCGTTCACCGCCCTCCCGGGCGTCGGCCAGGCCTTCGCCGTGGTCCGCGAGGACCGGCCCGGCGACAAGCGCCTGGTGGTGTACGCCACCGGCGACGGCACTCCCGCCGAGCTGCGCGCCGCCGTCGCCGACAGCCTGCCCGGCTACATGCTCCCGGCCGCCGTGGTCGTCCTCGACGCCCTCCCGGTGACGGCCAACGGCAAGGTGGACCGCCGCGCCCTGCCCGCCCCGGACTGGACCGGCGGCGCCGAGGGCCGCGCCCCGCGCACCGACACCGAGCGCGCCCTGTGCGAACTCTTCACCGACGTCCTCGGGTTGGAGCGGATCGGGATCGACGACAGCTTCTTCGACCTGGGCGGCCACTCGCTGCTCGCCACCAAGCTGGTCGGCCGCATCCGCACCGCGCTCGGCACCGAACTGCCCGTCCGCACGCTGTTCGACGCCCCCAGCGTGGCCGCGCTCGCCGAGGCGCTGCCCGCCCCGGGCGCCGCCCGTCCGGCCCTGCGGCCGGTCGAGCGCCCCGACCGCGTCCCGCTCTCCCCCGCGCAGCAACGCCTCTGGTTCATCGACCAGTTCGAGGGCCCGAGCGCGCTCTACAACACCCCGTGCGCCCTCCGGCTGACCGGCCCGGTCGACGCCGCCGCCCTCCAGGCGGCCCTGGCGGACGTGCTGGAGCGCCACGAGGTGCTCCGCACCGTCTACCCGACCACCGACGGGCAACCGCACCAGCTGCTCCTGGAGAACCCCGAACTCCCGCTGCACACCGCCTCGGTGGCCTCCGAGGAGGAGCTCGCGGCGGCCCTCGCCGAGGCCGGGTCGCAGGTCTTCGACCTCGCCCGCGACCTGCCGGTCCGCGCCACCCTGCTGTCGCTGCCGCACCAGGAGCACGTCCTGCTGGTGCTGATGCACCACATCGCCACCGACGGCTGGTCCGTGGTCCCGCTGGTGCGCGACCTCGCCGAGGCGTACCGGGCCCGCCGCACCGGCACCGCCCCCGGCTGGGAGCCGCTGCCGGTGCAGTACGCCGACTACACCCTCTGGCAGCACGAGCTGCTCGGCACCGACGAGCGGCCCAGCGCCCTGCTGACCGATCAACTCGCCTACTGGCAGCAGGCCCTGGCCGACCTTCCGGAGGAGCTGACGCTCCCCTTCGACCGGCACCGCACCGCCGCCCCGAGCCGCCTCGGCGCCGCCGTCGAGCTGCGGATGGACGCCGGACTCCACGCCTCCCTGGTCGAGTTGGCGCAGCGGAGCCGGGCCAGCGTCTTCATGGTGATGCAGGCCGCGCTCGCCACCACCCTGGGCCGGATCGGCGCGGGCACCGACCTGCCGATCGGCACCGTGGTGGCCGGCCGCACCGACGAGGCGCTGGAGGACCTGGTCGGCTTCTTCGTCAACACCCTGGTGCTGCGCACCGACCTCTCCGGCGACCCGAGCTTCCGGGAGCTGGTGGAGCGCGTGCGGGTCTCCACCCTGGACGCCTTCGAGCACCAGGACGTGCCCTTCGAGCGGCTGGTCGAGCTGCTCAACCCGGTGCGCTCGACCGCCCGCCACCCGCTCTGCCAGGTGATGCTGACCTCCGGCGGCGACGCCGGGGAGATCGGCCTCGACGGCCTGCCCGGCCGGGTCGAGCAACTGGACTCCGACCTCGCCAAGTTCGACCTGACCTTCGCCTTCAGCGAGAGCTTCGACGCGGCCGGCGCGCCCGCCGGGCTGGGCCTGACGGTGGAGTACGCCGTCGACCTGTTCGACCGGGCCACCGCCGAGGCGACGGCCGCCCGCTTCGAGCGCGCCCTGCGCGCGGTGCTGGCCGACCCGGATCTCGCGGTGGGCCGGGTCGAGGTGCTGGCCCCCGAGGAGCGCGAGCAGCTGCTCACCGGCTGGAACGACACCCGGGAGGACCTCCCGCTCGGCACCTTCCCGGCGCTCTTCGAGGCCCGGGCCGCCGCCCGCCCGGAGGCCGTCGCGCTCTCCTTCGGCGCCGAGCAGGTCACCTACGGCGAGCTGAACGAGCGCGCCAACCGCTTCGCCCGGCTGCTGATCGAGCACGGCGCGGGCCCCGAGCGGTTCGTCGCGATCGCCCTGGAGCGCTCGATCGAGCTGATCGTCGCCCAGCTCGCCGTGCTCAAGGCCGGCGCGGTCTTCCAGCCGCTGGACCCGCGCTACCCGGCCGACCGGATCGCCTACATGCTGGACGACGCCCGGCCCGCGCTGGTCCTCACCAGCCGGGCGCTGGCCGACGGCCTGCTCGCCGACAGCACCGTCCCGCGGCTGCTGATCGAGGACCTGGACGCCTCCGGCCACCCGGCGCACGACCTCACCGGCACCGCGATCACCCCGCACTCGGCCGCGTACGTCATCTACACCTCGGGCTCCACCGGCCGCCCCAAGGGCGTGGTGGTCACCCACACCGGCCTCGCCGCCATGGTGGAGAGCCAGCGCCGGGGCCTGGCCGTCACCCCGGACAGCCGGGTGCTGCTGTTCGCCTCACCGTCCTTCGACGCGGCCGTCTGGGAGCTGGGCATGGCGCTGCTCACCGGCGCCCGGGCCGTCCTCGGCGACGCCGACCAGCTGCTGCCCGGCCCCTCGCTGACCGAGCTGGTCGCCGAGCAGGGCGTCACCCACCTGACCCTGCCGCCGACCGCGCTGGCCGTCCTCGCCCCGGACGCGCTGCCGGAGGGCGGCACCCTGGTGGTGGCCGGCGAGGCCTGCCCGCCCGACCTGGTCGAGCACTGGTCGGCCCGGCTGCGGATGGTCAACGCCTACGGCCCGACCGAGTCCACCGTCTGCGCCAGCATGAGCGAACCGCTCGCCGGCCGGATCGCCCCGCCGATGGGCCGGCCCGTGCTCGACACCCGGCTCTACGTCCTGGACGCCGCGCTCCAGCCCGTCCCGGCCGGGGTCGAGGGCGAGCTGTACATCGCGGGCGCCGGCCTGGCCCGCGGCTACCTCAACCGGCCCGGCCAGAGCGCCGAGCGCTTCGTCGCCGACCCGTACGGCGCCCCCGGCAGCCGGATGTACCGCTCGGGCGACCTGGTCCGCCGCCAGGCCGACGGCACCCTGGAGTACCTGGGCCGCACCGACCACCAGGTGAAGATCCGCGGCTTCCGGATCGAGCCCGGCGAGATCGAGGCCGTGCTGGCCCGCCACCCCTCCCTGGCCCAGGCGTTCGTGCTGGTCCGGGAGGACCGCCCGGGCGACCGCCGGCTGGTCGGCTACGCCGTCGCCCACCCCGGGCGGACGGTCGACCAGGCCGAACTGCGGGCCCACGTCGGAGCGTCCCTGCCGGACTACATGGTGCCCTCGGCGGTCGTCGCCCTGGACGCCCTGCCGCTGACCGCCAACGGCAAGGTCGATCGCAAGGCCCTGCCGGCCCCCGACACCACCTGGCTCGGCTCCGGGCGGGCGCCCGCGACGCCCCAGGAGGAGCTGCTCTGCGGCCTGTTCGCCGACCTGCTCGGGCTGGAGAAGGTCGGCGTGGACGACAACTTCTTCGAACTCGGCGGGCACTCGCTGCTGGCCAGCCGGCTGGTCGCGGGCCTGCGCGACCTGGTCGGCGAGGGCGACCGGGTCGGCGTCCGCACGCTGTTCGAGGCGCCGACCGTGGCCCGGCTGGCCGAGCGGCTCACCCGGGGCCCGGCCGCCGAGAGCTTCCCCGTCCTGCTGCCGATCCGCACCCGCGGCTCGCGCCCGCCGCTGTTCTGCGTCCACCCGGCCGCCGGCATCAGCTGGGTCTACACCGGCCTGCTGCGCCACCTCGACGCCGAGCAGCCGATCTACGGCCTCCAGGCCCCCGGCCTGGCCGACCCGGCCGCGCACCCGGCCTCGGTCGAGGAACTCGCCCGGACCTACCTCGCGCAGATCCGCGCCGTCCGCCCCGAGGGCCCGTACGCCCTGCTCGGCTGGTCGTTCGGCGGGGCCGTCGCCCACGCGATCGCCGCGCTGCTGCGCCGCCAGGGCGAGGAGGTCCGGCTGCTCGCGCTGCTGGACGCCTACCCGGGCACCGGCGAGCCGGGGCCCGAGCAGTGGCGGGACGACCCGGCGCAGCTCGCGGTGATCCTCGACTCGCTCGGCCACCCGGCCGGGGAGGTCACCGCCTGGCCCGCCGACGAGGACGGCTACGCCGCGCTCGTCCGCGACGGCGAGGGCCCGCTGGCCGGCCTCAGCGGCGCCGGGGTGGCCCGGGTGGTCTCGGTCTTCCAGGCCAACGCCGAGCTGTCCCACGCGCTCCCGCTGCCCGGCTACGACGGCGACGCGGTGTTCTTCACCGCCGCCAAGGACCGGCCGGCCGACGCCCCCGACCCGGAGAGCTGGCGCCCGCACCTGGGCGGCCGGCTCGACGTCCACGAGGTGCCGAGCACCCACGGCGCGATGACGGGCACCGAGGCGCTCGCCGTCATCGGCCCGGTGCTCGCCGCCCGCCTGACCTCCTGACCTCCTGACGCACCGACTTCAGACCCCTACCGACCGCAGGCGACCGACCTGCGCACACCACGCGGACCGCACCCGGTCCGCCCACCGAGAAACGGACACCACCATGACCACTGCGGCCATCCCCGACACCTGGCGTGGCATCACCCCGTCGCCGATCACCTCGACCGACGCCTACAACGGCTTCATCGCCGCCAACGTGATCTTCGCGCTGGACCGGATCGGCCTGCTGGAGTCGATCGGGCGCGGCGAGCCGCTCTCGGCCGCCGAGGCCACCGCCCAGGCCGGCGACACCGCCCGGACCGAGGCCGTGCTCCGCGCCGCCGCCGACTACGGCTACCTCAAGGCCGACGGCGACGCCTACCTGCCCACCGAGGCGGGCCTGGAGATCGCCGCCGCGCGCGGCTACTTCACCTGGGCCGTCGGCGGCTACCACGACGTGTTCGGCCGCGCCGGCCACCTGAGCGCCGGCACCCACCGCTACGACACGGACGTCTTCCGCGACGAGGCGATGGTCGCCCTCGGCTCCGCCCAGTGCGACCAGTCGCTGTTCGCCGCCCAGCTCGCCGACGTGCTGAGCGGCATCGACTTCCGGCACATCGCCGACCTGGGCTCGGGCACCTCCGCCCGGGTGCGCCGGGTGGTCTCGCAGCGCGAGGGCTCCCGGGGCCTGGGCATCGACATCAGCCGCCCGGCCACCGACATCGCCCGCCGCGACATCGTCGAGGCCGGCATGCAGGACCGGGTCACCGCCGTCCGCGCGGACGTGCTGGGCCTGCTCGGCACCCAGATCGACAACGACGCCGAGGCCGCCGAGGTGGCCGAGGTCGACACCGTGATGAGCTTCTTCCTGCTGCACGACCTGCTGGCCGACCCGGCCACCCGCTCCTCGATCTTCACCCGGATGCGGGAGTCCTTCCCGAAGGCCCGCACCTTCGTCCTCGGCGACACCATGCTGCGCGACCCGGGCACCTCCGACGGCGCCCAGCCGGTCTTCTCGGTGGGCTTCGAGCTGGCGCACGCGATGATGGGCGTCCCGCTGCACACCAAGGCCACCTACGAGGAGCTGTTCACCGAGGCCGGCCTGCGGATCGACCGCGTCGAGGCGCTCGCCACCCCGCACTCCTGGCTCTACGTCCTCCAGGCCGACTGATGGCCGGCCCGTCGGACGCCAGGTACCTGCTGGCACAGAACGAGCACCCGTACCCGCCGCTGCCGTCGGTGCTGGCGGCGCTGGCCGAGGCCAGTGCCGACCTGCACCGCTACCCGGACTTCCGTCCGGAGCGGATCGCCGGGATCGTCGCCGACTGGCAGGGCGTCCCGGCCGGCCAGGTCGTGGTCGGCCACGGCTCGGCGGGCGTGGCGCTGGACCTCTTCCACGCGGTGGTCGAGCCCGGCGACAACGTGGTCCACTCGGCGCCCTGCTTCGACGCGTACCCGCTGTTCTGCGAGATCGCCCGGGCCGAGGCCCGGCCGGTCCCGCTCGGCCCCGACGCCCGGCACGACCTGGCGGCGATGGCCGAGCGGATGGACGGGCGCACCCGGATCGTCGTGCTGTGCAACCCGCACAACCCGACCGGCACGGTCTACTCCTGGGCCGAGCTGACGGAGTTCTTCCGCCGGGTGCCGGCCACCGCGCTGATCCTGCTCGACGAGGCGTACGTCGACTTCGCCCTGGGCTGGCAGGCCCCGGACGTGCCGGCCCGGATCGCCGAGTGGCCGAACCTCGTGGTGCTGCGCACCCTGTCCAAGTCGCACGGCATCGCCGCGCTGCGGATCGGCTACGCGCTGGCGGAGGAGTCCGTGGCCCAACGGGTACGGGACCACCAGGTGCCGTACGCGGTGAACCGGCTCCAGGAGGCGGGCCTGCTCGCCGCCGTCGGCGCCGAGGACGAGATGGCGCGCCGGATCGCCGAGATCGCCGCGGAGCGGGAGCGCACCGAGGCCGAACTGCTGCGCCTCGGCTGGACGGTGGCGCCCAGCGTCACCAACTTCCTGTGGGTCGACGCCCCCGGCGACCAGCTCCCGCTGCGCGCGGAGCTGGAGCGCCTGGGCGTGGCCGTGCGCTACTACCCCGGCCAGGGCATCCGGGTCGCCATCGGCGAGAAGGACGCCAACGACGCGGTGATCGAGGGCTTCGCCGCCGTCGCCCCGCTCGCCCCGGCCCACCCGGCCACACCCTGAGCGCCCGGCGCCCGACCCGCCGACGCGCCGACCGCCCGGCGCCCTGAGCACCCCGCGTGCGTCAGGGCGCACCCCGGGCGTCCCTGCACCACCGCACCGCACCGCACCACCGCACAGCACCACCGCACCACCGAGCACCACGGCACCACCGCACACCCCTGCACACCCCGAAGCGCCGTCGGCGCAGCGAAGGAACCGCCATGCACCCGCTGTTGGTCCGCCCGGAGTTCCGGCGCTACCTGGCCGGGCAGACCCTGTCCGTCCTCGGTGACAGCGCCCTCTCCATCGCCCTCGGCATCTGGGCCAAGGTGCTGACCGGCAGCAACTCCGCCGCCGGTCTGGTGCTGTTCTGCTTCTCCGCGCCCCTGCTGCTGCTCCCGCTCGGCGGCCTGCTCGCCGACCGGGTCCGGCGCAAGCCGCTGCTGGTCGGGGTCAACCTGGCGGTGGCCCTCTCGCTGCTGCCGCTGCTGCTGGTCGACGGCCGGGACACGGTCTGGATCATCTACTGCACCGCCACGGTCTGCGGTCTGGCCGGGGCCGTCCTGGCCCCGGCGCAGAGCGCGCTGCTGCGCAGCATCCTGACGGAGCGTCAGGACTTCGGCGCGGCGGCCGGGCTGACCCAGAGCGCCCGGGCCGGCACCACACTGGTGGCGCCGCTGCTCGGCTCGGGCCTCTACGGCTGGTTCGGCGGGCACGTGGTGGCGGTGGCCGACCTCGTCGTGCTGCTGCTGGCCGCGCTGAGCTTCCTCACCCTGCGGGTGGAGGAGGTCAAGCCGGAGCCCTCGGGCCTGCGGTGGCGCACCGAGGTGCTGGCCGGCTTCGTCCACCTGCGCGGTTCGGTCGGACTGCGGCCGCTGGTCGCGGCCACCGCCGCCTCCGGCTTCGTGCTGAGCCTGCTGCAGCCGGTGCTGTTCGCGCTGACCCAGCACGGGCTGCACCGCTCGCCGCAGTTCCTCGGCGTGCTGGAGACCACCGAGGCCGTCGGCGCGCTGGCCGGCTCGGTGGTCGGCGGCCTGCTGATCGGCAGGCTCGGGCCGCGCCGGACGGTCATGGCGGGCTCGGCGGTGTTCGGCCTCGGGACCGTCCTGCTGCTCGCCCCGTCGCTGTACGTGGTGTCGGCCGGCCTGGTGATCGCGGGCGCGGGCATCCCGGCCGCCATGGTCGGCCTCGCCACCGCCGCCCAGGCCTCCACCCCGCCACAGCTGATGGGGCGCGCCCAGGCGGCCGTCAACCTCTCGCTCACCGCGCCGCAGGCGCTGGCCGTCGGCGTCGGCTCCGGCCTGGTGGCCGCCCTGGACTTCCGGGTGGTGCTCGGCGTGATGGTGGTCGGCGCGCTGCTCGCGTCCGCCCACCTGATCGGCAAGCCGGAGGCCCCGACCGAGCCGCCGGAGCCCGAGGGCCCGGACGCGGACGCGGACACCGACGAGGGCGACGGCGAGGGCGAGGGCAACGGCCCGACCGAGCCCGAGAACGCCAAGGACCTCCAGTCCACCTGATCCCGCGCACCCGCACCCGTACGCCCGCTCCACCCGATCGTCCCTCAGCACCTCCCGTCCTCCTCACGAGAGAGCTCCTCTGATGACCGACCGTTCCTCTCCCACCGTCACCCCGATCCCCGTCGAGCTGGACCACGTCGAGTTCTACGTGGCCGACCTGGGCGCCGAGACCACCCGGCTGACCACGGAGTACGGCTTCGAGCTGCTCGTCCCGCCGACCGAGCGCGGCGAGGCCGCCGAGCGCTGCCTGTCCGCGCTGGTCGGCCAGGCCTCCATCCGACTGCTGCTCACCCAGCCGCTGGCCGCCGGCCACCCGGCCACCGGCTACCTGGCCCGGCACGGCGACGGCGTCGGCGCCCTCGGCCTGCGGGTGCCGGACGCCACCGACGCGTACCGCACCCTGACCGCCCGCGGCGCCGCCGCGCTGGGCGAGCCGAAGGCCGCGGACGGCTGCGTCACCGCGGTCGTCGACGCCTTCGGCGAGGTGGTGCACACCCTGATCGAGCGCGGCCCCGAGGTCCCGGCCGGCCGCATCCCCGGCCTGCCCGACCCGGCCCCGCTGACCGGCGAGGGCCAGGTCGGCCTGCGGACCGTCGACCACTTCGCCGTCCTGGTGCCGTTCGGCGAGCTGCGCAAGACCGAGCACCGCTACCGCGAGGTCTTCGGCTTCCGGACGATCTTCGAGGAGCGGGTCGAGGTCGGCGCGCTCGGCATGGACTCGGCGGTCGTGCAGAGCGCCGACCACAGCGTCACCCTCACCCTGATCGAGCCGCTCACCGCGGACGCGGGCGGCCAGATCGCCTCCTTCCTGGCCGGCCACGGCGGCGCCGGGGTGCAGCACGTCGCCTTCGCCGCCGAGGACGCGGTGCACTCCGTCTCCACCATGGCCGAGCGCGGCGTGCCGTTCCTGCGCACCCCGCAGACCTACTACGACGCGCTGCCCGGCCGCCTGACGCCGCTGCGGCACTCCTTCGAGCAGCTGCGCGAGCTGAACCTGCTGGTCGACCAGGACCACGACGGCCAGCTGTTCCAGATCTTCACCCGCTCCCAGCACCCGCGGAACACCTTCTTCTTCGAGGTGATCGAGCGCATCCGGGCCCGCAACTTCGGCAGCAACAACATCCGCGCCCTCTACGAGGCCGTGGAGCTCCAGCGCAACGCCAGCGAAGTGGCCGGATGAGCGCGTCCGTCCGCAACGAACCACCGACCGGCCCGGCCGGCGGGCGCCCGGCGCTGTCCGTCGCGGAGTACGCCGACCGGGCCCGGGCCGTGCTCGCGCCCGAGGTCTGGGAGTGGCTGGAGGGCGGTGCCGAGCGCGAGTTGACGCTCGCCGCCAACCGGGCCGCCTTCGACCGGGTGGCCCTGGTGCCCCGGGTGCTGACCGACGTCAGCACCCGGGACACCGCCGCCACCCTGGTGCGCAGCCGGGCGGCCCTGCCGGTGGCGGTGGCACCCGTCGCCTACCACCGGCTGTTCCACCCCGAGGGCGAGCTGGCCTCGGCCCGCGCCGCGGCCGCCGCGGGCGTGCCGTTCACCGTCGGCACGCTCAGCAGCGTCGGCTTCGAGGAGCTCGCGAAGACCGGCGCCACGCTCTGGTTCCAGCTGTACTGGCTGCGCGACCGCGGCCGGCTGCTCGACCTGGTCAGGGCGGCCGAGGAGGCCGGCAGCGAGGCCCTGGTGGTCACCGCCGACGTGCCGTACATGGGCCGCCGGCTGCGCGACGCCAGGAACGCCTTCGCCCTGCCGTCGGACGTCCGCGCGGCGCTGCTGGAGGGCGGCGCCGCCGGGCGGGCGCACGAGGCCACCGCCGCCGTCTCGGCGGTGGCCGCGCACACCGCGGAGCTGCTCTCCCCCGGCGTCACCTGGGCCGACCTCGAGTGGCTGCGCGGCGAGACCGACCTGCCGCTGGTGGTCAAGGGCGTGCTCGACCCGGCCGACGCCCGGCGGGCCGCCGGGATCGGCGCCGCGGCCGTGGTGGTCTCCAACCACGGCGGCCGCCAGCTCGACCGGGCCGTGCCCGCCGTGACGATGCTGCCGGAGGTCGCCGAGGCGCTGGCCGGCGAGGACTGCCAGGTACTGCTGGACAGCGGGGTGCGCGGCGGCTCGGACGTGCTCACCGCGCTGGCCCTCGGCGCCACCGGGGTCCTGCTCGGGCGCCCGCTGATCTGGGGCCTGGCGGCCGGCGGCGAGGCGGGCTGCACCGAGGTCCTCGACCTGCTCGCCACCGAGCTGCGGCACGCGCTCGGCCTCGCGGGCTGCGCCGACCCCCGGGCCGCCGCCGAACTGCGCACCACCACCCTGCCCTGCCCCGTCTGGAGCACCCCGTGACCACCATCGCCGCACCGCACGACCTGCTGCTCGCGGGCCTGCACACCTCCCTCGCCGACCCGGCGATGACCTCGATGAACCTGCTCAACGAGATCTCCATCCGCTACCCGGAGGCGGTCTCCTTCGCGGCCGGCCGCCCGGCCGAGCAGTTCTTCGAGCTGGACGCCGTCCACCGCCACCTGGACCGCTACCTCGACCACCTGCGCACCGAGCGCGGGCTGACGGAGGAGGCGGCCCGCCGGCAGGTGCTCCAGTACGGGCGGACCAAGGGGATCATCCACGAGCTGATCGCCACCCACCTCGCCACCGACGAGGGCATCGAGGTGCCCGCCGAGTCGATCGTGGTCACGGTGGGCTGCCAGGAGGCGATGTTCCTGGTGCTGCGGGCGCTGCGCCGCGGCCCCGAGGACCTGGTGCTGGCCGTCTCCCCCACCTACGTGGGGCTGACCGGCGCGGCGCTGCTGGCCGACCTGCCGGTGCGGGCGGTCGCCGACGGCCCGGACGGCGTGGACCTCGCCGACCTGCGCCGTCAACTGGCCGCCGCCCGGGCCGAGGGGCTGCGCCCGCGGGCGCTCTACCTGGTGCCGGACGTGGCCAACCCGAGCGGGGCCAGCCTGCCGCTGGAGCTGCGCCGGGAGCTGCTGGCGCTGGCCTCCGAGGAGGACTTCCTGCTGCTGGAGGACAACCCGTACTGCGTGTTCGCCGGCGAGGAGCGGCTGCCCTCGCTCAAGGCGCTGGACACCGACCGGCGGGTGGTCCACCTCGGCTCCTTCGCCAAGACGGCCCTGCCGGGCGCCCGGGTCGGGTACGTGGTGGCGGACCAGCTGGTGGCGGACGGGCAGGGCGGCACCGGGCTGTTCGCCGACCTGCTCGGCATGATCAAGAGCATGACCACGGTGAACACCTCGCCGATCGCCCAGGCCGTGATCGGCGGCGCGCTGCTGGAGCACGGCCACAGCCTGCGGGCCGCCAACACCGAGGTGGCCGCGCTCTACCGGCGCAACCTCGCGCTGGTGCTGGAGGGCCTGGCCCGGCGCTTCCCGCCCGGCTGCGGGGTGACCTGGAACGAGCCGCGCGGCGGCTTCTTCCTGGTGCTCACGGTGCCGTGCGTGGTGGACGACGCGCTGCTGGAGCGCTCCGCCTCGGAGTACGGGGTGATCTGGACGCCGATGTCGCACTTCTACCCGGGGACGGGCGGGGAGCACCAACTGCGGCTCTCCGTCAGCCAGGTCGACCCGGCCACCGTCGACCGGGGGCTGGACGGGCTGGCCGCACTGCTCGCCGCGCAGTCCTGACCGGCCCCGGAAGGGGGGCGTCCCGTCCGGGGCGCCCCCCTTCCGGCCCGCTCCGACCCCCACGAGGGTAGGTTTCAGGCATGCTTGACTACCTCTCACGCACCATCGCCGCCTACGAGCACAGCGCCGACAAGTACGAGTCAGCCACCAAGGGCATGGTCCCGGACGAGGAGCTCGACCTCTTCACCGGGATGCTCCCCGATCCGGCCGGGCCGGTCCTGGACGCCGGGTGTGCCTTCGGCCGCGACACGGCCCTGCTGGCGGCCAGGGGCGTGGCGGTGACCGGCGTCGACCTGAGCGAGCCCTTCGTCGCCCGGGCCCGGGAGCTCCACCCCGGGCTGGACTTCCGGCGCATGGACGTGTGCGCGCTGGACCTCCCCGACGCCTCCTTCGCGGGCGTCTGGTCCCAGGCGACGCTGCTGCACCTCAGGGACGAGCACGTGGCGGCCGCGCTGGCCGAGTTCCACCGGGTGCTGCGGCCCGGCGGGGCGCTGTTCGTCAGCTTCAAGGAGGGGGAGGGCGAGGAGGAGTTCGTCGAGTCCTTCAGCGCCGACGCCGCCCGCTTCTTCCGCTACCAGACCGCCGACCGGGTCCGCGGCCTGCTGGAGGCGGCCGGCTTCACCGGGGCCGACGTCCGCGTCGTCAACGAGCGGCAGCGCTACGGCGCCGGGCACCGCGACCTCAACTGGCTGACCGCGTACGCCCGTACCGCATCCTGAGCCCGCGGGGCCCGGCCCTACCGAGCGGGCGCCAGCGCCCCCGCCGTGCGGGCCGCCAGCCGGGCCACCCGGTCGGCGGCCCGTACCGCCTCCCGCGCGTCCACGCCGGAGAACGCGAGCCGCACCGAGCCCGGGGGCGCGTCGAAGGCCGAGCCGGGCCCCACCGCGAGGTCCAGTCCGGCGAGTTCGGCCAGGACCCGCTCCTCCGTGGCGCCCCGCCAGGACAGCAGCAGGGACATCCCTCCCCCGGTGAACTCCCAGCCCAGCAGCTCGCCGAGCCGCTCGGTGAACAGCCGGCGCGCCTCCAGCGTGGGTTCGACGCAGGACCGGACCAGCGAGGTCAGCGCGGACCGGTCGAGGAAGCCGGCCCAGGCCCGCTGCCAGGTGGTGGCGGGCCCGGCGGCGCGCAGCGTCGGCAGCGCGGCGGACGGGTCGGGCAGGGTCGCCCAGCCGAGCCGGCTGCCGCCGCCGCACAGCTTCGCCAGCGAGGTCACGCCCCAGCAGCCGTCGGGCGGTTCCTCCAGCGGGGCGAACCACCGGTAGACCTGGTTGACCACCACCTGGTGCCCTTCGGCGGCCAGTTCCGCCAGGGCCAGGCGGCCGGCCGCGTCCAGCGACCGGCCGTCCGGATTGCGGTACGGGCTGGTCACCCAGACCGTCACCGGCTCCTGGTGGCCGCGGGCCGCGCCGGGGAGGTCCTCCCAGGCCAGTGCGCCGACCTCGGACGCCCCGGCGAGGACCGGGCCGATGTCGGCGAAGCCCGGTCGCTCCACCAGTGCGGTACGGGTGCGCCCCGCCCAGCTCCCGGCGAACTGGCGCACCCCGCCGGTGACCACCGTCCGCTCCGGCGGGGCGCCGAACAGCTCGGCCAGCCGCTCCAGCAGCTCCGGGTCGCCCTGCGCGGGCGGGGTGCTCCAGCAGTCCGCCCGCGCCAGGGCCCGGTCGTGCGCCGCACCGAAGCGGCGCACCAGGGCCGGCGGCCAGGGGCGGGGCGGACCGCCGAGGTCGAGCATCAGCCCCGGCCCGCGGCGACCGCGCGGGCGCCGGCGATCAGCTCGCCCGGCAGCCGGTAGTCCACGGTGGCGAGGAAGGTCTCGTCCTCGATCCGCACGTACTGCCCGTACGGGGTGTCGATCCGCTGGATGCCCCGGTCCGCCCTGAGCGCCTTGGCGGGGCCGGGGGTTGCGGGGTGCGGCGGGACCGGCCGGCCGGCGAGCAGGTCCTCGGCGATGTCCACCGGGACGAGCCGCACGCAGGTCCACGGGTTCAGCGCGAAGGGCTCGGCGCTGCCGCCGTCCGCCGGGCCCGCCACGCTCAGCGACAGCCGGTTGCGGTAGTAGCCGTACGCGTCGGCGGCCAGCCTCACCGCGCCGACCAGCCCGCCGCGCCGGCGCCCCTCCCCGAAGGCGTGCACGGTGGTGCCCAGGCAGCGCCGCTCCCAGTGCGGCTCCCGCGGGTTCGGCACCGGCTCCAGGGTGCGCACCGCGGGCAGGGCGCGCAGCCGCTCCTCCTGCGCCGCCGTGAGGGCCGTGCCGGCCCGCAGCTCGGCCACGATGAAGCCGAGGAAGCCCTCCAGGCCGGCCTGGCGCAGCCGGGCGGCGAAGCGCGGGACGTCGAACTCCGGCAGCGAGAGCGCCATCAGCAGGTCGTTGGTGTCCTTGGCCGTCACGAAGTAGTCGCCCGCGGCGTTGTTGACGACGCAGGCGAGGTTCTCCTCGGGCGCGAGGACGTGGATCCCGGGCTCCCCGGCGGGCAGCCGCGGGGTCAGCCCGATCCGGCTGCTGTGCCGCACCGAGTAGTCGCCGAAGTGGATGTCCACGTTCAGCAGGTCCTCGGCACCGTCCGGCGCGACCAGCGGGAACTGCCCGTACACGAGGTTCTCGCTCGGGTCGTACTTGATCCACGGCAGTTCGGCCTTCAGGTACTGGTAGCCGTGCTCCGTGCGCAGCGCCCTGACCAGGACGCTCGCGTCGGACCGGGTCCGCACGAAGACGTCCAGGTCGCTGAAGTCGCGCACGCCGGGGTCGCGGTAGGTCGCGCGGGCGCCGAGTCCCTTGATCGCGAAGAACTCCAGGCCCGCGTCGCGGGCGATCCGCTCCAGCATCTCCAGGTTGGCGTCCAGGACCTTGTGCATCCGCTTGAGGCTGTCCGTCTTGGGACGCATCGCGGCCATGCAGCCGCGCACGCCCGGCCGGTCCTCGTACGGGGCGAGCCGGGACATCACCAGCGTGCGCATCCGCAGGGTCTCCAGGAAGCGGGCCGCTTCCAGGGCGCCCATCGAGGCGATGGCGGTCAGCGAGCGCTCGATGCCGTACAGCGGCTGGAGGCTGGAGAGGCTGCGCAGGGCGGCCAGGTCGTCAGGGGTGGGGGATTCGGTTCCCATGGTGGTCTTTCCTCGTGCTCTCGGGTGGCCGGGGGTGGCCGCGGTCACGGGCGTGGCCGCGTTCAGTGCAGGACGCCCTGGCGCACCAGCAGGTCGCGGATGCCGGAGACCTTCTCCGCGCCGAGGCGCCGCTTGGCGATCTCCGCCTCGTCCTCGACTGTGTGCCCGTACTGCCACCAGGCCTCGCCGGTCTCGTTGTTCATGACCACGAAGCGGTCCTTGGCGGCCGGGCCGCGGACGATCAGCGAGGTGGTGTCGGGCACGGCGGCGACCGAGTGCACCAGGGTGTGGCGGATCACGTAGCCGGTGCCGGGCGTCTCGTCCCGGACCATGAAGGGCTCACCGAGCTTGGTGTCGGTGGTCAGCTCCTCGTAGTCGCCGTAGAGGTAGTGGCGGTAGCTGCCGGCCAGCACCCGGTTGCCGAAGGTCCAGCGGTGGTTGTGCGGACGGTCGAACTCGCGGTCGCGGAAGACGTGCAGCCGTACCCGCACGCCGCTCGCGGCGTCGTTGACCAGGACCACCCGGTCCAGTTCCTGCAGCCGTTCGCTCTGCACCAGCAGGTCCGGCGTGGCCAGGACGTGGTCGAAGGCCGCGCCGAGCCACTCCTCCGTGCTCAGCTCCTCCAGCAGCTCCGCGAGCTGGTCGTGGAGGACCGGGAGGTCCTCCCAGGCGAGGGCGGCGAGCCGGGCCGGGTCGATGAGCTGGTCCCCCGTGGCGGTCATGGCTGTCACTGTTCCTTCCCCACGTGCGCGTGATGGTGCGGTCGCCCCTGGAGTTCCCGGGGTTCCCGGAGTTCGTGAAGGTCTCGCTGCTCCTGCTGGTCCCGCTGTTCCTGCTCCTGCGCCTGCTCCTGCTGGGCGGCGAGCCGGCGCCGCGCCCGGTCCTGGATCTTGGGGAGCATCTCCGGCGCCCGCAGCATCAGCGGCAGCAGCTCCGGCTCCGTGGTCAGCGCGCGCAGCATCAGGTTCACCGTGACCCCGTGGCCCGGCCGCTTGACCACCTCGACGGGATCGCCCGGCGAGACCTCGCCCTCGGTCAGGACCCTCAGGTAGGCACCCGGCGCGCCGTTCGCGATGAACCGCTTGACCAGGTCCGGGACGTCCCAGAAGCCCGCGAAGACCCGGCAGGGCTTGCGCGGGCGGATCACCTCGAAGACCGCGCCGCCGATCCGCCAGCGCTCGCCGATCTCGGCGTGGGTGACGTCGACGCCGACGGTGGAGAAGTTCTCGCCGAAGTTCCCGGGCGCCACGGTGCGGCCGAGTTCCCGCTCCCAGAAGCCGGCGTCCTCGCGCGCGAACGCGTACACCGCCTTGTCGACGCCGCCGTGCGCCTTCGTGTTGACGATCAGGTCGCCGTCGAGCCCGGTGGCCCGGGCCATGACGGGGCCCGGCACCGGCCGCTTGTCGATGCCGCTGCGGCCGTTGGAGGTCCACGGCCCGGTGCGCTCGACGCCGAGGTTGACGGTGAGCAGCCGCCCCGCCGTGGTCACCGCGGCCCGTCCCAGTCCGCGGTGACGTTCGGGACGCTGGTGGTCACGCCGGGGAGGTTCATCTCCTTCAGCAGGTGGGTGATCACGGTCAGCAGGTCCCAGCGGCTGGGGTGCTCGTACGGGACGCCGTGGGTGGCCGCCATGACCTCGGTCAGCGCGACCTCGCCGCCCGCGGCCCGGCGGGCGGCCAGCTCGCCCGGCCTGCCCGGGGCGGTGCGCAGCCGCTCCCAGCTGAGCTCGTAGTCGAAGTCGTGGGCCGGGTGGCGGCTTTCGAGGGTGTCGAAGGCGGCCAGCACCTCGGGGAGGGCGTCGTGGTCGGCGAGGATCCGCTCGCGCATCAGGGCGCGGCGGTCGTCGTCGCACAGGACGGAGATCTCCCGGAACACGTCGATCGGCTCGTCCGAGCAGTGCATGAAGTTGAACAGGCCGTTGACGACGCCCAGTTGGTGGCGCAGGTGGTCGGGGTGGCGCTGCTCCGGGTCGGCCGGGCCCTTGAGGGAGTTCAGGCGGATGGCGGCCGGCATCCGGCCGGGCGCCCACCGGGTGTCCTTCAGGACCAGGCAGACCGTGTCGATGCTGGGCAGGATCAGGTCCATCGCCTCGACCCGGTCCCAGGTGGCGATGTTGAAGTGGTGGCGCCAGACCTCGCGGATGGTCTGCCGGTCGTGCCGGAAGACCACCACGTCGACCGGCTCGAAGCCGGCGCCGGCCAGCGCCCGGACGGCGGAGCGCAGCCGACGGCCCGCGGTGGCCTCGGCCTTGAGCATGCACAGCGTGATGCCGAGCATCCGCGGCAGGTCCCCGCCGAAGGTCCAGCAGCTCTCCCGGAGGTACTGCTCCACGGAGTACATCCGCGCCTTCTCCGGGGACCAGGTGAGCTGGTCGAGGACGTCCTGGTCGACTTCGCTGAGCCGCTCCCGGTCTGGCAATGCTTCGGACAGCACGTGTGCTCTCTCCCTGTCTTTCAGGACACCGGTGCCGCGCCGGACGGCGCGGCCTGGGCACCGGGACGGTCGCCGAGGACCCCGGCGACGAAGTCCACCTCCGCCCGGCGCTGGTAGCCGTTGGGCTCGGCGTGTCCGGCGAACGGCCACACGCCGATCCGCTTCGGCCCGGCGTAGTGGTGGTAGGTGGTGGCGACGGAGGCCGGGGAGCAGACCTGGTCCCGCATCGCGAGGGAGAACAGGGCCGGGCAGGCGGCGCGTTCGGCCAGCGCGACGCCGTCGAAGTAGGCGAGGGTGTCCAGGACGCGTCCGACGTGCTGCGGGTGGAACTGGCAGAACCGCAGCAGTTCGCGGTAGGGCTGCCGGTCCGGGAGCCGCGCCGCGTCGGTCACGTCGCACAGGAACGGGGACTCGACCAGCGCCGCCGCCACCCGCCCGTGCAGCGCGGCGGCGGCGAGGGCCAGCAGGCCTCCCTGGCTGCAGCCGGAGACGACGATCCGCCCGGGGTCCACCGCCGGGTGCGCGAGCGCGGTGTCCACCGCGCGCACGGCGTCGACGTAGGCGTCGCGGTAGTAGTACCCGGCCGGGTCCAGTACGCCACGGGTGACGAATCCCGGTACCTGCGGGTGCGTCGCCCCGACCGGGTCGGGGGTGTCCCCCGGGCGCAGGTTGGCGCCCCCCTGGCCTCGGGTGTCGACCACCAGCACGGCCCGGCCGACGGCGGGCCACAGCAGCCAGTCCAGCGGGGCCCCGCGGCCCTCGCCGTAGCCGAGGAACTGCACCACGCACGGTACGGGCGCCGGCCGGTCCGGGCCGGCGGCCGGTGCGGGCCGGGGCACGATCAGCCACGCCGCGATGCGGTGGCCGCGCGAGCCCGCGAAGGACGTGTCGTACACCGTGGCGGCGGTCAGCGCGCTGGGGACCTCGGTGAAGACGGGGTCCAGCGGGTGCGCCGCCGAGTCCAGGGTGTCCCGCCAGAAGGCGTCGAAGTCCGCCGGGGCGCGGCGGGCGGACCGGAGCCCGGCGAGCGCGTCGGGGAGGCCGGTCATGCCGGGACCGCGGGGGCGTTCTGCCAGGATTCGAGCAGGACGTTGGGGAAGATCCGCCCGATGCCCGGTTCGTTGAAGCGCAGGCTGTGCGTCAGCACGCTGAGCAGGTCCCAGTGCTGGGCCGGGCCGTCCGCGCCGGCGCGCAGGGCGGCGGCGATCAGCCGGACGGGGACCTCCCGGCCCGCCGCGCGCAGGCGCGCCGGCTCGCCGGCCGGCCCCTCGGCCGCGGCCAGCCGTCGCCAGCTGTTCTCCAGGTCCAGGTCGTGCGCGGGAGTCTCGGCCTCCAGCTCCGCGAAGGCGGCGAGGGCCTCGGGCACCGCGTCGTGTCCGGCGCGCACCCGGGCGTGCAGCAGCCGGCGGCGCTCCTCGTCGCAGACGATGGCGATCTCGCGCATCACGTCGATGGGCTCGTCGGAGGTGTGGGTGAAGTTGAACAGGCCGTTGACCGCGCCGAGCCGGCTGCGCAGGTGCTCGGGGCGGCGCTGCGCCGGGTCGGACGGTCCCTTGAGGGCGGTCAGCCGGACGGCGGCCGGGACGTCGCCGGGGGTCCACTGCTCGTCCCTGAGGACCAGCATCACCGAGTCGGAGGTGCCGAGGACCAGGTCCATCGCGTCGATCCGCTCCCGGCTGGCGAAGTTCAGCTGGAAGCGCCAGGTCTCCCTGACGGTGAGCCGGTGGTGGCGGAAGCGGACCGCGTCGACCGGGCGGAAGCCGTTGTCGCGCAGCGCGTCGAGGGCCGGGCGGTAGCGCCGCCCGGCGGCGGCCTCGGGCTTGAGCACGCACAGGGTGGTCCGCAGCACGTCGTCGAGGTCGTCGCCGAAGAGCCGGCTGCTCTCGCGGAAGTAGTTGTCCACCCCGTACAGCCGCGCCTTGGCCGGCGAGCGGGTCACCGTCCGGACCAGGCCGGGCGGGATGTCGTGGAGGAGCACCTCGGGGGCGGCGGCCGTCTCGAGCTTGTCTGTCGTCACCGCGGTGCCGTCCTTCCGGTTCGTTCGTCGGCTCACAGGGAGAGCCCCTCGGTCAGTCCGGCCGCGTGGAAGGCGTCCAGGGTCCCCGGGTCGTCCAGGGCGCCGATCTCCACGAAGTACCGGATGGTCGTGCGGCTGGCCTCGGCGATGGAGGCGCGCACGTCGGCGGCCTCGTACGACTCGGCCATGACGGCCTCCGCCTCGCCGGTGCCGAGGCCGGCGGCGAGCAGGGAGCGGGCGACGGCGGGGTAGTCCGGTTCGAGGAATACCGTGACCAGCTCGGGCAGCCAGGGCCCGAGCAGCCGGCGCTGCCGGGGGCTCAGGGAGTGCCAGAAGTACTTGAGCACGCCGTGGAAGTACGCGTGGTGCTTGCCCTCGTCCTCGGCGTGGTCGCGGACCAGGTCGCGGACGGCGGCGGGCAGCCGGCGGTCGCGCGGGAGGTCGGAGAGGATCGCCGAGATCAGCGTCTCGCTGACGATGCAGAAGGCGAGGGACTGGGCGCCGCGCAGCTCGGGCTGCATGAGCGCGCGGATCTCCTCCAGCCTGCGCACGAAGGCGGGTTCGGCCGTGGTCGGGGCGATCCCGGTCTCCGCGGCGACCTGCGTCATGAGGTCGTGGGAGAACTGCGCGTGCCAGGCCTCGTCGGTCGAGATCTTGAAGGCGTCCTGCCGCATGCCCGCGGCCAGACCGAGGTCGTCCCGGCCGCGGCTGAGGGCCACGGTCACGGGGAGTACGGCGACGGACTCCAGCTCCGTGGTGAAGTGCAGGTAGTGGCAGAGCCGCTCGACGAGTATGCGGCGGACCGTCCCGGGTGCGGCATCGCG
The DNA here is from genome assembly GCF_042883725.1 of Kitasatospora sp. NPDC058184. Classification (NCBI taxonomy): domain Bacteria; kingdom Bacillati; phylum Actinomycetota; class Actinomycetes; order Kitasatosporales; family Streptomycetaceae; genus Kitasatospora; species Kitasatospora sp. NPDC058184. Next base: position 659,400 of record NZ_JBHVVE010000002.1, read on the forward strand.
CACGATCGGGTGGGACACGACGGGAACAAGTTCAGGCGGGAAATAGACCTGGTCACCGGACGGCTGCGCGAGTACTCGGCTCGGTTTGACACGGACGCTCGCACGCTGATCCCAATTACCGAATTTGCTTTGGTACTCGTCAGCTACCACGGACTCCGGGCACGCAATGACTGACCGTTTTACGGGCATGAGCTCGACCATAGGTCAAGCCCGACCGACAAGTAAAGAACAAAACTTCGAGGATTCGCCGGGATAAGGCATCCGGCGTTTTTCCGCCCCAAATGGGACGCACATGGCCCTTCGACGCCCTGACGCAGAGGAACCGGACAAAACGGGCGCGTCAGTTGAACACCCGGGCCGGCCGGGTCGTACATAAGAAAATGCCGAACCGGGTTGACCGCGGATCCTCAACCGCGATAGGAAGTTAACGCAGCGGTTACGGAGAAGACGCCGAACCGCCCGGTACGGGGGTACCAGCGCCGCACTTCTGCTCGGTCCGAGCACTGCGGATGCGCTGATGAATGTTTCGGTGGGATCGGCACTGCCCTGCGCAGGTCGGACACATCGTGTGTGTCAACGCACCCATGCGGAACTGCATCCTCCGAATTCATGCCAAGGGAGGAGGTGAAAGTCATGAAGAAGTACATCAAGCCGTCCGCCAAGAAGGTTGGCACGGGCACCATCCTGTCGAACGGCGTCTGATGACGCGTTGTGCGCCACGCCCGGAAACGGGCGTGGCGCACCTTCGGGGCCCCTTCTGCCGCTTTCCAGTGGCACGCTTTCCTGTTTTTCTGCGGACGGAGTGTGGAGAATGTGTGGCATCGCCGGCGTGGCCCGGATTGACGGGACCCCCCTGCCCGAGGAAGCCGGCGGGCTCCTGGAGGCATTCGCCCGCACACTCGCCCACCGCGGACCCGACGACCGGCGGCTGCTCTGCGACGGCCCCGTGGGCATGGCCTTCAACAGGCTCTCCCTGGTCAATCCGGAGGACGGCGCCCAGCCCCTCGTCAGCCCGGACGGCAATCTCTTCCTGATCGCCAACGGCGAGGTCTACAACCACAAGGAGCTCGCCGCCGGCCTGCCCTCCGGCACCCGTCTGAGCACCGGCTCCGACTGCGAGGTCCTCCTCCACCTCTACCAGCGCGACGGCCTGCGCTTCCTCGACCGGGTGAACGGCATGTTCGCCTTCGTCCTGTGGGACCGCGCACGCGGCGTCCTGCTGATGGGGCGCGACCGCTTCGGCATCAAGCCGCTCTACTACCACCGCAACGCCGAACGCGTCGTCTTCGCCTCGGAGATGAAGGCCCTGTTCGCGGACCCCGCCACCCCGCGCCGCCTCGACTGGAACCGCGCGCTGAGCGAGTACGACATGAACGCCACACCGGGGTTCGTGCACGGCCGCGTCACCACCTGGTTCGAGGACCTCCAGATCGTGGCACCCGGCACGATCCTGCAGATCCGGCTCCAGGACGGCACGACCAGCGAGCACCGCTACTGGGAACTGCCCGGCTCCGACGCCCACTCCGACATGACGGACGAGGACTACATCGCGGAGTTCCGCGACCTGCTCGCCGCCTCCGTCGCCGACTGCGCCACCGCCGACACGGAGCTCGGCCTCTTCCTCAGCGGAGGCATCGACTCCGCCGCCGTCGCCGCACTCGCCCCCGGCTCCGGCCTCCAGACCTTCACCGCGCTGACGCCCGGCACCGCCCTCAACGGCGACGCCCGCGGCGGGCACCGGACCGCCGAACTGCTGGGCCTGGCCAACCACCAGGTGCTCATCGGCTCCGACCGGGTCCCGGGCCCGCAGGAGTGGCGCGACCTCGTCTGGCTGGCGGAGACGCCGATGGTGGGCCCCGAGGTCTTCTACAAGTTCGAGCTGCACCGCTTCGCCCGGCAGAACTTCCCCGACATCAAGGGCATGCTGCTCGGCGCCGCCGCCGACGAGATCAACGGCGGCTACATCCCGAACTTCGCCGGCGAGGGCGGCACCTGGGAGGACTTCGAGTCCAACCTCCGCGACCTGCACCGGCGGCAGGCGCTGGAGCGCAACCCGAAGCTCGGCCACTGGTGGGAGCACCAGGGCGTCCCGCTGCTCAACGACGCGGAGATCGACCCCGCCTCGCCGTACCGGGACGACCACTACGCCGGCTACTTCGCCTGGCAGTACCGCACCCTGGAGCAGTACAACGTCTGGCACGAGGACCGCACCGCCGCCGGCAACGGCGTCGAGGCCCGCGTCCCCTTCCTCGACCACCGCCTCGTCGAACTCGTGGCCCGGATCCCCGCCGCCCGCCGCTCCGCGCTGCTGTGGGACAAGCGCATCGTGCGCGAGGCCCTGAAGGGCATCCTGCCCGAGGAGATCCGCACCCGGCCCAAGGGCTACTTCTTCTACGGCGAGGGCGCCCGGCACACCGACCGCTTCCTCACCCGGCTGCTCGCCCAGGACGGCGCCGCCCTCCTGGAGGAGGCGCTCTCCAGCGACAACGCGCGCCGCTACCTCAACGCCGACGGCCTGCGCACCACCCTCGACCGGCTGGAACGCAGCCCCAGCAGCGGCAGCACCGAACTGCTGCTGCGGATCGTCAACCTCGGTCTGCTGGAGGTCATGACCAGCCGGCTGCCGGCCGCGCCCTCGCTGGCCGCGCCCCGTCCCACCCCGGTGGAGCTGAAGGTCGGCGACTGGGAGAGCGAGGCCCCGGAGATCCTCGCCCGGGTCGTCAGCGAGCCGGAGCCCGACCGCGGGGCGGTCTACGCACTGGCCGACAACGCCCTGCTCGCCACCGTGCCCGCGCAGCCGGACTCGTGGTTCGTGGTGGTCGACGGCAGCTTCGAGTACGAGATCTCGGCCTCGGAGGACGCCGCCTGGCTGGCCCTGCTGCGGACCCTCGACGGCTCCCGCACCCTGGCCGAGGCGCTGGCCGGGACGGGTGGCGAACTCGCCGACGTGGCGGAGCTGTTCCAGGAGGCCCTGGCCGTCGGTCTGATCACCGAGGTGCCCGGGCCCGGGGAACCGGTCCGGCGATGAGCACGCCGTCCCCGGCACCCACGGCCGACGGCACCGGCTTCCTGGCCCGTGCCTTCGACCGTTCGGCCTGGCCGCCGCAACCCGTGCGCCTGCTCTCGGCTGCCGTGATGGCGGCCTTCGCCGTGGCGCTCTGGATCCAGGGCGGCACCTGGCGCGCCGCCGCCGTGCTCGTCGCCCTGGACGCCCTGGCCGGGCTGCTGCCGTGGCGGATGCCGCGGACCCTGCGCACGGGTGCCGCGTACTGGAGCGAGAACGCGATCGCCGTCGCCGTACCGGTCGCCTTCATCGCGGTCGCCGCCGGCACCGGCGCCCCGTGGCTGACCAGGGGCGCGGCCTGGTGGTGGTACCTGGTGGCGCTCGGACTGGCCGCGGTCCTGCTGCTGGCCGGGGGCATGAACCTCCGTCTGCTGCTCTCCGGCGACCTGGCCTTCCTGGTCGGCCCCTCCACCCCGCTCCAGGCGCGGACGAGGGTGGCGACGGGGATCCTGGCGCCCTTCGGCGAGGAGGCGTTGTACCGGTCGTTCGCCGTCACCGCGGCGGGGCCGGCCGGCATCGTGACCTCGCTGCTGGGCGCGGCCGGCTTCATCGCCCGCCACCACGTCGGCGACAGCCACTGGCGCAAGGCCCCGCGCGTCCTGGCCGTGGAACTCCTGGCCGCCCTCTCGCTGCTGGCCCTGGTCGCCCTGTCCGGCTCGATCCTCCCCGCGCTGCTGGCCCACCTGGTCAACAACGCGCCGTCCGTCCTGCTCGAGCACCAACGTTCACAGAAAGAGAGCCATGGCTGACAACTCGTCCTCCTCCCTACCGGAGTTGCGCGCCCAAGGCTTCCTCCCGGACGCGCCGCTCTGCGTCTTCCAGGCGGGCTCCATCGTGCGCGGCTGGGGCAACCCGAGCAGCGACATCGACCTTTTCGTGATCACCGAGGAGCCGTGGAGCGGCAGCCTCCACGGCGCCCCGATCCCGCTCGGCGCGGACGAGTTCCGCTCGCTGGAGACCTACGCGCACGGCACGCGCTGCGACATCCGGTTCATGACGGACGCGCAGATCGACGCCGTCCTGGCGAAGGTCTCGCACGAGGCCTTCGAGAGCGCCGTGGGCGAGGGCGTCCAGCTCGACCGCCAGGAGACGGTCACGCTGGAGTGGCTCCGGCACGGCCAGGCCCTGGAGAACGACGGCTGGCTGAACCGGCGCGCGGCCGAGCTCAAGGCCTCCGCCTTCGGCTCGGTGCTGGTGCAGCGCGGCCTGAACTACGCCGACACCCGCGTCGAGGACGCCGTGGGGCAGATGTCGATCGGCGACCTGGAGAGCGCGGTGCTCTCGGCCCGCGTCGCACTGGAGTACGCCGTGGACGCGCTGCTCGCCTCGCACGCCGAGTACGGGCAGAACGCCAAGTGGCGGGCCCGGCGCTTCCGGGCGGTGGAGCAGTCGGTGCTGTCGTTCGACGAGTACTGGGCGCTGGAGACCATGCAGTCCTTCGACCCGGCCGACCCCGCGGCGTGGGTCAACGAAGTCCTGCCCGTCTGCCGCAGGATCTCGATGAGCGTGGTCCTCTGATGGCGGACCAGCCCGTCCTCTCCCCCGACCAGGTTCCCTCGTACCGGCCCGACGTCCGGGTCCGAAACCTGCGGGGCAGGTTCCTGGTGGCCGTCGCCAAGGACGCGTTCGAACTGTCCGAGACGGCCAGTTTCATCTGGAAGCAGATCGACGGACGGAATTCGATCGCCGACATCGGCCGACTGCTGGCCGCCGAGTACGACATCGATGCGGAAACCGCTACCGCAGACACCAAGGAAATTCTGGAATATCTCGCGACGACCGGCTCCGTCCTCTTCTGACGCGTGCACCAGGTCGAACGTGGCGGTGGAACGCGAGATGTACTCGATAGGAAAGAGATGAATACCACCATGCTCACAGCGAACACCTCGCTGACTCCCGAGCGCACCCGACCCGCCTCGGTGACCTGGAGCAACGGCCGGCTGTCCGTATCCGACTCGGCGGGCACCGACGCCGCGGGCTCCGACGGCTACTTCGTGCCGAGCCTGCCGGTCGAGGTCCACTGCCACGGTCTGGGCAACGTCGACTTCTCCGACTTCGGCCGCATGGACCTCAAGGAGCTCGACGAGGCCGCCCGGGCCGAGGGGATCATCTGCATCCCCACGCTCTACCTGCGCCAGGAGCGCCTCGACGGCTTCGTCGGGTTCATGGGCGAGTTCTCCCGGATGCGCGCCGACGGGGAACTCCCCCACATCGGGGCGATCGCCCTGGAGGGCCCGCTGGTCGCCAGCTTCGGCGGCACCCCGGCCAGTTCCGTCTGGGCGCCGTCCCGCGCGGAATGGGAGAAGCTCGCGTCCTGCGGCCCGCTCGGCCTGGCCTACCTGATGGTCTCGCCGGACGCCCTGACGCCCGGCTCGTACCTCGCGCCGGCGCTGCCCGCGGGCTACCCGGACCTCGAGTGGATCGTCACCACCCTGGTGGAGCGCGGAGTCCGTCCGGCCCTGGGCCACTTCACCCGGGAGGACCCGCAGTTGGGGGCCGACTGCGTGGAGACCGCGATCAGCGCGGCCGAGGCCGCGGACTTCCCCGGCCGGGGCGTCCGCGTGATCACGGACCACCTCTTCAACGAGATGCCGCTGCTGGTCAAGCACGCGTTCCGCACCTCCCGGGCGAAGGCCGAGCGCGACGCCGTCATCGCCTCGTACGACCTGCCGTCCTGGTCCCTCGCGGACCTGCACGAGCAGGTCGGCCCGGTGCCGGCCGCGATCATCCGCGCCGCGCACGCGGGCCGGATCACCGCCTGCCTCAACTTCGACGGCGAGCACGTCGACTTCGCGATCGCCAAGCGCGCGGTGGAGCTGGCCGGACCGTCGAACATGATGCTGATGACGGACCGCAGCGACACCCCGGACCTGGGCGGCCAGCACCTCCACCGCGACGCCGAGAACTCCCTCTGGTACCAGCACGAGGGCGTCGTCGCGGCCGGCACCCAGCCGATCGACCAGCAGATCGCCAACGTGCGCGCCCTGGGCGTCCCGGAGGCCGACATCTGGCACCTGATCTCCTTCACCGCCTACCGCACCTTCTTCCCGGAGGTCGACCTGCTGGCCCGCGAACCGCAGCGGGGCTGCTTCGTCCTGGACGGCAAGCGGATCGCCGTCGGCTGATCCGTGACCATGTTCGATCCCGACCCCGACTGCGTCGTGTGCGTGTGCCGCTCGGTGTCCGAGGCCGAGATCGTCGCCGCGATCCGGGCGGGGGCGGACTCGCCGGACGGCATCGGCGACCGCTGCCTGGCGGGCACGGGCTGCGGCGGCTGCGTCGAGGCGCTCCGCGAACTGATCGAGGACTTCGGTCACTGACGACACCGAGGGACAGGGAGCCACCCACATGGACACACCCGTGAGCGAGGCGGGCCTGCAGGCCTTCATGGGCATCCTGCCGCCGACCCCGCACATCCGCGTGGCCGAGTTCACCCGGGGCCGGCCGGAGCTCGACACCGGCCGGCTGGAGGGCTTGGAGACCATCTACGCGCGGGTCACCGGCCAACGGCCGTCCATCGCCCTGGACCACCCGCGACCGGACGCCGCGGCCCACGAGGAATACGGGGAAGGGGTGCTGAACGGCATCTGGTGCGGCCGGGCGCAGCCGTTCCCCACCCCCGAGGACGCCCTGGCCGTGCTGCACGGCTTCTGCCGGGCGCTGATCCCGCACGGTGTCCTGCACCTGGACACCGACCGTCCCCGGTGGGAGCGCGGCGACACCGCCGAGGAACTCCTCGGCCTCCTCGCCGCGACCGGCTTCCACCCCAGGCGGGTCGACTGCGAGCCGGCCCGCGTCCGCGTCCTCGCGATCAGGAAGTGGCGCTGCTGCGCTGACGGCCCCCGCCCGCTGTACGACACCCACGCCGTCTAGGCCCGCAGTAGGAGCTCCATGATGATGTCCCCGACGCAGTCCACGCCGCCCGACCGCTCGGTCTTCTGGCGGATCTGGACCGCGCACAGCACCAGCGCCTTCGGCACGGCCGTCACGACCGTCGCGATGCCGCTGGTGGCCGTCCTCGTCCTGAACGCCAGCACCTTCGAGACGAGTCTGGTGGCGGCGGCGAGCATGTGCGCGTGGCTGCTGGTCGGGCTGCCGGCCGGGGTGATCGTGGACCGGCTCCCGCTGCGCCTCGTCCTCGTCTCGGCCGACCTGATCCGCGCCGCGGCCCTGGTGTCGGTCCCGTTGGCCGTCTACTTCGACGTGCTGACCCTCGCCCAGCTCGTGGCCGTCGCCTTCGTGATCAGCGTGTCGAGCGTGATCTTCGAGGTGGGCTACTCGACCTACCTGCCGACGGTGGTCGCCAAGGAGCGGCTGATCGCCGGCAACAGCCTGATCCAGGGCAGCGAGTCGCTCTCCCAGATCGCGGGCCCGGCCCTCGGCGGCAGCCTCGTCCAGGCGCTGGGCGCCGCGTACAGCCTGATCGCGGACGTGGTGAGCTACCTCCTCTCGGCGACGCTGCTGATGACCGTCCCCTCGCCCCTCGACCGCGGACAGAGGAAGGCCAAGCGCAACATGGTGGCCGAGATCCGCGAGGGCATCGGGTTCGTCCGACGGCACCCGGTGATCCGCCCGCTCGTCCTCGTCGGCACCGGGTTCAACTTCGCCACCGCGGCCATCGACGCGCTCACCGCGGTCTTCCTCGTCCGCACGGTGCACGCCAACTCCTTCACCGTGGGCTTCCTGATCGCCGGACTGGGCATCGGCGGGGTCGTCGGTGCGGCGATCACGACCGCCCTGGTCAAGTGGCTGGGCGCCACCCGGGCCGCGGTCCTCACCCTGTTCCTCGCCCCGGTCTCCGCGCTGCTGATGCCGCTGGCCACCTCGGGCTGGGGGCTCAGCCTGTTCCTGCTGGGGAACGTGGGCTGGGGGGCCTGCACGGTCACCTTCGCCATCATCGGCCGCACCTACCGCCAGACGGCCGTCGCGCCCGAGCTGATGCCGCGTGTGGTGGCCACCGTCCGGTTCTTCTCCTGGGGCGTCTTCCCCGTCGGCGCCCTCCTCGCGGGCGTGCTCGGCCAGCTGATCGGTAACCGCGGATCCCTGCTGGTCTGCTGCCTGTTCACCCTGCTGATCCCGGTCCCGATCCTGTGTTCGCCGCTGCGCAAGAAGCCCGACTTCCTCGACCCCGCGACCGCCGAACCGATCAGGACCCTGAGCTGACGGGACCCTCCAGCCCCGGCCCTCGGCCTGATTCGACGTCATGTTTGCGTTGAATCAGGCCGTTTGAGGCCATCCCAACCTCCGGTCTCCGCAGCACCACCACGGGTTTCGGCTGACGACCGGTCAATCTTGGCCGGAAACCCGCATGTTGAGCCCATCGTTATTGAAAGACCCCTCGACACGTTGTTATGGTCACGAACTGTCGTGATCAAGTCAGCCACAAGGGGGCGATCATGGACGAGCCGAAGCCGCGTCCGGACGGCGCGCGACCTCCGACGGGAGGCGACCGCACCCCGACCACCGGGGCGGACGGCGGCCCGGGGTGGTCCCTCGCCCCGGTCGCGATGCTGCGCCACGCGGGCTACCCGCTCTCGCTGCTGGACCGCGTCGTCGCCCCCTCGACCGCCCGGGCCGCCGACGCCGTCCTCGACCTGCGGGACGAAGCCGTCGAGCTGGGGCGGCGGTTGAAGGCCGACCTGCGCGCCGAGCGGGCCGGCACCCGGGGCGACCTCGCCTCCGGCGTCGGCATGCTCCGCCCCTTCCCGCCCGCCGACCTCGCCCGGCTCGAAGCCGAACTCGGCCCGGCCGCCCTGGACTCGGCCAAGCGCTACCAGGACGCGGTGCAGGCCCTGGACGGCCACTGGGAGGCCTTCGAGCGGGAGCACGGCGCCGCCCTCGCCGACGCCCGCCGGACCGTCGTGGACCTGTTCCGCGAACCCTCCCTCCAGCAGGTCCTGCTGCTGTCCAACGACGCCCGCTTCGAGGAGTTCACCGCCTGGCTCGCCTCCGGCGGCGCCGGGTCGGACGGCCACGTCAAGCGGATGACCGACCTGCTCGCCATGTACCTCCAGCGGGTCACCACCAAGAACGAGACCCACTCGCACTTCGGCCCCCTCGCCGTCGCCCGGACCGCACCGGAGGGCGCCGCCCCCGGCGTCGGCTGGTCCACCGGCCCGCTGCGCCGGATCGCCCTGCTCAGCCACTGGGCGGGCGAGGCGATGGCCGAGGTCTTCAGCGCCCGGCCGGAGGCCTTCGAGGCGGTGCGCCCCCGCCGGCGGCCCCTCGCCTTCGCCGAGGGCCCCGTCGTCCGGCTGTACGCGTTCGAGAGCACCACCGGCATGCCGGACGGCTGGCGCTTCGTCGCGGTGAAGGCCGACACCTTCGACGCCGACCGGTCCTGGCTCTGGGAGCACTGCGACGGCGAGCGCACGGTCGCCTGGCTGCGCGCCGCCTGGGCCGACCGCCCGGACCGCCCGGCCGACCGCGACTTCGACCGGGTGCTCGCCGAACTCGTCGACCAGGACTGGCTGATCGGCCGCCGGGAGATCCCGATCGGCGCCACCGACGTGCTGCGCGAACTCGCCGGTCAGCTCGCCGACGACTCCCCCGACCTCGCCGTGGTGCGCCGCTTCCAGGACGGGCTGCGCCGCTTCGCGGAGGGCCCGACGGAGCGGCGCGCGGCCCTGCTCGGCGAGCTCAAGCAGGCCTTCGAGGAGGTCACCGGCTCCGCCGCCAACCGCTCCGAGGGCCGGCACTACGCGGACCGGAGCATCCTCTACGAGGAGGCGTACAGCCCGGTCAGGGACGTCGTCCTCGGCCCCGACGTCGCCGCCCTGATCGGCCGCGAGCTGTCCGTGGTCTACGACCTGACGCTGCTCGTCCCCCGGCTGCGCGTCCGCCGCGAACTGGACATCCTGCACCGCTGGACGGCACGGCGCTTCGGCACCGGCACGCCCGTACCGCTGCCGGACTTCTACGCCGCCTTCTTCGCCGACAAGCCGCTGCTCGCCGCCGAGTGCGAGGAGGTGGACCGGGAGATCGCGGCGCTCGACCGGGAGGTCGTCGACCTGCTGCTGGACGGCGCCGAGGACGGCCGCTCCGAGAGCGTCGTCGACCGGGCCCGGCTGGAGGAGCTGCTCGCCCGCCACCCCGACACCCCGCCCGCGCTGTGCAACCCGGACGTCATGCTCGCCGCGCCGGACGCCGCCGCGATCGGCCGCGGCGACTTCCTCGCCGTCGTCGGGGACTGCCACGCCGTCCGCGAGGCGCTCACCCACTCCAGCTTCGCCTCGATGCTCCAGGCCGAGGCGCCCGAACTCCTCGACGCGGTCCACGACCGCTACCGGGGGCTGCTCGACGAGGACGAGGTGCTGGTCGACCTCTCCCGCTCGCACCCCGACAAGACCGGCGCCCAACTCACCTACCCCTGCCCGGACCTGGAGGTGTACGGGCTCTCCCCGAAGGCCCGCGGCGACGTCCTCCAGCCCGGCGCGCTGTACCTGGTGGCCACCGCCGACCGGCTGGAGCTGCGCGCCCACGGCCTGGCCGGCCGGCTCAAGCTGCTCGCCCCGCTGGCGGGCGGCCCCAGCATCCGCCAGGACCCGCTCTCCCCGTTCGCCTTCCCCCGCCACTTCGGCGGTGTCGGCGTCCGCGACCGGGACCGCGACCACGTGCCCCGCATCCGCTGCGGCCGGATCGTGCTGCACCGGGAGCGCTGGCGCGTCCCCGCCGAGGCCCTGCGCGGCTGGAGCCCCGGCGTCCACCGCTCCAAGGGCGACGCCCCGGAGTTCGCCGCCGCCCGCCGGCTGCGCCGCGAACTCGGCCTGCCGCGCCGCGGCTTCCTGAAGATCCCCGGCGAGCCGAAACCGGTCTACGTCGACTGGGAATCCCCCCTCATCGTCCGGCAGGTCTTCCGGCTCGCCCGGAAGACGGCCGCCGCTCTGGAGTTCAGCGAAATGCTCCCCGCCCCGGAGCACCTCTGGCTCGACATCGACGGAGAACGTCACACCAGCGAGCTGCGCTGTGCGGTCTTCTCGCGCCGTCCCCACTGAGTGCTCCACGTCGAGGACCCCACGCCCTCACCGACCGAAGGCACCGCCATGACCAAGAGCTGCATCGTCCAGTTGCCCTTCCCCTCCAGCCACGACCCCGACCCGAACCTCGCCCGCTACTACGACGACTACGACCGGCGCTTCCGGGCCATGCTGCCCGAGTACTTCATCCCGACCGACGGCCTGTGGGAGATGCCGCTCTGGGTCGCCCACCTGACCGCCCTGCTGAACACCGCGGGCCTGGACTCCGTCTTCCGTGACCTGTCCAGGACCCCGGCCGAGCCGGAGCACTGCGCCGAGCCGCTGCTGGAGGCGACCGCCCCCGGCGACCTGGTCCTGATGTCCCCGCTCGCCCAGAACCTCCGGCTCGCGCTGGAGGTGGCCAAGCGGCTGGAGCACGCCGGCCGGCGCGTCGTCCTCGGCGGCAACATGGCCCCGCTCGCCCCCGACGGCGCCGTGCACGCCGTGCACCGCGGCCAGCTCGACGCCACCTTCGTGCGCCGGCTCGTCGAACTCGCCTCCGGGTCCGGCGGCAGCCTGGAGAAGCCGCTGCTGCCCGGGCTGGTGTCCGACCGGATCACCTGGGCGCCGGACTACCGCCACCTCGGCGGCTACCAGGGCCGGGTCCCGCTGCTGCGGCTCAACGCCAGCCACGGCTGCCTGTACCAGTGCTCGTTCTGCGGCGACGCCTGGAGCAAGCAGCTCACCCTGGTCGCCAAGGACGCGCTCGCCCAGGAGGTCGACGAGCTGACCAGCCGGTTCCCCGACACCCGGCTCTTCTACATCGGCGACAAGACCTTCGGCCAGTCCCGCGAGGCCGTCGGCAACCTGCTGGACGTCTTCCGCGACCGCCCCGGCTACCGCTTCATCGTGCAGACCCACGTGATGCAGGTGAAGGAGTGGATCGTCGAGGCCATGCTCGAACTCGGCGTCGTCGCCGTGGAGCTCGGCTTCGAATCGGCCGACTCGCAGATGCTCAAGCGCCTCAACAAGCTCTCCCGCGGCCTGGACGACTACACTTCGAAGATCCGTCAACTCAGCGACGCCGGGCTGAAGATCGTCCTCAACATGATGGGCGGCCTGGACGAGGAGACGGAGGCCGCGCACGGCCAGACCGTCAGCTGGATGCGGGAGAACGAATCGGCGCTGTGGCTCTTCAACCTCTACAACTTCGTCCCGTACCCGCTCACCCCGGACTTCCCCAGGCTGCGCGAGCGCATCTTCAACTGGGACTTCGCGGACTGGCGGGAGGACGCGCCGGTCGTCTACCGGCCCCGGCACCTGTCCCCCGAGGACAGCTGGGACCTGTTCCAGGAGAAGATCGCCGCGGCGCACGCCATCATCCGCGACCCGCTGCCCGCCGCCCCGGCCTCCGCCGTCCCCGGCCTGTCCGTCACGCCCGCCGCGCAGGAGAACTGACATGACCGAGCTCCCCGACTTCGAGGCCCTCCGCACCAGCGTCAAGCCGGAGGACTTCGAGCAGGACCCGCTGCCCGGCTGGGCCGGCGTCGGCACCCTCTTCGGCGCCCCCACCACCACCGCCGACCAGGTGGACGTGGGCGAGACGGGCTGGGTGGTGTCCGGCGTGCCCTACGACGCCACCGCCAGCTCCCGGCCCGGCGCCGCCGAGGGGCCGCGGGCGGTCCGCCAGGCCAGCCTGGTCTTCTCCAGCTACCTCACCAGCCTCGGCCAGTGGCGGATGCTGGACACCCGCACCGGGCAGACCTTCCGCTACCACGCGCCCCGCGTCGCGGACGCCGGAGACCTCCACATCTACCCGACGGACACCGTCAAGACCTTCCAGGCCGTCGCCGCCGAGAGCCGCCGGCTCAGCCAGAACGCCCCGCGGCTGATCTTCCTCAACGGCGACCACTCCTGCACCTTCCCCACCTTCGCCGGCTTCCGCGCCGGCCGGCTGGACCGCGGCGCCGGCCGGGTGGGGTTCATCAACATCGACCACCACTTCGACTTCGGCAACTGGAGCACCCTGCACGGGCCGCTCTACCACGGCTCCAACTCCCGCCGGATCAGCGAGATCCCGCAGATGCGCCCGGAGGACATCGCCTTCGTCGGGGTCGGGGACGTGACCAAGTACGACCAGTTCCGCGGCCTGCTGGACAGCGGCTTCCACGTCGTCCCCGGCTCCCTGATCACCCGGGACGGCGCCGCCGCGGCCCTGCGCCCCGTCATCGAGGAGCTCGGCTCGCGCTGCGACACCGTCTACGTCTCCCTCGACATCGACGTGCTCGACAGCGCCGCGGCGACCGGCACCGGGCACGTCACCATGGGCGGCATCGGCATCGGCGACCTCCTCGACGTCTACGAGGAGCTGCGGGCGCTGCCCGTCGGCGCCGTCGACATCGCCGAGATCGCGCCCCGCTACGACCCGTCCGGCGGCACCGCGCAGATCGCCGCACGGCTGCTCTTCGAGTTCCTGTTCCGCACCGAGGTCGCCCCGGCCGAACTCGCGCCCTGGGCCCCCGGCACCCCCTCCGCACCCCTGGAGCACCGGTGAGATTCACGCCCCACGAAGCGCAGTTCGACTGTACCCCGCTGGTCTCCGGGGCCCCCGCCGAGCGCGAGCGGGCGCTGGACGCCCTCGCCGCCGGAGCCGTCGAGGTCATCCACCGGACCGGCTACGCCGTCTTCCGGATCGGCCGGCTGCGACTCGGGGTCGAGGAGAGCCGCCGGCTGTCCACCGGCATCGTCGAGCGCGTCCGCACCGCGCTGATCGCCCGCGGCGCCCCCGCCCGGATGCGGCTGGAGGTCGACAAGGCGCAGCAGACCTACGTCCCCGAGGGCTACACCACCCGGACCCTGCTGCCCCACCACGACGGCCAGCACTGCTCGTACCTGACGCCCAGCCTCCAGGACGCCCCCGACTGGGACCCGGCCCAGCGCACCTACGGCGACTCCGGGTACACCACCACCGCCGCGCACAAGATGTACCAGGGCATCTTCCTGCCGGAGGTCGGCGAGGGGCTGAGCGTCACCACGTACTACGACTGGCTCGGCGTGATCGACGAGGTGCTGGAGCGGCGCGGCATCGACCGGGGCGACGACCCCGTGGCCGGCGCGGCCCGCTGGCTCGGCGGCAACCTGCGCCGCGGCCTGGAGCGCCAGCCCCAACACGGCTGCGCCTACCCGTCGGTGGGCGCCATGCTCGGGCTGGAGGAGACGTTCTGGCACGGCCTGTCCTTCCACCACAGCGAGGCGGACCTGTCCAAGGAGGAACGGCGGCGCTACCCCGCCGCCGTGCCGCTGGCCCGCGAGTGCGCCTGCGGCGAGTGCCGGGGCGAGGCGGCCCGGCTCTTCTGCCACCAGCTGCTCATGGCCACCGGCCTGACCTGGGCGCGGTTCCGCCGCCGCTGGGAGGTGCTCGCCCCGGGTGAGCACTGCGACCTGCTGCTCGGCCACAACCTGACCATGCTGCACGGCGGCCTGGCCGGCGGCGCGGGGCGGATCATCGAGCCGCTCTGCCTGGTCGTGGACGAGCCGTCCGGCCCCGAGTACGAGCGCTGGCTGGCCGCCTCCTGGCGGCGCACCCTGCCCGGGGCCCGCTGATGCGGAGGAGCCTGCCGGTGCGGGGGGCCCTGCCGGTACGGGGGGCCCTGCCGACGCGGGGATCCCGGCTGGCGCGGGGATCCCGGTCGGCGCGGGGATCCCGGTCGGTGTGGAGGTCCCGCTGATGCGGGGGGCGCCCGCGACCCTGGCCACCCCGGTCGACCTGCACCTGCACACCCGGCACTCGGACGGGGACGAGGCGCCGGCCGACCTGGCGAGGCGGTGCGTCGAGGCCGGGCTGCGGGTCGCCGCCGTGACGGACCACAACACCCTCGCGGGCGTCGCCGCCTTCGAACGGGCCGCCGCCGGGCGCCTCACCGTCGTCCCGGCCTGCGAGATCACCACCACCTGGCGCGGCGAGGAGACCCACTGCCTCGCCTACTTCGTCGACCCCGGCGACGAGGCGTTCCGGCAGCGGATCGGACGCCTCCACGACGCCGAACTCGCCTGGTGGCGCACCTGGACCGACCGGGCGCACGCCCTCGGCGTGCCGATCGCCCGGGCCGACGTCGAACGGCGCCTCGGCGGCGACCGGGTGGCCTACGTCAACGACTACCTGGCCCTGCTGCTGGAGGCCGCCGGGGACGACCCCCGGTTCGCCCCGTACGCCGACGGCGACGACCGGTTCGCCCGCCTCATCGCCGACTGGTGCCGCCCGGGCCGGCCGCTGCACGTCGAACACCCCGTCAACCCCGACCTGGTGGACGTGCTGTCCTGGATCGAGCGGGCGGGCGGCGTCGCCGTCCTCGCCCACCCCGGCCCGCACACCGCCGGCCTGGACGCCCCGCGGTGCGCCGAACTGCTGGCGCCGCTGCGGGAGGCCGGCCTGGCCGGACTGGAGGTGTGGACCAGCTGGCACACCCCGGCCGACAGCGCCCGGCTCGCCGAGGCCGCCGGGCGGCTCGGCCTGGTCGCCACCGCCGGGTCCGACTACCACGGGGTGCGGGTCAAGCCCTGGGCGCCGAGCCCCGGCCTGCTGCCCGCGCTCCCCGCCGACCCGCTCGCCGTCCTGGACGCCCTGCACGACCGCCGTCCGCCCGTCCACTCGATCCCCCAGGTGAGGCCGTGACCACCGTCAACGATCCCCGGACCGCCGCCGAGCCCGGGGTGCGCGTCCCCTGGCAGCTCGCACCGGTCGTCGTGCTCCGCCAGGCCGGCTTCCCGATGGAGCTGCTCGCGCCCCTGGCCGACCCGGCCGCCGCCGAGGAGGCCCGGGAGCTCGTCGCCCACGGGCAGCGGCTGAAGGAGCTGGCCGACGCGTTCAAGGCCGCCCTGCGCCGCCACCCGGTGCCCGGCGCCGCCCGGCTGTCCTCCCCCGCCGGGTTCCTGCTGCCCGTCCCCGAGCCCGAGCTGGCCGCCGCGGCGGCCGCCGTGCCCGCCGAGGAGGCCGCCGTCCTGCGCGCCTACCAGGACGCCGCCCGGCACTTCGCCGAGGAGCAGACCCGGTTCGCCGCCCGGCACCAGGACCGCCTCGACCGGGCCGGGGCCGCCGTCGTCGAGGCCTTCGGCGACGAGCGGCTGCGGCAGGTCCTGCTGCTCTCCAACGACTCCGCCTACCCCACCTTCGCCGCCTGGCTCGACGCCCACGACGGCGCGACCGGGCGGCGCACCCGCAAGATGACCGACCTGCTCACCATGTACCTCCAGCGGGTCACCACCAAGAACGAGACCCACTCGCACTTCGGCCCCTTCACCCCCGGCCGGGTCGGCACCGCCCCCGGCATCACCTGGTCCGGCGAGCGGGAGCTGGAACGGCGCGCGCTGTTCAGCCACTGGGCCGCGGAGAAGCTCGCCCAGAGCGCCGCCGCCGTCCCCGGCCTGCTCGACCACGCCCGCCCCCGGCGCCGCCCGCTGTCCTTCCTGCGCGACGGCCGGATCGACCTCTACGCCTTCACCACCCGCGACGGCCTGGACACCGACTGGGACTTCCGGCACCTCGGCGGGCGCCCGGTCGAACCGTACGAGGCCTGGCTGTGGCAGCACTGCGACGGCGAACGCACCCTGAGCGAACTGCGGCAGGCCTGGCAGGACGAGCAGCGCTGCCCCGTCCCCTTCGACGAGGTGCTCGCCGGACTCGCCGAGCGCGAATGGGTGGTCGTCGAGTTCGAGATCCCGATCGGCGACCACCGGCCGCTGGCCGCCCTGCGCGAGCAACTGCTCGCCGCCCCCGCCCCGCTGGCCGACCCGCTGCTCACCGCGATCGACGGCTTCGAGGCCGACCTGACCCGCTTCGCCGCCCTGCCGCTGCCCGAACGCGCGGCCGCGCTCGCCGAGAGCAAGGCCCGGTTCGAGCAGCTGACCGGCGGCCCCGCCAACCGCAACAGCGGCCTGCACTACGCCGACCGCAGCATCCTGTTCGAGGAGGCCCGCGGCCGCCCCGCCGACCTGACCGTCGGCCCGGACCTCGCCCGCTTCATCACCGACGAACTGTCCATCGTGTACGAGACCGTGCTGGCCGGCCCGCGCCTGCGGATGCGGCGCGAACTGGTCATCCTCACCCGGTGGGTGGCCGACCGGTTCGGCCCCGGCGTGGAGATCCCGCTGGACGTCCTCTACGCCGAGTTCTTCCGCGACCGCGACGCCATCGCCCGCGAGTGCCTCGCCGTCGAGGCCGAACTCGCCGAACTGGACCGGGAGATCGGCGCCGCCCTGCTCGGCGAGGCCGCCACCGACCCGGACCGCTCCGAGGTCGTGGTCGACCGGGAGCGGATGGCCGCCGTCCTCGCCGCCCAGCCGAGCAGCCCGCCCGCCGTCTGCGACCCGGACATCCTGTTCGCCGCGCGGAGCCGGGAGGACCTGGCCGAGGGCCGGTTCACCGCCGTCATCGGCGACTGCCACGCGGTGCGGGAGGTCATCACCCACACCAGCTTCGGCCCGCTGATCCAGGAGCACACCCCCGAACTGCTCTCCGAGGTGTACCGCGGCTACCAGTCCCTGCTCGCCGACGACGAGGTGCTCGCCAACCTGTCCCGCGGCCACCCCGACAAGTCCTCCACCCAACTCGTCTACCCCTGCCACGACCTGGAGGTCTACGGCCGCTCCGCGCAGTCCCGCGACCGGGTGCTGCAGCCCTCCCAGCTCTACCTGGTGCTGCGCGACGGCCGGCTGGAGCTGCGCGCCCACGGCGTCGAGGGCCGGCTGCGCCTGATGGCGCCCC
This sequence comes from Kitasatospora sp. NPDC058184, assembly GCF_042883725.1. NCBI lineage: Bacteria > Bacillati > Actinomycetota > Actinomycetes > Kitasatosporales > Streptomycetaceae > Kitasatospora > Kitasatospora sp. NPDC058184. Next base: position 677,179 of record NZ_JBHVVE010000002.1, read on the forward strand.
CGGCCGGCGGCCCGAGCATCCGGCAGGACCCGCTCTCCCCGTTCGCCTTCCCCCGCCACTTCGGCGGCGCCGGACTGGACGCCCCCGACCTGGCGCACATCCCGCGCATCCGCTGCGGCCGCGTCGTGCTGCAGCGCGAGACCTGGCGCATCCCCGCCGCCCGGCTGCGCGACACCGCCGCCTTCGGCCGCCAGACCGGCCGGGACGACGCCGCGCTGTTCGTCGCCGCCTGCCGGCTGCGCGCCGAGCACCGGCTGCCCCGGCACGTCTTCGTCAAGGTCCCCGGCGAGCCCAAGCCGGTCTACGTCGACTGGGAGTCCCCGCTGCTGGTCCGGCAGCTGGGCCGGCTGGCCGCCCGCGCCGAGGGCACCCTGGAGGTCTCCGAGATGCTGCCCGCCCCCGACCAGCGCTGGCTGGACGTGGACGGCCTGCGGTACACCAGCGAACTGCGCTGCGCCGTCTTCTCGGCCGGGAACCCCGCCGCGGAGCCGCGCGGGTGAGCACCGACACCGCCGTCCGCCCCTCCTCCGGCTACCACCGGGTCCTCGGCGCCGCCGCCTCCTCCGCGGTCGGCGACGGCATGCGCTTCGCCGCGCTGCCGCTGCTGTCCACCGCGGTGCTGGACGACGCCTTCCAGGTGTCCGCCGTCACCGCCGCGACCACGGTGCCCTGGCTGCTGTTCGCCCTGCCCGCCGGCGCATACGCCGACCGCTTCGAGCGGCGCCTGCTGATGGTCCTCGCCGACCTGCTGCGCGCCGCGGTGCTGGTCCTCACCGTCCTGCTGCTCGCCACCGACCGGCTGACCTTCTGGCCGCTGCTCACCTCCGCGTTCCTGCTCGGCGTCGGCGAGGTGCTGTTCGACTGCGCGTCCTTCGCGCTGCTGCCGAGCGTCGTGCCCAAGGACCGGCTGGAGTCGGCGAACGGCCGGCTCTTCGCCGTCCAGACCGTCGGCCGCGACCTGCTCGGGCAGGTCGTCGGCGGCGTGCTGTTCACGGTCGGCCGGGCCGTCCCGCTGGTGATCGACGCGGTCTCCTTCCTGGCCTCCGCGCTGCTGCTGCGCGGCGTGCGCGGGCCGGTGCCCGAGTCCGGGCCTGAATCCGAGCCTGCCGCCGAACCCGGGCCGGGCACCGGGAAGCCCCGCCTGCTGGCCGACATCCGCGAGGGCGTCGCCTTCGTCCTCCGCGATCCGCTGCTGCGCGCCCTGACCGTCTCCGCCGGGGTCATCAACGCCGTCTACCTGGGCCAGATCGCCGTCTTCGTGATCCTGGTCCGCGAGGTGCTGGAACTCCCGGACGCCGCGTACGGGGCGCTGCTGGCCGCCGGGGCGGTCGGCGGCGTGATCGGCGGCGCGGTCGCCGGCCGGCTCAGCAAGGCCGTCGGCCGGGTCCCCGCGCTGGTCGGCAACCTGGCCCTGATGGGCGCCGCCGGCCTGGCGGTGGCCGCCACCGACCGGGTCCCCGTGGTCGCCGTCGCCTACGGCGTCACCGGCTTCGCCCTGATGGTCTGGAACGTCGTCGCCGTCTCCCTGCGCCAGACGATCATCCCGGACCGGATGCTCGGCCGGGCCACCGGCGTCTACCGGCTCTTCGCCTGGGGCACCATGCCCCTCGGCGCGCTGGTCTTCGGCCGGGTGAGCGCCTCGGCCGGGCCGCGCGCCGCCTTCGCCCTCGGCGGCGTGGTCACCCTGCTGACCTGCCTGCCGATCGCCTACGCCCTGCTGAGGGACAGCAGGGTGACCGACCGTCGCAAGACCACCGAGGATGCACCATGAGTGAGCGTTTCGCCGTACTGGACCGACTGGCCGGACAGTGGGGCCTGAGCGGCCTGGAACTCGTCGGCAAGGGACTGGAGTTCACCGTCTTCCGGGCCCGGGCCCGGGACGGCGGACCGGTCGCCGTACGGCTCGCGCACCACCGCTTCGACTCCAACGCCAACGACCCGCACGTGGACACCCGCGCCCTGCTCGTCCAGGAGCACGCCATCGCCCGGCACCTGGCCGAACACGGCCTGCCCGTCGCCCGCGCCCGGGAACTCGTCCTCGCCGACGACCCCGACTCCCCCGACGTGCTGCTCTCCGACTACGTCCCCGACGACGGGACCCCACTCGACTCCCACGCCCTCGGCCGGCTCCTCGCCCGGCTCCACCAGGCACCCCCGCCGCCACTGCACCCCGTCGCCGCCGAGGGCGGCACCACCGCCGGGGTCCTCACCACCCGGATAGGCCGCCGCTGGGCCGAACTCGCCCGCCTCGTCGCCGACTGGCCCGAGCCCCCGGCCCCCGACCTCCTCGCCCGGCACCTCTCCCCCCTCGCCGGGACCAGCCTCCTCCACCTCGACGTCCGCAGCTCCAACATCCGCCGCCACCAGGGCCGCACCACCGCCCTCCTGGACTGGTCCAACGCCCTCCTCGGCACCCCCGCCCTCGAGTTCGGCCGCCTCGCCGAATACGCCCGCTACCCCGAGAACGACCTCGACCTGCCCGCCCTCCGCACCGGCTACGCCACCCTCGCCCCCGTCCCCGCCGAGGACGACCCCACCCTCCTCGCCTGCCGCCTCGACGCCGCCCTGATGCTCGCCCTGGTCTTCCTCTCCGAAGCCCCCGACCCCACCCGCGGCCCCACCGCCGCCACCCACGCCCGCGACCTCGCCGAGCGCCTCAGCCGCCTGTAACCGCCTGTAACCGCCGACAACGCAGAACGCCCGGCCGGGAAACCCCGGCCGGGCGTTCTGCGGTTCGACGAAACGACCGCCTAGACGGATTCACCCGCTTCGAGGAATCCCCGGTAGACGATCGCCAGCAACACCGCGTAGGCGTGTATCTCCCGCGCGACCGCCAGGTCCTCCCCCGCGTACTCCCCACACAGGGCGCCGGCTTGAGTGACGATCTCGTCGAGTTCCGTCAGGACATCCGCACCCGACGGCCTGAACGCACCGGTCCTCATGAAGACGACGGCCCCCGTGGTGTGCTCGTGGGCGATCGCGAGATCGGTGCGGAGCTCCCTCAACTCCGGCGTTGTGCCATGCGGCGGATACGGAACATGACTCCAGATGGTGTAGGCATCGACAAAGCTCAGTTCCACCGGTCGTCGCATCGCTCTGTCACCGCCTCCCCGGGGGATGGTACGTCACGACCCTACTGCCATCCATCGACGTGAACACCACCTCGCCCGTTGTCTTGTTGGTGTACGCCTTCCCCTGCAGCTTGTCCTCGTGGGATCCGATGTCCTTGAGGTTGACCTTCCAATCAGGGTTGTCCTTCAGGAAACCGGGCTTCGTCACACGCTCCATCGCCTCCTTGGCCGCGTCGATGTACTCCTTCTGCGACATGCCGTTCGGAATCCCCTGCTCCTTGTAGTGATACAGGAACTGTTCGCTGGGCTTGTCGAAGGTGGCGCGGTGGAAGACGCTCTCGACGTCGCTGTTGGCGAGTTGCAGGCACAGCGGCTCGTTGGCGTTGTGTACCAACACCGGCGTGTCGCCCGCGACCACGTAGTACGTGTGGAGCTCGTCGACGGTGAGGTTGTAGGCGCCCTGGAGGGTGTTCCAGTGCCGGACGCTCTCGATTCGCCGGGGCTGGCCGGCCGGGTCGCGCAGTTCGTCGCCGGTCTCGAGGTCGACGGCGTCGATCCAGGCCTTCCGGTTCTCGGCCCAGAAGGGGTGGTGGTCGGTGCTGGTCAGCGAGCGTCCGGCACCCAGGGAGATGTCGGTGAAGTCCCGGTCGTCCGGGCCGTAGATGGTGGCCGAGACCCGGCGGGGTCCGGTCAGCCCGCTGACGGGATCGCTGGCGAGGACCTCGTCGCCGATCCTGACGGTCTCGATCGCACGGGTGGAGCCGTCGCCCATGAGGACGGGGGTACCCGCCGCGAAGCTGTTCGGCACTGGGCAGGACTTAGGAACCCGCCTGACGAGCTTCTGGATGAACTCGACGGCCTTCTCGCCCCAGGAGCCGAACTTCTTCGCCCACTTGGCAAGCTTGGCGATGGCGGCTCCGTCGCCGATGAAGGGGATCGCCCCGATGCAGGACTCGACCGCCTCGGTGGTCTTGCCCTCGACGGCGTAGTAGGCGCAGTTGACGAGGTCGGCGATGTCGGCGAGGCCGGGGGCGAAGACGCCACCCACGCCGCCGATCACGTCGAGCGTGAGGTGGATGGTCTCGGAGACGAGGCGGTAGATGGAGTTGGAGGTCTCGTTGTCCTCCTTCGCCTTCTTGATCTCCTCCTCGATGCCCGCGATCGAGTCCTGCTTCTCCTTCTCGATCTGGGCCTTGTAATCGGCCTCCTTGCGCGCCTCCTCGAGCCTTTCGGCCTCGGCCTTCTGCTCGGCGTCGAACTTGCCCTGGTAGTTGGCGCGGGCGTCGTCGGCGGCGGCCTGGGCAGCCGTCGCGTCCTTGCCGGCCGCCTCCGCGGAGGCCCGGGCATCGGCAGCGGAGCTGTAGGCGTCGGTCGCGGCCGACCGGGCCTGCCGGGCCGACTGCTCGGCCCTGTTGGCGGAGTGGACGGCGCTCGCGGCGTCGCGGTTGGCGGAGGCCTTGGCCGCGTTGGCCGTCTTCGCGGAGGCCGCCGCCCTGGCGGCGTCGGCCGCGGCGGCGTCGGCGGCGGCCTGGGCCTTGGCGACGTGCTCGGCGGCGGTGTTGGCCGAGGCCTGGGCCTGGGCGGCGTAGCCGTTGGCCTCGTTGGAGGCGTTGCGGGCGATGGCGGCGGCGGCCTGGGCCGTGGCCGCGTTCTTCTGGGCGGTCGCGGCGGCGGCGGTCGCCTGGGCGATCAGGCCCTTGATGTCGGCGACGTGCAGTGCGGCGAGCCGGTCCTTCTGCTGCGCGGTGTACTGGCCCTGGGCCACGAAGGCGCGCAGGTCCTGCACAGGGCCTTCGAGGGCGATCTTCGCCGCGGCCTTGAGCTCGGGCTCGGTGGCCGGGGCGTCCTCCAGCCGGGTGGCGGTCAGACGGTCGTCGGCGGCCTGCGCGTCCGACAGGCCCTTGCCGAGGAAGTCCCGCAGCGCGGTGGGGGTGTTGACCCGCAGCGCGGCGTCGGCGGCGGCCTTGACGGCGGGGCCGGCCTTGTCGCTGAGGCGAGTGATCGTCAGCCGGTTCTCCGGCGCGACGGCCTCGTACTGACCGCTGGTCAGGAAGGTGGCGAGCTGGGCGGCGTTGCCCTGCAGCGCGGTGTAGGCCGCGGTGCGGACCGCCTCGCTGTCGGAGTTCTTGTGGATCGCGGTGACACTGTCGCGGGCGTCGCGCTCCTCGGCCTCCCGTCGCCCGGTCTTCACGTAGGCGAACACGGCGGCGTCGTCACCGGACAGGGCGTCGACGGCCGCCGAGTTCCCCCAGGAAGCGGAGATCTTGCGGGAGACCATGGCGAGCTTGCGGCCGTCGGTGGCGACCTGCGTCGGGGTGGCGCCGGGCTGGTTGGCCAGCTGGGCGAGCCGCTCGGCCTCGGCCCGGGCCTTCTGGACGTCCCGGGCGGCCTGGTCGGTCTGGGCCTGCTTCGCCGTCTCGTCGGCCTTGGCCTGCCGGGCCTTCTCCACGGCCACCGCGGTGCGGTTGGTCAGGTCCTCGGCCTCGATGCGGCGTGCCAGGTCCTGGACCGCGTTGGCCTTGTCGACCGCGGTCTGGGCGTCCGCGGCGAACCCGGAGGCGGCGTTCGCGTGGTCGGTGGACTCCTGCGCGGCGTTCGCGCTCTGGCCGGCGTGCTCGGCGGCGTACCGGGCGGCCTGGGCCGCCGCGGCGGCGTGCTCGCCCGCGGACTTCAGGAGCGCCGCGGCCGTCTGCGACTGCGTCGCGGCCTCCCCGGCCAACTGCTGCGCGGCGGCGGCGGCGCGACCGGCCTCGACGGCCGAACGGCGGGTGGCCGCCGCGGCCTGCTTGGCCTTCGCCGACTGCCCGCCGGCGCTGTCCGCGTAGGCACCGGCTTGCTCGGCCGACCCCGCCGCGGAATCGGCGTTGCCCTTCGCGCTCAGCGCGGCACCCGCCGCGGTCTGGCTGTCGCTGAGGGCCTTGTCCGCGTGGACGAGCGTGTCCTTGGCGGCGTCCACCAGCTTCGCGGCCGCGTCGGCGGCGTCCGCCGCGACCCGCGCGTCGTGCGCCTTCGTCGCGTCACCGGCGGCCGCGGCCGCGGAGTTCCGCGCGGCGGCGGCGGCCCGCTGGGCACCGGACGCCGCGGCCGCCGCGTTCGACGCCGCGTAAGCCGCGGCGCGTGCGCCCGCGTTGGCCGCACGCGCGGCCGCCAGCGCCGTGTTCGCCGCCTTGCCCGCACGCTCGGCGGCCGTCGCCGCCTTGTTCGCCGCCTCCGTGGCCCTGGCCGCGTCGTTGCCGGCCTGCTGGGTCTCGGACGCGGCCAGAGCGGCGGCCTTCATGGCCTCCTGCGCCTCGTGGACCGCCTTGTCCTTGGCCTCGATGGCCGCGGCGGCCTCCTGGGCCGCCTGCGCGCCCGCGTCCTTCGCCTGCTGCACCAGAAGCGCGATGCTCGCGCGCTCCATGTCACGGTTCTGGGCGACATACTGGCCGGTCGCGAGGAAGTCGCGCACGTCCTGGATCGACCCGTTCAGCGCGGCGCGTGCCGCGGCCTGGGTGTTCGTGCCGCCGGAGCTGAGGATCTGGACCAGCTTGAGCCGGTCGTCGGCATCCTTCGCCGGGAACTGTCCCTCGGTCAGGAACCGCTGCAGGTCGTCACTGGTGTTGCTGCGCAGCGCGGCGTCGCCGGCGGCCTGCAGGTTGCGGCCGGCGCCCACGGCGGGGTCGGTGATCCGGGTGATCCACAGCCGCCGGTCGGCGTCGAGTGCCGACTGCCAGCCGCTCCGCAGGAACGTGTGCAGCTCGTCGGCCGTGCCCGCGATGGCCTTGCCCGCGGCCTCGCGGACCTTCGGCCCGCCCACACCCTCGATCTGCGTGGCGGCCAGCAGGTCGTCCAGGTGCTGGGCGCCGGCGAGCTCGTTGTCGACGAACCGCTTCACGTCCTGGTCCGAGCCCGCAAGCACGGCTTCCGCGAGCTCGTGGACGCGAGGACCACCGTTGAGCCAGGCCTCGACCGTGATGTCGCGGGCGCTCCGCTGGAGCTGAGCGTCGGTCGGTTCGACGGCCGAAGCCGTCTGGATGCCGGAACCCACCAGCCCCGCCGTCAGAGCCAGCGGCAGGAGGCCCAGGGAGAGCCTGCCCAGCAGCGGCGGCCTCCCCCTCCCGCGCCCTTGTGAACGGGATATCGAATGGTGCATCGGAAACCTCCACTGTCGGCATCGGCCGGATTCACGGCCGCAGCGGAGCCTACGCCAGATGACGATACGACAGAACGTCTACGAAGCCATGACGTTGCCAAAAAAACCCGCCAATGAAACACCTGTCAAAGGGCAAAGCCAAGCAAATACAACCGCATCACCGATAGACACCCAACCGCTGGGAAAGCATGACATTCCGCCTGGCCAGCGCCAGGAACGCGCTTGTCGAAGCATCAGCTCATCTGGTTCGATGGCCCGGATTCCGGCTGCGACCCCGAAGGCGCCCATGCGGCAACTTCAACCACTTCCACCGGCAATGACGTCTCGCCATTGCCGGTTGGTTCGCTCACCATTCAGACCGGTCACCCGATTCCGCTGATCCGCCCGTCAGGGCAAACACCAGATGAACGAAGAGGAATAGGCATGGCAAAGCGCATGTCCCGCTTGCTCGTTGGCGGTGCCGTCGCCGTGGCCGCCACGCTCGGCGCCACCGCACTGGCCTCCGCCGACGGCGTCCCCGCGGACAACTCGGCCGCGCCGGTGGCGGTCGAGGACTTCAACTACCCCGGCCCGGCGCCGTACCCCAACGTCAAGCTGCTGCGCGGCGACGGCCA
>NZ_JBHVVE010000003.1:0-144954 GCF_042883725.1 Kitasatospora sp. NPDC058184
TGTTTTTTGTGTGTTAGGGGAAGATGTTTTGGCCGGGGGTGAGGGTGTGGGTGGGGTCGTAGGTGTTTTTGGCGTTGGTGAGGGTGGTCCAGTGGGGGCCGTAGTGGTTTTGCCAGTCGGTTTGGGTCATGTTGGGGATGGCGCCGACGAGGTAGCGTTTGGCGCCGAGTTGGGTGGCGGTGTTGTAGAGGGTGCGGTTGCGGGTGAGGGCGGGTTGGGGGTTGGTGTTGGGGTGGGGGAAGGCGAGGAAGTCGAAGAGGTAGGTGGTGGGTTCGTTGGGGGTGATGGCGAGGGGGTGGGTGAGTTTGTTGGTGTGGAAGGGGTAGCAGAGGAGGAGGCCGGCGCCGATGTCGTCGGGGGTGATGTGGGGGAGGGCTTGGTTGAGGAAGGTGGGGGTGGTGGTGGCGGGGAGGAAGAGGGAGAGCCAGGGTTTGGGGGCGTTCCAGTAGCCGAGGTTTTTGATGGTGTCGGCGAAGGTGTCGGCGCGGTAGGTGTAGTCGCGGTAGGTGGTGTCGTTGGTTTCGGTGGTGGTGGGGTTGAGTCCGGTGAGGAGGGTTTGGGGGTTGGGGGGTGTGGTGTTGTAGTGGGCGACGGCTTCGATTTTGTAGCGGGGGGGTTGTCCGTTGGGTTGGATGAGGATTTCGCCGACTTGGGAGGGGAAGCGGCCGTCGTTGAGGATGGTTTGTTGGTCGGTGAGGAAGGTGTGTTGGTCGTTGTAGGTGAGGGTGAGGACGAGGGCGCGTGTGGGGGCGGGGATGAGTTTGACGGTGGCGCGGGTGATGATGCCGACTTGGCCGGCGCCGGCGAGGGCGGTGTGGAAGAGGTCGGGGTTGCGGGTGGGGGTGGCGGTGAGGATGCGGCCGGTGCCGGTGACGATTTCGATGGATTCGACGGTGTCGGCTTGGAGGCCGTGTTTGTGGACGGTGGAGCCGATGCCGCCGATGCTGATGGTGCCGCCGATGGAGAGGTGGAGGTAGTCGGTGAGGCAGGGGGGTGTGAGGTTTTGGGCGAGGGCGGCGTCGGTGAGTTGGGCCCAGGTGACGCCGGCGTCGACGGTGGCGTTGGTGGGGGTGATGGTGTGGATGCGGTTGAGGGCGCGGGCGTTGATGCTGATGCCGCCGGCGGCGCCGGCTTGGCCGTAGTTGGAGTGTGATTCGAGGTCGTTGCCGGTGCCGCTTTGGCCGTTCATGGCAACTTTGAGGCCGTTGTGGCGGGCGTAGTTGATGATGTTGGCGATGTCGTGGGGGCCGGCGGGGTTGAGGACGGCGTAGGGGGTGGTGGTGGTGAGGCGGCCGAAGTCGTGGGCGTGGGCGGTGGTGGTGGTGGGGTTGGTGGTGAGGGTGCCTTGGAGGGGGGGTAGGGGGGCGATGTGTCCGGGGGGTGTGGGGGTGTTGGTGGTGGCCCAGGTGCGGGTGGTGGTGTTGAAGCCGATGATGGTGGCGGCTGCTGCGGTGAGGAGGGTGCGTCGGGTGAGGTCGGGGTGGGTCATGCGGGGTGGTCTCCTTGGTGGTGTGGGTGGTTGGTGGTGGGGGGTGGTGGGCGGGCCTGGTTGGTGCGGTGGTGTCGGGGCCGGTGCCCTGGGGCGGGTGTTTCGTTAAGTCCCGTTGGTTCCGGGGTGGTTCGTGGTGCTGTCCGAGCTGGTGGTGGTGCCGTCCTGGGCGGGCGGCGGTGCCCGGTGGTGCGGGTGGTTGTCGGGGTCCTGGCCGTGGCCGGTCTGGTTGCCGGTCTTCGGTTCGCGGCTGGTTCCGGGTGGCTGCTGTCCGGTGGTGCTGTCCGGTGGTGCGGGGCTTCGGGGGCGGCGTCCCGGGGCGGGTGTTCCCTGAAGTCCCGTTCGTGGCGGGCTGGTTGTGGCTGTCCGGAGTGGTGCCCGGGGTGGTTCTGTCGGCGGCCTGGTGGTGTCCGGGTGTGCGGGGGTCTCGGGTGGGCGGGTCGCGGGGTCCTGGTTGGTCCGGGGTGGTGCGGGAGAGGTGTGACCGACCGGGCCATCGGGCCGGTCGGCGAAGTGAAGTCCCGTTCGCTTCGGGCTTGTTGACGGTGCTGCGGGGACTTGCCTTCCCTGCCTGCCTGCCGGTCCTGTCTGCCCCCGTGTCGGTTTCTCTGGTGTTGCTGTATTGCGACGGTGTCCGTCCGTACTGGTTTCTGCTGGGGCTACCGGCCTTGCTGGCTCCGCCGTTTCGCTCTTTCTGTCCTGCTTCAGCCGGTCGTACTGGCCGCTTCTGCCGGTCTCACCGCGGTGGTTGTACCGGTTGCTCCTGCCGACTGCTTTTACCGGTCCCGTCGTTGCCAGTGCACGGCTTCATCGGTTCCGGTTGTGCTGGTCTTTTCGGTTCTGCCGGCCGGTTCCCTGTTGATCTGATGGCCCTGGCCTTACGAGCTGTTCCTGCTGTCGGGTACTGGTCCTGGTGCCCCGGTCTTGCGGGTGTCGCCGGTTGTTCCTGCCGGTCCCGTCGTTCAGGTGGACCGGCCCTTCTCGGTCTTGCCGTGCTGCGAGTGCGTCCGTCCGTACTGGTTCCTGCTGGGGCTACCGGCCCTGCTGGCCCCGCCGTTCCGCTCTTGCCGGCCGCCTCGTCGGCCCTGCTGGCCCGGTCCTGCCGGTCCTACCTGCTTGCCGGTCCTGCTGGTTGAGGGGTGCGGGGCTGGTTCTCTTGCTGTTCTGCTCCAGCTGGTCGCGCCGGCCGGTCTTGTTGGTCCGGCCGTAGTGGTTGTACCGGCTCTCCTGCTGGCCCGTGCCGACCGCTTCCAGTGCTCTGGGCTTTGCCGGCTGTTCCTGTTGTCGGTGCTGGTCCTGGTGTCCTGGTCTTGTGGGTGTCGGCGGTGGTTCCTGCCGGTCCCGTCGTTCCGAGCGCATCGGCCTTCTCGGTCTTGCCGTGCCGGCGGTGTTGGGTGTTCCTGCCGGTCTTCGGGTCTCACCGCGTTGGCTTCGTCGGTCCTGGCCGGGCTGGCTTCTGCTGGTGCCTGGTGCCTGGTGCCTGGTGCCTGGTGCCTGGTGCCTGGTGCCCGGTGCCCGGTGCCCGGTGCCCGCGCCGTGGGCTGTGTGTTGTTGCTGTGGGGTGGGTGGCCGGTCCGTGGTGTGGGCCGGCCTGTCCGTTGTCCCCTTGTCCCCTTGCTCGTTGTCCCTTGCCCGTTGTTCTTGTTCCCGGTGCCGGTTGTCCCTGTCCGCGTGTCCTTGCCCCGTGGTCCGTTGGCCTTGTCCGTGTCCTGGTGCCTGTTGGCCTTGTTGGTGTGTCCTCGTTCTTGTTCGGGCGGGCTGTGGCCGTGGCCGTGGGCGCGTGTGGGCGTCGGCGTGTGGGTGCGGGCCGTGGGCGCGGGTGTGGCCGTGGCGGCGGTGGGTGCCGTGCGGGCGCGCGTGGGTGGGTTAGGGGTTGGGGGTGTGGTTGGTGTGGGTGGTGGTTTGGTAGTTGGTGAGGTCGAAGGTGCGGGTTTGGTGGTGGAAGCGCCAGGTGTAGGTGGGCCAGATGGAGGGGTTGTTGCCTTTGGTGTCGGTGTACCAGCTGGTGCAGCCGCCGGTGTTCCAGACGGTGTTTTTGAGGCGGTTTTGGAGGGTGTTGTTGTAGGTGGTCTGGGCGTGGGGGTGGACGTCGAGGGTGGTGAGGTGGTGGGTGTGGAGGGTTTTGAGGGCGGCGAGGATGTAGGTGATCTGGGCTTCGATCATGACGGTTTGGGAGGAGTGGCCGAGGGTGGTGTTGGGGCCGAGGAGCATGAAGAGGTTGGGGAAGCCGTGGATGGTGGTGCCGCGGTGGGCGGTCATGCCGTCGCGGTTCCAGGTGTCGGCGAGGGTGTGGCCGTTTCGGCCGTGGATGAGGTGGGCGACGGGGCGGTCGGTGGCGGTGAAGCCGGTGGCGAGGATGATGGTGTCGATGTGGCGGGTGGTGCCGTCGGTGGTGGTGATGTGGGTGGGGCCGATGCGGGTGATGGTGTCGGAGACGATGTCGACGTTGGGTTGCTGGATGGCGGGGTACCAGGTGTTGGAGAAGAGGAGGCGTTTGCAGCCGACGGTGTAGTCGGGGGTGAGGCGTGCGCGCAGGGCGGGGTCGGTGACGGATTTCTTGAGGTGGCCGGCGGCCATGTTCTTCATGCCGGTGGTGCGGGAGGGGCGGGACATGAAGAACGCGACGATTTCGCGGCCGTGTTTGTTGAAGGTGCGGCGGAAGCGCTGGTAGCCGGGGAGGTGGCGGAGCATCCAGGTGTGGCGGGGGGTGTTGGGCTTGTCGGGTTTGGCGGCGACCCAGGGGGGTGTGCGCTGGTAGAGGTCGAGGCGGTTGACGTCGGGTTGGATGGCGGGGACGAACTGGATGGCGGAGGCGCCGGTGCCGATGACGGCGACGTCGCGGCCGGTGAGGTCGTGGTCGTGGTTCCAGCGTGAGGAGTGGAAGACGGTTCCGGTGAAGGTGTCGAGGCCGGGGATGTTCGGGATGGCGGGGTCGGAGAGGTAGCCGGTGCCGGTGACGAGGGCCTGGGCGGTGTAGCGGCCGTGTTTGGTGCGGATGTCCCAGTGGTGGTGGGTGTCGTTCCAGGTGGCGTCGAGGAGTTCGTGGTCGTAGCGCAGGTGGGGCTCGACGCCGTGGCGCTTCGCGCAGTCCTTGAGGTAGGCGTGGACTTCGGCCTGGGTGGCGAAGGTGGACTTCCAGTCGGGGTTGCGGGCGAAGGAGTAGGAGTAGAGGTGGGCCTGGACGTCGCAGGCGCAGCCGGGGTAGGTGTTGTCGCGCCAGGTGCCGCCGAGGTCGGTGGCGCGTTCGAAGACGAGGAAGTCGTCGATGCCGGCTTTGAGGAGGCCGATGGCGGTGCCGAGGCCGGAGATGCCGGCGCCGATGACGGCGACTTTGAGGTGGCGGACGGCGAGGTCGCCGGTGGGGTGGGGGGCGGTGGCGTGCTCGGTGCCGGCGGTGGTGCCGGCGGCGGCGGTGATGGCCGCGGCGGTGGCCGTACGGGTGCCGGTGCCGGTGGTGCGGGGCGGGGTGCGGGGGGCGGTCGTGGTGGCGCCCGTGCCGGAGGCGGACGTGCCGCCGGTCGTGCCCGTGCTGGTTCCCGTGTCGGTGGCCGTGCCGCTGCCGGTGGCCGTACCGGTGGCCGTGCTGCTGCCGCTTCCGGTGGCCGTGCCCGTACCGGTGCCGGCGGTGCCCGTGTTGGTGGCCGTGCCGGTGCCGGTGTCGGTGCCGGTGCTGGCGGTGTTGGTGCCCGTGTTGTTGGTGGTGGGGGTGGGGGCCACCCCCGCCGCCGGGGCTGTGCCGGTGCTGGCGTCGGTGGGTGTGCCGGTGCCGGTGGTGGTGGTGTTGGTGGTGCGGTTGGGGGCGGGGGTGGTGGTCATGGCGTCGGTGTCCTTGTCTCGGGTGTCCTGGGTGGGCCCGGGGGTCAGGCGCGGCGGGTGAGGGTGACGCGGAAGTTGTTGAAGATGTGGTCTTCGAGGGTGTAGGCGAAGATGTCGAGGTAGCGCTCGAAGCGGGCGACGGTGGTCTCGTCGGTCATGGTGACGGCTTCGTCGCGGCGGGCGGCGAGGAGTTGGAGCCAGGCGCGGCAGGCGCGGGCGAAGGACTCGGGTTCGTTGCGGATCTCGGTGACCTCGAAGAGGCCGTCGAGGCCGGCGGCGAGTTCGGGCAGGCGGGGGATGTGGCAGCCTTCGAACTCCTCGCGCTGGAGGAATTTGAGGTCGTCGAGGAGCTGGCGGCGCAGTGGGGGGTTCTCGACGGTCATGGTGTGCAGGACGAAGCGGGCGCCGGGCTTGAGGAGGGAGTGGACCTGCTTGAAGAAGACGCGGTAGCGCTGGGTGCGCTCTTTGGGGGTGAGGGAGGACAGGACGAAGTGTTCGAGGGCGTTGATGCAGAACGCGGCGTCGTAGGGGGCCTGGCCGTCGGCGAGGCGGTGGTCTTCCCAGCTTTCGACGCGGGCTTCGATGGCGGGGTTGTTCAGGGCGTCGACGAAGTCGGCCTGGGTGCGGGAGAGGGTGACGCCGACGGCCTTCTTGACGCCGTGGACGGTGGTGAGGCGGTTGAGCATGGTGCCCCAGCCGCAGCCGATGTCCAGGACGGTGTCGGTGTGGGCGGCGCGGGCGAGGTCGGTGAAGGCGTCGAGTTTGCGTTCCTGGGCCTCGTCGAGGACGGCGACGAGGTCCTCGCCGTCCTCCCAGTAGCCGCCGGAGTACATCATGGTGGGGCCGAGGATGAGCCGGTAGAGCTCGTTGGGGACCTCGTAGTGGTGGCGGATGGCCTCGACGTCGGGGTTGATGGTGCGGGCTTCGACGGTGGTCATGGGATGGGGCCCCTCGGTTGACGGTTGTGGGTGTGTGGGGTTGTCGGACGGCGGTGGGTCGGCCGGGGTGGGGTGGGCGGGTGGTCGGCCCGGTCGGGCCGCTTCCGCGGTGGCCGGCCCGGTGCGGGCCGGGGTGACAGGTCCGGCCGCTGTCCTGGTGCCGGCGGTGGGCGGCTGGGTGCCGTCCGGTGTCCGGCGGTGGTCTTGCTGAACTCGGCCGCTGTCCCGGGTGGTTGGTGCCGTCCGGGGCGGGCGGTGCGGCCGTTCGCGGTTCTTCGGTGTCTGCCGTGCCGGGCGGCTGGGTGGCGCCCGGTATGCGGCGGTGGTTCTGGCTGAACTCGGCCGTGTCCCCGGGGGGTTGGTGGCCTCCGGGGTGGCGGGTGCGGTGTCCGGCCGGGTGGTCGGTGGCGCCTGGTGCGGTGCCGGGCCGGTGGTGCGCGGTGGTCGCCGTGCGGGCCGGTACGGCGGGGTGGTGTGCGTGCGGGTGCGGTGTGTTGTGGGTCAGGTAAGCGTGTGTCTCGCAAGCGGTGCGCAAGGGGGCGGGGGTGGGTGGGTTGCGGGCCGGTTGCGTGGGGGCGGGTTTCATGCGGTTTCGGCAAGACACGCGGCCCCCACGGCCTGTCGCGGGGGGTGCTTCGGTTCCCGGGTGGTGTCGACCGCTGTTCCCGGGGGTCGTGCCGTGTTGTTCCGGAGGGTTCTCCCGCCGGCTGTCCCACCCGTCCCGCTCGTCGTTCCGCCTGCTTGTTGTCCGTCCGTCCGTCCGTTCGTCGTGGCCGTGTGTCCGCTCGTTCGTCCGTCCCCTCGGTGCCGTGTGTGGTGTGTTTCCGGGGGCGGGGTGCGGGGGCGCGTGTCAGGGGGCCGGCCGGGGGCGGGGGCGGGTGGTGGTGCGGTGGTGCGGGTGGCCGGGAGGGTTTTCCGGAGCGGTGCGGTGCGGGTCCGCGGGTGCGGGTTCGCCCGGGCTCTGTACGGGTTCGCCCGAGCCCTGTGCGGGTTCGCCCGGGCCCTGTACGGGTTCGCCCGGGCCCTGTGCGGGGTGTCGCCGAGGCGCCCGGTTCCGTCTGCCCGTCTGCCGGCCCGCTCGTGTCCGTTCGTCCGCCAGTCCGCCCGCCCGTCCGCATCGTCGGCCGGCCGGTGGGCGGGGTGGTCGGGGTGCGGGGCGGGGTGGCGGCGGTTGTTCCTGGCATGTTCATTCGACGCGTTGACGTGCCCATCACCCGGGAAACGGGGGTGGGCGAGGAGAGGAACGATCACTGATGTCTCAGATTCCCACGATCGAGGACCTGGCCCAGCAGCTCCAGGCGGTCTCCGGTGCGCAGGAGATCGACGCGGACGCCGCGCTGCAGCACATCGCGGACGTCGACTCGCTGGACCTGATGGAGTGGCTGTACGGCTTCCAGAACCAGTACCCGCACATCCCGGCGGACGAGTCGCTGTTCGCGGACATCGACGACACGACGACGCTGCGGGTGGTCCACGAGCGGATCCTGGCGCTCGTGCCGGCCGAGGCCAACTGAGAACCCGGCGCGGGCGGGCGGACGAGGAGAGGGGTCGGGTGGTGAGCGGTTTCGACGTCACCGGCTGGGGCATGTCGGTGCCCGAACGGGTGGTGACCAGTGCCGAGCTCGCGGAGCGTTTCGGCGTGGACGAGCACTGGATCGTCTCGCGGTGCGGGATCCGTGAGCGCAGGGCGGTGGGCCCGGGGCAGACCACGGCGTCGATGGCCGTGGAGGCCGGGCGCCGGGCCCTGGAACGCGCGGGCCTGACGGGCGCGGACATCGCGCACCTGATCGTGGCGACGGCGACCCCGGAGCAGCCCTCGCCGGCGACGTCGGCGTTCGTCCACGACGAGCTGGGCATCGCGGGCAGCGCCCACGACGTGAACTCCGAGTGCGCCGGCTTCGTGTACGGGCTGGTGACCGCGGCGGGCCTGCTGCGCATGGACCCGCGCCCGATCCTGCTGATCGGCTCGGACACCCACACGCTGACCGCGAACCCGCGGGACCGGGACCTGTCGATCCTGGTCGGCGACGGCGCGGGAGCGGTGGTCCTGCGGCCGGGCGCGGTGGACCGCATCCGGGCGTGGAACCTGGGCGCGGACGGCTCGTGCAAGAACAGCCTGAAGGTCCTCGCCGGGGGCTCGCGGATGCCCACCACCGAGCGGACCGTCGCCGAGGGCCTGCACTACGCGCAGATCAACGGCAACGAGATCTACCTGAACGCCGTGCGCTACACGGTGCGCACGATCCGCGAGACGCTGGAGCAGGCGAAGATCACACCGCAGGACGTCGACCACGTCATCCCGCACCAGGCGAACATCCGGATCATCAACTCGGTGCTCTCCCACACGGGGATCCCCGCGGACCGGCTGGTGACGAACCTGGAGCGCTACGGGAACACCGCGTCGGCGTCGATCCCGATCGCGCTGGCGGAGGCCCTGGACTCGGGTCGGGTCAAGGACGGCGACACGGTGCTTTTGGCCGGGTTCGGCGCGGGCATGACGTGGGGTTCGGTCCTGCTGACGTGGGGAGGGGTGGCGCGGTGAGCGGCAAGGACGCCTTCGGCGCCAGGCCCGACTCCCCGGTGGCGCTGGTCACCGGCGCCTCCGGGGGGCTGGGCAGCGAGCTGGCGCTGGCGCTGGACGCGGCGGGCTGCCGGGTCGCGGTGCACTACAACAGCTCCCGGGCCGGGGCGGAGAAGGTCGCCGCCCAGCTGGTCAACGACCACGTGCTGGTGAGCGGCTCGGTCGCCGACTGGGACGCGGTCACCGCGATGTACGAGCAGGTCAAGGCCGCGCTGGGGCCGGTGGACGTGCTCGTCAACAACGGGGCGGTCCGCAAGGACGCGCTGATGGCGATGCAGAACCCCGCCGAGTGGCGGCAGGTGATCGACACGAACCTCGTCGGCTCCTTCCACACCGCCAGGGCGTGCGTGCCGGCGATGCTGCGCGCCCGCTGGGGGCGGGTGGTGAACATCGTCTCCCCGTCGGCGCTGATCGCCACCGCCGGGCAGACCGCCTACTCGGCGTCCAAGGCCGGCCTGATCGGGCTGACCCGCACGCTCGCGGCGGAGTGCGGCCGCCGGGGGGTGACCGTCAACGCCCTGTCACCCGGCTTCATGATCACCGGCATGACGGACACCCTGCCCGAGCACGTGGTGGCGGGCATGCGGGAGAAGGTCCCGGTGCCCCGGTTCGTCACCCCGCGCGAGGTCGCCCGCTCGATCACGCTGTTCCTCGACCAGGACTGCATGACCGGCCAGGTCATCAGCATCGACTCGGGGGCCTCCATCACCTGACCCGGCGCCCCGGGCACCCGGCCGCCCCGGGTGCGTCCGCCCGGGGCCGGGCCGCCGGACCCGTCCGTCCGGGTACCCGGGTCCGTCCGCCCGGGTCCGCTCCGGGCCGGTGGCCGGTGGCCGGTGGCCGGTTCCCGGTCCGCGGGTCGCCTCGTGCCGCGCCCCCTCGGCCTCCTGTCCGGCCCCGTGCCGGACAGGAGGCCGAGGGGGCGCACCCGCGTTCCCGCTCGGGGGTGTCGCGGCAGGCCCCGGCCGGGCACGCGGCAGCGGCAGCCCCGCCCCGCCCGCTACCGCCCGCCGGCCGCTCCGGAAGCCGCCCGCCCGCCTGGCCGGCCTGTGGCCGGCCGGCGGCGTCGTTTCCCTCGCGGCGGGTCCGGCCGGCCACGCGTCCTACCCCTGGAACGGGTCCTCCAGGACGGGGACGCAGGGTGACAGCAGCGGATCCGTGTGCTCGCTCACCCGTCCGCGGGCCATCCTGTGGACGAGGACCTCGTTCTCACGGCCGGGGTCCTCGTCGTCGCGTACGTGCAGCAGGCCGTAGGAGCCCGGCGCCCGTTCACCGACCTCGCGGAAGAACGCCGGGATCCGCGCGTCACGGTGGTTCGAGAAGCCGCCGAAGTGGACGAACACCTCCCCGTTCATCCACCGCAGATCGAGCAGGTACGGGCTGCCGATCTCCCGGATGCGCTCCTCGATACCCCCGACGATCAGGTGGAGACGGTCGTCGTCGTACTCCTCGTCGTCGGCGCCGGCGCTCTCCAGGACCTTGATCCAGCCGTGGTACTCGAACATGGGCCGCAGCCTACCGAGCGGCCGACCGGCGCCCCACCCGGTTCCCGTCCACCCGGGGGCAGCCCGTAGCCCGCTGTCGGCTGTCGGTGGTGCCGGTGGTGACGGTGGTGTGTCGGTGGCGGGACAGCGTCCTGCCGGTGTGCCGACAGCGGTCGACGCAAGACTCGGTGACGCCCGATCAGGAACACACGACGACGAGGGAGCCGCCCGTGCCCCGACCCCGGCCCGCCACCGCCTTCCGCACCGCCTTCCGTACCGCTTCGCGTACCGCGTTCCGTGCCGCCACGGCCGTGCTCGTGCTGGCGGCCCTGGCCCCGGCCCACACCGCGACCGCCGACACCGCCGCGACCGCCGACAACCCCGCCGCGTCCGCCGTGCCCGTGCCGCGCCTGCACTGGGACGGGCCCTGCGCCCAGGGCTTCGAGTGCGCCACCGCCGCCGTGCCGACGGACTACCGCGACCCGCGGGGAACACCCCTGGACCTGGCCCTGATCCGCCACCGCGCCACCGACCCGGCCCACCGCATCGGCTCGCTGTTCTTCAACCCCGGCGGCCCGGGCATCCCCGGCACCGCGGCCCTGCCCGCCGTCTACGGCCTCTTCCCCGAACAGGTCCGCCGGCGCTTCGACATCGTCAGCTTCGACCCGCGCGGCACCGGCGCCTCCACCACCCTCCACTGCTTCCCCGACCCCGCCGCCGAACAGGCCCTCCTCGACGGCCTGCCCGCCGGCTTCCCGACCGCCGCCGACCAGCAGAGCGCCTGGACCCGCGCCTACACCGGCCTCGCCCGCCACTGCGCCGACAACGACACCACCGGCCTGCTCGCCCACCTGTCCACCGCCGACACCGCCCGCGACCTCGACGTGCTGCGCCAGGCCGTCGGCGACCGGCGCCTCACCTACTGGGGCACCTCGTACGGGACCCTGCTCGGCGCCGTCTACGCCAACCTCTTCCCCGACCGGGTACGCGCGATGGTCCTGGACAGCGCCCTGGACCCGCGCGCCTGGTCCACCGGCCGCACCCCCCAGCAGCGCGCCCTGCCCCCGTTCCTGCGCACCGGCAGCGACCTCGCCTCCGCCCGCACCCTGGACGCCTTCCTCGAACGCTGCGCCGCCGCCGGCCCCGCGGCGTGCGCGTTCGCGGCGGGCGACGCGGACGCGACCCGCGCCAGGTTCGCCGCCCTCCTGGAGCGGCTGCGCCGCGGGCCGCTCGCGCCCGGCACGCCGGCGCGGGAGGTGACCTACGCCTCCGCGGTGTCCACCGTCGCGTCGATGCTGTACACGGCCGCGCCGCTGCCGGGCGTCCCCGACAGCGGCTGGGCGGCCCTGGGCGCGTGGCTGCAGCAGCTGTGGACCGCCCCCGACGCACCGCCCGCCCCCGCCCCCGCCCCCACCCCCGCCCCGGCACCGGCGCCGGCGCCGGCGCCGGCCGGAGCGGCGCCGGGCGCGCTGTCGGGGCAGGCGCAGACCCTGGGCACCCTGTGCGCGGACACCGCCAACCCGCCCGCCGGCGCCGACTACCCGGCCCTGGCCGCCCTCGCCGAGACGCGCTCCGGCGCCGTCGGCCCGTACTGGGTGTGGCAGACCCAGCGCTGCGCGTCCTGGCCCTCCCAGGCCGCCCGGGACCGCTACGACGGTCCCTGGGACCGCCGCACCGCCGCGCCCGTGCTGGTCGTCGCGAACACCGGTGACCCGGCCTGGCCCTACGAGGGCTCGCGCGCGATGGCCGACACCCTCGCCGGGGCCCGGCTGCTGACCGTCGACGGCTACGGGCACACCGTCCTGGGCAACCCGAGCGCCTGCGCGGCCGGGGCGCAGGAGCGCTACCTGGTGGAGGGCCGGCTGCCGGCGCCCGGGACGGTCTGCGCGCCGGACCGCCAGCCGTTCGCGTAGCGCTCCGGGGACGGCGGCGGTGGCGGCGGCCCGTGCAGCCGCCACCGTCGCCGTCGCGGTCGGGGCGGTGCCCGTTCCCCTCCTTTGCGCGGCGCGGGCCCGCCCCCTGCCGAGGGCGGGTCGGTTCCGGGGCCCGGGCGGGTCGTTGCGGGTCGCGGCCCGTGTCGTGCGGGGCGCCCGCCGGCGGTGGTGGCCGTGGTGTCGGCGGTGGGCGGTACGGTCGCGGCATCCGAGCGAGGAGGGCCGCATGGCGACCGGGTGGAGCCTGACGATCGACTGCGCGCACCCGGCGAGGCTGGCCGGGTTCTGGGCGCTGGCGCTGGGCTACGTGCACAGGCCCGCGCCGGCGGGGTTCGGGAGCTGGGAGGAGTGGCTCTCCTATCACGGGGTCCCGCGGGAGGAGTGGGACGACGGCGCGTACCTCTGCGATCCCGAGGGGACGGGTCCCGCCCTGTCCTTCCTGAAGGTGCCGGAGCCGAAGGCGGTGAAGAACCGGGTGCACGTGGACGTGCAGGCCGGCGGCGGCCGTGGGACGCCGTGGGAGGTGCGGTGGCCGCGCGTGGTCGAGGCGGTGGAGCGGCTGACCGCCGCGGGGGCGACGGTGGTCCGCGAGGAGGAGCTGCGGGGCAGGCCCGACCACGTGGTGATGGCCGATCCGGAGGGCAACGAGTTCTGCGTGGTCTGACAACGGACATTCCCCTCCCGGCGGCCGCGGTCCCCGGAAGCCGGGATCCCGGGTGCCGTCCCGGCCGATCCGGTCCACCCGGCCGGCGCCGTCGGTCCCGTGTCGTTCGAGGGCGGCCGTCAGGTCTTCGCGGTTCACGACGCGCGGTATGGCGCGCTCTGCGGGTGCCCGGAAGTCCGCCGGTCCGCTGCCCTGGGCGGTCGGGGCCCGGCGGGACGGGCGCTGGTCCGACAGCCCGCTCGACCTTCACCGGGCGGGACGCCGGGCAGTACGGTGACCGACCGGAACCCGCCACCCACGAAAAGGGGACACCGCCATGGTCCACCCGGCCGTCACCCGCCTCTCGGCCCTGATCGGGGAGCCGGGAACCCCGGGCGACAGCGTCGACTGGGACGAACTGGCCCGCACCACGGGCCTGCGCCTGCCCGCCGACTACCGCGACTTCGTCGCGCTCTACGGCGGCGGCGAGCTGGACGAGTACCTCGGCGTCAGCACGCCGCCGGTGGACGGCTCCCCGTACGGCGACCTCCTCGACGCACTGGACTTCGACCCCCGGCAGGAGCCGGCCGCCCCCACCGGCACCGCCCCGGAGGACCTGGAGCAGGGCAGGCTCCTGCCCTTCGCGGGCAGCGCCAATGGCGACGTGGTCTTCTGGCTCTGCGACACCCGTGACCCGGACGGCTGGGACGTCGTCGTCTTCAGGCGCCAGCACCGTTACGGGGAAGCGGCCTGGGTCCGCTTCGCGGCGGGCTTCGGCGACTTCCTGGCCGGAACCCTCGACGGCACGCTGCCGAACCCCTTCGGCGACAGCGGCTTCACCAGGACCCCGCACACCTACCGCCACTGGCGCCGGCCGCTGTGACCCGCACGGCGTCCGCACGCGGCCACCGGTGCCGGTGGCCTGAGCGGGGCTGCCGGTGGTCAACGGCCCTCTCGCCCGGCCCCGTTGGCTTTCCCGGGTCCGCTCGGCGGCGGGCGGCCACGATCGGGGCCGCCCGCCGCATCCCGCTCACCGCGCCCGCCGCCTCCCGGCGTCCGGTCCCACCCCGGCGACGGTCGCCTCCGGTGCCGACGGGAACGGCAACTCCCTGAACAGGGAGCGTGGTTGCGTCGCGGCCGCCGGCTGCTGGCCGCCCGGAACCCGCTACGGGCCCGGTGGGAACACATGACCCGTTGCGTACCGTCACCGGTCGCAGAGCGTGGGCCAGGGCCTTGTTCCGGGGCCGCTCGTCCGGTTCCGGGGGAGTGGTCGTACGGCCCGGCGTGCGCGGGCATGCCGTCGGGCTGACGGCGCCCCCTTCGCCGGGGCCGGGGCCGGGGCCGGGGGAGGGGCGGGCGGGGGCGGGCGGCGGTGCGGGTGGCATCGCGTCGGCCCGTCGGCCCGGTGGTGTTCGGGCGCGGCCCGGCCGTCGTGGCCGGCCGGGCCGGGGCCGTGCCGGTTTGACCGGCCGTCTGGTCGTGGCGGGTGCGGGGCCCGTCGCCCGGCTGCGCGCGGGGCGGCCGGTGTCAGGGGCGGTGCCGGGGGGCGGTGGCCCGGTTCCCGCCCGTCAGGCCGTCGAGGACCAGGTCCGTCAGGCGTTCGGGCAGGTCCGGTTCGTCGGGGCGGTGGCCGAGCAGGCAGCGGGTCTGGAGGGGGGCGCAGAGCAGTTCCAGTGCCAGGGCGGTGTCGGTGTCCGGGGGGAGTTCCCCGCGGTCCACGGCCCGGGCGATGATGGCGCCGGCCTGGTCGAGGCGGGAGTGCCAGAAGGTCTGCCAGGCCTCGGCGAGGTCGGGGTCGTCGGCGCTGAGGGCGGCGGCCCGGGCGACGGAGCGGCCGGTGGGGGTGGCGAGGTAGCGGGCCAGGGCGCGGGCGAAGGCGGCCAGGTCGGTGCGGACGGCCCCGGTGTCGGGGACGGGGACGCCCTCGTTGCTGCCGGTGAGCATGGCGTCCAGGACGAGTTTCTCCCGGGTGCCCCAACGCCGGTACACGGTGGTCTCGTTGACGCCGGCGCGGGCCGCGACCCCGGCGACGGTGAGCCGGTCGACGCCCTCCTCGGCCAGTACCTGCGCGGCGGCGTCCAGGACGGCCTGGCGCACGCGCGCGGCGCGCCCGCCCGGGCGGCGGCGCACCGGCTGCGGCTCCGACTCCGGCCGCGGCTGCGGGTGCGGCTCGTGTTCGGTCATGTCGATCACCTCGGCC
Source organism: Kitasatospora sp. NPDC058184 (assembly GCF_042883725.1). Classification (NCBI taxonomy): domain Bacteria; kingdom Bacillati; phylum Actinomycetota; class Actinomycetes; order Kitasatosporales; family Streptomycetaceae; genus Kitasatospora; species Kitasatospora sp. NPDC058184. The sequence goes on from NZ_JBHVVE010000003.1 coordinate 15,086, forward strand.
ACCACACTAACGCAGGGCCGCTTGCGTTAGGTGCCGGTGCGGGCGCATAGTCGTTAACGCAAGTGTTCCGGCTTTAAGAAGCTTGAGTGCGACAGGAGGCACCACCATGTCCTTCACCTGGCCCCTGGACCCGCGGGACCTGTTCGTCGAGCGCTACCCGCAGATGACCCTCGGCCTGCCCGCCGGCGAGGTGGACGCGGTCCGCGCCGCCGTCACCGTGATGTGGCCCGACCGGCCCGGCGGCTGGGTGCACGAGTGGTCCGCCCTCGCCGCCCGCCACGCCGCCGCCGGGCGCCACCGCGAGGCCGCGCAGGCGTACGGCTGGGCCAAGTTCCCCTCCCTCGCCGACGGGCCCAAGCGCACCGCGCTCGCCCGCCAGGTCGAGCAGTACGTCCTCGCCGCCCCCGGCTTCCCGGTGGAGTTCGAGCGCCGCGTCCTCACCGTCCCCCACCGCGGCGGCGAGGCCGCCGTGCCGGTCCACCTGATGGCCGCCCCCGGCCTGCCCGCCGACGCGCCCCTCGTCCTGGCCAGCGGCGGCGTGGACTCCTGGAAGACCGACCTGCACGGCATGTGGGAGCAGCTCGCGTTCGCCCTGCCGGCGCGGCTGCTGCTGTTCGACCTCCCCGGCACCGGCGAGAGCGCCCACCTGCCGATGACCCCGCACGGCGGGGACGAGGTGGTCGCCGCACTGGTCGCCTTCGCCCGCGCGGCTGGCAACGGGAAGGTCGGCCACTTCGGCATCTCGATGGGCGGCTACTACTCCGCCCGCACCGGACTGACCGGGGCGGTGGACGCCTCCGTGGTGCTCGGCGGCCCGGTCGAGCGCGCCTTCGCCCCCGGCCGCGGCTTCGCCTTCGGCATGGACGGCATCGTCGGCAACGCCCTGGGCTTCGACACCGCGCCCACCAGGGCCGAACTCGACGCGGCCTTCGCCGGATTCGACCTGCGCCCGCTGCTGGACCGGGACGCCAACGGGCCGATGCTGGTCGTCAACGGCACCGAGGACGTCCACGTCCCCCAGGCCGACACCCTGGTGTTCGAGGGCCGCCGCGACACCCGCGTCGAACTGATCCCGGACACCGGCCACTGCGCCGTCTCCCGCTTCGGCGAGGCGATGGCCCTGATCGCCCCCTGGCTGAAGGACACCCTGGCCGCCTGAACCGGCTGCCCCGGCGCCCCGCCACGGGACGCCCGCCGCGGGACGCCCGCCACGGCGGTCGTCCTCCGCCCGGCGCGTCCGGGACGGGCAAGAGCGACGGCGGCCCGCCCCCCGTCCTGCCCGTCCCGCCGGAGCGGGGACGGGCAGGGCACGGGGGGCGGGCCGCCGCACCACACAAGGGGTCGGCACCGCGGGCGCGGTGCCGGCCGGTCAGACGAGGGCGGCGAGCGCGGCCTCGTAGTTCGGCTCGTCGGCGATCTCCGCGACCAGCTCGGTGTGCAGGACGGTGTCGTTCTCGTCCAGGACGACGACCGCGCGCGCCGTCAGCCCGGCCAGCGGACCGTCGGCGATCGCCACACCGTAGACGTCGTGGAAGTCCCGCCCGCGCAGGGTGGACAGCGTCTTGACGTTCTCCAGGCCCTCCGCGCCGCAGAACCGGGCCTGCGCGAACGGCAGGTCCGCCGACACGCACAGCACCACGGTGTTCTCCAGCGAACCCGCCTTGGCGTTGAACGTGCGCACCGAGGTCGCGCAGGTCGGGGTGTCGATGCTGGGGAAGATGTTCAGGACCTTGCGCCGACCCGCGAAGTCCTTCAGCGACACGTCCGCGAGCCCCTCGCCGACCAGCGTGAACGACGGCGCCTGGCTGCCGGCGGCCGGCAGCGCGCCACCGACCTGCACCGGGTTCCCCTTCAGCGTGACCTGAGCCATGAAAAGCCTCCTACCAGCAGTGTGTACGGGATGCAACGCCGCCGATCCTACTGCCCGCCCCCACCCCCGCCCGGGGCGACCGCCAATACCGGACACCCCGACCGGCCGGAACAGGAAACGGCAGCGGGAAGCGGGATCAGGGACCCGGACAGGGAAGCGGTGAACCGGACCGCACGGGGCCCACCCCGCGGGCCCCGCCGCACGGACCGTCAACCCGCCCACCACACGCCCCCGCCCGCCGTACGGCCGCGCCCGTCCCCGCCCGCCGTACGGCCGCGCTCTGTGCCGGTGGTGTCCGGCCGCCCCCTGGCCGGGACCGGTCCGGCGTTCCCGGTGGACGGGGGCGGGGTGCCGGGCGGGCCGGGACCTGCCGTCCGGTCACGGGGGAGGCGGCACCCGCGGGCGCGCCTGCCGCCGCGGCCCCGGCCGCCGCCGCCGTCGGGCCGTGTCCGCTGCCGTAGCGCGGTCCCCCGTGCCCCGCTGCGCCCCACCGCCCACCGCGCCGCGCCGGTCGTGACCTCCCCTCACCCCCTCCCGCCCCGGGGTCAGGCGCCGTCCGCCGCGGGCACGGTGAACCGCAGCCCGGTCAGTTCCTGCGACACCTCCCACAGCCGCCGCCCCGCCCGCGGGTCCTGGGCGCGAGGGGCGGGCGAGGTCAGCGCCGGGGCCCCGCGCAGTTCGCCCGGCCCGCCCGGCCCGTACAGCTCCCCGCCGCGCACCCCGGGGGCGGTCGCCGCGTGCAGCTGCGCCAGCGCCCCGCGGGCGGGCGACTGCGCGAGCGGGCGCAGCAGGTGCCCGAACAGCAGCCGCACCGGTGCGACGGCGCCGGCGCGGGGCAGGGCGGTGGCGGCGTAGCCGGGGTGGGCGAGCACGCTGCGCACGGGGCTGCGGGCGGCGCTCAGGCGGCGGTGGAGTTCGAGGGCGAAGAGGGCGCCCGCGAGTTTGGACTGGTTGTAGTGGCCCATGGGGGAGTAGGCGCGCTCGCCGGTGAGGTCGTCGAAGTCGATGCGGGCGCGGCGGTGGTTGGCGGAGGTGACGGTGACCACGCGCGGGTCGCGGCCCTGGGCGAGCAGGTCGATCAGGTGGGCGGTGAGGGCGAAGTGGCCGAGGTGGTTGACGGCGAACTGGAGCTCGTGGCCGTGCGGGGTGAGGGTGCGCGGGGGTGCCATGACGCCGGCGTTGTTGACCAGGACGTCGGGGTGGACGCCGTCGGCGCGCAGGCGGGTCGCGAAGGCGTGCACGGAGCGGGGGTCGCCGAGGTCCAGGCGGCGCACCTCCAGGCGGGCGGCGGGGTGGGCGGCGCTCACGCGGGCCGCGGCGCGCCGGCCCTTGTCCTCGTCGCGTACGGCGAGTACGACGCGGGCGCCGCGGCGGGCGAGGGCGTCGGTGGTGGCCAGGCCCAGGCCGCTCGTGGCGCCGGTGACGACGAACACCCGCCCGTCCAGGTCCGGTTGCGGCTCCGGGCCGGGGCCCGGCGCGGGGGCGGGGCTGTGGTCGGGGGTGTGGTTGCTTCGGGGCGTACGACTCATACGGCTCAAGGTGCCCTTCCTGTCACCAAGTGTCAAGGTGGGCATTGGGCGTCGTGTGTGGCGTGGGGGCTAGGATGGGGCGGTGACCTCCCGACCCGCCGCCACCCTGGCCCAGCGCAAACGCCAGCTCGTGGCCGACGAGCTGACGCGGGCGGCGCTGGAGCTGCTGGCGGGCGGCGGGTTCGACGCCGTCACGGTGGACGAGATCGCCACCGCCGCGGGGGTGTCCAAGCGGACGTTCTTCCGCTACTTCGCGTCCAAGGAGGACGTGGTCGTCCGGTTCCTGGGCGCGCTCGGCGCGGCGATGCGCGAGGAGCTGGCCCGCCGCCCGGCGGGGGAGGCGCCCTCGGTGGCGCTGCGGCACGCGGTGTGGCGCAGTGTCGAGGACTGCGCCGGCCACGAGGAGCGCGCCCGCCAGGTGGTGCGGCTGGTCCTGTCCACCCCCGCCCTGCTCGCGCGCTTCCTGGAGCGCCAGGCGCAGTGGCGCGACGACCTCGCCGAGGAGCTCACCGCCCGCCTCGGCCTGGACGCCGGGCGCGAGCTGTACCCGCGGCTGGCCGCGGACATGGCGCTGGCGGCCTTCCACACGGTGCTCCAGCGCTGGAGCGCCGACGACGACGCTGCCGGTGGCGCCTCCGGTGGCGGCGGCGGCGCGGCGGTGGACCCCGCCGCGCTGACCGGGAGCTGCTTCGCCGTCATCGCCCCGGCCCTGGACGCCGTCGTGCGCACCCCCGCCCCCGGCGGCGCCCCCGCCACGGCCTGACCCTGCGGCGCCGGGCGGCCCCCGGCCGCTCCGGCCCCGACGGGGGACTCGCGCGGCCGCCGTCCGCCCGGACGCTCCGGGGCACCCGGCAAGGCGCCCGCCCCGTGGTGCCCGCGGAGGGGTCCGCGGGTGCCACGGGGCGGGCGCCTGCCGGACGGGCCGTCACCGTACGGGTGCGGGCGCCGGTCCGGGCGGCCGGTTCAGTTGAAGACCACGACGTCGGTGCGCATCGGCAGCGGGCTGTTCCACCCGATGCTGATCTTGAAGGTCACCACGCCGTTGCCCGGGGCGATGCTCGAGACCTGGAAGGCCGCGGCGCCGACGAACCGGTTGCCGTTGGAGTCGATCTCGGAGGCCGTGATGACGACCGTCGAGTCGATCCCGATGACGTTCCAGGACAGCTGGAGGTTGAAGGTCCCGTTGCCCGGGCTCCACGTCCACCAGGCCCGGTTCACGGAGCCGACGTTGCCGCCGATGGCCGCGAGGCCCTCGTCCCGGCCGGCGGGCAGCGAGCTGTGCGTGATCTGCGGGACCTCGGAGGCGGAAGGTTCGACTGCGGCCATGGCGGCACTCCCTGCGCCGGGAGAGCCCCCCACGAGCCCTCCGGATACCCAGAGTGTCCGCCGTTGTGCGCAGCGTCACAATCACTCGTGCGAGTGAACCACCGGCGCGCCGCCGTGCCACCCGCGCCACCAATGGCCCCGGGCCGCGCGCCGCCCGGCGCGCACCGCCCGCCACCCGCCTGTCGCCCGGCGCGCACCGCCCGCCACCCGCCTGTCGCCCGGCGCGCACCGCCCGCCGGCTGCCGACCCGTCAGTCCGCGGCCCGTCCCACCCCGCCCCGCGCTCGCGCGCGGCTTGCCCGCGGCCGGGCGGTGGCCGACGGTGGAGTGCGAAACGCGCCGCGCGGCCCCACCCGCCCGCGCGCACCGCCGCCCACCCGCCCGCCCGGGCCCGAACCACCCGGGCCCGGACCACCCGAGGGAGCCCCCGTGAGGATCAACCTGGCCAGCGTCTTCGTCGACGACCAGGACAAGGCCCTGCGCTTCTACACCGACGTGCTGGGGTTCGTGAAGAAGGCCGACGTCCCGCTCGGCGACCACAGCTGGCTCACCGTCGTGTCGCCCGAACAGCCCGACGGCACCGAGCTGCTCCTGGAGCCCGACCGGCACCCCGCCGCCAGGGCCTACGTCGCGGCCCTGGCCGCCGACGGCATCCCCGCCACCTCCTTCGCCGTGGACGACGTGCACGCCGAGTACGAGCGCCTGCGCGCCCTGGGCGTGCGCTTCACCCAGGCGCCGCTGGCCATGGGGCCAGTGACCACCGCCGTCCTGGACGACACCTGCGGCAACCTCCTCCAGATCGCCCAGTACCACTGACCCCCGCCCCGGGCGGGCCCCCGAGGGCGCCCCGCCTTGACACCCCGGATCGTATCCAGAATATTAGATACGTCCCCGAGGGGCCGGACGGCGGAAGGAGCGTGTGCGGTGGACCTGGACCCGCTGGCCGTGCACAAGGCGCTCGCCAACCCGGCGCGCGCGGACTTCCTGCGCTGGCTCAAGACGCCCGAGCGCTACTTCGACGAGCCGTACTACCGCGAGCGCGGCGTCGGCTTCCACATCGGCGTGTGCGTCACCGACATCCAGGAGCGCTCGGGGCTGTCCCAGTCGGTGGTCTCCGGCTACCTCCAGATCCTGCGCGAGGCCGGGCTGCTGGTGTCCGAGCGCGTCGGCAAGTGGACGTTCTACCGGCGCGACGAGGAGACCATCGCCGCCTTCGCCGCGTACGTGCGCGACGAACTCTGACCCCACCCACCCCGCTTCGGGGGGCGCCCGCCCGGCGCCCCCTTTTCTTCGACCCAAACGCATCCAACTATCTAGATTTGTGTATCCAATGGAGGCTGTCGTGCCACGCACCGCTCCCGCCCGAAACGCCCTGGCCGTCCCGGTCCTGGCACTGGGCGTGTTCGGCATCATCACCACCGAGATGGGCGTCGTCGGCGTCCTGCCCTCCCTGGCCGAACGCCTGCACGTCACCCCCGCCGCCGCCGGATGGCTGGTCGGCGCCTTCGCCCTCACCGTCGCCGCCACCGGCCCCGTCGGCGTCCTGCTCGCCTCCCGGCTGCGCCGCAAGACCGTCCTGGCCGCGGCGCTCGCCCTCTTCGCCGTCTCCAACGCCGTCTACGCGCTCGGCCACTCCTTCCCGCTCGTCCTGGCGTTCCGGATCCTGCCCGCGCTGCTCCACCCCGTCTTCTTCGCCCTCGCCCTGACCGCCGCCACCCGCCTGGCCGCGCCCGGAAAGGCCGCCCGCGCCGCCACCACCGTCTTCGCCGGCGTCAGCGCCGGCTTCGCGTTCGGCGTGCCCGTCACCTCCTACCTCGCCGAGCACATCTCCCTGCCCGCCGCGTTCTGGGCCGCCGGCGCCGTCAACCTCCTCGCCTGCGCCGGCGTCCTCGCCTTCTTCCCCGACCTGCCCGACACCGCGCCGCCCACCTACGCCGGACAGCTGGGCATCCTGCGCCGGCCCCGGCTGTGGCTGGCCGTCGCGGCCGTCACCCTGGTGTTCGCCGCGATGTTCAGCGGCTACGGCTACATCGCCGAGTACCTGGGGAGCGTCACCGGCCTCGCCCCCTCCCTCACCGGCCCCGTCCTGATGGCCTTCGGCGTCGTCATGACCGCCGGCAACATCCTCTTCGGCCGCCTGCTGGAACGCGGCCTCGTACGCACCGTCACCGCCTACCCGCTCCTCTACCTCGCCCTCTACCTCCTGGTCGACGCCGCGGGCCCCCACCCCCTGCCCATGCTCGCCGCCGTCCTGGCCTGGGGCGCCGTCCACTCCGGCGGCCTCGCCGTCGCCCAGGCCTGGCTCGCCCGCGACGCCACCGACGCCCCCGAGTTCGGCAACAGCCTCTTCATCTCCTTCTCCAACCTCGGCATCACCCTGGGCACCACCCTCGGCGGAGCCGTCGTCACCACCGCCGGCCCCCGCCACCTGCCCCTGGCCGGCGCCGCCCTCGCCGCCGCCGCCCTGGCCGCCGTCCTCCTGCGCCGCCGCCTGGACCCGCCCCGGCAGCCCCGGCCCGACCAGCAGTCGCGGCACGACGAGCCGCGGCAGGACGAGCCGCGGCACGAGGAGCCCCGGCCCGCCCCGGCCCCCTGACCGGCCCCGCCGGCCCCGCTTCCCCCCGGCGAACCGGCGGACGAGGCCAGGGCCCGCGACCTGGCCCGCCACCGCGCCGTCCGGGGCGGCCCCCTCGGCGCGGTGGACGTCGTGCTCCGGGGGTTCGAGCTCGGCTGGCCGGCCTTCCCGGTCTTCGCCGACCCGGACCCGCTCGCGAACGTGGGCGCGGGCTGCCTGATCGTGGACCGCCGCAACGGCCTCGTCACGCAGATGCCCGCCCTGCCCGCCGACCGCGTCCCGGACCTGTACCGCGCGTGGTACCCGGCCCGTTGACGCGCCGGCGGCTCGTCCCGCCGCCCGCGTCGCGGCGGCGCCGCGGCACCCGCCCGGGCACCCCGCGCCCCGGACCCCCGGGGCGCGGGCGGGGGTTCAGGCGTAGCGGTCGAACAGGGCCTGCAGGTAGTCCTCCAGGCGTCCCGTCAGCACGGCGGGCGTCAGGTCGGCGCGTCCCAGCTCGCGCCAGGGCTCGGCGACCTTCCGGGCGTCCGGGGCGAAGGCGAGGGCGTCCAGCAGCCGCCAGTACAGGTGGTCGCGGCCGGCGGCGAGGGTGCGGCCGCCGGCGGCGGTGTAGCGGTCGGCGAAGGCCAGGCCCGCCTCGGGGCCGTGCAGCAGGGCCAGGGCGGTGGAGCAGTGGGCGACGTCCAGGTCGGCCGGCCCCCAGGACGTCTCCACCCAGTCGACGACCCCGCTGACGGCCAGGTCGGCGCCCGCGCCGGTGAACAGCACGTTGCCGGGGTGGAAGTCGCGGTGCAGGAAGCAGGAGCGGTGCGCGGGCACCGCGCCGCCGATCACCTCCACCGCCCGCCGCCACAGCCCGGCGCGGGCGGTGCCCCCGGGCACCTCCACGCGCTCGGGAGCCGTCCACGCCTGCCAGGCGCGCGGCCGGTCCTCCTCGGCGACGTCGAGGGCGTGCACGGCGGCCAGCTGCGCGGCCAGCAGGCCCGCGCGCCGCCCCGCCCCGCCGTCCTCGGCCACCCGCACGGTGCCGGGCAGGTGCGTCATCACCAGCGACGGGTGCTCGCACACCGCCCCCGACCCGTCCACCGCGCGCAGGCGCGCCGCCGGGACGCCGCCGCCCTCCAGCAGGCGCAGCACCGCCGCCTCGCGGGCCAGCAGCCCCGGGGCGTGGCGGCGGTAGAACGGCTTGACGAAGGAGCGCAGCACCAGCGCGTACGGGCCCGCGCCACCCGCCCGCTCCACGTCCACGCGGCGCATCCGCGAGGTCCACCCGCCCGTGAGCGCGCTCACCGCCGTGACGCGCTCACCGGGCGCGAGGAGCCCCTCCACCCACCGGCGCGTGCCGTCCCACCCCTGGCCCCAGTCCCCACCGTCGATCATGGACGGCAAGCCTACGCCCCGCCCCCGCCCGACCCGCCCAGGGCAGGCCTGACGAAGAGTCAACTCCCGTACAACCACGGACAGAAGACCTCTATTCCGACAGGTGTCGAAGTTTGACAGGCGGGGCGCGCCCGGGGTTGGCTGGACGCCGATCCGCACCACACCCAGGGGGAGGGGCCCGCCATGCCCAGGACCGTCGTCTTCGAGACCACCGGAGGACCGGAGGTACTGGCCGTACGCGAGCGCCCCCTGCCCGAACCCGGGCCCGGCGAACTGCGCCTGCGCGTGGCCGCGATCGGCCTCAACCGCGCCGAGGCCCTCTTCCGCGCCGGCACCTACCTGGAGCGGCCGCGCCTGCCCGCCACCCTCGGCTACGAGGCCAGCGGCACCGTGGAGGCCGTCGGCGAGGGCGTCACCGCCTTCACGCCCGGCGACCGCGTCGACACCGTGCCCGCGTTCTCCCAGAACGACTACGGCGTCTACGGCACCCACGTCCTGGTCCCCGCCCGCGCCGCCGTCCCCCACCCCGCCGGCCTCACCCCCGCCCAGGGCGCCGCCGTGTGGATGCCCTACCTCACCGCCTACGGCGCCCTCGCCGAGGACGGCCACCTGCGCCCCGGCGACCACGTGCTGATCACCGCCGCCGCCTCCGGCGTGGGCCTGGCCGCCATCCGCACCGCCCGCCGCCTGGGCGCCCACCCGATCGCCACCACCCGCACCCGCGCCAAGGCCCGGCACCTGCTGGACGCCGGCGCCGCCGAGGTCGTCGTCACCGGCGAGGACGACCTCCTCGCCCGCGTCGACGCGGCCACCGGCGGATCCGGCGTGCGCACCGTCCTCGACCCCGTCGCCGGACCCGGCGTCCTGACCCTCGCCCGCACCCTGGCCCCCGGCGGACGCCTGACCGTCTACGGCCGCCTCGACCCCCGCGACACCCCGATGCCCGGCCAGGACACCTTCGCCCCCGTCACCAGCCGCTTCTTCTCCATGCACGAGGTCACCCGGGACGACGAACGCCTGCGCCGCGCCCACGCGTTCGTCACCGCCGGCCTGGCCGACGGCTCCTTCACCCCCGCCGTCGACCGCGTCTTCGAAGGCCTCGACACCGTCGCCGAGGCCCACCGCTACCTGGAGGCCGGCACCCAGATCGGCAAGATCGTCCTGACCGTCGGCGACTGAACCACCACCGGAGGCCAGCCCCCCGCCGGGGGCCGGCGGGCCCTCAGGCCCCCGGGGCCCGGCGGGCCTCCGCGTCGGCGGCGGCCACCACCGCCGCCAGCAGCCCCGGGAACCGCCGCTCCAACTCCTCGCTGCGCAGCGCGTTCATCTTGGTGGTGCCCACGTAGTACTGGCGCAGCAGCCCCGCCTCGCGCAGCACGCTGAAGTGGTGGCTGGAGGTCGAACGCCCCACCGGCAGGTCGAAGGAACCGCAGCTGAGATCGGCTCCCGAGTGCGCGAGCGTGCGCACCACCGTCCTGCGGGCCGGATCAGCGAGCGCCTCCAGCACCTGCTGGACGCTCACGTCCTCCACACCAGGGTGCACGATCACCCGCGCCGCCACGCGTGCCCGCCCCACACCCACCACCCCTTCCCAACACTCGACCCCCGTCTGTCCGACAGTCAAAAACCGCGCCGTGTGCGCGACTTCACGAGCACGACGCTACCAGGGACGATCGCCCGGCCCCCGGCCTCCGCCCCCGGGAGGCGCGCCGGACCCCCGGACCGCCTCCGCGCCCCACCCGCCGCCCACACCCACCGCAACACCCGCGCAACACGCCCCGCCGCCCGGCACGGGGGCCGGCCGCGGACCGCGCGGGAGCGCCGGGCACGACGGCGCGCGGCCGAGGACGGCCGGAAAAGAGGGGATGCGCGGCGCGGTGGGCGGCACGGGGGAGGGGCCTCGCAAAAGGGCCGCCGAGGACGACCGGGGACCGCCGAAGGTCGCCGGGGACGACGGCGCGCGGCCGAGGACGGCCGGAAAAGAGGGGATGCGCGGCGCGGCACGGCAGGGGAGGGACGCGGCGCCGGGGAGGGTCCCGTGACGGACCGCCGAGGACCGCCGGGCGCGGCGGCGCGCGGCCGAGGGCGGCCGGAAAAGAGGAGGCGCGTCGTGGCGGGCGGCACGGGGGAGAGGCCCCGCAAAGGGCCGCCGAGGACGACCGGGGACCGCCGAGGACCGCCGGGCACGGCGGCGCGCGGCCGAGGGCGGCGGCCGGAAGGAGAGGGCCCGCGGAGACAGTCGGCGCGCCCCGCCGGACCGGGGACCGGCGGGGCACGCCGCAGCGGGACAACGGCGGGCGCGGGCGCAGGCGCGGGGCCCCGGGCTCAGGCCGCGCGCACCGGCGCCGGCGCCGCCCGGGCCAGGCGGGTCAGCGCCAGCGGCTCGAAGATCCCCATCAGCACCGGGTCCACCGCCCGCACCGCCGCCGGCGCCGGCGCCGCCGGCACGGGGGAGCGCAGCATCGCCAGGTAGAGCTCCTGGGTCTCGGCGGCCGGGTCGATGCCCAGCTCCTCGGCCAGCACCTGGCGCAGCTGCTGGTAGCAGCGCAGCGCCTCCGCCCGGTTGCCGGAGGCGGCCAGCGCCTCCATCCGGCAGCGGTAGGCGCTCTCCCGGAACGGCGCCCGGCGCACCGCCTCGTCCGCCCAGCGCAGCGCGTGGTGCTCCTCGCCCAGCGCCGACGCCGCCAGGCTCGCGGTCTCCAACGCGCTGATGCGCAGCTCCTCCACGTGCTCGCGCACCCCCTGCGCCCACTCGCCCTCGTGGTCGGGCAGGAACGCCCCGCGCAGGTTCGCCAGCGCCCCCGCGGCCAGCTGCTGCGCCACCGCGTGGCCGCCCGAAGCCAGCGCCTCGCCGGCCTCGCCGACCGCCGAGGCCGCCGCCTCCAGGTCCACCGCCGCGTCCGCGGGCAGCCGCAGCACGTACCGCCCGCCCTGGGAGATCAGCGGGGTCGCACCGGGCCCCTGCCCCGGGTCGGTGACGAACGCCCGCACCCGGCTCACCACGCTGCGCAGCGCGGAGGCCCAGGTGTCGGGCAGGCCGTCGGGCCAGATGGTGTCGGCCAGCTGGTCGCGGCTGGTGCCGCTGGAGCGCTCCAGCACCAGGCGGGCGAACGCCACCTGGGCCTGGGCGCTGGACAGGTGCTGCGGGGCGCCGTCCTCGTGCTCGACGGCCACCAGACCGGTCAGGCGGATCAGCATGCGCGGGCCCCCGATCTACCGGACGGACCGTCTTCCCTGAAGCCTTTCAACACGAGCTCCAACCCCCTCGAGCCAAAGCGGAAGTGACGGCCCGTTCCGGCCGTCGGCGTGGGAAATTGCGGATCGGAACAATAAACCGCCGACCAGCCGTTCGGTTTCGGCGGATTTCGACCATACATTCGCCGCATCGCGCGGTGTCAACACCGGTTGCGGAAACATACCCACCGGCCGGTCAATGCGTCGTGGACGCAAGGTTTCCGCACGTCAGAGCGTTCCCGCAGGCCAGGAAAGCGCCTATTGCGGACGCCTTGCGCATCCTGCCGTAGAAATGTAGCCATCCTTGAGCACCCCGCGTGAAGGCTTCGAGAAACACCCCGAGCCGCGAAAAGCCGCGCACAACCGCACGCAACCGCGAACAACCGCGAAACAGCCGCGAACAACCGCGAAAAGCCGTGAACACCGTGACGCCGTGAAGGAGAAACCCGTGAACGCCACCGGAGCATGGGACCGCCTGGAGCCGAAGCTCGCCGCAACGAACGCCCGCGTGGCCGCACTGGAGTCCGACCCCTCCCGGCGCAACAGCTTCGTCGCCTACACCATGGAACGCGACAGCGCCTACTGCGACCTCGACGGCGAGCGCCTGCTCATGATGTCCGGCTACAGCTACCTGGGCCTGGCCGGCGACGAACGCGTCGTGGCCGCCGCCAAGGCCGCCGTCGACGTCTACGGCACCGGCAACCACGGCGTGCGCGCCCTGGCCGGCACCATCCCCCTGCACGAGGAACTCGAAGCCGAGGTCGCCCGCTTCGCCGGCCGCGAACGCGCCCTGGTCTTCGGCTCCGGCTACGCCGCCAACGTCGGCACCGTCGGCGCCCTCGTCGGCCAGGGCGACACCGTCCTGATCGACAAGTACGACCACGCCTCCATCGTCGACGGCTGCCGCCTGTCCGGCGCCACCGTCACCCGCTTCCGCCACAACGACGTCGACCACCTCGAGCGCCGCCTCAAGGCCGCCGCCCCCACCGGCGTGCGCCTGGTCATCGTCGACAGCGTCTACTCCATGGACGGCGACATCGCCCCGCTGCCCGAACTGCGCGAGGTCTGCGACCGCTACGACGCCCTCCTCATGGTCGACGAGGCCCACGCCCTGGGCGTCATCGGCAAGACCGGCGGCGGCATCGAGGAGCACTTCGACCACAAGGTCCGCGTCGACGTCAAACTCGGCACCCTCTCCAAGGCCATCCCCTCCATGGGCGGCTGGATCGCCGGCAGCCACGACCTCATCGGCCACCTGCGCTACGCCGCCCGCCCGTTCCTGTTCTCCGCCGCCCTCGGCCCCGCCCAGACCGGCGCCGCCCTGGAGTCCCTGCGCATCCTGCGCCGCGAACCCGAGCGCGTCACCCACACCCAGACCCAGGCCCAGCGCCTGCGCACCCGCCTCAACGACGCCGGCATCTCCACCATGGACTCCACCACCGCCGTCCTGCCCGTCATCGCCGGCAGCGACGACGCCGCCTACGACTACGCCACCGCCTGCCGCAAGGCCGGCGTCATCGGCCTGCCCGTCGTCACCCCCGCCGTGCCCAACGACCTCGCCCGGCTGCGCATCGCCGTCACCGCCCGCCACACCGCCGCCGACATCGACTTCGCCGCCGAGGCGTTCCTGACCGCCGCCGCCCAGACCGGCCTGATCTGACCCGCCCGGCCCGACCGATCCGGCCCGCCCCGCCCGCCTGAGAGGCCCGGCCCGCCCGATCAGGCCCGACCGCCCGGCCTGAGAGGCCCGGCCCGCCTGATCCGGCCGGCCGGCCCGGACCAGCCCGCCCCGCCCCCGCCGCCACCGCCGGGCCGCCCGCGCGACCGCGCTAAGGAGACGAAGCCATGGCCCCCCACCACCGGCCGCCGATCGCCGTCACCGGCCTCGGCGTGGTCAGCCCCGCCGGCCACACCGTCGAGGACCTCTGGCGCACCGTCGCCTCCGGGCGCTCCACCGCCACCGCCCTCACCGACCCCGCCCTGGCCCGCCACCGGGTGCGCCTGGGCTGCAAGGTCACCGACCTGCCCGACAACGACCTCGTCCCCGCCAAGGACGCCCGCCGCCTGGACCCGTTCGCCCACTACGGCACCCTCGCCGCGCTCGCCGCCCACGCCGACGCCGGACGCCCCGAACCCGAACCCGGGCGCAGCGCCATCGTGGTGGGCACCGCCGTGGGCGGACGCACCACCAGCGACCGCGAGTCCGCGCTGTACACCGAGCACGGGCCGCTGCGGGTCTCCCCGCTGATGCCGCTGGTCACCATGCCCAACGCGGCCGCCGCCCAGATCGCGATGCGCCTGCACTGGAACGGGCCGGCCCTGACCATCGCCACCACCTGCGCCTCCGGCGCGGACGCGATCGGCCACGGCGCCCTGCTGCTGGAGACCGGGCGCGCCGACGTGGTGATCGCCGGCGGCTGCGAGGCCACCCTCACCCCCGTCACCCTGGCCGCGTTCGGCAACCTCGGCGCGCACTCCCTGCGCAACGACGAACCCGGGCGCGCCTCACGGCCCTTCGACACCGACCGCGACGGCTTCGTGATGGGCGAGGGCGCCGGCTTCCTCGTCCTGGAACGCCTGGACGACGCCCGGGCCCGCGGCCGCACCCCGTACGCGCTGCTCGCCGGGTACGGCGCGAGCGCGGACGCCTACCACCTGTCCAACCCGCGCCCCGACGGCGCCGGCGCGGTGGCCGCGATGCGCGCCGCCCTCGCCGACGCGGCCCTCGCGCCCGGCGACATCGCCCACGTCAACGCCCACGGCACCTCCACCGTGCACAACGACCGGGCCGAGGCCGCCGCCCTGCGCGCCGTGTTCGGCCCCCACGGCGTGCCGGTCACCTCCACCAAGGGCGCCATCGGCCACCTGATCGGCGCCGCCGGCGCCGTCGAGCTGATCGCCGCCATCGAGGCCATGAACGCCCGCACCGTCCCTCCCACCGCCAACCACGAGAAGACCGAAGAGGGCCTGGACCTCGACGTCGTGCACACCGCGCCGCGCCCGGTGCGCGCCGGCGCGGCCCTGTCCAACTCGTTCGGCTTCGGCGGCCACAACACGACCCTGGTGGTGACCCCGCTATGACCGCACCCACGACCACACCCGCCGCACCCGCCGCACAAGCCGCCCCCGCCGGACAGGCCGCACCCGCCACACCCGCCGCACCCGCCGCACAAGCCGCCCCCGCCGGACAGGCCGCACCCGCTGCTCCCGCCGTGACCGCGCCCGCCGGGCCGGTGTCGCGCACCCGCCTGCACGTCACCGACCGGGACCTGGCCGCCTACCGGGCCGCGGCCCGCGCCCGCCTGGGCGCCCCCGCCCGCGCCGGGGCCGGCCCCGCGCACCCCTTCGTCGCCGCCCACGCCCTCGCCCAGCACACCGTCAGCGCGCTGACCGCCGGCGACCACGGGTTCACCGGCGTGGTCCACCTCGCCCAGGAGATCCGCACCCACGCCCCGCTCACGGCGGGGGACGTCGACGTCGCCGTCGAGGTCGCCGCC
The DNA here is from genome assembly GCF_042883725.1 of Kitasatospora sp. NPDC058184. NCBI lineage: Bacteria > Bacillati > Actinomycetota > Actinomycetes > Kitasatosporales > Streptomycetaceae > Kitasatospora > Kitasatospora sp. NPDC058184. The sequence goes on from NZ_JBHVVE010000003.1 coordinate 30,496, forward strand.
GTGCGCCGCGAGGCCCGCGGCACCCGCCTGGCCCTGACCACCCGCCTCACCGACGCGGCCACCGGCGCCCCGCTCGCCGACCTCGCCACCGCCGCGCTCCTGCTGGGCGCCACCGGCACCGAGCCGTACGGCGCCCTGCCGCCGGCCGCCCACCCCGGCTCCGTGCCCGACGGCCCGCCCCTGGTCCTCACCCACGTGCTGGACGCCGGCGACACCCGCGCCTACGCCCACGCCTCCGGCGACCTCAACCCCATCCACCTCGACGACGACGCCGCCCGCGCGGCCGGCTTCCCCGGCGTCATCGCCCACGGCATGCACCTCGTCGCCCTGGCCGCCGAGGAGATCACCGACCGCCACGCCGGCGGCGACCCCGCCCGCGTCACCGCGCTCGGCGCCCGCTTCGCCGCCCCCACCCGCCCCGGCACCGAACTGCGCCTGACCCTCCAGCCCCACGACCGGGGCACCGTGGTGCGCTTCACCATCGCCACCGAGGCCGGCACCGCCGTCAAGGCCGGCTGGGCGCGCATCGCACCGGCGGGGGAGTGAACGCCATGACCACCACCCCCAGCAGCGCCCCGTTCGGCCGCCCCGTCCAGGACACCGCGCTGCCGCCGCTCGCCCTGCCCGACGCGTTCACCGCCCATGCCCGCACCCGCCCCGACGCCCCCGCCCTGCTCTGGCACGACCAGAGCGTCAGCTACCGGGAGCTCGCCGAGGCCGCCGACGCCGAACGCGCCCGCCTGAACGCCCTCGACCTGGCACCGGGCGAACCGGTGGGCCTGTACGCCGTCAAGTCACCCGCCGCGGTCGCCCTGGTGCTGGCCTGCCTGATGGAGCGCCGCCCCTTCCTGCTGCCCTCCCCGCAGCTCGCCCCCGCCCTGCTGGCCGCGCTCTTCGCCCAGGCCGGCGCGCGGCGCCTGCTCGCCCCCCTGGGCCAGGACGCCCCCCGGCTGCCCGCCCTGCCCCACCCCGCCCCGGTGCCCACCCTCGCGGCCGGCACCTCCTTCATGCTCACCACCTCCGGCTCCACCGACCTGCCCAAGATCGTCCCCCTCGCGCAGGGCGCCGTCGACCGCTTCACCGCCTGGGCCCACGACACCTTCGACCTCGGCCCCGGCCGCACCGTCGCCAACTACGCGCCCCTCAACTTCGACCTCGCCCTGCTCGACGTGTGGGCCACCCTCGCCGCCGGCGGCACCTGCCTGCTCATCGACCCCGCCCACGCCCTCAACGCCCGCCACCTGCTCGCCCAGCTCATCCGCCACCGCCCCCACGTCCTGCAGGCCGTCCCCCTCGCCTACGCCCTGCTCGTCCAGGCCGCCGCCGGCGCCCACGTCCTGGACAGCGTCGAGCACGCCGCGTTCACCGGCGACGCCATCGACGCCCGCACCCTCGCCGCCCTGCCCGCCCTGCTGCCCGGCGCCGAGCTGTACAACATCTACGGCTGCACCGAGACCAACGACAGCTTCCTGCACCGCCTGGACCGCCTGGACGCCGCCGCCGCCCTGCCCGTGCCCATCGGCACCCCGCTGCCCGGCGTGCGCACCCTGGTCGCCACCGCCGACGGCACCCCCCTGGACGGCCCCGGCAGCGGCGAACTCTACGTCTCCACCCCCTTCCAGGCCGCCGGCTACCTCGACCGCTCCCGCGACACCGGACGCTTCACCACCCAGCCCGAAGGCGCCGGCGAAGGCCGCCGCTGGTTCCGCACCGGCGACCTCGTCACCCGCGACGAGGCCGGACGCGTCCACCTCACCGGCCGCGCCGACTTCCAGGTCAAGGTCCGCGGCGTCGCCGTCAACACCGCCGAGATCGAACGCGTCCTGCTCGCCCACCCCGACGTGCGCGAAGCCGCCGTCGCCGCCGCCAGCGACCCGCTCACCGGCAAACGCCTGCACGCCGCCGTCCAGCGCACCCCCGGCTCCACCCTCAACAGCCTCGTCCTGCGCGAGCACCTGGCCCGCAACCTGCCACGCGCCGCCGTCCCCGAGAAGCTCGCCATCCACGACGCCCCCCTGCCCAAGACCGCCACCGGCAAGGTCGACCGCAAGGCCGTCCTGCCCGCCCCGTAACACCCCGCACCACCCGACCAGCCATCCAATCAGCGGCCACCAGGCCACCGACGCAAGGGAGTTGCCGACATGAGCAACATCGCCCAGATCAAGCGGTTCCTCATCGACGAGTTCCTGCCCGACATCACCCCCGACCAGCTCGCCGACGACCACGACCTGCTCTCCGACGGCGTCATCGACAGCCTCGGCGTCCTCAAACTCATCGCCTGGGTCGAGGACCACTTCACCCTCCCCGTCGACGACACCGACCTCGACCCCAACAACTTCCGCTCCGTCGCCGCCATCGACGCCTTCATCACCGAACGCCGCACCACCGCCGCCACCGCCGCCGGCGTCACCGTGGGCGGCTGACAGCCATGCACCAGGCCCTCACCGCGCTCCTCGCCGCCCGCCCCGTCGACCTGGCGGCCTGGCGCTCGTGGTGGGACCAGCTCGAACACCGCACCCTGGGCCCGGCCGACAGCGACCGGGCCCAGGCAGCGGCCCTGCTGGCCGCCCTCACCACCCGCCTGCCCGACCCCGACACCCTCACCGCCCTGCACACCTCGCTCACCGAACGCACCCCCGACCCCGGCCCCGCCCACCCCGGCAGCGTCAACATCGTCGGCACCGGCGGCGGACCCGCCACCTTCAACCTCTCCACCGCCGCCGCCCTCACCGCCGCCGCCATCGGCATCCCCGTCGTCAAGACCGGCTCCCGCGCCTACACCAGCGCCGCCGGCTCCGTCGACCTCCTCGAACGCCTCGGCATCACCCTCACCTCCAGCCACACCGCCACCGCCGACCACCTCGCCCGCCACAACATCGCCTTCGCCGGCCCCCACGTCTACCCGCCCGCCCTCACCCGCCTCGCCCGCACCCTCTACCCGCTCACCCTCAAACCCTTCGGCGCGTTCCTCAACACCCTCGGCCCCCTGCTCGCCACCGTCCCCGTCACCGCCCAGCTCACCGGCACCGCCACCCCCACCGCCCTCGCCGCCCTGCGCCCCCTGGCCGCCAACACCACCACCCGCACCGTGTGGCTCGCCCACAACAGCGCCGGAGCCGACGAACTCCTGCCCTTCGCCGACAACACCCTCCACACCCCCGACGGCGACATCCACCTGCCCGCCGGCGCCGTCGCCCCCGCCGAAGGCACCCTCGCCGACCTCGCCCCCCACCCCCACGACCTCACCGGCCACTTCCTACGCGCCCTCGCCGGCCGCGCCGGAACCACCGCCACCCACACCATCGCCCTCAACGCCGCCGCCCTCGCCCTCGCCTCCGGCCGCCACACCCGCTGGCACACCGCCTACACCACCGCCCTGGACGCCCTCGCCGACGGCGCCCCCCACGCCCTGGCCACGCGCCTGGCCACCCGCCCCAGGGAGACCGCCGGTGTCTGAACCCCTCTTCCCCCGCGACGACCTGGGCCTGGCGCTCTTCCTCAACGCCGGCGACCCCGCCGGCCACCTCACCGACCTCGCGCTCATGCTCGACGACCAGCGCGTCGACGTCCTCGAACTCGCCGTCCCCTTCCCCGACTCACCCACCGACGGCCCCGTCATCCGCCGCTCCGCCACCCGAGCCCTCCAGGCCGGCACCACCCTGGACACCGTCCTCGCCGAACTCGCCGACCTCACCCCCCGCCTGACCCACCTCAAGGTCGCCCTGCTCGCCGACTGGAGCCACAGCCTGCGCCACCGCGACCCCACCGCCACCGCCACCGCCATCCGCGACGCCGGAGCCCGCGCCCTGCTCGTCCACGCCCTGCCCCCGCGCCTGCGCCCCGCCTGGCAACACGCCCTGCACCACACCGGCCTGCCCCAGGTCACCACCTGCTACCCCGCCTCCACCCCCGAGGTCCTCACCGCCGCCGCCCACGGCGCCACCGACGCCTACGTCTACCTCGTCGCCCACTACGGCCGCTCCGGCACCACCCCCGCACACGGCCACCGCGCCCTCACCGACACCGTCACCGCGCTGCGCACCGCCGCCCCCGCGACCCCCGTCGCCGTCGGCTTCGGCGTCAAGGCCGCCGCCGACCTGGCCGCCGTCGCCGCCGCCGGAGCCGACGCCGCGATCATCGGCTCCGCCGCCGTCGCCCGCGTCGAACACGCGCTGACCGAACGCCTCGACCCCGTGACGGAGCTGCGCGCCTACCTCACCGACCTCCGCCCCCGCCCCGCCCTCCCGGAGCGGCCCGGCGGACCCCGCACCACCCCCGGCACCACCACACGCACCACCACGCGCACCACCCCCGGCACCACCGGCACCCGCACCACCTCCGCCGGCACCACGACCCGAGAGGAACAACCCGCATGCTGATCCGCGACCTGGCCGACGTGAAGACCGTCGAGTGGGGCAACGGCCTGTCCCGCCGCTTCCTGGTGGAGAGCGACGGCCTCGGCTACAGCCTCACCGACACCGTCGTCAACGCCGGCACCAAGTCCCGCCTGGAGTACCGCAACCACCTCGAGGCCTGCTACTGCATCGCCGGCTCCGGCGAGGTCATCGACATGGACGGCACCTCCCACCCCATCACCCCCGGACGCCTCTACGCCCTCGACGAGCACGACGCCCACTACCTCGTCGCGAGCCCCGAGGAGGACCTGCGCCTGGTCTGCGTCTTCTCCCCGGCCCTGCGCGGCGACGAGGTCCACCAGCTCGACGCCCACTCCTCCTCCGCCTACTAGAGGTACCAGAGGCACCCCGCGCCCCCACCGGGGCCCGCCGCCCCCGCACCCCCGGGGGGCCCGGGCCCCCGGGACGGGCCCCAGGAACCGACGTGAGCCGGCGCCACCGGGCGCCGGCCTGCCACCCCGCGCCCCGCACCGGCGGCCCGGGAGGAAGGCGGCACATCCCATGATCCGCTGGAACGCCGACCAGACGGCCCTGCGCGAGGGCCTGGCCCGCTTCGGCGACGACCTCAGCGCCGGCCACATCGAAGGCGACGAACAGGCCGCCTTCTCCCACGACAAGTGGCGCATGATCCAGAAGACCGGCATCCTCTCCCTGCCCTTCGAGGAACGCTACGGCGGCCTGGGCCAGTCCCTGCTCACCACCATGTACGTCCTCGAAGGCCTCGGCCACACCTGCCGCGACGGCGGCCTCAACTTCTCCGTCACCACCTCCATGGCCTCCACCGGCGTCCCCCTGCAGGCCTTCGGCTCACCCGCCCTCAAAGACGCCTACCTGCCCCGCATCGCCTCCGGCGAGGCCATCGGCGCCCACGCCATCACCGAGTCCGAGTCCGGCTCCGACGCCATGCAGATGCGCACCCGCGCCGTGCGCGACGGCGACCACTTCGTCCTCAACGGCGCCAAGACCTTCGTCTCCAACGGCCCCGTCGCCGACGTCGTCGTCGTCTACGCCCGCACCCACCCCCAGGGCGGCGCCCTCGGCGTCACCGCCTTCCTCGTCGACGCCGACACCCCCGGCCTGACCACCGGCAACCCCATCAAGAAGATGGGCCTGCGCACTTCCCCGCTCTCCGAGCTCTACTTCGACGACGTCCGCGTCCCCGCCGACCGCGTCCTGGGCCGCGTCGGCGGCGGCTTCCTCGTCCTCGACCACGTCATGAAACGCGAGATCCTCTACACCTTCATCGTCAACACCGGCGAGATGCAGCACCGCCTCACCCGCTGCCTGGACTACGCCAAGACCCGCATGTCCTTCGGCAAGCCCATCGGCTCCTACCAGTCGGTCGCCAACAAGATCGTCGACACCAAGATCCGCCTCGAAACCGCCCGCAAGTGGCTGTACGACACCGCCCAGCGCCTGGAGGCCGGCGACAACGTCACCGTCGACATGGCCATCGCCAAACTCCTCACCAGCGAATCCAACCTCGCCACCTCGCTGGCCGCCGTCCAGGTCTTCGGCGGCAACGGCTACATGTCCGAGTACGGACTGGAGAAGGACGTGCGCAACGCCGTCGCCGGCACCATCTACTCCGGCAGCAACGAGATCCAGTACAACCGCATCGCCGCCATGCTCGGACTGGGCAAATGACCGCCCCCGCCCTCCTGGCCCCCCGCAGCGCCGGCCACCTCAAGGTCTGCGGCGCCCGCACCCGCGCCGACCTCGCCCTCCTCGCCGACACCGGCCCCACCCTGGTGGGCCTGTGGCACGGCGTACCCGGCGGCCCCGCCGACCTCGAAGCCGACCGCCTCGCCGACCTCGCCGCCACCGCCATCCGCCTGGGCCTGGAACCCGTCCTCGTCACCTTCCTCGACGACGCCCGAAAGATCGCCGCCCTCGCCCGCGCCACCGGCATCCGCTGGATCCAGCTCCACGCCTACCAGAGCCCCGCCCTCGTCGCCGACCTGCGCGAACAGCTCCCGTACGCCGTCCTCGTCAAAGTCCTCCACCTCTCCCGCGGCCGCTGCCTGGAACGCGCCTTCACCGGCGCCTTCGAACGCGCCGGCTGCGACCTGTTCCTCCTGGACACCGTCACCGACGACGGCCGCGTCGGCTCCACCGGCCAGGCACTGGACCCCGCCCACGTCCACGCCCTGCTGCCCCGCCTCACCATCCCCTTCCTCCTCGCCGGCGGCCTCAACACCACCAACCGCGACACCTACCGCACCGTCACCGACCACCCCCTGTACGCCGGCGCCGACATCGACACCGCCGCCCGCGACCGCGCCGGCCGCTTCACCCACGAAGCCGTCACCGCCCTCACCCGCGCCTGGCACCCGCGCCTCCAGGAGACCCCCGCATGAGCCCGAGCTTCATCGACGCCCTGCTCACCGCCCCCCGCCCCCTGGTCATGGAGGTCAAACTCCGCGACCCCCACGGCGCCGACCTCCTGGGCCCCCGCACCGTCACCGACCTCGTCACCCGCTACGAACAGGCCGGCGCCCCCTGCCTGTCCGTCGTCACCGGCCGCTGGTTCGGCGGCACCCCCCGCCTGCTGCGCGACGTCACCGCCGCCACCGAACTCCCCGTCCTCCAGAAGGACTTCCTCACCCGCCCCGCCCAACTCGAAGCCGCCCGCGCCCTCGGCGCCTCCGCCGTCCTGCTCACCGCCGCCCTGCTGCCCGCCACCTCCCTCACCCGCCTCGTCACCAGCGCCCTCGACCTCGGCCTGACCCCCTTCGTCGAGATCACCGAGGAACGCGAACTCGACACCCTGCCCCGCATCGCCGAATGCGTCGTCGCCGTCAACAACAAGGACATCCGCACCCGCGAACGCGACCGCGGCGACCTCGGCCGCAGCCTGCGCCTGCTGCCCGCCCTGCGCGCCGCCGGCTGCCGCGCCCCCGTCTCCGCCTCCGCCATCACCGACCCCCACGACGCCGCCCGCCTCCTCGACGCCGGCTACGCCGCCCTGCTCATCGGCACCTCCCTGATGCGCACCGGCGACCTCACCGGCTGGCTCGCCGACCTCGACGCCGCCAGAGCGGGGGTCGCCGCGTGAAGAACGACCTGCGCACCCGCTCCCTGGTCCTGGACGCCGCCGGCATCCCCCTCTCCGCCCTGGTCGCCGAACCCGAACACCAGGCCCCCAAGGCCGTCGTCCTCGCCATCCACGGCCGCGGCATGCGCGCCGCCTACTTCGCCGGCCCCGCCCACCCCGACACCAGCCTGCTCACCCTCGCCGCCGACCTCGGCTACACCGTCCTGGCCGTCGACCGCCCCGGCCACGGCGCCTCCGCCCACCGCCTGCCCCACGGCCAGCTCATCGCCGACCAGGCCGCCACCCTCCACGCCGCCCTCACCGACTACGCCCGCGCCCACCCCACCGGCGCCGGCGTCCAACTCCTCGCCCACTCCTTCGGCGGCAAGATCGCCCTCCAACTCGCCGCCCACTGGCCCGACGACCCCCGCCTGCCCCTGCTCGGCTGCGACATCTCCGGCCTCGCCCAGCACTACGCCCCCGGCGCCTGGGACCGCCCCGACGACCTCGCCGGCGGCGGCCGCCTCAACTGGGGCCCCCTCCACCTCTACCCGCCCGGCACCTTCCACGCCGCCCGCACCCTGCTCACCCCCGTCCCCGCCCTCGAATCCCGCGAACTGGCCACCTGGCCCGCCCGCTACAGCGCCCTCGCCGCCCGCGTACGCGTCCCCGTACGCCTCACCCTCGCCGACCACGAGCACTGGTGGCGCCTGGAAGCGGCCCACCGCGCCGCCCTGACCGCCGCCTTCCCCGACGGCCTCGCCCACCTGGCCACCGCCCGCCGCGCCGGCCACAACCTCTCCCTGGGCCACGCCGCCCGCCCCTACCACCTGCGCGCCCTCGCCTTCACCGACGACTGCCTCACCCGCCCCGCCCCCGCCCCCGGCGCGGCCGCACCCGCCGCCGCGGCCCCCGGGCCCCTCCTCGCGGCCGTCTGACGGCCCCACAGACCATCTGGCGCGGGTGGAAGGGCCCCGCCGCCCCCTCGGGCAAGGGGCGGCGGGGCCCGGCCCCCACCGCGCTCCCCACCGGCGGCGAACCGCGACGGCCCCCGGCGGGAATCCCCGGCCCCCCGGCACGGTTGCCACCGATGGCCCACGAACGGACCCCCGTTCCACCCGGGCCCACGACGCACCGTCACGAGAGGGGCAGCACATGAGGATCGGCGACATCGAGGTCCTGGCGGTCATGGACGGAGAAGGCACCGAGACCGCCGCCGAGATCCTCACCCGCCCCGGCACCGACGACCCCTGGGCCTGCCACCAGCACCACCGCGACCCCGACGGCACCCTCCACCTGCCCCTCGGCGGCTTCCTGGTCCGCAGCGGCGCACGCACCGTCCTCGTCGACGCCGGAGTCGGCCCCCACGACCACGGCCGCTACCACGGCGGCGCCCTGCTCGACTCCCTCGCCGCCCACGGCGTCACCCCCGCCGACGTCACCGACGTGCTCTTCACCCACCTGCACTTCGACCACGTCGGCTGGGCCGCCGTCCAGGACCGCCCCGTCTTCCCGAACGCCGTCTACCGCGCCCACCGCGCCGACTGGCAGCACTTCGTCACCGGACCGGACGCCAGCCCCGAAGCCGTCGCCAAACTCACCCCCGTCGAAGACCGACTCGAACTCTTCGACACCGACTTCACCATCGCCCCCGGCATCGACGCCCTCCACCTGCCCGGCCACACCCCCGGCACCACCGCCTACGTCCTGTCCTCCGGCGCACGCCGCGCACTGCTGCTCGGCGACATCGCCCACTCCGTCGTCCAGTTCAGCGAACGCGACTGGCAGGTGATCTGGGACCTCGACCCCGCCGCCGCCTCCGCCGTCCGCAACCGCATCGCCGACGAAGCCGCCGACACCGACGACCTCCTCGTCGCCGCCCACTTCCCCGGCATGCGCTTCGGCCGCATCCTCACCGCCGACGGCCACCGCCGCTTCGTCGCCGTCTGACACACCACCCGCCCCGCCCCGCCGCGCCCCGCCCGCCCCGCACCGAGACGCGCGCCGGTCGCGGCCGGGCGGGCACCGGCCCCGTAAGGTGCCCGCATGTCGGTAGTGATCGCAGGCGGCCACGGCAGGGTCGCACTCCTGACGACCCGCCTCCTCACCACCCGGGGCCTACCCGTCACCGGGATCATCCGCCGCCCCCAACAGGCCGCCACCGTACGGGCCGCCGGCGCCCTGCCCGCCGTCGCCGACCTGGCCCGCGCCACCCCCGACCACCTCGCCCACCTGCTCACCGGCGCCCAGGCCGTGCTCTTCGCCGCCGGCGCCGGCCGCGGCGACGCCCCCGGACAGGCCGACCCCGTCGACCACGACGCCGCCCTCACCCTCGCCGACGCCGCCCACCTCGCCGGAGTACGACGCTTCGTCATGCTCTCCGCCATGGGCGCCGACCCGGCCATGCACTACCCGCCCGACCCCCTCGTCGAGACCTTCCTCCAGGCCAAGGGCAGAGCCGACCGGGACCTGCTCTCCCGCCCCGCCCTCGACTGCACCGTGCTGCGCCCCGCCTGGTTCCGCGACGGGCCCGGCACCGGCCTGGTCCACCTCGCCGGACACACCGGCCCCGGCGAGATCGACCGGGCGGACGTCGCGGCCGTCCTCGCGGACCTGCTCACCACACCCGCCACGGCCCCACGCGTCCTGGAACTCGTCTCCGGCACCGTCCCCGTCCACGAGGCCGTCGCACGCACCGCCCTGCGCCTCGTCGCCGACCGCTGAACCCCCCCGGCCGCCGAGCCCGTCGGCCACCGAGCCACCCGGCCCGCTATCGACAGCGCCGGTGCCGGGCACACGCGGCGGCGTGACGCGACCGGCCGGGCCCACCAGTCGCATCACACCCCGGGGCCGGGGCCGGTCCGCCCGCCGGCCCGGGCGCTACCCGCGCCGGCCGCTGCGCCGCGCCGTGCTGGCCGGTACCGCCACCGCCGGGCTGCGGACGGCCCGGTCCGCCCGCCGGCCCGGGCGCTACCCGCGCCGGCCGCTGCGCTGCGCCGCCCAGGCCAGCGCCAGCCCCACCGCGCCGAGCGCGGCGGCGATCCCCAGCGGCGCGGTGTACCCGGCCCCGGCGGACAGGGCCGCGCCCGCCAGCAGGGGGCCGCCCGCGTTGCCGATGTTGAAGGCGGAGATGTTCGCGGCCGAGGCGAGGTTGTCCGCGCCGCTCGCCCGGGCCAGCACCCGGGCCTGCAGCGGCGGGATGACCGCCCCGCCGGCCAGGCCGAACAGCAGGAAGACGGCGGCCACGGCGGCCCGGCTGTGCACGGCGGCGAGCAGCAGCAGCGGAACGGCCGTCACCCCGGCCAGCGCCGCGTACAGCGCGGCCGCCGGTGCCCGGTCCGCCAGCCGGCCCGCCAGCGGGGTGCCGACCACCATGCCCACGCCGACCAGCATCAGCACCACCGGCACCGCGCCGGACCCGAAGCCCGTGACCTCGGTCAGCAGCGGCGAGACGTAGGTGAGGACGGTCAGGAAGGGCGCCCAGCCGAAGGCCGTCGCGGCCAGGGCGAGCCACACCCCCGCACGCCGGAACACCCGCAGCTCGGCCCGCAGTCCGGCCCGCGGGGCCGCCGGCCCGTGCGGCAGCAGGACGGCCAGCGCGACCAGCAGCACGACGCCCAGCGCGGTCACCGCCCAGAACGTGGCCCGCCAGCCCAGCGCCTGCCCGAGCGCGGTACCGCCGGGCACCCCGAGCACGTTGGCGAGGCCGAGCCCCGTGAACACGGCGGCGATCGCGCCGGCCCTGCGCCGCGCGGGCACCAGCGAGGTCGCCACCGCGGAGGCGATCCCCACGTACGCCCCGCCGGCCAGCGCGGACAGCACCCGCCCCGCCAGCAGCGCGCCGAAGCCCGGCGCGAGCGCGGTGACCAGGCCGGCCGCGATGAACAGGCCGACCAGGTACAGCAGCATCCGCCGGCGGGCGACGCGGACCCCGAGCGCGGTCAGCAGGGGAGCCCCCACGACCATGCCCACCGCGTACCCGGACACCAGCACCCCCGCCGTCGGCAGGGACACCCCCGTGTCCTCGGCGATCCGCGGCAGCAGCCCGGCGACCACCACCTCGGCGGAGCCCACCGCGAACGCGCCGAGGGCGAGTGCGAACAGGGCGGCACCGGCCGGGCGGACGGATTCGGACGGAAGCCCGGTCCCGGACGGAGGTCCAGGCGCGGACGGAAGCCCGGTCCCGGGCGGCAGGCCGCTCGCGCGGGCAGGGGCGGACGCGGGGGAGGGGGCGCGGCGCGCCGAGAGATCGCTGGTCATGGCACCAGCCTGGCCGCCGCCGCCCCGCGGATCAGCCCCCGAACGCGCAACGACCGGTAAGCCCGGCTTACCGGTCCCGGCCCGCCGCCCCCACCGCCGCCGCCGGGGGTTCCGCCCACTGCCGGCTCCACCCGCGGGCCCGCTCCACCGCGACCGCCGTGAACGCCCGCACCCGCGCACTGTCCCCGCCCGCCCGCCACACCAGCCCGTACTCGAGCGGTTCGGCGTCCACGAACGGCACGAACACCACCCCCGGCGGCGCCGAGTGCACCGCCACGTCCGCCCCCACCGGCGAGATGCCCTGTCCCGCCCCGACCATCGCCAGGGTCTCCGCCAGCGTCGCCGCCGACCGCCCGCGCTCCACCACCCGCCCCCCGGGCGTCACGGACGGCGCCAGCCGCTCCTGCCAATACCCGGGGACGTGCCCCGTACAGGCGAACACCCGGTCCCGCGCCAGGTCCTCCACCCCGACCGAATCCCGCCTGGCCAGCACGTGGTTGGCCGGCACCGCCAGCATCCGCGGCACCCGCAGCACCACCGGGCCCCGCACGAGGTCCTCCTCCTCCACCGGGAACTGGGTGACCAGCACCTGCGCCCCGCCGCCGCGCAGCGGCTCGAACATGGACGCCACCTGCGTCTCGTGGATGCGCACGTCGATGCCCGGGTGCCGGCGGGCGAAGGCGCCGATCACCTCCATCACGAACTCCCCGGCCGCCCCGCCGAGGTAGCCGACCGTGAGCACCCCCTCGACGCCCCGGGCCGCGGCCCGCGCCCGCTCCAGCCCGTCCCCGATGCACCGGTACGCCGGCCCGACGTCCTCCAGCAGCCGCCGCCCCAGCTCCGTCAGCCGCACCCGCCGACTGGTCCGCTCGAACAGCGGCGCGCCCACCCGCCGCTCCAGCCGCTGGATCGTCTGGCTCACCCGCGCCCTGGAGACCCCCAGCCGCTCGGCCGTCCGCCCGAAGTGCAACTCCTCGGCCAGGACCACGAAACCCTCGATCTCCAGTCGCTCCCACACCCGCCCGATGCTACGCCCGCCCCCGGGCCGTACCGGCCGGGACGTGCACCGACGACCCGTCCCCGGCGGCCCGTCCGCGGGGTTGTCCCGTCCGGCCCTCCCCGGCGCCGCGGCGGCCGGGGCCCGGGCCGGGTCAGGGCTGGGGCCGGGGGCAGAACTCGGCCTCCAGTGCGGAGGTGAACACCGCGATCGGCCAACTGCCGTTGGTCCAGTCGCCGTTGATGTTGGCGGTGAGCAGGTGGCCGCCGTCGCGGGTGCCGAAGGTGTAGGTCCAGGAGCCGTTGATGGCGCCGCCCATGCCCCACAGGGTCGGTCCGCAGTCCAGGGTGACGGAGCCGACGCCGAGGCCGTACGCGGCGTTCGGGATCCACTTGTCGGGCGGCGTGGGGACCATCGTGAACAGCTCCCGCTGCTGGGCGGGCGGCAGCAGCCGTCCGCCCAGCAGCGCGGCGAAGAAGGTGTCGAGGTCGCGGGCGGTGGAGACCATGTCGCCGGCGGCGTAGCCCCAGGAGGGGCTGAGCTCGGTCACGTCGTGGACGGGGGCGGTGGGGGAGGGGTCGCCCAGGCGGGAGTAGGCGCGTGCGTGCGGGCCGCGCAGGGCGGTGTCGTCGGGCCCGGGGGTGTAGGTGCCGCTCAGGCCCAGCGGGGTGACGACGCGCCGCTCGACCTGCTCGGCCAGGCTGGTCCCGGTGACCCGTTCGACGATCAGCCCGGCGAGGACGTAGCCGGTGTCGGAGTACGTCCAGCCGGCGCCGGGGGCGAAGTCCGGGCGGTTGGCGGTGCCGACGCGGACGAGCTGCTCGGGCGTGTAGTCGTCGAAGCGGTGCCGCAGGAAGCCGGTGCCCTCGTTCTCGGCGCGGACCTTCGCGTCCATCGCGTAGTTGTAGACCCCGCTCGTCATGCCGAGCAGCTGCCTCACGGTGATCCGCTCCGGCTCGTAGCCGGGCCCGTCGACGAGGCCGGGCAGCCACCGCTCCACGCTGTCGTCCAGGTCCAGCCGGCCCTCGGCGGCGAGCTGGAGGACGACGGTGGCGACGAAGGTCTTGGTGGTGCTGCCGATGCGGAAGCGGTCCTGGGCGCGGCGGGGGCGCCCGGTGGTCAGGTCGGCGACGCCCGCGGTGCCGAACCAGGTGCGGTGCCCGTCGCGGACCTCGGCGACGATGCCGGGTACGCCGCCCTCGGTCACGGCGCGCTCCAGGACCCGCTGGACGCCGGGGTGCGCGTTGCGGGCGTCCGGGGTCGCGGGCGCCGGTGCGGCGGTGGCGGTGCCGCCCGCGATCAGGGCGGCGGTCAGGGCGGTGGCGGTCAGCGCGGTGGCGCGCCTGGTGATTCCCATGCTGGTGTTCCCCCTCGGCGTGGTGTTCGTGGCCTGGGAAGAAACTAGGAGCTGCTTCACGGTCGGGTCAACGTCAACTCCATTGCCACGGACGGTCCGTGCAGGTGGGGGCGGGGACATCCTTGCAATGGTCGTGCCGACGAATGCAACAGTCGTCCGCGTTCCATTGCAACAGCCGCCGGGGTCGGCCGATACTGGGCCGACCGAGTCCGACCGAGTCCGAACGAGTCCGACCGAGGAGGGGCGGGGACGGATGCCCGGAGCCAGACTGACCCAGCAGGAGCGCCACCGGATCGCCACCGGGCTGGCCGAGGGGTGGGGGTACGGCGAGATCGCCCGGCAGCTCGGGCGGCCGACCTCGACCGTCACCCGGGAGATCGCCCGCAACGGCGGCCCGTCCGGCTACCGCGCCGACCGGGCGCAGCGGGCCACCGTCCAGCGTTCCCGGCGCGGGCGGGCGGCGGCCGGCCGGGAGGCGGTGCCGGAGCCGGCGGTGCCCGGGCGCGACCCGGAGGAGGTCCGCCGGTTCGGCGACCGGCTGGCCGAGTTCCTGGCGCTCGGCGGCATGCCCCGGATGACGGCGCGGGTGCTGGTCTGCCTCCAGCTCACCGAGGACGGCGCGCTGACGGCGGGTGAGCTGGTGCGGCGTCTGCGGGTCAGTCCGGCGTCCGTCTCGAAGGCGGTCGGCTACCTGGAGGTCCAGGCGCTGGTCCGCCGGGAGCGCGACGGGCGCAACCGCCGCGAGCGGTACGTCATCGACGACGACGTCTGGCACCGCGCGCTGCTGGCCAGTGCCGAGCGCAACGCGGTGCTCGCCGGGATCGCCCGCCACGGCGCCGAACTGCTCGGCCCGGCCACCGCGGCCGGGGCCCGGATGGACGGCGCGGCCGCGTTGCTGGACCGGATCGGCCAGGACATCGTCCGCGGCATCCGGCAGTGGCACGAGGAGAGCCGGCGCGGCCGGGAGGACGCCGGGGCGGGCGCGGCCTCCCCCGGGTGAGCGGCCTCCCGGCCCCGGCCGGGGCGCCGGGTGGTCCGGCTCACCCGGGCGTCGGCGCGGGGCCCGCGGGGTGGGTGCGGTCGAGGAAGGCGCGGACCTGGCGGGCGAAGGCGTCGGGGGCGTCCGTGGGGAGCCAGTGCCCGCTGTCCGGGATCTCCACCAGGCGGGTGTCCGGGCGTTCGCGGGCCATCCGGCGGGCGGTGGCGGGGGTGAGGAGGAAGCTGCCGGCGGCCCGCAGGAGCAGGGCGGGCTGGCGGGAGGCGTTCCAGACGGCCGTGAAGTCGCCGGTGAGGGCGGCCTGGGAGGCCGTCATGTCGGCGGTGTCGAAGAGGAATCCCCAGCCGTCGGGGAACTCGGCGGCGCTGTCCATGAAGTAGCCGGACGGGACGCCGCGTTCCTCCAGTGCCCGGGCCAGGGCGCGACGGGTCGGGGCCCGGCGGGGCCAGCCGGACACGTCCAGGACGGGGCGGGTCTCGGGCTCCCGGTTGAGCGTCGTCATGTCGGCGACCACGAGCGCCGTCACGAGGTCGGGGCGCCGGTGGGCGAGGTGGAAGGCGACCGCGCCGCCCATCGAGTGCCCCAGCACGGCGGCCGGTGCCAGGTCGAGGGTTTCCAGGAACGCCGCCGCGTCGGCCGTGTAGGCGTCCGGGGTGAACGCGCCCCCGTGGTCGGACAGTCCGTGCCCGCGCTGGTCGAGGGCGAGGACCCGGTAGCGGCCGGCGAGCGCGGCGGCCAGCGGCGCGAAGATCCGGCCCCGCCCGAAGTGCCCGTGCAGGGCGAGCACGACCGGCCCGGGGCCGCCGAAGTCCAGGTAGGCGAACCGGCGCCCGCCGAGCCGGACGAACGACTCGGCGGGCCGGTCCGCGGGTTCGTCCGTCATCCCGTACGCCCCTCTCTCGAAGTGCCGTGTGCGGCAGGGGGAAACCTATCCCGGGCGGCGCGGGCGGCGGCGGGCCCGCTGCGGGGGCCGCCCCGGGGGCGGGGCGGTCAGGTGTAGAGGGCGGCGGCGCGGCGGGTCGCCTCGGCCAGGCGGGAGCGCAGTTCGGGCGGGTGGAGGACCTCGGCCTCCGGGCCCAGGCGCAGCAGTTCGAGGTAGCCGATGTCCCAGGTCTCGACCGGCAGGGTCGCGGTGACCCAGCCGTCGGCGTCCGGTGGGCCCGCGGTGGCCAGCGCGTCGGCTGCGGCGGTCGGCTCCAGCAGGGCGGCGAGGTTCTCGACGGCGAACGGGCTCAGCCGCACCACCGCCCGCTCGCGCAGCATGGCGCGGGTGAACTCCCGCGCCGCCGCGGCCCAGTAGCCGGAGAGGTCGAACTCCGGGTCGCGCTCGAACCGTTCGTCGCCGGCCTCGGCGGTCTCGAAGCGGTCGACGCGGTACGAGCCGACCCGGCCGGAGGGGCCGCGCGCCGCGAGGTACCACTGCCCGGCCTTCAGGACCAGGCCGTACGGCTCCAGCCGCCGCTCGCGGGTGCCGGAGCGCGCCGCGTAGCGGGCGTGCAGGACGCGGTCCTCCCACACGGCGCGCGACACCTCGGCGAGCAGCGCGGGGGTCGGGGCGTCGCGGAACCAGGCCGGCGCGTCGAGGTGGAAGCGCCGGGCGGCGGCCGCGGGGGCGTCGCCCAGGGCGGCGGCGACCTTCAGCCGGGCGGCGAGGGCCTGCCCGGCCAGGCCCATGTCGCGCAGCGGACCCGGCAGCCCGGCCAGGTGCAGGACCTCGGCCTCGGCGCGTTCGAGGCCGGTGAGGCGGGTGCGGTAGCCGTCGACGAGCCGGTAGCCGCCGCCGCGGCCGCGCTCCGCGTACACCGGCACCCCGGCCTCCACCAGCGCGGCGACGTCGCGCTGCACGGTGCGCTCGGAGACCTCCAGCTCGGCCGAGAGGTCCGCGGCGGTCATCGTCCGCCGGCTCTGCAGGAGCAGCAGCAGCGCGATGGCCCGGCTCGCCCGCACGTCGCCCCTTCCGTCGCCTGCCTGGTGTCGCCCGGTGGGCCCCGCCCGTGTGCGCGGTGGCCCGGTTCCATTGTCTCCGGGTGCGTGGCCGGGTGCGGGCGGGCCCGGTGCGGGCGGGGTCAGGCCTCGTCGGCGGCTGCGTCGAGCTTGGCGGGGTCGGGGGCGAACGCGGTCATCCACTGCGGGTGCAGCCGGTAGTAGACGACGTCGTTGTCCCAGTCGAAGGCGTCGTGGCCGTAGAAGTCCCGGAAGTAGGCGAGCAGTTCCGGCCAGTCGGCGGCCGGCTCGCCGCCGTGCGGGTTGAGGACCTCCGCGGTGCCGTGGGTGAACACGCCCAGGTCCTCCCCGCGCAGGTGCGCGGCGCTGACGGCGGGCCGGGCGGCGAGGTGCCGGGCCTTGGCGGCGCCGCGCGCGGTGCCGAAGTGCCACCTGCCGTGCAGGAAGTGCCCGTCCACGCCGCTGATCCGCGGCTCGCCCTTCGCCGTCACCGTGGACAGCGCGAGCGTGCACATACCGGTGAGCACACCGGTGAGCTGGTCGGCGGTGAGCGAGCGCTCGCTGTTGATGATCGACCGCAGGTGCGCGGTGGAGCGGGCGAGCGAGGCGTCGAGGAGGGCCTGGAGCCGGTGGAGCTCGTCGGGTGTTTCGCGCATGGGGGGTCCTTGTCCGTCCGTTCGTCTCGGCCCGTGCCACCACGGCACCGACCGGCGCCCCCTACTGTCCCCGCGAAACCCGACACCTTCTGTCGTGATTTCCCGCGGTGTCCTGCGGTTTCCACGCGCCCGGCCGACGGTGGGGGAGCGGGAAGTCGGCGGGGCCGACGTCCCACTCCCCGGGGCTCCGCGGTGACAGCCGTCGGCTGTCCGCCGTGCGGCGGTCAGGGCCAGAGGCACTGCGACTGCGGGTCGAAGCAGGTGAGGCCCATCGCGGACGCCACCTTCGCGATGTGGACGCTGGCCTCCTCCACCATGCTCCAGCGGATCGGGAAGTAGATCAGCGGGCCGCTCGCCTCCCCGATCAGCGGGCCGGTCGACCACGGCGAGGTGTCGTCCTCGTCCTCGGCGAGGTCGGGCCACCGCTCCAGCAGCGCGGCCACGAAGGCCGCGATCCGCTCGGTCGGCGGAAGGTTCTCCTCGTCCGTGCCGAGGTACCGCTCGTACAGGTCGTCGAAGCACCGGCCCGCCGCGGCGTCGTCCGCGGGGCGCTCGCCCTCCCAGACCGCAAGGTCGTAACTCATGGGCGCAGCCTGCCACCCGGCACCGACAACCGCCCCGAAGCCCGTACGCGCAGGCCCGGCCTGCCGGGGGCCGCCGCGACCGCCGTGGGGGAGTGGGAAGTCGGCGGGGCCGACTTTCCACTCCCGGCGGCTCCCCGGTTCCCCGGGGCGGCTGCTCCGCGTGGCCGTCAGCCGGCCGGCTGCGCCCGCTCCAGGGCTTCCCGCAGCCGCCTGACCTCGTCGACCAGTCGTGGCACGTCCTGGCGGGCGGCGGCGATGAAGTCGAGGTCCGCGTCCGTCGCGGGGTCCGGTCCCGTCCGGGTGCGGCCGTCGGTGGTCCGGGTCAGGTGGAACTCGTCGTCCCGCGGCGCGTCGGGGCGCAGTTGGACGAAGCTCGCGCCGCCGATCCCCTGGCGGGTCTCCAGCCGGGCGACCCACGGCCCCGGTGTCGCGGCGCCGGCGCGCAGCTCGATCGCGGACAGTTCTTCCTCGGACAACGGCTCGTCGGACGGCATGCCCGGATCCTGCCCCGGTCCTCCGCACCTGTCCAGGGCCACCCGGGCTGCCTTGAGCGGGGTGGCCCCGTCTGTTCAGGCCCGCCGGTTCGCCGGCCGGGCCTCGACCCACTGCGGTACCCGCGCCGGTGCCAGGAACTTCTCGTTGAGCACCAGCATCCACGCCAGCGCGATCATGCAGACGATCGGGATCGCGAGCAGCAGCACGATGAAGACGATCGGGTGCGCATGGCTGAAAGCGTCGGCGTTGATCCCGAAGAGCGTCACGGGACCGGCGATGACGAGGGGCGCCACCAGCCAGCAGAACAGGTAGGTGCGGATCACCTCGCTCATGCGCAGTTCGGCCCGGCCCAGGAACACGTACTGCGTGGTGCTCGTCGAGGAGCCGTGCCGCCCGGAGACGTCGACCGTCTCGCCCTCCTTGACGTAGTAGCGTCCCAGCGGCCGGATCGGCAGCATCAGCATGGTGAACCAGTGGGTGGCGAAGCAGGCCCCCTGGGCGTCCGGGCGCGTCTTGCCCAGCATCGTCCGCCCGAACCCGTTGACCGTGCCCAAGCGCGGTGCCGTGCGCATCGGCATGACCCTGTCCGACATCTGCCCCCATCCCGGCGACAACCGTTGTGATCCGATCAGCATGCCAGCGCCGTACGACACCCTCCCGGCGGGGTCGCAACACCTCCATCGGATCTCCCCGGTGACGGACGATCACCTCCCGCCGGCCGGTGGAGCGGGAAGTCGGCGGGGCCGACTTCCCGCGCGCGGGCGGCCCGCCGAAAGGGGCGGGCCAGGGGGCGCGCAGCCAGCGGAGGGGGCGTGCGGGCGGAGGGGGCTCCGCGCTCTCGACGGATAGCTCTTACTGAGAGCTAAAATGAGGGTATGACCGCGACAGGGCCCGAAACGCTCGACGTCGCGCTGGCGGACGAGTTCTCCACCCTCCTCGTCGGCATCCAGCGCCTGGTCCGCCGCCGCCTGCGGCAGGCGACGGACGAACCCCGCCTGCGCGGCGCCCAGGTCGAACTGCTGCGCCTGGTGATGGACAGCCCCGGACTGCGCGTCTCCGAGGCCGCCGAGGAGCTGTGCCTGGCCGGCAACTCCGTGTCCACCCTCGTCAACCAGCTCGTCGCCCGGAACCTGCTGCGCCGCGAGAGCGACCCCGCCGACCGGCGCGCCGCCCTCCTGCACGCCACCCCGGAGGCCGTCGAACGCATCGAGGCCTGGCGCCGGCGCCGCCGCGCGCTGATGGGCGACATCGTCGCCGGCCTGCCGCCGCGCGAGCGCGAGGCCCTGGCCGCCGCCCTGCCCGCCCTGCGGCAGGTCGCCGAGGGCCTGCGTACCCCGCCGGGGGAGGAGGAACGATGACCACCGAGGACACCCGGGGCACCGGGAACGCCGAGGACTCCAGGGAAGCCGCGGACGCGGTGGCCTGCCGGGGCCTGGAGTACACCTTCCGACACGGCCGCGGGAAGGCCACCCGGGCCGTCGACCGGATCGACCTCACCGTCCGCACCGGCGAGGTGTTCGGCCTGCTCGGCCCCAACGGCGCCGGCAAGACCACCACCATCCGCGCGATCACCACCCTGCTGCCCGTCGGCGCCGGCATGGTCCGCGTCTTCGGCCACGACGCCACCCGCCACCCCATGCAGGTGCGCCGCCTGCTCGGCTACGTCCCCCAGCAGCTGTCCGCCGACGCCGGGCTGACCGGACGCGAGAACGTCGCCCTGTTCGCCCGCGTCTTCGACGTCCCGCGCCGCGAACGCGCCGCCCGCGTCGACCAGGCGCTGGCCGCCGTCGACCTCACCGAGGCCGCCGAACGCATGGCCGCCACCTACTCCGGCGGCATGGTGCGCCGCCTCGAACTCGCCCAGGCCCTGGTCAGCGCCCCGCGCCTGCTCGTCCTGGACGAACCCACCATCGGCCTGGACCCGATCGCCCGCACCGGTGTGTGGGAACGCGTCGACGCCGTACGCGCCGCCACCGGCATGACCGTCCTGGTCACCACCCACTACATGGACGAGGCCGACCGCCACTGCGACCGCATCGCCCTCATGGACCGCGGCCGCGTCCGCGCGCTCGGCACACCCGCCGAACTCAAGGACCGGGTACGGCGCACCGACCCGGCCCAGGCCGCGCCCAGCCTCGACGACGTCTTCCGCCACTTCGCCGGCCGGCAGCTGGCCGACGCCACCGAAGGAGACTTCAGCGATGTCCGCCGTACCCGCCGCACCGCAGGCCGCGTCGGCTGAACCCCCCGCCCACCGCCCCGCGGGCGGCCCCGACCTCTCCCTGCTGCTGGTGCCCCCGCGCGCCCGCACCGGCTGGCGCCTGGTGCCCGCCCGCATCGGCGCGATGTGCGCCGTCGAACTGCAGAAGCTGCGCCACGACCGCACCGAGCTCTACACCCGGGCCGTCCAGCCCGCCCTGTGGCTGCTGATCTTCGGCGAGACCTTCACCCGCCTCAAGGCCATCCCCACCGGCGGCATCCCGTACCTGGACTACCTCGCGCCCGGCATCATCGCCCAGTCAGCGATGTTCATCGCGATCTTCTACGGCATCATGATCATCTGGGAGCGGGACTCCGGCGTCCTCACCAAACTGCTCGTCACCCCCACCCCGCGCGCCGCCCTCGTCACCGGCAAGGCCTTCGCCGCCGGGGTGAAGGCACTCCTGCAAGCCGTCGTGGTCGTACTGATCGCCGCCGCCCTCGGCGTCGCCATGACCTGGAACCCGCTGCGACTGCTCGGCGTCGTGGCCGTCGTCCTGCTCGGCTCGGCGTTCTTCTCCTGCCTGTCGATGGCCATCGCCGGCATCGTCCTCACCCGCGACCGCCTGATGGGCATCGGCCAGGCCATCACCATGCCGCTGTTCTTCGGCTCCAACGCCCTCTACCCCGTCGACCTGATGCCCGGCTGGCTCCAGGCCGTCAGCAAGGCCAACCCGCTCAGCTACCAGGTCGACGCCCTGCGCGGCCTGCTCATCGGCACCCCCTCCCACCTGCCCCTGGACTTCGCCGTCCTCGCCCTCGCCACCGTGGCCGGCATCGCCGCCGCCTCCGCCCTGCTCAGGCGCCTGGCGCGCTAGCCGACGCCGTCACCACCCTGCGGAAAAACGCGGTGACAGGCGGGGCGCCGCCCCGGGAGACTGCCCCAGACGCACGGGCATACGGACACCCGGACGACCGGAAGGCGGCACCAGTGGCACTGGCGAGGAAGGGCGCGCGGCGCATCGTCGTCGACGGCGAGGAGTACCGCTGGCGCGTGACCCGCCAACACTGGTGCTGCGACTACGAGGGCACCACCCTCGGCTACGCCGCCGAGCACGCCGCGCACCCCGGAACGACGCTCGTCGTGGACACCGGCCGCCCCACCCTCCGCGCCCCCGGGGCGGTGGCGACGGACCTCGTCCTGCCACGCGAAGTCGCCGCGGGCATCCGCGCCGCCCGGGCGCACGGCTGGACACCCGCCACCTCCGGCCCGCCCCTCACCCTGCGCCTGTCCGCCGCCTGACCGGGAAGGAACGAGACGACCCCATGACCCACGCCTTCCCCCAGACGGTGCTGCACACCCCGCGCCTGACCCTGCGCCCCTTCACCGCCGACGACACCGACGACACCCGCGCCGCCTGCGCCGACGACCTCACCCAGCACTGGCTGCCGCTGCCCCGCCCCTACACCCGCGAGGACGCCCACACCTGGTGCACCCGCACCGCCCACGACCTGCGCACCACCGGCGACGGCATCCACTTCGCCGTCACCGAGCGTACGAACGGGCGCCTGGCCGCCACCGTCGGCCTGAAGAAGACCGACTGGCGCTCCCGCAGCTCCGAAGCCGGCTACTGGGTGGCACCCTGGGCGCGCGGCCGGGGCATCGCCGCCGAAGCCACCCGCGCCCTGGCGCACTGGCTGCTCACCGCGCAGGCCTTCGAACGCCTGGAGCTCAAGGCCGCCACCGCCAACACCGCCTCCCGCCGCACCGCCCTGAACGCCGGCCTGCGCGAGGAGGGCGTGCTGCGCAACGCCGGCTTCACCCACCACGGCCGCACCGACCTCGTCCTGTACTCCCTCGTCCCCGCCGACCTGGGGTCGTCGCCGACGGCCTGACCGGGCCGGCGGCCCCGGGTCGGGGCGTCAGGAGGCGGTGCGGCGCACCGGGTGGCCGCCGGGGCCGGTGGTGAGCCAGGAGCCGTCGCCGAGCGGCCGCAGGTCGTACGGGTCCGCCGCGTGGGCGTCGAACTCGCCGTGGACGCGGCCGGTGCGGGCGTCGACGCGGTAGTGGCGGAACCAGTCCTCCTCGTCCTCGGTCTCGCCGACGAGGGTGGCCAGGAGGGTGTCCGGGGTGAGGTGGCCGCCGCTCCACTCCAGGAAGACCGAGTCCGGGTCGTGGCCGAAGTCGTCGACGGTGAGGGTGAACACCGTCTCGCCGCCGGGGAAGGCGTGGACGGCGAGGTCCCTCTGGGCGTGGTCGACGGTCAGGAAGCGGTGCCCGTCGGGGGACAGGTCGATGAGGCAGCGGTCGTCCCACGGGTAGCGGAGGAGTTCCAGCCGGCCGCCGGCCAGCGACGCGCGGTAGACGGCGGTGCCGTCCTGCCCCTCGCCCACGTTGAGGAGCATCCCGCCGCTCGCCGGGTGGGCCAGCTGCACGCCGCCGTGCCCGACCGTCTCCAGGTCGGCCCGGGCGAGGACCGCCCCGCTCGCGGCGTCCACGGCGACCCACTGGTCCGGCCGGTCGCGGCCCGCCATGGCGTCGGGCCGGTAGACCCACAACACCCGTCCGTCCGGGGACAGTTCGCAGTCGGGCAGGTGGCCGTGGGCGTTGTCCGCCGCCGGTTCGAAGGGCGTGCGCCAGACCTCCGCGCCGTCGGCCGTCACGCAGACGGCCGCGTGGAGCGTCGTGTAGTAGGCGTGCCGCAGGTCGGTGGCGACGGCGTGGGCGACCACCCCGTCCCCGGGAACCGGCCGGCAGGCCACCGCGGGCGACAGCACGCCCACGGCGCCGGCGGCCGGGGCGTAGGCGCAGACGAGTCTGTCGACGAGTCGGGTGGTGAGCCGGACGGGGTGCGGGGAGGCGGCCATCCCCGGAGGCTACCGAACCCGGGCGGGCGGCCGCCGTCGGCCCCGCCTCCGGCCGCTCCCGGCTGTCCCCGGCCGGTCAGGGGCGCCACTGCTCCCGGTAGCCGGGGTGGTCGTGGTAGGACTGCGCGAGGACGCGCAGCGCGTACGCGAGGCCGGCGGCGCGGGGGTCCGAAGGGTTCATCGCGATGCCCTCCTGGGCCAGCTGGTCGACCAGGTCGAGCATGGGCAGGTGGCTGTCGAGGAGGGCCTCGGGGCCGAAGACGTGCGCCACGTAGGCGTAGGCGTGGTTGTCTTCCTCGTTGCGTGCGCGCAGGAAGCGCAGGAGGTCGTCCATGGGCCCATCCTGGTGCGCCGCCCCGGCGGGCCGGGAGCCGGGGACGTTGCTTCCTCCCGTGGGGGCGCGCGCGGAGCCGGGCGCCGGCCGGGCTCCGCGCGCGCAGGGGGGAGGGGGTCAGGCGGCGGTGCCCTGCCGGCGGGCGCGGACGCTGGTGACCAGCTGGGCGCGGATGCGGGCGGGGACCTCGGGGGCGAAGCGGGCCAGGTAGTGGTTCAGGTGGGTCTCGTCGCCGGTGAGGAACGGCAGGTCGAAGACCAGCAGTTTGCGCACCGCGAGCAGCGGGACGGGGGCGCGCAGCGGCCGGAAGGAGTGGTTCCACAGGCCGGGTTCCTCGCAGACCGGGTGGAACTGGCCGATCATCAGGCCCTGTTCGACGAACTCGTCCTTGGCCTTGCGCTGGAGCTCGTCCAGCACGGTGGAGTCCTCGCGGTCCAGTTGGGGCAGCACCAGCAGGACGGTCAGCAGCTCGCGGTCGGACTCCTCCGCCAGGTCGGCGAGCAACGCGTCGTAGTGGGCGCGCAGTTCGGCCACCAGCGCGGGCAGGTCCCCGCCGGGGGAGGTGTCGGCGACGGCGATGTGGAACAGGCCGCGGCGCAGCGAGGGCTGGGTGTAGGGGCAGACCGGGCCGCTGCGGCCGAGGTCGGGGTGGGCGGTGGTGAGGAAGGCGCGGGCCCAGGCGAGGGTCTCGGCGGCCTCGGGGCTCGCGGCGGCGCGGCCGGCGTCGATGTGCTCGGCGCTGTACACGCGCAGCGCCCCGGTGACGGCGGCGGGAGCGGTGGGGGCGACGGCGGCGGGGGCGGTCATCGGGGCCCCCGCCAGACCGGGGCCAGACGGGGTCCGCCGCCGGGCAGGGCGAGGGCCTCGCCGAAGCGGGCGAAGCCGCCGCGGGCGAGCAGGCGGGCGCCGGACGGGGAGCTGGTCTCGGCGTAGGCGGCCTGGCCGGCGGTGTCGACCTCGGTGAGGAAGGCGTGCAGCAGGGCCCGGCCGGCGCGGGTGCCGCGGGCGCCGGGGCGTACCCCGACGAAGGCGAGGTAGTGGTGGGAGCGGTGGCGCGGGTGGCGCAGGGTCTGCAGGCGGGTGATGGCGGCCAGGCGGCGGGCCGGTTCGCCGTGGCCGGCGGCGTCGATCGCCTCGGCCAGGGCGGCGGTGGCGGCGCCGTCGCGCGGGCCCGGGGCCTCCCAGTGGCCGGGCGGCAGGAACAGCAGCGCCCCCAGCGGTTCGCCGTCCGCGCCGTCGTCCGCGGCGCCGTCGCCGTCGGCCCGGTGGACGGCCAGCGCGCCCCCGTGGGCCAGGCACTGCTCGATGTGGACGCGGAAGAAGGCGGGCAGGACGCGGGCGCGGTGGCCGGGGTCGGGGAAGGCCCAGAGCATCAGCGCGTCGTCGGCGAAGGCGTCGGCGAGCGCGCGGGCCAGGGCGTCCTCCTCGCCCGGGCGGGCGGGGCGCACGACCGGCCGTACGGCGCTGTCGGCCGGCCCGGCGGGCGGTAAGGCGGTGCCCGCGGCGGCGGGCAGGGCGGTGGCGGTGGTCAACGGGCACTCTCCTCGAACGAGGGGGCGGACGAAGGGGAAGGAGCCGAAGGAGCGGACGGAACAGAGGGAGCAGAAGAAACGGAGGGAGCGGACGGAACGGAGGGAGCGGGGGCCCCGGTCGCCGAGGCGGCCAGCGCCGCCACCCGCGCGTGCAGCGGCGCCACCCACCCCTCCGCCTCCGGCTTGATCAGCACGCTGCGCAGCACCCGCGCCCCGTCCGCGTCCGCGCGCACCCCCGGGTGGCGGCGGGTGAAGTCGGCGGCGTCCACGCGCAGCACGCTCAGGTAGACGGGGTCGTGTTCGTCGGCCATGCCCTGGCGCAGCACCCGCTCGCTCGCGGCGTCGACCGCCGACAGCGCGGGCGGCCCGGCCGGGGTGGGGAAGTAGGTGACGATGTCCAGCTGCGGCCGCTGGTACAGCGTCAGCTCCGCGCTGTCCTCGATCCGCCGCGCCCAGGCGAGGGCGGCGCGCCGGCTCGCGGCCAGCCCCGCGCCCAGCCCCCGCGCGGTGAGCGGCAGCAGCTGCAGGGTCAGCCACAGGGCGGCGGCCGAGGCCCCGGCGCGCGAGCACTCCAGGCTGATCTCGCCCAGGTGCAGCTCGGCGTCGGTGAAGTAGGTGTACGGGGAGTCGTGGGCGAAGTGCCGCCCGATGTCCGGGTCGGCGAACAGCACCGCCCCGCAGCCGTACGGCTGCAGGCCGTGCTTGTGCGGGTCGACGGTCACCGAGTCGCAGCCGGCGATCGCCCGCCACGGCGCCGTGTCCACGTCGAGGGAAGCGGCCAGCGCGTCGTCGGCGGCCAGCAGCGCGAAGAACCCGCCGTAGGCGGCGTCCACGTGCACCCGCGCCCCGTAGCGGCGGGCCAGCGGAAGGATCTCGTGCACCGGGTCGACGGCGCCCGCCCCGGTGGTGCCGCAGGTGACCACCACCGTGCCGACCCGCCCGGTGCGCAGCAGCTCCTCCAGCGCGCCCACGTCCATCCGGCCCTCGGCGTCCGCCGCCACCGCGTGCCCCTGGACGCCCAGCACGTGGCACATCCGGCTGTGGGTGTAGTGGGCCTCGCGGCTGTACGCCACCCCCAGGCCCGGGTGGCTCTGGCGCGCCACGTACAGCGCCTCCAGGTTGGCGATGGTGCCGCTGCTGGTCAGGTGGCCCACGTGCGCGGGCAGGGCGAACATGGCGGCGAGGTGCGCGACGCACTCGCGTTCCATGTCGTTGGTGGCCGGCCCGCCCTCGTAGGCGTGGTTGTTGGGGTTGAAGCGCATCGCCGTCAGGTAGCCCACCACCGCCGCCGGGTGCGGCGGCTTGACCATCTGCCCGGCGTAGCGCGGATGGAAGAACGGGTAGTTGTGCTCCAGGCGCTCGGCGAAGCGCTCGAAGGCGGCCGCGAACGCCGCCTCGTCCACCAGGTGCGAGGGGTGCGGCTCCAGCGGCCCGAACCGCTCGCCCCACCGCTCGGCCACCTCGGCCGCCTTCGGCAGCCAGTACCGCAGGTCCACGCTCAGGCCCTTCCCCTCAAGTCCTTCGACAACGGGGGGCCGACGCGCGGGTGAGCAGCACGCCGGGCCCCTGGCGAGTACGAGCGTTCACCGCGTCCGAGTCCTTGAGCGTTCCTCGACCGCGTCCGCAGCCACCGTGGCCACCGCCCGCAAGGCGCCCGCAACACCCGCAGCTCACCCACCGCACCGCCCCCGGGCCCCACCCGCACCGCCCCGGCCCCCCGCCGCGGGCGGCCCCGCACCACCCCGTACGGCCGCGCGACGGCCCCAGCCGGACCCCACCGGGACCCGAGCCGCCGCTGCTGCAATCACCCCCGGACAAGGCCGCCCCACCCCACCCGGGCGAGGCCGGGGGAGCTCACGCGGGAGGAACGACGCGATGGTGACCAGACGCAGGATGATCGGCGCCGCCCTGGCGACCGGGGGAGGAGTCCTGCTCGTGCGCACCACGCTGCGCCCGGCCCCCTCCGCCGCCACCACCGCGGCCGCCGCCGCCAAGGACGCCGGCCACGCCCACCCGGCCGGCGCCGCCGTCCCCGACCCCGACGCCGGCCCCGCGCTCGCGGAGAAGTTCACCACCGCCCTGCCGCTGCCCCCGGTGCTCAGCCCCGTCTCCACCGACGGCGGCGCCGACACCTACGCGGTGACCATGCTGCGCTCCTACGCCCGTATCCTGCCCGGCCGCCGCACCGAGGTCCTCACCTACAACGGCGCCTTCCCCGGCCCCGTCATCCGCGCCCGCTCGGGGCGCCCGGTGGTCGTACGCCAGACCAACCTGCTCGACGACCCGGTCTCCGTCCACCTGCACGGCTCCGCCGTCCCCGTCGACAGCGACGGCGGCCCGATGAACCTGCTGGGCGCCGGCGCCACCCGCACCTACACCTACCCCAACGACCAGCCCCACGCGAGCCTGTGGTTCCACGACCACGCCCACCACCTGGAGTCCGAGCACGTCTACCGCGGCCTGGCCGGCACCTACCTGCTCACCGACGCCACCGAGGCCTCCCTGCCGCTGCCCGCCGGCCGCTACGACCTGCCCATCGCCCTGCGCGACGCCCGCTTCGACACCGCCGGCAACCTCGTCTACCGGATGGACGACGCCGAGGGCCGCGCCACCGTCCTCGCCAACGGCCGCCCCTGGCCCAAGGTCGACGTCGCCGCCCGCCGCTACCGCATCCGCCTGCTCAACTCCTCCAACCTGCGCTTCTTCTCCCTGCGCCTGGCCGACGGCGGCCCCATCACCCAGATCGGCTCCGACGGCGGCCTGCTGGAACGCCCCCACACCACCGACACCGTCGACCTGTCACCCGGCGAGCGCGCCGACGTCGTCATCGACTTCTCCCGCTACCGCCCCGGCACCAGCGTCGTGCTCACCAACTCCATGCCGCCCGGCCCCGCCGAACACATCGGCCAGGTCCTGCGCTTCGACGTCGGCCGCCCCGCCCCCGACCCCTCCAGCGTCCCCGACCGGCTGCGCACCCTGCCCCCGCTGGGCCCGGTGGCCCGCGAGCGCACCATCGTGCTGAAGGTCGAGGAGGGCGGCGCGGGCGTGGCCCCGCTCGGCCTGATCGACGGCCGGCAGTACGACCCCGCCCGCGTCGACGCCGCCGTCGCCTTCGGCACCTCGGAGATCTGGACGGTCCACAACGCCAACACCGACATCCCGCACAACTTCCACCTGCACCTGGTGCAGTTCCGCGTCCTGCAGCGCAACGGCGCGCCCCCCGGCCCCGAGGAGGGCGGCCTCAAGGACACCGTGCGCCTGATGCCCGGCGAGAGCGTGCGCCTGCAGGCCGCCTTCGACTCCTACCGCGGCCGCTACCCCTACCACTGCCACCTGCTGGACCACTCCGCGATGGGCATGATGGCCCAGATGGAGATCGCCTGACACCCCGGTCCCGGGGCCGCCCGCCGACACCGCGTCGGGCACGGGCGGTCCCGGGACCGGGGGAGCGGTCAGGACGCGTGGATGCCCTGCCCCGGCGTCAGGATCCCCGCCGGGTCCCAGCGGCGCTTGGCCCGCGCCACCGTCTCCCACAGCCCCCCGTAGTGGCGCCGCCAGTCCGCCCCCGTCATCCCCGGCACCGCCCCGATCAGGTACCGCTTGCCGCCCAGCTCCACCGCCAGGTCGTACAGCCGCCGGTTGCGCTCCAGCATCGCCGCCGTGTCCGAGCCCGGCCCCGGGAACGCCAGCAGGTCGAAGTGCCAGCCCACCTCCTGCCCGGGCAGCACCGCCAGCGGCGCCCGCACCTTCGAGCGCTGGTACGGGTAGAACAGCAGCAGCCCCGCCCCCAGGTCGGCGGTGGTCAGCACCTCCGCCGCCCGCGCCATGAACGCCCGCGCCGCGGACGCCGGCAGGAACACGCTCAGCCACGGCTTGGGCAGCGCCCACAGCCCCGACGCGCGCAGGTACCCGGCGAAGCCGTCCACCCGGAACGCGTACTCCCGCCAGCTCTGCTCCACCACCTCGCTCGACACCGGGCGCAGCCCCGCCAGCAGCGCCGCCCGGTCCACCGCGCCCCCGGCGTCCGCGAACGCCACCAGCTCCGCCTTGTACCGCCAGCGCGAACCGTCCTCGCTGCGCACCACGTCGCCGACCTGGAGGTCGAAGCGGCGCTCGGCCATGACCTTCTGCTGGTCGGCGAGGTAGGCGTCCAGGTCGTCGTAGTACAGCGAGAAGACGTGGGCGCGTTCGCGGACCTTCACCAGGGCGAGGGTGGCGCGCACGATGACGCCGGCCTGGCCGCCGCCGGCCAGCACGGCCTCGAACAGTTCCCGGTTGCGGGTGGGGGAGGCGGTGACCAGTTCGCCGGTGCCGGTGACGACGTCCAGTTCCAGCACGTTGTCGACCTGCATGCCGTGGCGCTGGACGCCGCCGCCGATGCCGCCGACGCTCAGCGTGCCGCCCACCGTCAGGTGCAGGTAGTCGGTGAGCACCGGCGGCACCCAGCCCGCGGCCAGGCCGGCCTCGGTGACCTGCGCCCAGGTGGCCCCGGCCTCGACGACGGCGCGCCCGGGGCGCACGGACAGGACCTTGGACAGGCCGCGGGCGTCGATGGCGACGCCGCCGCGGGGGTTGGCCTGGCCGTAGCTGGAGTGCGACTCCAGGCCGGCCTCGCCGAGCTGGGCGAGGTCGCCGCTCTGGCCGTTGACGGCCACCGGGATGCGGTGGCGGCGGGCGAAGGCGACCAGCTGCTGCACGTCGCGTACCGAGCCGGGGCGCAGGACGGCCCGGGGGGTGGCGGTGACGAGGTGGCCGAAGTCGGTGGCGAAGCGTTCCAGGCCGGCGCCCTGGAGGGTCACCGTGCCGTCCAGGGCGGGCAGTCGGGCGATGTCGGCGCCCGTGGCCGCCCCGGTCCCGGTCCCGGTCCCGGCGCCGGTGTCGGCTTCGGTGGCCCAGGCTTGGGTGGCGGTGTTCCAGCCGATGACGGCGCTGACGGCTCCGGCGCCGGTCGAGGCGAGGAGGGCGCGGCGTGACAGTCCTGACCTGCTCATATCAGAATTTCTCCGATCAGTCGTCAAATAGGGATTGTTGTACCGCAACCATCGGGTGATCACCTACTGCCCCGCACCGTCCAGCTGTTCGCGCAGGGCGGTGAGGCGGTGGAACACGGCGTTGACGAGCATCGGCCGGTACGGGTCCCGGTCGTCGTCCATCCAGGCGGTGGCCGTCGCGGCCTCCTCCAGCAGGGCCAGCCGGGCCCGGGGCAGGTCGGCCACCAGCGGGGAGCGGACCGCGTCCAGCAGGGCGTGGACGAGCCGGTGGGCGTGGACCCGCGGGTTGACCGCGAACAGCGTGCGGTAGACCCACAGCGCGTCCTCGCCGTACAGGATCCAGTCGTCGTTCAGCAGCAGCCGCACCCGTGCCCTCAGCACCAGGTCCTCGTTCATGTCGCGTGTCCCCCTTCGCCGTTCGTGAGCCGCCCACCGCCGCGTGCGGGCAGCACGCCGTGCGCGCCGGCCGCCCTGGGCAGGGCGGTGGGCGCGGGGTTCGCGGTGGGATGCGCACGAGTCTGCGGGCGCGGGGCGGGGCGCGGCAAGGCGGAAGAAGGGTGTGCTGCGTCCTACCGGAGCGTTGCCCTGAGCTGGCAGGATGGGGGTCGGCACCCTCCGGGCGCGGTGGCGGACGCTAGCCTGGGCGCCATGTTCGTACTGGAGTTGACGTACACCGCCGCCCTGGAGTCGATCGAGGAGGCGCTGCCGCGGCACATCGCGTGGCTTCAGGAGCACTACGCGTCGGGCACCTTCCTCGCCTCGGGGCGCAAGGTGCCGCGCGACGGCGGGGTGATCCTCGCGGTGGGCGGGGACCGGGCCCGGATCGAGGCGCTGGTGGCCACCGACCCGTTCGTGCGGGCCGGGTTGACGCAGTACCGGGTGACGGAGTTCCTCGCCACCACCACCGCCCCGGAGCTGGCGGCCCACCGCCAGCGGCTGCCCGGCTGAGGCCCTGCGCCCCCGTTGGTCCCCGTCCGTCCGTGGTGCCCCGGGCCGTTCGCGCGGTTCGGGGCACGGTCGCGTTCTGGCTACGATCGGTGAACACGGGGCGAGGACGTATCGCGAGTACCGACTTTCGGCGGGAGAAGACGGATGGCACACGCACGGGCCGGGCAGCCGGCGCAGCCCGGTGACCTGGTGGACGTGGCGCGGCTGGTGACGGCGTACTACGCGCTGAACCCGGATCCGCAGGAGCCCGGGCAGCGGGTGGCGTTCGGGACCTCGGGGCACCGGGGCTCGTCGCTGGACGGGGCCTTCAACGAGGACCACATCGCCGCGACCACGCAGGCGATCTGCGAGTACCGGGCCGAACAGGGCGTCGCGGGACCGGTGTTCCTGGGCGCGGACACCCACGCCCTGTCCGAGCCGGCCAAGGCCACCGCCCTGGAGGTGCTGGCCGCCAACGGCGTGCACGTGCTGATCGACGCCGCCGACGGCTACACCCCCACCCCGGCGGTCTCGCACGCGATCCTCGCCCACAACCGGCGCAGCCCGCGCGCGCTCGCCGACGGCATCGTGGTCACCCCCTCGCACAACCCGCCGCGCGACGGCGGCTTCAAGTACAACCCGCCCAGCGGCGGGCCGGCCGGCTCGCAGGCCACCAACCGGATCCAGGACCGCGCCAACGAGCTGATCCGCGAGGGCATGCGCGGCGTCAGGAAGGTCCCCTACGCGCGGGCGCTGGCGGCCGCCACCACCGGGCGCCACGACTACCTCACCGCCTACGTCGAGGACCTGCCCTCCGTCCTGGACCTGGACGCGGTGCGGGAGGCGGGCCTGCGCATCGGCGCCGACCCGCTGGGCGGCGCGTCGGTGGCCTACTGGGCGCGCATCGCCGAGACCCACCGCCTGGACCTGACCGTCGTCAACCCGCGGACCGACCCGACCTGGCGGTTCATGACGCTGGACTGGGACGGGAAGATCCGCATGGACTGCTCCTCCCCGGCCGCGATGGCCTCCCTCATCGGCCGCAAGGACGAGTACGCCATCGCCACCGGCAACGACGCCGACGCCGACCGGCACGGCATCGTCACCCCCGACGGCGGCCTGATGAACCCCAACCACTACCTGGCGGTGGCCGTCGACTACCTCTACCGCCACCGCGCCGACTGGCCCGGCGACGCGGGCGTCGGCAAGACCCTGGTCTCCTCCTCGATGCTCGACCGCGTCGCCGCCGACCTCGGCCGCGCCCTGGTCGAGGTCCCGGTCGGCTTCAAGTGGTTCGTCGACGGCCTGCTGGAGGGCTCGATCGGCTTCGGCGGCGAGGAGAGCGCCGGCGCCTCCTTCCTGCGCCGCGACGGCGGGGTGTGGACCACCGACAAGGACGGCATCCTGCTCGCCCTGCTGGCCGCCGAGATCACCGCCGTCACCGGCGAGACCCCCAGCGCCCGCTACCGCGACCTGACCGAGCGCCACGGCGCCCCCTCCTACGCCCGGGTGGACGCCCCCGCCGACCGCGAGCAGAAGGCCCGCCTGGCCCGGCTGTCCCCGGAGCGGGTCGGCGCCGGCGAGATCGCCGGGGAGAAGATCACCGCCGTCCTCGCCAAGGCCCCCGGCAACGGCGCCCTGATCGGCGGCATCAAGGTCTGTACGGAGAACGCCTGGTTCGCGGCCCGGCCCTCGGGCACCGAGGACGTGTACAAGATCTACGCCGAGTCCTTCCACGGCGACGAGCACCTCGCCCGGGTGCAGGACGAGGCCCGCGCCCTGGTCGGCGAGGTCCTGCGGGGCTGAACCCGGTACGCCCGTGCCCCGGTCCGGCGGCCTGCCGGACCGGGGCACGGGCCTCTGCCCGGGCGCAGGTCGTCCCTCAGGCGCGGGACGGCTCCTGCCGCGGGGCCGGGGCCGACGCGCGGGCGGCCCGCTCGTCGCGGGTGGTCGCCGCCGCGACCGCGCACGCGGCCAGCGCCAGCGCCGCCGCCGCGAACGGGAACCAGCGCCCGCCCAGCACCGCGATCGCCGCCGAGCCGGCCACGCCGCCGACCGCCGTCCCCAGGTACAGGGCGCTGCTGTTCAGCGAGATCAGCAGCGGCGCGTTGGCCGGGTCGATCGACGCCAGCCGGTGCGGCAGCGCCACCGACACCGCCCACCCGGCCAGCGGCACCACCACCGCGTAGGCCAGCGCCCCCGGCATGGTGAGCCCCAGCCAGGGCAGCGCGGCGAACGCGGCCGCGGCCACCGCCGAGCCGGTCAGCAGCACCCGCCGCACCCCGAGGCGGTCCACCAGGCGCCCGCCCAGCCAGCTGCCGGCCACCGACATCACGCCGCTGGTCAGCAGGACCAGGCTCAGCCGGTCGGCGTCGCCGCCGGTGGCGCCGGACACCGCGGTGGACAGGTAGATGTAGACGCTCTGGAAGGCGAGGAAGAACACCAGCGTGGTGGCGGCGGCGCCCAGCACCCGGCGCCGGCCCAGCGGCGCCAGGCGCGCCGCGAGGGTGGGGGCGGCGGCGGGGGCGGGCAGGTCGCGCAGCAGCGCCGCCAGGCCGGCGAAGGCGGCCACGCCCAGGGCGGTGACCAGCCACATCGTCATCCGCCAGTCGGCGCGCCCGATCCAGGTGCCCAGCGGCACCCCGAGGGCGGTGGCCACCGTCATGCCGCCGAGCACGGTGGCCAGCGCCCGGCCGCGCCGCTCGGGGGCGACCAGCGTGGTGGCCACCGCGTTGGCGGTCGGCGTGTAGAGGGCGGCGCCGGCCGCCGCCAGCACCCGGGTGGCCAGCAGCAGTTCGTAGGTGGGGGCGAGCGCGCTGAGCGCGTTGGCCGCGCTGAACACGACGAGCGCGGTCAGCAGCAGGCGCCGGCGCGGCCAGCGGGCGGTGAGCGTGGCCAGCACCGGGGCCAGCAGCGCGTAGCCGAGGGCGAAGACGGTGACCAGCTGGCCGGCGGCCGGCACCGACACCCCCAGGTCGGCGGAGATCGGGCCGAGGATGCCGGCGAAGACCATCGAGTCGGTGCCCATGGCGAAGGTGCCGAGGGCGAGCAGGAGCAGACGAACGGGCACGGGAGGGCCCCCCGGGACACAGGAACGGATTGTTTGATAAGCATGCAACAGTTGGACGCTCGTCAAACACTCGGGGATTGGTGGATGATTGTCAAACCATCTGTGTCCCCCAGGCGGCCCGAGGAGCGTGCGCCATGACCGACGACGAGCGGCTTCCCCAGCCCGCCACCGCCGACATCGACCTCGTCACCGTCCTGCACGCCCTGGGCGACCCCGTGCGCATGACCCTGCTGCTCAGCTACGCCGACGACGCCGAGCACTCCTGCGGCCCGCGCGACCTGGGCCTGGACCACCTCCACAAGTCGACCGTCTCCCACCACATGCGGGTGCTGCGCGAGGCCGGCGTCACCACCACCCGCGTCGCCGGGCGCAACCGCTTCGTCAGCCTGCGCCGCGCCGACCTCGACAGCCGCTTCCCCGGGCTGCTCGACGCGCTCCTGGCGGCCCAGGCGGCCCCCGCGCGGTAGGGGCCCGGCTCCGGGGAGTCGGCTGCCGCCGCGGGCCTATGTCCGCGGTCGTACGGCGCGGCGGCGGCTCCTGCCCCCGGCGGACGCGCCCGGGCGGGGCCCGGCGGCACGGTGGACGGGCACGCCGCCCGCCGACCCGATCGCCGCAGGAGCACGCCCGTGACCAGATCCCAGCCCGGCCTCCCGTCCGGCCTCCCGTCCGGCCTCCCGTCCGGCCGTCCGCTCAGCCGTCGGGGCGTGCTCGGGGCGCTCGCCCTGGGCGCCGCCGGCGCCGTCGCCGGCGGCGGGCCCGTGCGCGCCGACGCCGTACCGGCCGGCGCCGCGGGGCGGCCCTGCCTGAGCCTGCCCGCGCCCACCGGCCCCCGCCCCGTGGGCACCGCCCTGCTCTATCTGGACGACCCGGCCCGCACCGACGCCTGGGCCCCCGCGCCGTGCCCGCGCGAACTGCGCGCCCGCCTCTGGTACCCCGCCGCGCCGGGTGCCCGGGGCCCGTACGCGCCGTGGATGAGCCCCGCCGAGACCGCCCACCTGCAGGCCGACTACTTCGCCGTCCCCGGCGCCCGCGTCGCCTGGCCCGCCACCCACGCCCGCCCGGACGCCCCCGCCGACCGCACCCGCCGCCACCCCGTGGTCCTCAACTCCCACGGCTCCGGCGCCGACAGCGCCTTCAACACCGCGCTGGCCGAGGAGCTCGCCTCCCACGGCCACGTCGTCGCCGCCGTCGACCACACCTACGACGCCGGGGAGGTCGAGTTCCCCGGCCACCGCCTGGAGGTGCGCGACAAGGCCCGCGTCCAGGCGATGACCGACGCCGCGATCGTCGCCTACCGCGCCGCCGACGTGCGCTGCCTGCTCGACCGCCTGGCGGCCGGCCCGCTGCCCGCCGGCCTGGACGGCGCCCTCGACCTCGGCGCCGTCGGCATGTTCGGCCACTCCATGGGCGGCGCCACCACCGCCCACGCCCTGTATGAGGACCCGCGCATCCGCGCCGGCGCGGTCCTGGACGGCCCCCTGTTCGGCCCCGCCGCCACCGCCGACCAGACCCGCCCCCTGCTGCTGATGGCCTCCGCCTGGGACAGCCCCGCCCGCGACGCCATGTGGGACACCCTGTGGCCGCACCTGACCGGCTGGCGCCGGCGCCTGACCCTCACCCGCTCCGGCCACCTGTCCTACTGCGACCTTCAACTGCTCGTCCCCCAGGGGCAGTCCGTCTTCGCCTGGCCCGCCGACCGGCTGGAGCACTTCCTCGGCACCGGCGACCCCCAGCGCGCCGTCGCCGCCCAACGCGCCTACCTCACCGCCTACTTCGGCCTCCACCTGCGCGGCATCCCCGCCCCGCTGCTGGACGCCCCCGCGCCGCAGTGGCCCGAGATCCGCTTCGACGCGTGAACCCCCGCCGCCCGCAAGCCCGTTCGGCCCGCTGTGCGCCGCCCCGAGGCCCGGGACCGTGGCGTCTCGCGCCGACACCGCCACCGTCGGGGTCGACGGTGGCGGTGTCGGTGCGGGCGCGGACGCGTCAGTACGGGAGCGGGCGGTTCTCCCGGGCCCACAGCTTCTCGGTCTCGCTCTGCTCCGGGGGCGGGGTGAGGCCGTCGATCATCCACAGGTTCCGCGGCGTCTCGTCGACGTGGAACTCGCAGTACAGGCCGCGGTCGGTGGTGTGGGGCGCGAGGAGGGCGGCGAGCGCCTCGCGGGTGCGCCTGCGCAGGTCCGGGTCCTCGGTGTGGCGGGCGATGTGCTCGACCACAACCCGTACGGCCGCGCCGTGCGGTTCGCCGCCGACGTGGAAGGAGTCGGCGGCGACCTCGTGGAAGAGGACCACCACGTAGAACTTCGGCAGTCCGAAGCGGGTGTAGAAGCCCGTGATGTCGGTGGAGAGCTGCTTCTTCTGCCCGGGGTCATAGGTGCCGGGCGGGTGGTAGACGTGCCACAGGGGCATGGCGGTTCCTCCTGGTCGTCGGTCGGGTCGGGGCTTGCGGCGGCGGTCCTGCCGGTGGTCCTGCCGGGGTGTCAGCGGCGGCCGAGGACGGCCAGGTCGTCCACGGGGCCCGACAGGGCGGCCTTCAGGGCCCGGGTGGCGTCGTCGACCAGCACCTCGTGGTCGCCGCGCTCGACGCCGTCCAGGACGGCGCGGGCCACCTCGGCGGGCGGGATCTTGTCGACCGGGACGGCCGCGACCATCTCGGTGTCCGCGAAGCCCAGGTGCACGCCGACGACCTGCGTGCGCTGGGCGGCGAGCTCCAGGCGCAGCGAGTTGGTCAGGGACCACAGCGCGGCCTTGGAGGCCCCGTAGGCCCCGGCCCCGGCGCCCCAGGACAGCAGCGAGTGGATGTCGACCAGCGCGCCGCCGCCGCGGGCGGCCAGCACCGGGGCGAAGGCCTGGGCGATGCGCAGCGGGCCGAGCACGTTGGTCTCGAAGGTGTCCCGGACCAGCGCGAGGTCGGCGCTGAGCAGCGGCGCCGGGTACAGGACGCCGGCGTTGTTGAAGACGATGTCGACGTCGTCGGCGCGGGCCGCGAGGGCGGCCACCGAGGCGTCGTCGGTGACGTCCAGCGCGAGGACCTCCACGCGCGGGTCCTCGCTGGTGTCGGGGGTGCGGGCGGTGGCGTAGACCTTCTTCGCGCCGCGGGCCAGCAGCTCCGCGGTGAACGCCCGGCCCAGGCCCCGGCGACCTCCGGTGACCAGGGCGGTGGAGCCTTCGATCACGGTCATGGTGCATCTCCTCGCTCTCGGGGCGGCACCGGCCGTCGCCGGCGGGTGCCGCAGCATTTAGATTATTACCATCATCTAAAGGGGATGGGAAAGTGGACGCACCAAGTGGAAGCACCGACCGGACGCACCACGCGTCGTACGAGAGGGAAGGAGCCGCGGCATGCCCCGCGTGTCCCGCGCCGAGGCCGAACGCACCCGCAGCCGGGTCGTCGACCACACCGCCCGCCTGATCCGGGAGAAGGGCGCCGACCAGGTCAGCGTCCCCGAGGCGATGGCCGCCGCCGGACTCACCCACGGCGGCTTCTACCGGCACTTCGCCTCCAAGGACGACCTCCTCGCCGAGGCCCTCACCGCCGCCTTCACCGAACGGCGCGACGCCATGGAACAACTCGCCGACCAGCCGCCCGCCCGGCGCACCCCCCGCGCCGAGTTCCTCCACCGCTACCTGTCCGAACTCCACCGCGACCACCCCGGCCACGGCTGCGCCGCCGCCGCCCTCGCCGCCGACGCCGCCCGCACCGAACCCGGCACCCCGCTGCGCACCGCCTACACCGCCGGACTGCGCGACCTCGTCGACGCCCTGGCGGCCCTGCCCGAACCCGCCGAACGGCAGGAGGCGCTCGCCGACCTGTCCACCATGGTCGGAGCACTGCTGCTCGCCCGGGCGAGCCAGGACCCCGACCTGTCCGGGGAGTTCCTGGCCGCCGCCCGCCACCGCCTGGCCGTCGACGACGGATACGGGGACGGGGACGGGGACGGGGACGGAAACGGGAGCGGGGAGCCGGCGACCGCGTAGGGTCCGTACGTACGTGGACCTGGCGAAAGGACGGACCGTGCCGATCAGAGGCGTGCTCTTCGACGTCGACGACACCCTGTTCGACTACTCGGGCTCGGAACGGGCGGGCATCCTCGCCCACCTGCGCCACCTCGACCTCCTGCGCCGCGTCCCCGACCCGCAGACGGCGGTGGCGCTGTGGCGCGAGATCCTGGACGAGCAGTACGCCCGCTTCCTGGCCGGGGAGCTCACCTTCACCGGCCAGCAGCGCGAACGCGTCCGCCGCTTCCTCGCCCGCCTCGGCGAGGACACCGCCGCCATGCCCGACGAGGCCGCCACCGCCTGGTTCGCCGGCTACACCGCCCACCGCGACGCCGCCTGGACCGCCTTCCCCGACGCCGCCCCCGTCCTCGCCGCCCTCGCCCCCACCCACCGGCTCGGCATCGTCTCCAACGCCCCGATGGACCAGCAGCGCCCCAAACTCCACGCCACCGGCCTGCTGCACCACTTCGCCGACACCGCCCTCGTCGGCTCCGACCGGCCCGGCGAGGCCAAACCCGCCCCCGCCATCTTCCTGACCGGCTGCGCCCGCCTGGGCCTGCCCCCGCACGAGGTCGCCTACGTCGGCGACAGGTACGACCTGGACGCCCTCGGCGCCCGGGGCGCCGGCCTGCGCCCCTTCTGGCTCGACCGCG
The DNA here is from genome assembly GCF_042883725.1 of Kitasatospora sp. NPDC058184. NCBI lineage: Bacteria > Bacillati > Actinomycetota > Actinomycetes > Kitasatosporales > Streptomycetaceae > Kitasatospora > Kitasatospora sp. NPDC058184. The sequence goes on from NZ_JBHVVE010000003.1 coordinate 69,808, forward strand.
CCGCCTCCCGCACCCCGGTCGACGACGGCATCCACGTCCTGCACACCCTGGCCGAACTGCCCGCCGCCCTGCGGACCTGAGCCGGGGCCGCCCGGTCGCGCGGGAAGTCGGCCGGGCCGACTTCCCGCGTCGCGGGGGAGTGGGCGCGCTGCGCCGCTCGTCCCGCGCGCGGGCGTCCCGGTCGGGTGCTCAGTCGTCGAGGCCGAACAGGGCGCGGCAGCCCTCGTCCAGGCCGGTGACGGTGACCGGGGTGCGGGCGTGCCCGGCCCAGGCCTCGGGGGTCAGGCGCAGGCGCTGGGAGACCACCACCCGCCCGTCCAGGACGTCGCGGTCGATGCCGTCGCCGCGGTAGCCGAGCCGGCGCGAGACGGCCAGGGAGGAGTGGTTGTCGGCGAAGGACAGCGACCTCGCCGACCGCGTCCCCAGCTCCGCGAAGGCCAGGTGGAGCATCGCGGCGCGCATCTCGGTGCCCAGGCCCTTGCCCTGGAACTCCAGGCCGAGCCAGGAGCCCGAGACGATCTCGCGCCGCACGCCGAACTCCTTGGCGCGCATGTCCTGGATGCCCACCGGGCGCCCCTCGTGGAAGGCCACCAGGTTCAGCGCCCAGTCCTGGGCGCTCCAGCGCCCCAGCCGCCGCCAGTGCAACTGCACCACGTGCCGGGCCCGTTCGGCCGGCGGCAGCTCGCCCCACGGCGTCAGGAACGGGCGCTCCTCGGGCGGGTGGACGCCGCGGGCGGCGACGTCGGCCACCTCGGCGAGTTCGTCCTCGGTGGGCAGGCGCAGCTCCAGGCGGGGCGAGGACACGCGCAGCCCCCGCAGGGGCCAGTGGTCGATGATCATCGAGCCAGTGTGCCCAGCCCGACCGCGCCGCGCACCGCCATTTCCACCTCGCCTTCACGTCCGCCTCCGCCCCGAATCCACCTCCCGGGGGACAGCGGCGGCGGCCCGACTTGACGCGCCGTCACCTACAGTCGTGCGATGAGCGCACGAAGTGATACTCGGCTGGTCGGAGGACCGCCACCCCCGCACCGCCTGCCCACCCTCACCTCCCTGCGCTTCGCCGCCGCCCTCGCCGTCTTCCTCTTCCACGCCTTCCTCGTCGCCGACCCGCTGCACCCCGGCGCCCCGCTCGGCTTCTTCGCCGACCCCCGCCTCGCCGCCGCCCTCGCCCACGCCACCTCCAAGGCCGGCTACGTCGGGGTCTCGTTCTTCTTCGTCCTCAGCGGCTTCGTCCTGACCTGGTCCGCGCGCGAGCGCGAGCGCCCCGCCGCGTTCTGGCGCCGGCGCCTGGCCCGGATCTACCCCAGCCACCTGGCGATGTGGGCCGCCGCCGCCCTCCTGTTCGCCTGGGCCGCCCCGGTGCGCACCTGGCTGCCCAACCTCCTGCTCGTCCACGCCTACTCGCCCGACCCGGACATCAACTCCGGGATGAACATGCCCAGTTGGTCGCTGTGCTGCGAGGCCCTGTTCTACCTGCTCTTCCCGCTCCTGCACCGCGCCGTACGGTGCCTGCCCGCACGCGCCCTGCTCCCGGCCCTGGCCGCCGCCCTGCTGGCCGCCGCGGCCGTCGCGGGAGCCGACGCGGTCCTGCTGTCCGACCGGCCCCGGATCCCCCAACTGCCCGTCTCCCTCGACCAGCTGTGGTTCGGCTACCTCTTCCCGCCGGCCCGGCTGCCGGAGTTCGTCCTCGGCATGCTGCTGGCCCGCGCCGTCGCCGCCGGCCGCGCCCCGCGCGTCCCCCTGGCCGCCGCCGCCTTCCTGGTGGCGCCCGCCTACGCGCTCGCGCTCGCCGTCCCCTCGCCCTACGACTTCGTCCTGCCGATGGTCCTGCCGCTCGCGCTGGTCATCTGCGCCGCCGCCCAGCACGACCTGCGGCGCGGCGCCGGGGACCCGCCGCCGCGCCGCCCGGCCCAGTGGCTGGGCGCCGTCTCCTTCGGCTTCTACCTCTGCCAGGGCGTCGTCCTCTTCCACGGCCGCCCCCTGCTGTTCGGCGACCGCACCTACCCCGCGCCGCTCGCCGCCCTGCTGACCGTCGCCGCCTTCGGCGCGACCCTGGCCGCCGGGGCCCTCAGTCACGCCCTGGTCGAGCGCCCCGCGGTACGGCGCCTCGCCGGCCGGGCGGCGGGAGCCGGCTGAGGAGCGGCGGTACGGGCGAGGGGCGCGCCGTTCAGTCCGTCGGCCAGGCCCGCAGGTCGGCCAGGGTGAGTGTCCGGAAGCGGCCTTCGCCGTCCCCCATGACGAGCAGCTGGAACTGCTCGGGGTCCGACCAGGGGAGCCGCGCGGCGATCCGGGCGAACTCGGCGAACGGCAGGTGGTTCAGGGCGCCGCCGTAGAGGTGGGGAGGCCGCTTCGTGCCGCCCCAGGCGTGGCCCTCGGTGGAGATGTTCCGCAGGCTCCAGCGGCCGGGCAGGTCGGGGCTCAGCGGGGCGAGGCGCGCGTTGAGCTCGGCGACGACGTCGTCGTCGTCCGCCCAGCCGCCGGGGCTGAGCAGGATGGTCGTGATCGCTGACATGCCCCCATGATCGCCGCGACCACGGCAGGGCCGGCGGACGGGCCGTCAGCGGCCGGTGGCGGGGCGGTCGGGGGCGTTGAGGGCGTCGAGGGCGGTGACCTCGCGCACCGCGTCGGCGATGGCGCGGAAGTCCTTCTTCAGGATCGCGCCGTGGTTGCTGGGCACCTTCGCGCTGATCCGGATGTGCGGGTTGCGCGCGGTGACCGCCGGCAGGGCCGCGCGGATCAGCTCCTGCTCGTCGCCCTTGCTGCCCAGCGAGGTCCCCGAGGCGATCACGTACCGGGTCGGGACGGTGATGGCGTCCAGCACCGGGCCCAGTGCGGCGGCGCTGCCGATCCTGCCGAGTTCGATGTTGGACTCCGACATCTGCCGGTGGGTCATCCGCGGGGTCAGGCCGGTGGGGCGGGCCAGCGCCATGAGCGGCGCCCACCGCCGGAACTGCGTGCGGATGCGCCGCTCCAGCTCCTCGGTCAGCCAGTCGTAGGGCAGCGCGCCGTCCACCAGGACCGCGCCGACGGCGCGGCCCGGGTTGCGCGAGGCCCAGTGCGCGGCGACGAACGCCCCGTAGGACCAGCCCACCAGCAGGGCCCGCCGCACGCCGCGGGCCGCGAGGACGGCGTCGACGTCCCGGACGGCGGCCTCGAAGGAGTAGTCCGCGGAGCGCTTCGACGTCCGGCCGCGGGCCCGCTCGTCGTAGGTGATGTGCCGCAGGCCCGGGCCGAGGTCGGCGAGGACGCGCCGCCAGTAGCCCTGGGTGGCGAACTGGCCGTTGAGGTAGAGCACGGGCAGGCCGGGGCCGCCGGTGTCGGTGGCGGCCAGGGCGGTGTCGTCGACCGGCACCAGGCCGGTCCACGGGGCAGGGCCGGTCGCGGGTGCGGTGCTGTTCGTCATGGTGTCCCCCTTGGACGGGTGTCGGGCCCCGGGACGGGGTCAGAGGCTGCGGGCGGTGATGTCGCCGTGGGAGGTGGTGGCGCGGATGTCGAGCACGGTGGCGCCGTCGTTGCGCAGGGAGTTGGCGACGCGGCCGTGGCCGGTGCCGGCGTCCAGTGCGGCGCAGACCCCGGCGGCGGCGCCGACGGTGATGCTCCCGGACTGGGTGCTCAGCTCGACGGTGCCCCGGTGGGCCTCGGTGACGCGGATGTCGCCCCGGGTGGTGCTGATCCGGGCGGGCCCGCCGAGGCGGCCGACCTCGACGTCGCCGTCGACGGCGCTCAGGTGCAGGCTCGCCGCCTCGTCGACCTTGGTGTGGCGGTACGCGCCGTCGAAGGCGACGTCGCCCAGGCGGCCGACGACGCGCAGTTCGGCGGCCGCGGCCTTGCCCCGTACGGCGGAGCCGGCCGGCAGCTGGACGGTGACCTCCAGGGAGCCGGTGGGGCCGAGCAGCTGGCTTCCGGTCGCGGAGGTGACGATCCGCAGGACGCCGTCCTCGTAGGCGACGGCGGTCTGCTCGGCGGCCCGGACGTCGCGGCCCTTGCCGGGCTCGGCGGCCCGGACCTCGACGGTGGTGTCGACGCGCTCGGCGGCGATGAACCGCACGCGCCCGCCGGGGATGTCCAGGACGACGGTGACCGGGGCGGGGGTGGCGAACTTCTGCATGCTGCGCTCCTGTGCGGTTTCGTTCCATCGGTGTTTCCGACATTGGAAACGCTACGTTGCTTTCAAGATCTCGGCAACTAGTTCGTTGCGTCAAAGTAGCGTCATGGCAGGTGAATGGCGGGAAACTGTTGCAACGGACGCACAGGTAACGCAACGGACGCCACCCCGATCATTGCAATGGTCTGAAGGTGAACGCTAAGGTGGGGGCCGACCGGGAACCACACGGCCACCACCACCGAGGAGAACGCGATGCCGGGAGGCAGGCTCACCCAGCAGGAACGCCGGCAGATCGCACTGGGGCTGGCCGACAGCCTCCCCTACGCCGAGATCGCCCGACGCCTGGAACGCCCCACCTCGACCGTCACCCGCGAGGTCATGCGCAACGGCGGCCCCGTCGCCTACCGCGCCGACCTCGCCCACCGCGCCACCGAACACCGCGCCCAGCGCCGCCGCCCCGCCCCCACGGCCGGCCCACGGCCCGGCACCCACCCCCACGGCCGCGACGACGAGGCCGTGGCCGCCTACGAGGAACAGCTCACCACCGTCCTCATGGGCTCCGGCCTCAACCGGATGGGCGCCCGCGTGGTCACCTGCCTGTCCACCACCGACGCCGGCAGCCTCACCGCCGCCGAACTCGCCCAACGCCTCCAGGTCAGCCCCGCCTCCATCTCCAAGGCCATCGCCTTCCTGGAGAGCCAGAGCCTGGTACGCCGCGAACGCGACGAACGCCGCCGCGACCGCTACATCGTCGACGACGAGCTCTACTACCAGGCCGTCATCGCCAGCGCCCGCGCCAACGACAGGGTCATCGAGACCGCCCGCCAGGGCGTCGCCGTCCTCGGCCCCGGCACCCCCGCCGCCGTCCGCCTGGAGAACATCGCCCGCTTCCTCGACTTCATCAGCGAAAGCATCGTCCGCGCCGCCGAACAGGCCCGCGAAGTCCTCCACACCAAACCCGCGACGACCACCACCGGGGACGAGGCCCCGGAGTAGGACGTCGACCGCACTCCGGGGCCGTGAAGGGTCAGGCCGCCCGGCGCAGCGCGGCCTTCTCGATCGTCCGCACCCGCCGCCACGTGTACACCCACGCGTCGATGTCCCGCACCCCGCAGATCTGCAGGAAGTGCCGCACCTTCTCCATCTGCGGAAGGGACGTCGCGTTGAGCATGTCGGAGATCGTGCTGCGCCGCAGGACCTTGCCGTAGGCGGTCTGCCGCTGCTGGTGCAGCCGCGCGCTGCGCTCCTCCAGGTGGCGCAGTGACGGCTCGCCCGCCCAGACCCTGACGTCCTCCAGGCCCGCGACGAACTCCTGCACGGTGGAGAACAGCACGGGATCGGGTTCGCCGGCGGGCGGGACCGGTACGCGCCAGTCGGCGGCGGGCGGCGTCCTGGTGGGCATCCGCATACGGGTGCGGAGTTCCGCCATCGCTTCCTGGTGAAGGAGCAGCGCGCGCTGCTGGGCGCGAGCACCCACGTCCATCGCCTTCAGCAGCGCTCGCAGCTCTTCCTCCGAGGGCAGGAGGCGTCCCCGGATGATCTCGTACACGGTGGCGGCATCCATCTCGGCCCTGTGTGCGAGCTCTTCCATGGACCGCTCGGAAACGGATCGACGGTGTTTCTGCAGCTCGTGCGCGAGCTCCTCGCGTGCGGTCATCGCCGCCCCCGCACGGCCGTGCCGGAGGCCTCGACGGCGGCGGTGACGATGACGGTCACCAGCGCCTCGACGGCGTACCCGAGGACGATCAGGGCGATGACGCCGGCCAGGGCGACCGCGAGGAACGCCGCGGACAACGCGGCCCGCCGCAGGCCGGAGCCCTCGGCGGGCGGGGTGGCGGGCGGCGGCGTGCGCCGCACCGCGCATCGGAGTTCGAGCAGCACAGTGGTCCCTTCTGAACCCTCAACCCGGACGTGGGGATTGCCGTCCCCTGGGCCACCCGGCGGGTGGTTGGGCCAGATCATGCGCGGGCCGCGAGGCGTGGCGCAAGTTCCCGCCTGCGGCTCCTCCGGCGGCAACCAGGCATTGCAAGAGTCGATGTGACTGACTGTCGGGACAGATTCGGACACCATCGCCACGCCGCCGGCGCCCGCGTGTCCGAAGCCGTCCGGGACTGTCCGAGATCGTCCGGGCGCCGTCGGGCAGGCCGCCGGGATCACGCCTGCTCGGAGTGGTCCAGCGTCCGGGAGTGTCCGAAGCCGTCCGGCCGGCTTGGTCGCGGCGCCGCCGAATGCAAGAGTTGCGATCCGAGAGCCCTTCCCCTCAACCCGGACGGTCTCCCCGGGCGGAGCGCTGTTGCCGCAGCCCCGCCGTGACGCGGATCACATTGGAGAAGGCCTGCCCCCGTTCCGGGAGCAGGCCTTCTCCTCGTTCCCTCGGCCGGTCAGGGTGTCAGGAGCAGCCGCCCGCGCAGGCCTCCGGCCTCCAGGCGGCGGTGGGCGTCGGCGGCGTCGGCGAGCGGGAGGGTGTCGGCGACCCGCAGGGTGAGGTGGCCGTCGGCGGCGAGGCCGGACAGGCGGGCCAGCGCCGGGCCGTCGGCGGTGATCCACACGTTGGCGACCCGGATGCCGCGCAGGGGCACCGGGGCGCTGCCGGCCGCGACCGCGACGAAGGCGCCGCGGCCGCGTACCGCGCCCAGGGCCCGTATGCCCAGCAGAGCGGCGTCGACGGCGCCGTCGACCCCGCCGGGCACCGACTCCCGTACGGCGGCGGCCACATCGGGTGCCGTGCGCGGCACGAACCACTCGGCGCCCAGGTCGCGCACCAGCGGCTCGTCGTCCTGCCCGGCGAGCGCGACCACCCGCAGGCCGCGCAGGGCGGCCAGTTCGACGGCGAAGCCGCCGACGCCGCCCGCCGCGCCGGTGACCAGGACGGTGGAGCCGGCCGGCAGGTCGAGCAGGTCCAGGGCCTGTAGCGCGGTGAGGCCGTTGAGCGGCAGGGTCGCGGCCTGGGCGAGGGTGGCGCCGGCCGGGGCGGGGGCGAGGGCGTCCGCGTCCAGGACGACGTGCTCGGCGTAGGTGCCGAGGTCGGTGTCCAGGCGGTCGCGCAGGCCCACCACCCGCTGTCCGAGCGAGAATCGGGTCACCTCAGGTCCCACCGCGTCCACCGTGCCGGCCACGTCCCAGCCGATGCCGGTCACCGCGCGCGGGGCCATCAGCCCGGCCCCGGCGAGCACCCCGGAGCGGGTGACCGCGTCCACCGGGTTGACCCCGGCCGCCGCCACCCGCACCCGCACCTGCCCGCGGCCAGGCCGCGGCAGCGCCACCTCCACCAGCTCCAGCACCTCGGGACCGCCGAACTCCCGCACCACCACGGCACGCATCACGACACCCACCCCTCACGAATCGGCAACTCCACCCAACCTAAGGAGAGTTACTCTCCATGGGGAAGGACGCACCCGAAGGTGCGTACCGCACGGAAAGGAGAGTGGGCCGATGCCCACCACGACCGCCGCCCGGCGCCGCGCCGCCGAGGCCGCCGCCTACGACGCCTACCTCGCCTGGTGCCCGGCCCGCCAACTCCTGGACCGGATCGGCGACAAGTGGGTCAGCCTGCTCGTCTCCGCCCTCGCCGACGGGCCGCTGCGCTACAGCGACCTGCGCCGGCGCCTGGCCGGGGTGAGCGAGAAGATGCTCACCCAGACCCTGCGCGCCCTGGAACGCGACGGTCTGGTCAGCCGCACCGTCACCGCCGGGGTGCCCGCCCGCGTCGACTACGAGCTCACCGGGCTCGGGCGCGACCTGCTGCCGCTCGTCCGGCAGATCAAGGACTGGGCGGAGAGCCACATGCCCCAGGTGCTGGCGGCCCGCGCCGCGTACGACGAGGACCACCGGACACCGGAATGACCCGGGGAGACCGGGGACGGTCCGGGCGCAACCTCCGGCGGGGCGGCTCGTTGGGCGTACGGGTCGAACCGACCGGCCGGGGGCGGCAGTACGCCCCGGCCCTGACGGATGGGGACGTTCATGACCGACACCGACACCGACACTGCCGCGGACTCCGCGGTCCGCAGCGGCAGCCCGGACTCCGCGGTGGACCGGGTCGCCGACTTCTACGGCGCCTACATCGACGCCGTCTCCGACGGCACCGACGACCTGGGCGCCGAACTGCGCGCCCACTACCTCACCGAGGACTTCCGACAGCGGCTGGCGGCCTGGGAGGAGGCCAACCACGCCGACGGCGTGCTGCGCGCCCAGGACGTGCCCACCCGCTGGGAGGTGCGCTACCACGACTCCGGCGCCGGGCACCTGTTCACCACCGTCACGCTGACCTGGGGCACCGGCCCCGACGCCGGGCACACCCGGCTGGCGGTGCAGAGCGACCTGGGCACCAAGCTGATCTCGGACATCGAGGAGGGCTGACCCGCCGTCACGCCGCCCCCGGGGATCACGCCAGGGCTGCGGCCAGGCGCTCGGGCAGGGTGGCGTACGGACGGCACTCGACCACGGGCAGCGCGTGGGCGCGGGCCTGGTCGGCGAGCCAGGTGCTGTAGCGGGCGCTGACGGCTGCGCGTTCGGGCTGCGGGCCGCTGTCGGGCTCGCGGTCGGCGTAGTTGGCGCCGATGCTCCGCGGGTCGTCCTCGTGCAGGAAGACCGCGCGCACCCGCCGGCCCTGCTCGGCGGCCTCGGCGGCGGCGCGGGCGGCGGCGGCCGGGGTGAGGTAGTCGCCCTCCACGATCGCGGGCACGTCCACGGTGAGCCGGTTGCGCACGACGCCGAGCAGCGCGTCGTCCAGGGCGCGGGCGGTGGCGATCTGGAGTTCCAGGACGCGGTCGGCGCCCAGCGCGTCCGGGTCGGGCACGGCGGAGAAGTGGTGCAGGCCGGGGTGGCTGTCCGCGCTGGTGGCGGCCTGGAGGGCGGCCACGACGTCGTCGAACTCGACGACGAACGCGCCGTGTCGAACGCGCAGGAGGTCGGCGGCGCGGCTCTTGCCGAGGCCGGAGGCCCCGCCGATCAGCAGGACGTCCCACGGGATTTCGTCGGTATGCATACCGGCACGGTAAGCGGTCCGGGGCGCGGGTGGGCTCCGGGGGGTGGGGGAGACGGCCGAGGGCGCGCCTCCCGGCCCGGCCCCCGGCGCCCGGAAGCCGGCCCCGGCCCGGTCCGTGGTCCGCCGCCCGCACCCCCGGTGCGGGCGGCGGCAGCGAACGGCCGGCAGCGGACGGGCCCGTACGGCGGCGCCCGGGTCCGGTCAGGCCCCGTCGCGGCGGGCGGAGCGGCGCACCGCCCAGGGCAGGCCGAACCACAGCACGGCGAAGATCAGCGCGATGCCGCAGGTGATCGGCACCGCGAGCGCCGTGCCGAGGACGACGTCCAGGACCAGCAGCACGGCGCCGGTCAGCGCGGAGGCGAGCAGCAGCAGGCCCACCTGGGCGACGCGGACGGAGACGGCGACGATCCGCTCCTTGCCCGGGTGGCGGTACAGCCCGCGGTGCAGGGCGACGGGGGTGGCCAGGACGGCCGCGGCGACGACCGACAGCAGCAGGGTGGTGACGTAGACGTCCTGCTGGGCGTCGGTGAGCTGGGCGAAGCGCGGGGTGAAGGCGACGCCGAGCAGGAACGCGAAGACGATCTGCACGCCGGTCTGGAGCACTCGCAGCTCCTGCAGCATCGCCACCAGGCGCCGGTCGGCGCGCACGGCCGGGTTCCCCCAGCCGGGCGGGGGAGCGGAGTCGGACCGGTGGCCGGGCGAGGGGGAGTCCGGGGGAGGTGCACTGGTCATGCGTCAGCTTCCCACGGCCCGGCGTCAGGCCCCGCGCGTCGCACCGGGGTCCGCGCCCCCGGTGCCGTCCAGGCGCTGCTGCCAGACGGTGAGCAACCCCTGCAGGGCGCCGGCCTCCTCGGGGCTCAGGTGGGCCAGCAGCCGGTGCTCGTTGCGCATGTGCGCCGTGAACGCCTCGTCGATCAGGCGCCGGCCGGCCTCGGTGAGCGCGACCACGCGCCCGCGCCGGTCGTCGGCGGCCGGGCGGCGGGTGACCAGCCCGGCGCGCTCCAGGCGGTCGATCCGCTTGGTCATCGCCCCGGTGGTCACCATCGTGTGCGCGGCCAGCTCGCCCGGGGCCCGCTCGTACGGGGCGCCGGCCCGGCGCAGCGCGGCGAGCACGTCGAACTCGCCCTCGCCCAGGCCGTAGCGCTGGTAGACGAGGGTCAGCTCGGCGGTCAGGCGGGCGGCGAGGCGGTGCAGGCGCCCGATGACGGCCTGCGGGGAGACGTCCAGGTCGGGGCGTTCGCGCCGCCACTCGGCCTGGACCCGGGCGACGTGGTCCGCGGCGTCGGTGGGGTCCGCGTGGTCGGCGTGCTGTCCGTGTCCCTGTCCGTGCTCCATGGGCGCCATCCTACCCCCGATAGCTTCCCAGGAAGCTATATTGTCTTCCATGGAAGCCAATACGCGGTGGGTCCTGCTCACCGCCCTCGCCCCCGTCGCCTGGGGCGCCAACTACTGGGTCACCCACGCCCACCTGCCCGCCGACCACCCCCTGTGGGGCGCCGCCCTGCGCGCCCTGCCCGCCGGCCTGCTGCTCCTCGCCCTCGCCCGCCGCCGCCCGCACGGCGCCTGGTGGTGGCGCAGCGCGCTGCTCGGCCTGCTCAACACCGCCGTCTTCTTCGTCCTGCTCTACCTCGCCTCCCAACTGCTGCCCACCAGCGCCGCCGCCACCGTCATGGCCGCCTCCCCGCTGACCATGCTGCTCACCGCCTGGGCCCTGGCCGGCCCGCGCCCGCGCCGCGCGCACCTGGCGGGGGCGGTGGTGGGCCTGGCCGGCATCGCGCTGGCCCTGGCCGGACCCGGGGAGGGCATCGGCTGGGCCGGGCTGGGCGCCTCGGCGGCCGCGATGCTGGTCTCCTCCGTCGGCTACGTGCTGGCCGCCCGCTGGCGCGAGGGCGCCGACCCGCTCGCCGCCACCGCCTGGCAGCTGACCGCGGGCGGTCTGGTGCTGCTGCCGCTCGCCGCCGCCGTCGAGGGCCCGCCCCCGCCGGTGGACGCGCCCACCCTGCTCGCCTTCGGCTACACCACCGTGATCGCCACCGCGCTCGCCTTCGCCTGCTGGTTCGCCGGGCTGCGCCACCTGCCGGCCGGCACCGTGGGCCTGCTCGGACTGCTCAACCCGCTCACCGGCGTGCTGCTGGGCACGGCGCTGGACGGCGACGCCTTCGGGCCGCGCCAGGGCGCGGGGCTGGCGCTGGTCGTGGCGGGCATCCTGCTCGGGCGGCCGCGCGCCGAAACCGCTGTCCGTCCCGCCGCCGAGCCCGTCGCCGAGCCCGCTGCCGGGCGGGCCCGCCCAGCAGCGGACCGGGACCTTGATCTCAAGTCGACTTGAGGTCCTAGCCTCCGTGGTGCGCGACCGGACCGGGTCGCGCCGCGCACGGCGACCCCGAGGAGCAAGGGCCATGACCACCGACACCACCGCCACCGACACCACCGCCACCGCCATCGACACTATCGCCGCGAACCTCGCCGCGCTCGAACAGCGGGTCCGGGTCCTCACCGACCGCGCCGAGATCACCGGCCTCATCGACGGCTACCTGCTCAGCCTCGACACGGTGCCCCGCGACGGCGGGCGGTTCGACGAGGCGTGGGCGCGGCGCTACTTCACCCCCGACGTGCGGATCACCACGCCGGTGGGGGACCACGAGGGCATCGACGGGCTGGCCGAGTCCGAGCAGGCGACCCTCGGGAAGTTCGAGCGGACCCAGCACGTGGGCGCCAACCACATGATCGACCTGGACGGGGACCGGGCCGCGGTGCGCTGGAACGCCGTCATGGCGCACGTCCACCTCGCCTCCACCCAGCGGGCGCGCGGCGAGGAGCCCGGCGGCCGCTTCGACGTCGGCGGCACGTTCACCGGCGAGGCGGTGCGCACCCCCGACGGCTGGCGCCTGCGGAGCCTGGACGTGCGGGCCGTGTGGACGAGCGGCAGGGGCCCGCTCGTCCTGACCCCGAAGGCCGGGGCGACCCTGCGCGACCTCGCCGGCGGAGCGTGACGGCGGCCCCGGGGCACCGGCCGGGGCGTCACTTGGGCCGGGGCCCCGCCGCTTGCCCGCCGGGCGGATCACGTGATCTGCTGGCGCGAGCATCGCGTGCCGGTGACGGACCGCGTCAGGCATGGAGGTGCGCGACCGAAGGGACCGCCACCCGTGGCCTCCCCCTCCACCGGCCGTACGGCCGCCCTCAGCCTGCAACTCTCCCGCGCGCACCAGGACTTGCGCCGCCGCCTCGCCGACCTGCGCGCGAACCTCGGCCGGCCCCGCCCGCACGGCGGCGACGACCGGCTCCTCACCCACTGCCTGGCCTTCTGCACCGCCCTGACCAACCACCACCAGGGCGAGGACGACGGCCTGTTCGCCCAACTCCTGCGCGAACGCCCCGACCTGGCGCCGACCATCGCCAAACTCGTCGAGGACCACGGCCTCATCACCGGCATCCTCACCCGGGTGCGCGACCTCGCCGACCAGGCCGCCGGACGGCCCGACGCCGACCTGGAGGCGATCGGACGCGAACTCGACGGGCTCGCCGCCATCATGGACTCCCACTTCGGCTACGAGGAACGGGCCATCGGCGCCGCCCTGGACGCCGGGGTGCGCGACGACGGCTGGTCCGAACCGGTCCTGCGCTTCCGCGCACCGTAAAACCCGTCGCACCGTCCGGCCCGCCTTCCCTACACTCGCCACGCGGCCGCGCCCCGACGCGCGGCCCGAACGCGACGACCGTGACGTACGAGATGGGGAGAGGGGGCGGGCGGCCATGCCGAAGCAGAGTGCCGCCGCCCCCTCTCCCGCGTCGCGGTACGAGGTGATCCTGGTGTCCCGCCTCTCCCGGTGCCCGCTGCGCGGCCGGCACCGGAGCAGTGCCGCCACCGTCTGACACCGGCCCGTGAGGCCGTAAGCCCACCCTGTGGCAACGAATCCGACGGTCCGTCGGCACTGCCGAATCGCGCGCCCACCCACCAGCAGGACCGCCTCGAAAGGCACCCGGGCCATGCGCACCCACACCACCACCGCGAGCACCACCACCGCGAGCATCACCGCGAGCACCGCCACCACGAGCAGCACCGCCGCCGCGGCCACCGGCATCGCCGCCGTCCGCAACCTCGGCATCCTCGCCCACGTCGACGCCGGCAAGACCACCGTCACCGAGCGGATCCTCTACCTCACCGGCACCACCCACAGGCGCGGCGAGGTCCACGACGGCACCACCGTCACCGACTTCGACCCCCAGGAACGCGACCGCGGCATCACCATCTTCGCCGCCGCCGTCAGCTGCGCCTGGGCCGGGCACCGGATCAACCTCATCGACACCCCCGGCCACGTCGACTTCGCCGACGAGGTCGAGCGCTCGCTGCGCGTCCTGGACGGCGCGGTGGCGGTGTTCGACGCGGTCGCCGGCGTCGAGCCGCAGAGCGAGTCGGTGTGGCGCCAGGCCGAACGCCACGGCGTGCCGCGCATCGCCTTCGTCAACAAGCTCGACCGGGCCGGCGCCGACCTGGACGCCGCCGTCGACTCGATCCGCGAACGCCTCCACCCGCGCCCGCTGGCCGTCCAACTGCCCATCGGAGCCGAGGAGTCGTTCACCGGCGTCGTCGACCTCGTCCACCTGCGCGCCCTCACCTGGCACGAGGACGGCGCCATGGCGCACGGCCCGGTGCCCGCCCACCTCGAAGGCCCGGCCGCCGAACGCCGCCGCGCCCTGGAGGAGGCCGTCGCCGAACTGCACCCCCGGGCGCTGGAGGAGTTCTGCGCCCACGGAACCGTCGGTGCCGCCACCCTCACCGCAGCCCTGCGCGACCTCACCCGCACCGGCGAGGCCGTCGTGGTGCTGTGCGGATCCGCCTACCGCAACCGCGGCATCGAACCGCTCCTGGACGCCGCCGTCGCCTACCTGCCCTCCCCGCTCGACGTCCCGCCCACCCGCTCCGCCGACCGTACCCAGCAGCGCGACCCCGACCCCGAACAGCCCCTGACCGCCCTGGCGTTCAAGGTCACGGCCGCCCCCACCGGGCGCCTCACCCACCTGCGCCTGTACGCCGGCACCCTCCACAAGGGAGCCACCGTGCTCGACACCGCCACCGGCCGCCGCGAACGCGTCGCCCGCATCCTCACCGTCCTGGCCGACCGCCACACCGAGACCGACCACGCCCGCGCCGGCGACATCGTCGCCGTCGTCGGCCCCAAGCACACCCGCGTCGGCGCCACCCTGTGCGACCCCGACCACCCGATCCTCCTGGAGGCCCCCGTGAGCGCCGAACCGGTCGTCACCGTCGCCGTCGAGGCCCGCCGCGCCACCGACACCGACAAGCTGGCCGCCGCCCTCGCCCGGCTCGCCGAGGAGGACCCCTCGCTGCGCGTGGCCACCGACCCCGAGACCGGCCAGCGCACCCTGTCCGGACTGGGCGAACTGCACCTGGAGGTCGCGGTGGAGAAGGTCCGGCGCGACAGCGGGATCGAGGCGGTCGTCGGCCGCCCGCGCGTCGCCCTGCGCGAGGCCCTCGTCGAGGGCGTCACCGGCTTCGTCCACCGGCACGCCAAACAGGACGGCGGCGCCGGCCAGTTCGCCCACCTCGTCCTCGACGTCCACCCCCTGCCGGACGGCGCCGAAGCGGAGTTCGCCTTCGCCTCCACCGTCACCGGCGGCCGGGTGCCGCGCGAGTACGTGCAGGCCGTCGAGGCGGGCTGCCGCGACGCCCTGGCCGAAGGACCGCTCGGCGGACACCCGGTCACCGGCGTCGCCGTCACCCTCACCGACGGGGCCACCCACCCCAAGGACTCCTCCGAGCTCGCCTTCCGCACCGCCGCCCGCCTCGGCCTGCGCGAGGCCCTGCGCGCCTCGCGGATGCACCTGCTGGAACCGGTCGCGGAGGTGACGGTCACCGTGCCCGAGGACGCGCTGGGCACCGTCCTCGGCGACCTCGCCGCCCGCCGCGGCCACGTCCGCTCCACCGACCCCGGCCCCGGCGCCAC
This sequence comes from Kitasatospora sp. NPDC058184, assembly GCF_042883725.1. Classification (NCBI taxonomy): domain Bacteria; kingdom Bacillati; phylum Actinomycetota; class Actinomycetes; order Kitasatosporales; family Streptomycetaceae; genus Kitasatospora; species Kitasatospora sp. NPDC058184. The sequence goes on from NZ_JBHVVE010000003.1 coordinate 84,863, forward strand.
CGCCCGGGTGGGCGCGCTGGTCCCGCTCGCCGAACTGTTCGGCTACGCGGGCCGCCTGCGCGGCCGCACCCAGGGCCGCGGCACCTTCACCACCCGCCCGGCCGGCTACGCCCCCGCGCCCACGCCCGCCGGCTGAGCCCGCCGCCCGGCCCCGCCGTCCCCACGGCGGGGCCGGGCCCGCCTTCCCACGGCGGGGCCGGCCCCGTTACAGCGCCCCGGCGTCGGCCGCCGCCCACGCCGACGGGTACAGCGGACGCCAGCCCAGCTCCCGGCGCGCCGCCGCCGTCGACACCTGCCCCTCCCACGGGTCGAACGGGGCGTCCGGCGAACCACCGGGGTGGACCCGCCCGTTGAGCGCGTACAGGTCCCAGGCCGTCAGCGGCGCGTCGTCGCCGACGTTGTACGCGCGCCCCTCGACGCCGGGCACCGTCACCGCGCGCCACAGCGCCCGCGCCACGTCCGCGTGGTGCACCACCGCCAGGCGCTGGTGCGCGGGCCAGTGCGCCGCCCAGTTCAGCGACTGCGCCAGGTGCGGATCGCCGTCCCCGTACACGAACGCCAACCGGGCCACCACCAGCGGCAGTTCGTCCCCGAGCGCGCGCAGCCCCTCCTCCGCCCGCGCCTTGGACGCCGCGTACACCCCCCACGCCGGATCCGGCGCCGTCCGGTCGCCCTCCACGGCGGGGCGGCCCAGCCCCCGCCCGTACACCAGGTTGGTACTGGTGTGGACGAACCGCGCGACCCCGGCCTTCGCCGCCTCCCTCCCCAGCGCCACCGCCGCGTCCCGGTTGACCGCCCACGCCGTCCCGTCCGGCACCCCGCGCAGCGCCGCCGCCACGTTCAGCACCACGTCGGCCCCGTCCAACGCCCGCGCCCGGTCGCCCTGTTCGCACAGGTCGCCGACCACCACCTCCACCCCGTCCAGGCCCCGCGCCCTCGCCGCGTCGCGCACCAGCACCCGCACCGAGGAGCCCTCCGCCCCCGCCCACCGCACCAGCCGCGGCACCAGCCGGCTGCCCACCGAACCCGTCGCGCCCGTCACCAGGATCTTCGCCATCGCCCGTCTCCTCCAGGGAGTCGCTTCCTCCGACGCCCACCACCCTGCCCGCGGCGCGAGGGGCGCGGCAGAGACCTCCCGATCCAGGGACCGCCGATCCCCGGCTGGGGCCACGGGGCGCCCGGGCGGGCTCCCGGCCGCCGACACCTGCCGACGCCCGCACCGACCGCCGACGCCCGCACCGACCGCCGGGAGCCAGGTCAGCGGACGGCGGGCTCCCGCGGGCCGGGGCGGCCGTCACCGTAGGCGCCGGCCATGGGGGAGGAGCCGGTGGTGAGGAAGTCGTGGATCGCCACCAGGTAGACGGCGCGCTCCACGGTGCCCTCGCCGCCCGTGTCGAGGGCGTCGAACGCCGCGGCGGCCCCCTCCGGCGGGTTGCCGCTCGCCGCGCGCAGCCGGGCGAACTCCCCTCGGGTCACACGCCCGTCGCCGTCGCCGTCGGCGAGGTCGAACAGCGAGCCGAGCGCAGGCCGACAGGTCTCCTCGAAGGCCTCGTGACCGGCCCAGGCGCGGTACTCCTCGAAGGTGACGCCGCCGTCCCCGTCGCCGTCCATCTGCCGGAAGACCTCCTCGTGGGTCGCGCGGGCCGCGGCCACCAGCGGGTCGTGCGGGCCGCGCCCGAAGGCCGAGGCCGCCCGGTCGACCCGGGCGAGGTACTCGTCGTGGGAGATCACGCCGTCGCCGTCGGTGTCCAGCATCGCGAAGATACGGCGCTTCGCCTCGTCCGACATCCCGTCACCATCCGTTCTCTCAGGGGAAGTTCTGCCGGTCCACGCTACCGGCGGGACACGCGCGGGCCGGGAAGGCGCGGCGCGGGAGCCCGGCGTCCCGGCAGCCGGGGACCGGCGATCCCTGGCTGCGCCGCGCCCCGGCGGGCCATGCTGGGGGCATGATCGACCGAACGGCGCTGGCCGACTTCCTCACCCGGGCCCGGGCCCGGCTCACCCCCGCCGACCTCGGGCTGCCGCCCGGGGCGCGGCGGCGCACACCCGGACTGCGCAGGGAGGAGGTGGCACAGGTCGCCGGGCTGTCCGTCGACTACTACGCGCGCCTGGAACAGCGCCGCGGCCCCCAGCCCTCACCGCAGCTGCTCGCCGCCCTGGCCCGGGCCCTGCGGCTGAGCGAGGACGAACGCGACCACCTGTTCCGCCTCGCCGGGCACGAGCCCCCGCGCCGGCACGGCCCGCTCGGCCACGTGCGCCCCGGACTGCTGCTCATCCTCGACCGGCTGCACGACACGCCCGCCCAGGTGGTCTCCGACCTCGGCGACGTCCTCGCGCAGAACGCCATGTCGGCCGCCCTGTTCGGGGACCACACCGCCCTGGCGCCCGAGCGCCGCAACCTCCTGCTGCGCTGGTTCACCGACCCCGGCACCCGCACGCTGTTCCCCGCCGAGGACCACGAGGACCTCGCCCGCGCCCACGTCGCCGCCCTGCGCGCCGCCCGCACCGCCCGCCCCGGCGACCGCCGCGCCGCCGAACTCCTCGACGAACTCCTCGCAGACAGCAGCGAGTTCACCGCCTACTGGGAACGCCATGAGGTCGCCCGGCGGCGCAGCGGCCGCAAACGGCTCCTGCACCCGGTGGTGGGGCCGCTGGACCTGGAGTGCGAGGTGCTGGCCGCCGGCGGCGAGGACCAGCTGCTGCTGGTGCACACCGCCGCGCCCGGCAGCGACTCCGCCTCCCGCCTGGAACTGCTGCGCGTCGTCGGCGCCCCCGCCCCCGCCTGACGCCCGCACCGGCATCGGAAGGCCCCGCTGCGCGACGAGGCGGGCCGGGGCCCGTAGGCTGGGCCGGGCCGTGACGGCACAGACCGTCACCAGAGCGCACAAAGCGACCGACCGACAGATCGACCGATCGCCAGAGACCGACAGAAGCGGGCAGGCAGGGGCACATGCAGTTCGACGACCAGGGCGACCTCGACACCTCGCAGGTGGACGACCGGCGCGGCATCCCGGGCGGGAAGGTCGCCATCGGCGGCGGGGCCGTGGGCCTGCTCGCGGTGCTGTTCGCGGTCGTCCTCGGCGTCGACCCGCAGCTGCTGGGCCTGTCCTCCGGCTCCGGCTCCTCCAACTCCTCCACCGGCACCCGCACCGCCGGCGAGGTGCAGCAGGCCTGCAAGACCGGCGCCGACGCCAACAAGCGCCAGGACTGCCGGATCGTGGCCGTCACCAACAGCCTCCAGGAGTTCTGGCGCACCGAGCTGCCGCGCGCCGCCAAGATCCCGTACAAGAACGCCGAGACGGTGCTGTTCACCGGCCAGGTCTCCACCGCCTGCGGGCCGGCGACCTCGGCGGTGGGCCCGTTCTACTGCCCCGGCGACAAGAAGGCCTACTTCGACCTGGGCTTCTTCAACGAGCTGTCCGCCCGCTTCGGCGCCAAGGGCGGCCCGTTCGCCGAGTCCTACGTCGTCGCCCACGAGTACGGCCACCACATCCAGACCCTCACCGGCGCCATGCAGAAGGTCGGCAACGACCGCCAGGGCGCCGCCAGCGGCTCGGTGCGCCTGGAGCTGCAGGCCGACTGCTACGCCGGGGTGTGGGCGCACCACGCCACCACCACCCCGCAGGCCTCCACCGGCCGTCCGCTGATCGCCTCGCTCACCGACCAGGACATCGCCCAGGGCCTGGACGCGGCCGCCGCGGTCGGCGACGACCGCATCCAGCAGCAGGCCACCGGCCGGATCAACCCGGAGGCCTGGACGCACGGCTCCGCCGAGCAGCGCAAGGCCTGGTTCACCACCGGCTACCGCGGCGGCGACTTCGCTCAGTGCGACACCTTCTCGGCCGCCAAGCTCTAGCACCACCGCCCGCGAGGACCGGCCGCGACGTCCGCCCGCGGGCCCGTCGTCAGAAGCCCCGCTGCGCCTGCCCGCTCCGCGCCCAGTCCCAGCCCGCGATCGCCTCGCGCAGCCGGATGGCGCCGGCGGGCAGGCGCGTGTCCGCGGCCCAGAACAGGGTCAGGGAGCGCCGGCAGTCGGGGTCGTCGACGCCGACCCACACCAGCGGCAGGCGGGTGGCGGTGCGCCGGGAGAGCGCGGGCACCAGGCCGATGCCCAGGCCCGCGCTGATCAGCTCGGCGATGGCGCCGGCCTCGTCGCTCTCGCAGACGATCCGCGGCTCCAGGCCGCGGGCGGCGAACAGCCGCTCCAGCAGGCGGCGCTGCCAGTGCCCGGGGCGGGCGGCGATGAACGGCTGGTCGGCGAGGTCGTCGACGCCGACCGCGGTGCGCCCGGCCAGCGGGTGGCCGGGGGCGACGGCCAGCCCCACCTCCTCGTCCAGCAGTAGCACCGACTCCAGGCCCTCGGCGGTGATCGGCTGGGAGACGACGGCGAGGTCGACGTCCTGGGCCCGCAGCCGCCGGGCCGTCTCCCGCGCGGGCAGCTGGTGCAGTTCGACCTCCACCCCCGGGTGGCCGCGCTTGAACGCGGCCAGCGGCCCGCTGAAGGCCAGGAAGGTCTCCGAGGCCAGCCGCACCGTGCCCAGCCCCTGCCCGGCGGCCTCCGCCACCGCCCGCCGTCCCGCCTCCAGCTCGCCGAGCGAACGCTCGACGTAGCCGCGGAACAGCTGCCCGGCCGCGTTCAGCCGCAGCCGCCCGCCGCGCTCGAACAGCGGGGTGCCCAGCTCGGCCTCCAGCCGGGCGATGGAGCGGCTCAACGACGGCTGGGCGACGCGCAGTTCCTCCGCCGCCCGGCTCAGGTGCTCCAGCCGCGCCACCGCCAGGAACTGCGCGAGCGTGTTCAGGTCCACGAAAGCCCCCATGCCCCAGCGGTCATAACGCCATAGCACTATTGATCTTAGACAGGATAGCCGGGCGGACATAGCGTCAGGGACGGGCCGCACACCGCCCGCAGCGGTGCGCCGGCCCGGACGCCCTGTACGAGGAAGGACCCCGCGCCATGGCCACCGCCGCCCACCAGACCCCACCGGAGCCCGAGGCCCGGTCCGCCACAGGGGAGCGGACCGGGCCGCGAGCGGGGACCGACCCGGGGGCGGGGGAGCGGGCCGGGCCCGCCGGACGGACCCTGCGCGCCGTGGCCGCCGTCCACACCGCCGCCGCCTTCGGCCAGCCCGTCTTCGCCGGCGTCTACCTCAGCGGCGACTACGACGCCCTGGGCTGGCACACCGTCGGCGCCAACGCCGTCACCGCCCTCGGCTACCTGCAGCTGGTCGCCGCCCTCGTGGTGTGGATCCGGCTGCGCCGCTCCTGGCCGGCGGCCGCCACCCTCGCCGCGGTCGCGGCCGAGACCGCGCAGTACGTCGCCGGAACGGAAGGCGCCCTGTGGCTGCACCTGCCGCTGGGCGTGGCGACCATCGCCGGCCTCGCCGTGCTCACCACCGCCCTGTGGCGCACCCCGCTGCCCCCGCGCCGGCCCCTCCGCCGGGAGGACGACGACCGCGCCTGAACCCCACGGCAACCTGACGCGCCGTCAAATCCTCGGCATCGGCGGAGCGTTCGGCCTGCTCGCCACCGCCTCGCTGGCCGGCGCCGCCGCCCTCGCCCGCCGCCCCGCCACCACCGGCGCCGAACTGCGCAGCGCCGCCGCCCTGCCGCCCCCCTACCAGGTGCCGCTGCCGCTGCCCGCCGTCGCCAGGCCCGTCTCCACCGACGGCGGCACCGACCGCTACGAGATCGTCCAGCGCGAGACCAGCGCCGAGATCCTGCCCGGCCTGCGCACCCCGCTGTGGACGTACGGCGGCTCCTTCCCCGGCCCCACCATCGAGGCCCGCCGCGGCCGGCCCGTCACCGTCACCCACCGCAACGAACTGCCGGTGCCCACCGTCGTCCACCTGCACGGCGGCCGCACCCCCGCGGACTCCGACGGCTACCCCACCGACCTCGTCCTGCCCGCCGCCTGGCCCCAGACCCCCCAGACCATGCCCGGCATGCCCGGCATGCCCGGCATGGACGGCGCGGGCGGCCACGGCGGCGGCACGGGTACGGGCATGACCGACCCCCGCGCCGTCACCAGCCGCCTGCGACGCGACTACACCTTCCCCAACGACCAGCGCCCCACCCTGCTCTGGTACCACGACCACCGCATGGACTTCACCGCCCCCGCCCTGTGGCGCGGCCTCGCCGGCCTGCACATCGTGCGCGACGACGCCGAGGACGCCCTCGGCCTGCCCGCCGGCCCCCACGAGATCCCCCTGATGATCACCGACCGCGCCTTCACCGCCGACGGCGCCCTGACCTACCCCTCCCTCGACCCCGCCCTGCGCGACCGCCCCGGCGTCACCGAACCCCACCTCGCCGGCGTCCTCGGCGACGTCGTCCTCGTCAACGGCGCCCCCTGGCCCGTCCACGAGACCGACGCCGCCCGCCACCGCCTGCGCCTGCTCAACGCCTCCAACGCCCGCCACTACGAACTCGAAGCCCGCACCGAGGACGGCCGCCGCCTCGACCTCGTCCAGATCGGCGCCGACCAGGGCCTGCTCGCCGCCCCCGTCACCCACCGGAGCCTGCCCATCGCCCCCGCCGAACGCTACGACCTCGTCGTCGACTTCGCCGCCGCCCCCGTCGGCTCCCTGGTCCGGATCGTCAACCGCCTCGGCACCGGCCGCACCCGCGACGTCATGGCCTTCCGCATCGCCCGCCCCGCCCCCGCCGACGACAGCCGCATCCCGCCCCGCCTCGCCACCGACCTGCCCGACTGGCGGCGCGAAGACGCCGTCCGCACACGGGACTTCGCCTTCCGCGCCGGCCGCATGAACGGCGGCCACGGCTGGCTCATCGGCGGCCGCCCCTTCGACCCCGCCCGCACCGACGTCACCGTCCCCCTCGGCGACACCGAGATCTGGCGCCTGATCGCCGACGTCCACCACCCCGTCCACCTCCACCTCGTGGGCTTCCGCATCCTCACCCGCGGCGGCAGACCCCCACTGCCCCACGATGCCGGCCTCAAGGACACCGTCTCGCTGCGCCCGGGGGAGTCCGCGGAGATCATCACCCGCTTCGACGGCTACCGCGGCCGCTACCTCTTCCACTGCCACAACGCCGAGCACGAGGACATGGGAATGATGGCCAACCTGGAAGTCGTCTGATCCCTTTCACCCCTGTTCGGGGGGATCCGCCGGAACTGCCGGACCTTCACGGCTCTCGCACCGGATGATCACTCTGCTGCCGGAATCCCGACCCCCGCCGTACCGGGCGGTCCACTCCAATTCCCTTCGCACACCCCCCGAGCAGCGAAAGGCCACCACCCCCATGACCCGCCCCGACGACCACCCCACGCCCGACCGGATGCTGCGCGAGGCCGCCTCCCGCCTGGACCGGCGCCGCTTCCTCACCGTCACCTCGGCCGCCGCCGCGCTCGCCTTCAGCGTCAACCTGCCCTCCGCGCACGCCGCCGACAACGAGATCGCCCCGCGCGCCATCGGCGGCGATCCCTTTACCCTCGGCGTGGCCTCCGGCGACGCCACCTCCGACGCCGTCGTGCTCTGGACCCGCCTGGCCCCCCGCCCGCTGGAGCCCGGCGCCGGCCTGCCGCCCACCGGCTCCGTCCGGGTCGGCTGGGAGATCGCCCGCGACGAGAAGTTCCGCCGCGTCGAGCGCCGCGGCACCGCCCGCGCCCACGCCGAGTTCAACTACGCCGTCCACGTCGACGTCGACGGCCTCGACGCCGCCCGCACCTACTGGTACCGCTTCACCGTCGGCACCTGGGCCAGCCCCGTCGGACGCACCCGCACCGCCCCGCCGCGCGGCCGCAAGCTCGACAGCGCCCGCATCGCCTTCGTCTCCTGCCAGGCCTACGAGGACGGCTACTTCACCGCCTTCCGCCACCTCGCGGGCGAGGACCTGGACGCCGTCTTCCACGTCGGCGACTACATCTACGAGTACGGCATCGACGCCGCCGGCGGCGACCGCAAGTACACCGACCGCACCCTCGCCGCCCACTTCAACCACGAGACCACCACCCTCGAGGACTACCGGCTGCGCTACTCCCTCTACAAGAACGACCCCGACCTCCAGGCCGCCCACGCCGCCCACCCCTGGTACGTCACCTGGGACGACCACGAGGTCGAGAACAACTACGCCGCCGGCATCCCCGAGAAGAACCAGGACCCGGCCCCCTTCGTCGCCCGCCGCGCCGCCGCCTACCGCGCCTACTGGGAGAACCAGCCGCTGCGCATGCCCCAGCCCCGCGGCACCGAACTGACCCTCTACCGGCGCGTCCACTACGGCCAGCTGGCCCAGTTCGACATCCTCGACACCCGCCAGTACCGCGACGACCAGGCCAACGGCGACGGCTGGCAGTACCCCACCCCCGAGTCCGACGACCCCAAGCGCACCCTCATGGGCGCCACCCAGGAACGCTGGTTCGCCGACGGCCTGCGCCACTCCAAGGCCACCTGGAACGTCATCCCCCAGCAGGTCGTCTTCTCCCGCCGCAAGAACACCACCGCCGAGCGCTCCAAGCTCTCCATGGACGCCTGGGACGGCTACCCCGCCGCCCGCGAGCGCTTCCTGAAGGCCGTCGACCAGTCCGGCGTCAAGAACCTGGTGCTGCTCACCGGCGACGTCCACGTGGCCTACGCCCTGGACGTCAAGCGCGACTTCAACGACCCCAACTCCCGCACGGTGGGCGTGGAGTTCGTCGGTACCTCGATCAGCAGCGACGGCGACGGCGAGGAGAAGCCGTCCAACTGGGGCAACCTCATGGCGGCCAACCCGCACATGAAGTTCTACGACGGGCGCCGCGGCTACACCGTGCTCACCCTGGACCGCCACCGGGCCCGCGCCGACTACCGCGTCGTCTCCCACATCACCCGCCCCGGCGGCACCCTGTCCACCGCCGCCTCCTTCACCACCGAGGCCGGCAACCCGGGCATCCGCCCGGCCTGACAGGGCCCTTGGCCCCCCGGTCCCGCCGCCTTGAGGGAGGCGGCGGGGCCGGGTGCCGCTCAGGCGGGCCGGGTGCTGCTCAGGCGCCCCGGACGAGGCGTTCGACGACGGCCGCGGCCTGCTGCGGGTGCTCCTCCAGCCAGGCGTCCAGGTGGCGTCGGACGGCCTCGGCGACGCAGGCGCGCACGGCGGTGTTGCCGAGCACGTCCAGGGTGGAGCCGTGGAACTCGGGCTCGTCGAGCTTCACCGACACGACCGCCGTCAGGCCCGCCCAGGCCTGCCCGGCACTCAGGCCGGGTTCCGCCGGGGCCGGCCGGAGCCGCTTGCGCGCGTACGCGTCGAGCGCGGCCGCCACCCCGTCGCGGAAGCCCGCCTCGTGGGTGCCGCCGCGCGGGGTGGGCCGGCTGTTGGCGAAGCTCCGGACCCGCTCCTCGCCGCCGGCGCGCCAGCGCAGGGCCACCTCCACCGTCCCCGCCATCTGCGGGTCCTCGCCCTCGAAGGCGACGGTGTCCGTGGCGGCGGGCGCCGCGTCCCGGTTGTCGAGGAATGCGACGAAGTCCTGTGCCCCGCCGGGGGAGTGGAACCGCTCGGACCTGGGCTCGCCGGGCCCGCGCCGGTCGGTCAGTGAGATGTCCAACTCGCGGTTCAGGAAGGCCAGTTCACGGAATCGGTCCGCCAGGTCGTCGAAGGAGAGCAGCGCTGTCCCGAAGACCTCGGCATCCGGCCAGAAGGTGAGGACGGTCCCGCTGCCGGTCGCCGGGCCCGCGTCGGTGAGCGGGGTGACGGCCGTGCCGCGCGCGTACTCCCGTTCCCAGCGCACCCCCTCGCGCCGCACCTCGGCCGTCATCCGGCTCGACAGGGCGTTGACGGCGGCCGGGCCCGCGGCCCAGTGCCCGAGCGCCACGTCGCGGCGGCCGCCACCGGGCCCCGCTCCGGCGTTCAGACGGGTCAGCAGGGTGTCGAGGTCGGGCTCACCGGTGCCCTCCGCCCCGCGGACGGGGACGCCCGGGCCGTCGTCGGCGACGCGCACGCCACCGTCGGAGGTGAGGGTGACCTCGACGCGGCCGGCGCGTCCGGCCAGGACCTCCCTCACCGCCCGGTCGGCGACCTCGAACACCAGCTGGCGCAGGCCGCGCTCACCGGTCGAGCCGATGTACATCCCGGGCCGCTTCCGTACGGCTTCCAGGCCCTCCCACACCTGGATGCGGGCGGCCTCGTACCCGGTCTTCTCCTCGTTCACGATGTCCCCTCCGAAGGTGTCCGGCAGAGCTCAACAGCCTAGGCGAATTTCGGCATAATGCCAGGTCAGAGCCTGTTTGCCGAGGGCGCAGGCGGGCGCGTGAGCGCCTGCCCGCGGGCGCCCGCCGCAGGGGTCCCGGACGCCCGCCGGAGCGCGGCCCCGCCCCCGCCGGGGCCGCGTACGGGGCCGTTCCAAGCGCTCCCGAGGTCCCCCGATCCAAGTTCTTCGCGCCCCGCCCGCCGGCGGACCCCGGCAAGCCGGTGTACCTGCGGCCCGCCATCGTTGGCCTGCTCGTCCCGGCGGTCCTGATCCCGCTGATCGTCGTCATGGCCAAGCGCGACCCCGAGTTCGCCGAGGCCGGCGACTGCATCCACAACAACAACCCGATCACCGCCGCCCTGCCCGGCGTCGTCGACAGCAACCCCGACATCGACGTGGTCCCCTGCTCCGACCCGAAGGCCGAGGCCCGCGTCGTCGGCCGCGAGGACGACACCACCGACGGCGAGAACGCCTGCCGCAAGTACCCCACCGCCGACGGCTACTTCACCTCCAAGCACGGCAGCGACAAGTACACCCTCTGCCTGCAGAGCCTGGAGACCCCCAAGCAGCCGAAGCCGACCACCATCTTCGGCCCCGTCAACCCGTAGCGAGGCGCCGCCCCGGGTCCCTCGCCGTACTCGGCCGGCCGATCCTTCGCCGAACGGCCCGGCGCCGGGCCGTTCGCTGTCACCGGGGGCGGTGGGCAGGGGAGTCGGGGGTGTATGTTCGCACCCAGCCGTCCAGAAGGGCGAAGGCCATGGGGATCTCCACGCACGCGATGGTGCCGCCGCTCCTGGTGGCCGCACTGGTCCTGCTCGCCGTCAGACTGGCCCGACGGCACCGCGCCGGTGCGCCCGTAGCGCTGCTGCCACGGTCACGTCCGGCCCGCGCCGTCGCAGCGGCCGTCATCGCCCTGGTGATGCTCTCCGGAGCGCTGACCGGGGACCCCTGGTCGGCGGTCGTCCCCGCCCTCACGCTCGGCGGCCTGACCGGCGCCCTCGTGGACCTCCGCTACGGCTCCCCGCGCTGACGCCCGCCCGCGGCGCTGCCCGGGCGGTTCGTCAGGAGGCGGACGGCTCGATCTCCCCGGCGAAGACGATGACCTGGTCGATGAGGCTCCGCCGCAGATGGACGACGTCCGTTCCCGCCAGGCGGGGGCCTCCGTCCGGCGTGGTGAAGACCCACTGGTAGCGGGCCCACTCGCCGGGCATGTCCACCGCTGAGCAGCGCGTCATCGTGCCGGTTCCCGCCGGGTGGCGCCGGATGTCCAGCACGAACTGCTCGACCGCCGCGATTCCCTCGCTGCGGCCCAACGGCCCCCAGAAGACCACGTCGGAGGTCAGGGCCTGGGAGAGCAGGGCCGTCACATAGGTGTCGTCCGAGGCGTTGAACGCGGAGATGAACGTGTCGATCGCGGAGCGTGCCGTCTCTTCCTGCATACCCCAGTAATACCAGCCGCTGCGCGTACGGATCAGGAAGAGGGCGAGTACCAGGACGGCAGTACCCACGCGGCACCCCGTGCCGCCTGGGCTTCCGCCCTCGATCCGCACGCCGCCGCCCCGGTGTCGAAAACCGGGGTGGCGCTGGACCCAGTGGGTGACCAACCGGCTTTCCGCGGAGGACTCGGCGGTCCGTCCCGTGATGGGACCGCATGCGCCGCACGCCCGCCGGAACCGCGCCACCGGGCTCCCCGCCCGCGCAAATCCCCGGTGGGGAGCGGTACATGGCCTCCAGGGTGTTCGCAAGGGTTCCGGCAGGGGGCGGAGCGGCACACGCCTCCGGGCTCAGCGGCAGGTGACAAGGCCGCCCGGGTGCGGGCCGGCCGCCCGGGCGGCCCGCAGCGCCGCCCTGGCACGGGCCGCGCCGGGGCGGGTGGCGGCCTCGCCGCCGCCGACCGCGACGGGGCGGGGGGCGAGGCCCGCGCAGGGGCCGCAGATGCCGGGTTCGGGCACCGGGTCGTGGCACGCCGCGCACTCGGCGTACCGAAGTGCCCCGGTTCGTACGGTGCTTGGGGCGGGCGGCAGCTTGTGCTCCAGGCGGTGGCGGAGGACGGCGACCGCCGAGTGCATCGGGGCGGGCAGGCCCGGCAGCAGGGCCTGGGCGAGGTCCGCGGCGGTGCTGCCGCGTTCCAGCCACCGGGCGACCAGGGGCGCGAGTGCGCGGGCTTCGGCCTCGCCCAGGCGCAGTCGCGGCTCGGGACGGATCACCCGGAACAGCGTGGCGACCGCCTCGCGGAGCTGCTCGTCGGACTGCCCGCCCGGCCGCCCGTCCGCTTGCCCGTCGGGCGGTCCGTCGGGCGGTTCGGAGGGCGATTCGGCGGGGAGGGAGGGTTCTTGGTGCCGGTCCTTTGAAAGGGTGTCAGCGCGGCCGGCGCTCGCTCCACCGGGGACCGGGCGGGTGGTACTCGGCGCTGCGGCCCGAGGGACGTCGTAGACGTGGGTCTCGGTGATGATCGTGCCGTCGGGCAGGCGGATCTTCTCGACCCGGTAGTACCCGGCGTCGGCCAGCTCCTTCAGGGCCCTGCGGACCGCGCCGCGCCCCTGGGGGCTGGTGTCGGCCATGTGCCGGCCGTCCTCGCGCCAGCCGTCGGGCCGGGAGAGGAGGTCCGCGAGCAGGCCCCGGGCGGTGTAGGAGAGCCGTCGGTACTGGAGTACGGCGTTGGGCAGCACGGTGAAGTTGCGCACGGGGGCGCTACGATGGACGCGCATCGGGAGTGTTGGCTCCTGTTGCCGGACCCCGGGGTGTTAGCGCACCGCCGGGGTCGCCTGTTTTCGGTTGGATTACGGAACGTACCACAACGGTCACGCACAGAACGGGCGTTCGCGACAACTGCCCTGACGGGGGCCCTTCGTCACCCGGCGTCAGCCGGGGGTGCCCGGGCGGTGGACGGTGAGGTCGCCGTAGGAGCGCAGGGCGCCGGCCGGGTCGCCGGGCTTGTCCCGCAGGACGGAGTCCAGGAAGGCGAGGGTGGCCGCGGCGACGGTGCGCGGGCCCCCGGTGCGGCCCAGGGTGCCGACGAGCGAGGGCACCGGCGGCAGGTACAGGGGGCCGTCCATGAAGGTGAGGTGGGCGGCGCCGGGGACGGTGAGCCGGTAGCTCGGCGCGGTGCTGGAGTCGAGCGCCTCGGTGAGGCGGGGCAGGTAGCGCGGGTCGCTGTCCGGGGTGATGGCCTGGGTGAGCGCGAGCGTCGGCCGGTCGAGGGCGGGCGTGGTGGGGCCGTGGGGGTAGCCGTCCAGGTCGACGACGGCGGCGAAGCGGCGGTCCTGCCGGGCCGCCTGCAGGGCGGCGGCGCCGCCCATGGAGTGGCCGGTCACCGCGACCCGGCCGGTGTCCAGGCGTCCGGTCAGCGGGTCGGCGATCCCGCCGCGCTCCAGGGCGTCCAGCTGGGTGAGGACGAAGCCGAGGTCGCCGGCCCGGACGGCCGTCCAGCCGGCCGCCAGCTCGTCGTCCTTGTCCCGGTCGCCGCTGGAGGCGGTCTCGGTGCCGATCGTCCGGCCGTCGGCGAGGACGACGGCGGCGGAGTCGTACGGGTGGTCGAGGGCGGCCACCACGTAGCCGTGGCTGGCCAGTTCCTCCGCCCACGCGGTGTTCTGGGTGCGCACCCCGCCCGACCCGGGGGAGAACAGCACGACCGGGAACCGCTCGCCGCCGCCGGCCACCGGGGCGTCGAAGACCGAACGGCTGCGGGCGCGCGGGACACCGTCGACCAGGAAGCCCGGCAGGCCGACGCCCCGGGCGAGGGCCCCGGAGACGGTGCGCGCCTCCTGCGCGGTGCGTCCGAGGTACTGGGCCCGCTGCGCGCCCGCGGGGATCTTCCCCGCGGGGTACCAGAGTTGGACCACGACGGTGCGCAGGTCGTTCGGGTCGGCGGTGAAGGTCTCGGGGCGGTGCGGGTCGGTCCACTGCACCACGCGGGTGCCGACCGCGAAGCCGCCCGACGGCTCGGGGAACACCGGCACGGGAAAGGCCCAGGCGGCCACCGGGCCCGTGGCGATCAGGCCGACGCAGGCCGCCGACCCCGGCAGCGCCAGCCACCAGCGGGCCCGCCACGCCGGCCGTCCGGTACGGCGGCGCAGCGGTCGCAGCAGGGGAGCGAGGGCGAACGGCGAGGCGAGGGCGGCGCCCGCCAGGACCGGCAGCAGCTGCCAGCGGACGCCCGCCGCGCCCAGCGCGATCGCGCACGGCACGAGGACCGCCCCCGCCGCGATCGTGGCGCGCGGGCGGGCGGCGGGGGGAAGCCAGCGTGCCGTCACCAGCGCGAGGGCGGCCAGCAGGGCGAGGATTTCCAGGGGGGACATGGGCAGTCCCGGGATGATCTCGGTCACCTGGCCATGCTCGGCGCCGGGCGCGCGCCGCCGCATCGGCCACCGGTCGCCGCCGCGTGCCACCAGGGGTGCGGTCCGCGGCGGTCCGGGTACGACCGCGGTGGCAGCCGGGCGGGCCGGAGCGGCGGGCGCGCTGCGACCACGGGAGGTGGCGGGACTCCTCCTGCGGTCGTATGCCGGCGCGGGGCGATCAGACGGTGGGCTCATGCGCCGCGCGGGGCCGGCGGCCTACCGTGACAGGGCCGCGGTACGTGCCGGGGCGGCGGCACGCACCCGGGGCCGCGCAGGCGTACGGTCCCCGTGCCCGACGTGCCCGACGTGCCCGACGTGCCGGACGTGCCGGACGTGCCGGACCCGGGGCCGCCTTGACGCCGAATCGACAGGGACGTGCGATGACCGAGGCGGCCGCCGAACCCGGCCACGCCCACCGGAACCAGGCGCCGGTGCGCGTCCGCGTGCGGGCCCGGTGGGCGAGGACAGCCGCACGGCTGACCGGCTACGCCGACCTCGCCTGCGCACGAGCCGCACGAGCCGCACGAGCCGCGCGACCGCTGAGAGTCGCCGCGCGCTGGCGCTCCCGGCTGCCGCCCACCGCGTGGGACGCCCTGCTGGCGACGCTCCTGCTCCTCAACGTCGCGACCACCCGCGCGCCGCACGAGCTGCCGGTGGCCGCGGCCCTCACCGCCGCCCTCACGCTGCCCCTGCTGTGGCGGCGCCGGGCCCCGCGCACGGTGTTCGCCGCCGTGGCGGCCGCGGCCCTCGTCCAATGGCTGGCCGATGTCCAACTGCCCGCCGACGTCGCCCTGTTGGTGGCCCTCTACACGGTGGCGGCGAACTCGGGCCGGCGCGGCACGCTCGTCGCCGGCGCCGCCGTGGAGGCCGGGGCAGTGCTGGCCTGCCTGCGCTGGTCGACGGACGGCGCGTTCCTGACCCCCTTCGTCGCGGTCACCGCGCTGGCCGTCGCCGCCGCCGTCCTCGGCGTGAACGTGCGCACCACGCGCGCCTACCTCGCCGCCCTGGAGGAGCGGGCCGCACGCCTGGAACACGAACAGGAACAGCAGGCGCGACTGGCCGTCGCCGAGGAACGGGCGCGCATCACCCGGGAGATGCACGACATCGTCACCCACAACCTGTCCGTCATGGTCGCGCTCACCGACGCCGCCGTCTACGCCCAGCACCGGTCGCCCGACAAGGCCGCCACCGCGATGCTCCAGATCTCCGAGACCGGCCGGCAGGCCCTGACCGACATGCGCCGCTCGCTGGGCGTCCTGCGCACCGACGAACCGGACGCGCGGCGCCACCCGCTGCCCGGCATCGCCCAACTGGCCGCCCTCGCCGACCAGATGGGCGCCGCCGGGCTGCCCACCGGCCTCGACGTCCACGGCGGCCACGCCCACATCCCCGCCACCGCCCAACTCACCGTCTACCGCCTGGTACAGGAAGCCTTGACCAACACCCTCAAGCACACGCCCGCCGGCACCCGCGCGACGGTCCGGATCCACTGCGCGGCCGCGACCGTCACCGTGGACGTCACCGACACCGGCCCCCACCCGCCCCAGCCCGCCGCCGCCACCGCTGCCGTCGTCGTGCCGCCCGGCCACGGCATCCCCGGCATGCGCGAACGCTCGGCCGCCTACGGGGGCACACTGCACGCCGGACCGCTTCCCGACGGCGGCTGGCGGGTCCACACCCGCCTCCACCTCGACAGCGCCGGAGCGCCGCCCGCATGACGATCCGCATCCTGATCGCCGACGACGAAGCACTCCTCCGGATGGCCTTCAGCACCGTCCTGGAAGCCCAGCCCGACATGGCACCGGTCGGCGAAGCCGCCGACGGCGCCCAGGCCGTACGCCTCGCCCGCGAACTGCGCCCCGACGTCGTCCTCATGGACGTCCGGATGCCCGGAACCGACGGCATCGAGGCGACCGGGCAGCTCATCGCGGCCTCCCCGCAGAGCAGAGTGCTCATCCTCACCACCTTCGACCTGGACGAGTACGCCTTCGCCGGACTCAACGCCGGAGCCTCCGGCTTCCTGCTGAAGAACGCCCGCCCCGAGGAACTCCTCACCGCGATCCGCAACGTCGCCGCGGGCGACGCCGTACTCTCCCCGCGGATCACCCGCCGCCTCCTGGACAACCTCCGCCCGCACATCCCCGACGGCCGCGACCCCGACCACGACGAGCGACTGAACCGGCTCAGCACCCGCGAACGCGAGGTACTCGTCCAGGTCGGCCGCGGCCTGTCCAACACCGAGATCGCCGCCACCCTGCACCTCGCGGAGGCCACCGTGAAGTCCCACCTGGGCCGCATCCTCCACAAGCTCGAACTCCGCGACCGCATCCAGGCCGTGGTCCTCGCCTACGAAACCCGCCTCATCCACCCGACATGACCCGCCCCCCGGTTGCCGGGCCGCGCCCCTGGCAGTGGGGCCGGCTGGAGGCGTGCGGCGCGGACACCGAGCCGCTCCGGGCGGTGTCCACCACCCCGCAGGACCGGCACGCGACTCCCTGGGGCAACCCGTACGGCACCTGCCGCCGGGGTCCGGTAGGAAATCGACTCAGGAACCGCGCCGGCGTCGGCTGCGCCGCGACTGCCGCGGCCCGACAGGGTCCACAGCCAGGGCCTGGCCTACCGCGACGAGCCGTCGAAGCGTTCGAAACCCGTCTCCATGTCACCGCGGAACGTCAGTGCGTCAAGGCCGATGCCGAGTGCGCCGAGCAGGATCCCCAGTGCCGCGTCGGCGTCCGGCTCGGACCGGCTCACCCACACGAACGTGCTCGGTTCGACCCCGCCTTCGAGCCGGCTGAGCGCGAAGTCCACGCGCTGGATGCGGAACATGGCGACATCGACGGCTCCCAGATCTTCCCAGCTGCGTTCGACTGTCAGCCGCAGGCGGGCCGCCAGTGCCTCCAGCGGCGGCTTCAGCCCTGCCACAAGCCGGAACGAGGCGGCCGCGTACTCCCACATGCCCTCTTGGAAGGCGGGGTTCTTCCCGGTGTAGTACGGGGGGCTCGGCGCCGGTTGCCAGTCCGGCTCCGGCCCTGGTACCTCGAACCCGGCCACAATCCCGCCTTCCGTCTGAACACCTCTTCGAGCGTCACGGTATCCGAAGAGGAACGCGCCAGGGGTGCGGGCGCCGAGCTCCTTGACGGCCAGGGCCGGGCCGGCGGCGTACTCCTCGGGGAGGTGTCATCCGCCGCGCGCAGGAAGTCGGCCCGGCCGACTTCCTGCGCGGCGAGGCTGGCCGTCCCCTGGTTACGGGGTGAGTCGCAGGTGGATCGCGAGGACGCCGAGCTGCTCCTTCTCGGGTGGGTAGATCTCGCGGCAGGCGGTGAGGAGTTCGGCCCGGCTCATCCCCTCGGAGCCGATCGCCTCCGGGGCCTCGGTGTCGAGCATGGCGTCGAAGTCCGGGTACTCCGCGACGCTGGTGACGATGGTGCGGCAGTGGGCGTCGCCGGATTCGAAGACGAGGGTCTGTCCCGGATGGATCCTGCGCATGCTGGGGTAGCCGACGCGTACCTCGATGGTCTTGGTGCCGGCGGAGATCAGGTCGAGGTAGGGGCGGCGGATCCGGATGACGCGTTCCTGGTCGGGCATGGGGCAGGTGCTCCGCTTCTATGCCGAGGTGGGCAGGGACAGTTCGGCTGGGTGTCCGGGTAAGGCCTTTCCCGGGGTGTCGGACCTGGGCCCCCGACGGCGAAGGGCGGTTACTGCACTTGATCGGGCTATGGTGGTAACCACCTGACAGGTGAGGGATGGTTCCGGTAGATCTGTGCGCGTGAATGACTCCACGCCCGAGGGTGACGAGCCCGCCTCCTTCGTCGAGAACGCGAAGAGCCTGTACAGGAAGCACAAGCCGAAGATCACCGCCATCGGCGGTGCAGTCTGCGTCGTGGCCCTCGCCATCATCGTCACCAGTCTCGCCGAGGGGCGGGACTCCGAGGATGCCGAGGGCCAGGAGCAACTCTCCGCCCCCGAAGCTACGGACCAGACTCGTTGGTCCTCCAGCGACTATGACCGCGACCCCTTCCTGCGAAGGCTCCCTGCCGGTCAGCATGCCAGTGAGGAGGCCAACGCGAGGTACAAGGAATTGACGGGTAACAACCTTCCGCCTGGTTACACCTTGGTTCGCCGGTGGTTCTTTCCGAAGGACTCCTCAGAGGATGAGACCCCCGGCGAAGCCGCAGCCTGAGCGAAGGCACTGTCGCATCTCATTCCTGTGCGGTGCTGACGGACGCCCTGCAGAACGTCTTTACCGTCGCTGACCTCCGGAAATCTGCGAAGCTGGGGGTGCGTGCCATTGCTCGGACCGATCGGCCGGATGACGGCCCTGGACAACCTGCCGTCCACCGCGCGGCGCCGGCGCGTCAAGGCCCGCAGCCGCGAGAACCCGACGAGCACGTACGGGCCGAACGCGGGAGAACGCCCGCAAACCGCCCGGACCCATGCCTTTTCCGTCGAGATCCACGTCATGGAAGACGGGCCTGCAGCACGCCGCCGCCGGTAGACGCAACGGCGTTGGAGTCCCGGTCGTCTTCGAACCAGGTCAGGATGGCCTTCACGCCTTGGGCGACGTGTAGATGGTGGCGGCCATCGCTCCCAGTTGCTTGTTGGCCTTGAGCGCGAGGTCGATGGCATCGCTCACGGAGTCGCTGGGCACCGGAATGTTGTTCACGTAGATCGCGAAGGCGTAGCGGTGGCCGTCCTTCGCATCGATGTAGCCTGCGAGCGCCTTCGTGCCGAGGGCCAGCTTGCCCTGGTAGGGGCTGACCAGGGTGCCGGTCTTCGCGCGGATGTGTCCTGCGGCGGGGTCGGTGCGGTCGATGACGTCGGCGAGCGAGCCGTCGACGCCCATGTTCGGCATGGAGTCGTAGAAGACGTCGAAGTCGTCCTGTCGTGCCAGGTGCCGCAGCAGCGCCACCTGGGCGGTCGGCGTCGCCTTGTCGCCGGGGAGGCCCTGGGCGTCGACGAGGCTCACCGAGTTCGGGTCCACGCCTGAGCGGGCGAGGAACTCCTTCTCGGTCTTCATGCCGTCCGCATAGGTTCGTTGCCCGTTGTGTGCTGCCATCAGCGGCGGCAGCAGGTTCGCCCCGAGGTTGTGGCTGACCTTGTTGATCAGCTTCGCGTACTCCTTGAAGGGCGGAGAGGTGTAGGTCGCCGATACGGGCAGCGAGTTCACTTCCGCCGACGGGGGGAGCCTGCTGTCGGGGTTCGCTCCCAGCGAGGGGGCGGACACGCTGACGCCGTTCCTGGCGAGTGCCTCGATGAGGACGGTGCGGGCGAACGCCGCCGGGTCGGGGACCTGGTAGGTCGTCACGAAGGGGGCCTTCGCGTCCGCGGGCACGGAGCCCCGGACCCGGATGTGACCAGGGCTCACGCTTTCGGTCGTCACCGCCGGTTTGGTTCCGGCGGGTGTGGTCGTCACCTGCGCGTCGACGCCGAAGGCGGCCGTCTTCGGGCGCCAGTCGACCTTGGCCGGCTCGCCGGGTGCGCCCGGCGTGATGAGCACGTCGATCAGGTTGTCGTTGACGATGGTCGGGGTGACCGGTATCCCGCCGATCGACACCGGATCCCAGAGTCGGTTGTCGATCACCACGTCGCCGTCGACGTGGCGGACTCCGCTGGCCGCGACCTGTCTGGCCAGCTCGTTGACGCCCGCCAGCGGGTCCTCTTCGGTGATGGTCGCCATGCCGGGGACGGCGTTGGCGTCGTAGTGGTCGAAGTCGGGGACGTCCAGTCCGCCTGACGCGGTGGTCCGCCCGCCGAGTGCCAGGTCGCCGTTGCCGACCAGGATGAGGTCGCCGGAGAGCCGCCCGTCCGCGGAGACCGTACCCGAGTGCACCACGGGCGTACGGAAGCGATGGTCGTCACCCAGGACGTCGAGCGCGGCACCGACCGCGAAGGTCTTGGCCGTCGAACCGGTCATGAACTGGGAATCGGCGCCCTTGGACTGGACGACCTTCCCGGTCTGCAGGTCGGCGACCTGCAGGCCCCACTGGCCCGACGACCACGGCGCGGTGCTCATGAGCTTCTGCAGGTCGGCGCTCACCCGTGCGGCACCCGGTGCGGGAGAGGCCGAGTCGTCCGTGGAGTCGTGGGAGCACGCCGTCATCGCCACGGCGGCCGTCATCGAAGCGGCGAGCGCCAGGGCGGTACGCCGCCGTACCCGAGGGGCCTTGATTCCGGAGAGGGAGTTGCTTGGCATTCGTTCTTTCCTGTTCGACTTTCCTGTTCGGCTTTCGCGCTCGATCGAAGGCTTCCGGCCTGGTTGCCGCGCGGCGGTCAGGGCTTCCCGCCCTTGCCGATGGCGATGCTGCCGTTGCGGGTCCGGACGGCCACGGAACGGCCGCTCGCGTCGTCC
Organism: Kitasatospora sp. NPDC058184; assembly: GCF_042883725.1. Taxonomy (NCBI): domain Bacteria; kingdom Bacillati; phylum Actinomycetota; class Actinomycetes; order Kitasatosporales; family Streptomycetaceae; genus Kitasatospora; species Kitasatospora sp. NPDC058184. The sequence goes on from NZ_JBHVVE010000003.1 coordinate 105,729, forward strand.
TTCGCGACGTTCACGGTGACGTCGCCCTTCTTCGCGGCCGTGCGGACCGCGTACGTCGAGTCCGGCAGGCCCAGCTCGACGTCGCCGTCCTTGCTCTGCACGTCGACCAGGTCGGGCACGGCGGCCAGGCGCAGGTCGACGGTGCCGTTGCGCGAGGTGACGCTGACGGACCGGGCGGAGATCCCGTCGCCCTTGATGCTTCCGTCGCCGCCTTGCAGGGCCAGCTTGGCTCCGTGGAGGTCCGACAGCCGGACGTCGCCGCCGGCGGTCCGGGCCGAGAAGTCCGTGGTGAAGCCGGTGGCCTCGATGCGCCCCTTGCCGCTCTCGGCGGTGACGGCGACGGCGCGCGGCACCTTCACGGTGTACTTCGCGCCGCAGCCCACCGAGATCCCCGTGCAGTCCAGCGAGAGTGTGAGCGTGCCCCCTTCGAGCTGCCAGCCGGACCCCACCTCCCCGCCGACCTTCCTGCCGCTGACCCGTCGTTCCACCTGAACGTCCTCGATGTCGGCGGCCACCAGCGCGAGGTCGGCGGAACCGGAGTCGACGGTCAGGCTGCCGCCGGAGAAGTCGAAGGACTTCGATTCCACGGTCGCGTCGGTCGAGGCGCCGTCCGTGGTGCAGGCCGTGGCGGCGAGGCCGAGGAGGGCGGCTCCGCCGAGGGCGAGAAGCGTGCGGGTGGTCGGTTCCATCGGGTTCTTCCTTCGTCAACGAGCATGGTGGTGCGGGTTCCCGCGCCCCGGTTCACGAGCGCAGTGCCCGGTTCACGAGCGCAGCGCCCGGACCGCGACCGTGCGCGACACCCGGGCCGCCTGCAGGACCAGCGCGAGGCAGGTGGTGACCAGCGTCGCGGCGGCGAGCGCCCCGAGGGTGGCCCAGGGGAGGCCCGCCAGGACCCGGACGGCGTCGGTCCGGGCTCCGAGGGCGGTGGTGAGGCTCGACACGGCGACGAACAGCGCGCCGAAGACGATCGCCGTCCCCGCGTAGATCGCCCCCTCGTAGACCATCGACCGGGTGACCACGCCCGGCCGCGCACCGGCCACCGTCACGACGGCGCAGTCGCGGGCGCGCTCCCGCCCGACGAGGGCGATCACGGCGAGGCCCCCGACCCAGGACACGACGAAGACCCAGCCCAGCACGACCAGGATGTTGTCCAGCCCGGCGTTGCCTCCGGGCATGACCTTCCCCATCACCATGAAGAGGCCGACGAACGACAGGGAGAGCGCGAAGGGCAGCACCGTGGTGACGCTCCTCGTCGCGCGGGCCCGGCACGACTGCACGGCCAGGTGCCAGGCGACGCCGCGCGAGGGCACCAGCGCCGTCCAGAGCCTCATCAGCGGGGTGAGCACCCACGGCCCCATCAGCAGCAGCAGGCAGAGGAGGAAGAGGTTCCCGGCGAACGCGAAGGCCGTCCGCTGGGCGAGCCCGCCCTCGAGTTCGAGGCCCAGGCCGGGGATCCACATCCCGACCACGCCGGCGAGCAGGCACAGGGCGAGGCCGCCGCGGGCGACGCCCGGCCGCGCCGGGGGGTCGGAGAAGTCCCGGAAGGCGCGCATCTCCGGCGTCCTGGCGGCCCGCCGGGTGACGCCCCAGCCGCCGAGCAGGCACGGAACCAGTCCGAACAGCACGCTCACGCCGACGTACCAGAACCGGAACCCGGCCGCGGCCCCGTGCAGTTCGAGGCCCGTCCCCTTCCACTGCGCGAGGGCGACACCCGCGACCAGCAGGGCGAGCGGTGCGGCCAGCACGCCGGCCACCGCGCCCAGCACCACCGTCTGCGTCCGCAGGACGAACCTGACCCGGTGGCGCGGAATCCCGAGGATCACCCACAGGGCGTGCTCGCGCCGCTGGGTCGTCAGCGTCAGGCCGACCGCGGAGGCGACGACGCCCACGGCGGCGAGCACGGTGAAGAAGACGATGTTGCCGCCGAGGGCGATCGACGCGGAGACCATCCGTGCGTCACCCGCCGCCCGCGCCGCCGAGACGGCGGTGAACATCGCGATGGCCGAGCCCGCCGAGCACGCCGCGCCGACCGTGGCGCACAGGAGCGTCCACCACCACATCGACGCCTGCAGGCGGATGTCCGACAGCACGAGCCGGATCACGACTCCTCCCCGCCCGCCTCGTCCGCCGACTGCGCCGCGAGGACGGCGTCGCCCACCGCGCGGGAGTCGCCACCGGGGATGACGGCGTGTACCCGCCCGGACCCCATCACCACGACCTGATCGGCCCGCGCGGCCGCGTGGGGGTCGTGGGTGACCATGAGCACCGTGCTCCCCTGCGCGGGAAGCGCCTGCAGCCAGTCGAGCACCACATGACCCGACTTGAGGTCGAGCGCACCCGTCGGCTCGTCGGCGAAGACGATCCGCGGCTGGTTCGCCACCACCCGGGCCACCGCGACGCGCTGGCGCTCGCCACCGGAGAGGCGGTCGGGGCGTCGCCGCGCGTGCTTGGCGATGCCGAGCCGCGCCATGGCGTCCTCGACCCGGGCCCTGGGCACCCGGCGGCCGGCGAGCCGCGCCGGCAGGGCGATGTTGTCCTCGACCGTCAGCGAGCTGACGAGGTTGTACTCCTGGAAGACGAAGCCGATGTTCTCGCTGCGGAACGCGGCCTGCTTGCGGGGGCTGAGCGAGCGGACGTCCGTCCCGAGGATCTCGACGGACCCCGCGGTCGCCCGCTCCAGCCCGGCCGTGCAGAGCAGGAGCGTCGACTTGCCCGAACCGGAGGGGCCGACGACGGCGGTCAGCCGGCCTTCGGGAATCTCCAGGTCGATGTCGTGCAGGACGCGCGTCGTCTCGCCCCGGCGGCCGGGAATGGGGAATTCCGTCCGAAGGCCGCGCAAACGAATGCACGGCACGGGAGCGGCAGTGGGAAATGGCATGAATCAAGGAAAACAGGGCCGGGCAGTGGAGTGCACGGGAGCCTGCACTGCTATCGGAGGTAGACTTGGATCTACCGCCCGACCGGTCCGAACCGTGCGAAAATGTCGATCATGGCGCAGATTCGTGTTGCCCGGAGGCTGCTGACCGAATTCGTCGCAGCGGCCGCCTTTCCGATTCTCCTGATTTCCGTTCTCGCCGCACCGGTATCGGTTCCGGTGGTGGCCGAACTGGACCGCTCCAGGGCGCAGTGGTGCGGAGTCCGGACGATGCCGCTGCGGCCCGCCGACCGCAGCTGGCCGCAGTGGGTGGCCGGCCGGCTGCGGACACGGTCGGTGTGGAGGACCGACCTGCCCGTGTTCGTCACCGCCGCGCTCCTGTCCGCGCTCTCGCTGCCGGTGGGCTTCTTCGGATTCCTCGGCGCCCTGGCGCTGGTGTTCTCCCCCGTCCTCTGGGGTTTCGGCATCGCCGCGGAAGTCGGCCCGTTCACCCCGGCCGCCCTGTGGGAAACCCTCGTGGCGGTGCCCGCGGGAATCGCCCTCGGCGTGGTCACCGTGGGCGCGCTGACCGGCGTCTCCCTGCTCCGCGACCTGCTCCTGCGGGCCTTCTCGGGGAGCCGGAACCCCGACCTGCTCGCGAAACTGGAGGAACTCCGCACCAGCCGGGCCTCGCTGACGGCGGCCTTCGAGAACGAGCGCCGGCGCATCGAGCGCGACCTGCACGACGGCGCCCAGCAGGAGCTCGTCGCCCTCGTCATGCGCCTGGGAATCCTGGAAGCCGCGGCGACGGCCACCGAGCAGGAACGGATCGTCCAGTTGGCCCGCCAGGCCCAGGCCCAGGCGGAGCGCGCGCTCGAACGGCTGAGGGAGACGGTGCGCGACATCCACCCCAGCGAACTGAGCGATCTAGGCCTCGTCGCCGCCGTCCGGGAACTGGTGGCCAGATCACCGTTGCGGGTCGAACTGACCAGCACCGGTACGGACGCCTGGCTCTCCTCGCCGATCGCCGCGGCCGTGTACTTCACGGTCTCCGAGGCCCTGACGAACATCGCCAAGCACGCGGGCGTCGGGAGCGCCCGGATCGACATGCGGTGCACCGAGGGCGGCGTCCGCGTCCGGGTGGGCGACGACGGCGCCGGCGGCGCGCGGATCAGCACCGGATCCGGGCTCTCCGGGCTGCGTGAGCGGATGCGGAGCGTCGGTGGGAACCTCGAAATCACCAGCCCGCCGGGCGGCGGAACGGAGGTCGTGGCATCCGCCCCGGCCCAACCCCCGTGGTGACGGAATTCGACAGGGAAAGCGATGGGAAATCGATTGTGAGAATCATCCTGGCGGACGACAGTCTGCTGATACGCGCCGGAATCCGGGAGATCCTGGTTTCCAGTGCCCACGACGTGATCCGCGAATGCGAGGACGCCGACGAACTGGTCGCCGCTGTCGACGGCCTCGCCGCCGCCGGAGCCGCCCCCGACCTGGTGATCACGGATGTCCGCATGCCGCCCGGGAACACCGACGACGGACTCCGGGCCGCGATCGACATTCGGTCGCGGCACAAGGACCTGCCGGTCCTGGTCCTCTCCGCCTACGTCACGGGCCCGTACGTGCGCGAACTCCTGAACGGCCCGGGCGCCGACGGGGCGGTCGGCTACCTGCTCAAGGAGAAGGTGGGCAGAGTGGCGGACTTCCTGCGGGCCGTCGAGACGGTCGCCGGCGGCGGAGTGGTGATCGACCCCGAGGTGGTCCGCCACGTCACCCGCGCCGACCCGCCGCGGGGCCCGCTCGCCCGGCTCACGGCCCGTGAACAGGAGGTGCTCGCCCTCATGGCCGAAGGCCGCTCCAACGCGGAGATCGAGGCAGAACTGTTCCTCTCGGGCGCCGCCGTGGCCAAACACGTGGGGAACGTCTTCCTGAAACTCGGCATGCCCTCCGGCGAGGACAACCGCCGGGTGAAGGCCATCCTGACCTGGTTCGAATACAACTAGGACTTCAACGCCGTTGCGTCCACCGGCGGCGGCGTGCAGCAGAACGGTGCAGCTGATCCGCTCCGTGGCCGGACCCGGCCGCCGAGCATCTGGCCGACCGGGGAGATCCTTGGTTCAGACCTCGCCGAACTCGTCACTGCGGAGAGTGGTGACGAACGGTTCCCAGGCCTTGGCGGCAAGGATCAGGGCCGGTCCGTTCGGGTCCTTGGAATCGCGAACGGGCCTCACGTCGGGGAATCCGGGCGCCACCTCGACGCAGGTGCCCCGTTGTTGCCGTACCCGGACTTGTGCCAGCTGGCGTCGGTGCAGCGCGGATCACGTCGAGCGAAGCCACCTTGGACAGAGACTCCGTCCGGAGCTGATCGTCGTGCTGTCGGATCGGGCCGCCCCACACCACTCGCCCCTGGCTCCCGCGCAGGAAGTCGGCCCGGCGACTCTGCTGGCGAAGTCGGTTGGGTTGGGCGTGGGACGGTAAGTGTGTGCCGGTCGGGGTGGGTTGGCTGTCTGTGGGGGTGGGTCGTGTTGCGTCCTGGTGGTGTGTCGGGGATTCCGGCGGAGACGGTGGCGCTGGCTCGCCGGGTTCATCCGCGGGGGACGGACGAGATGCGGGTTCGGGACGCGCTGGGTCCGTTGTTCAGCGACGTGGATTTCACCACGGGTGAGTTCGAGGAGATGTACGCGGGCCTGGGACGGCCCGGGATCTCGCCGGCTCTGCTGGCGATGGTCACGGTTCTGCAGTTCCTGCACAACCTCTCCGACCGGGACGCCGCGGTGGCGGTGGCCGACCGGATCTCCTGGAAGTACGCGCTGGGACTGGAGCTGGAGTACACCGGTTTCGATGCCAGCGTGCTGTGCGAGTTCCGGGTCCGCCTGGCAGCCGGGAACCGGGCGGATGCCCTGCTCTCGCTGATGCTGGAACGTCTGAAGGCCGCCGGCCTGGTGCGGGCCGGCGGCCGTCAGCGCACCGACTCCACCCACGTGCTGGCCTGTGTGCGCGCACTGAACCGCGTCGAGTGCCTGGGCGAGGCCCTGCGCGCGGCCCTGGAGGAGATCGCCCGCACCGACCCGGGCCTGGTCGTGCCGCTGCTCGGGCCCGGCTGGGACGAACGCTACGGCCGCAAGGTCGAGACCGGCAGGCTCCTGCGCCGCAGAGGCGCCTCCGCCCTCAAGCTCGCCGAGCAGATCGGCGCCGACGGGCAGAGCCTGATCGCCGCCATCGACACGGACCCCGACGCCGTGCGGATGAACGGCCTCCCGCAGGTCAAAATCCTGCGCGAGCTGTGGGACCAGCACTTCGAGGCCACCACCACCGGCCGACTGCGCTACCGGGACACCAAGGAACTGCCGCCCTCCGCACAGCGCGTGCGCTCACCCCACGACCCTGACGCCCGCTACAGCACCAAAGGCGCGCCCGGCGCCGCACGCATGGAATGGACCGGTTCCAAGGGCCACCTGACCGAGTCCTGCGACGAGGGCCTGCCGCACGTGGTCACCGACGTCCACACCACCCCCGCCACCGAACCCGACGTCACGGCCACCACCCCCGTCCAGGACAAACTCATCGCCCGGGACCTGAAACCCGGCGAGCACCTGCTCGACTCCGGCTACCCCAGCGGGCCCGGCATCGGCGCGTCCCTGGAACGCGGCATCTCCCTTGTCGCCCCCGTCACGGTCCAGACCGGCCGGGGCGCCCGGGGCGGCACGTTCACCCCCAAGGACTTCCACGTCAACTGGCACAGCGGCGTCACCCACTGCCCCGCCGGGGCCACCAGCATCTCCATGCGGCCGAAGAAGGACGGCCTGATCCGCGTCGCCTTCTCCCGCGCGGACTGCCGCCCCTGCCCGATCCGCGCCCAGTGCACCACCGGCGCCCCTCACCTCGGCCGGGTCCTGGAGATCCATCCCGAACCGATCCATACCGCCCGGACACGGATGCAGGCCGAACAGGACACCCCCCGATGGCGCGAGGCCTACCGGGCCCGCGCCGGTATCGAGGGCACCGTCTCACAAGCGGTCCGAGGCCCCGGCCTGCGACGATCCCGCTACCGGGGCCTCGCCAAAACCCACCTCCAGAACGTCCTCATCGGCATGGCCGTCAACATCCGCCGACTCGGCGCCCACTTCGACACCACCACCAGACCAAGCCGCCGCCCCACCCGCATCCACACACTCTGCACCCAACACGGCATCGCAACGACGGCCTGAGCCTGACCTAGATCGAATACTTCGCCAGCAGAGTCGCCCGGCCGACTTCCTGCGCGGCGAGGCTGGCCGTCCCCTGGTTACGGGGTGAGTCGGAGGTGGATCGCGAGGACGCCGAGCTGCTCCTTCTCGGATGGGTAGATCTCGCGGCAGGCGGCGAGGAGTTCGGCCCGGCTCATCCCCTCGGAGCCGATCGCCTCCGGGTCCTCGGTGTCGAGCATGGCGTCGAAGCTCGGGTACTCCGCGACGCCGGTGACGAGGGTGCGGCAGTGGGTGTCGCCGGATTCGAAGACGAGGGTCTGTCCCGGACGGATCCTGCGCATGCTGGGGTAGCCGACGCGTACCTCGATGGTCTTGGTGCCGGCGGCGATCAGGTCGAGGTAGGGGCGGCGGATCCGGATGACGCGTTCCTGGTCTGACATGGGGGCAGGTACTCCGCTTCTATGCCGGGGGAGGAGGGGGCGGGCGGTCAGCGCACCACGGGGATCGCCCCGGAGCGCCAGTCCGTCAGCCGCTTGCGGACGCTCGGCACCATCGCCAGCCCGTCCGTCTCGGCCGGGCTGAACCATGCGACCTCGTGGGACTCGTCGGACACCCGCAGCTCCCCGCCGACCGGGCGTCCGAGGAGGCAGACGGAGAACTCCTGGCGGACTTCGCCGTCGTCGTAGGCGAGGACGTGGCCCGGGTCGGTGTAGGTGCCGACGATCCCGGTGATCTCGACGTCGATGCCGGTCTCCTCGCGCGTCTCGCGGATGCCGCAGCCGGCGATCGACTCGCCGATGTCCATCCGGCCGCCGGGCAGCGCCCACATCCCGTTGTCGGTGCGGCGCTGGAGCAGGACGCGTCCGGCGTCGTCGACCACGACCACGGACGCGGCCGGGACCAGCGAGTTCGCCTCGGGGGCGTTCGGGTCGTCCTCGTAGTCACGCCTGGGCATGGCCTGCTACCTCCGCCGCCGGGACAGTCCGCATGTCATGCCCTTCCTCTCCCAGGTCCTGGACCCCGTCAGGTGCGAGCCGCGGCCACCGCGTCCGTGTACAGCTCCGTCGTCAGGTCGTCGTCACCGATCCCGAGATCGGCCAGGGGACGTTCTCGCCCCGTTAGGCTGCGGTCGTGACGATCAAGGCTGTGGTGTTCGACGTCGGGGAGTGCCTGGTCGACGAGACCCGGGAGTACGGTACCTGGGCCGACTGGTTGGGCGTGCCGAGGCACACGTTCGTGGCCCAGCTCGGCGCGGTGATCGCGCAGGGCCGGGACTACCGGGAGACGTTCCAGGTCTTCGCCCCCGGCTTCGACCTCTCCGAGGAGCGCGAGAAGCGGGCGGCCGTCGGCCGGCCGGAGACCTTCGGTGAGGACGACCTCTACCCGGACGTCCGGGGCGCCTTCGCTCAACTCCGCTCAGACGGCTTGTGGTTGGCGATCGCCGGTAACCAGACCGTGCGGGCCGGGGCGATCCTCCGCCGGCTGTTCACGGACGACGTCGACCTGATCGGCACCTCCGACGACTGGGGCGCGAGCAAGCCGGACCCCGCCTTCTTCGACCGCGTCGCCGAGGCGGTACCCGCCGAGCCGCACGAGATCCTGTACGTCGGTGACCGGCTCGACAACGACGTGCTCCCCGCCCGGGCGGCCGGGATGCGGACGGCGTTGATCCGGCGCGGCCCGTGGGGCTGGATCCAGCAGCACGACCCGGCCGCCGGGCAGGCGACGTTCCGGATCGACTCGCTGGCGGAACTCCCGTACCTGATCGCCAAGTTCAACGCCGCGGCGAGCTGAGCCGCCCCACCGAGACCATGAGGTACGAGTGAGCAGTGAGTGGACCGTCCACGGCAGCCGTCCCGTCTACACCAGCGCGTGGGTGCGGCTCGACCTGGTCGACGTCGAGCCGCGCGGAAGGGCCCGGTACGAGCACCACCTGGTGCGCTTCGCACCGGTCGCGGCCGTCGTCGTGGTCAACGACCGGGACGAGGTGCTGATGATGTGGCGGCACCGCTTCGCGACGGGCACCTGGAGCTGGGAGATTCCCAGCGGCATCGTCGAGGACGGGGAATCCCTCGAGGCCGCAGCGGTCCGCGAGGTGTTCGAGGAGACCGGCTGGCAGGTGGACGAGGTCGAGGCCCTCGCCTATGTCCAGCCCATCGGCGGCATGAGCAACGCCGAGCACCACGTGTTCCTCGCCCACGGTGCCACCTACGTCGCACCGCCGGTGGACACCCACGAGGCCGACCGGATCGAGTGGATCCCGATCTCCCGGATCCAGGGCATGATCGACCGTCGGGAGATCGTCGCAGGCGTCGCGGTCACCGGCCTGCTCCAGGTGCTCGCCCGGCGTCCCTAGATCGGCAGGGCCGGCATCTCGCGAAGAGCAACAGCCAGATGGCGGCGGGCCGCGCACGTCGGCGTAGCCGTCCAGCGGATCCCGCCGGGCTTCGGGGCCCGCGGCCCGCCGGAACGCGGTAGCTTCCCGGTGGTACCGCGGCCTCACGGACCGGGCAGGCGGACGCGAGCGCGGGAGGGCTGCTGTGCTGGAGGAACGGGAGTCGATCGGCAAGCGGGTGCGGCGGGCGCGGCTGAGGTTGGGCATGACCCAAGCTGACCTGGCCGCCGCTACCGGCAGAACCCAGGACTGGGTGTCGAAGGTCGAGAAGGGCACGATCGAGCTCGACCGAGCCGGCACCATCAACCAGATCGCGGCGGCGCTGCACTGCCACCCCAACGACCTCATCGAGAGGCCCTTCGTCGCGGGCAAGCCGTCGGAGAACCAATGGCAGGTGTCGGCCGCCGCCATCCTGCGGGAGCTTCGCCGCTACGACCTCACGCCGGTCTTCGACGGTGCGCCCCGGCCGTCGGCGGAACTCTGGCGCGAGACGGAGCGCCTGCACCGGCTCCGGGACGCGGCCGCCAACGTGGCCATCCTGAAGGTGCTCCCGGACATGCTGCGCGAAGCGCGTGCGCTGGCCGAGGTGTCCACCGGCCGCGAACGCGAGGAGGCGTTCGCGGTCTACGCGATCGAGTGCAAGTTCGCGCACACCGCCGCGCACACGCTCGGCCACCCCGAGCTGATCGCCATGGCCTGCGAGCGGGCCGCCTGGTCGGCCCGGCTGTCCGGCGACCCGGTGATGGAGGCGGTCGCGGACTGGATGCGCGTGTGGGACATGTGGGCCACGGCGGACTGGGACGACGCCCTGGCACTGTCCGACAAGGCGCTTCGCCTCGTCGAGGACCGCTACCGCGCCAACGACCCCCTGGCCGTACGGGCTTGGGGCGCGATGCACCTGCGCGCCGCCGTGTCCGCCGCCCGCGCCGGCCGGGGGGCGGAGGCAGAGGACCGCATCCGGCACGCGTACGCGGCAGCCGAGTTGATGGACGGAAGCCGGGCCGAGCCCCCCTTCGACCGGCACTCGCTGACCTTCTCCAGTGGCAACGTCCAAGTCCACGCGGTGTCGGTCCAGTTGGAGATGGGCGACCACGCCAGGGCCCTGATCCTCAACGAGCGTGCCGACCCGGCGAAGGTCGCCGCCCTCCCGGCCTCCCGGCGGGGCCACCACCACATGGACCTGGCCCGCGCCTGGCTGTGGGACGGCAATCGCGACAAGGCGCTCCAGGCCCTGGAGGCGGCGGAGAAGACCGCCCCGCAGCTGGTGCGCAACCACCCGATCGCCCGTGCCACCCTGCGCAGGATCGTCTACGCCGAGCGCTCGGCCACCCGCGAGAAGCTGCGCCACATGTCCGACCGCTTCCACCTGGACGGATAGGGCGGCCGGGCGGTACCAAACCCACGGCCACACTCCCGAGCGCCGGGCAGTCCGCCGATCCGCCGACCCGCCGTCACGTCGGATGCTCGGCTGGGAGGGCCCAGTCGAGCATCTGGCCGGCCGACCAGGTGCTACGGCATGCTCCGGAAGTACTGCTGTCCGGGGAAGCCCTCGGTTCAGACGTCGCCGAACTCGCTCCTGGCTCCCGCGCAGGAAGTCGGCTCGGTCGACTTCCTGCGCGGGTGAGGCTGGCCGTCCCCTGGTTACGGGGTGAGTCGCAAGTGGATCGCGAGGACGCCGAGCTGCTCCTTCTCGGATGGGTAGATCTCGCGGCAGGCGGTGAGGAGTTCGGTCCGGCTCATTCCCTCGGAGCCGATCGCCGCCGGGTCCTCGGTGTCGAGCATGGCGTCGAAGCTCGGGTACTCCGCGACGCCGGTGACGAGGGTGCGGCAGTGGGCGTCGCCGGATTCGAAGACGAGGGTCTGTCCCGGACGGATCCTGCGCATGCTGGGGTAGCCGACGCGTACCTCGATGGTCTTGGTGCCGGCGGCGATCAGGTCGAGGTAGGGGTGGCGGATCCGGATGACGCGTTCCTGGTCGGGCACGGGATGGTGTTCCTCTTCTATGCCGTGGAAGGGAGGGGAAAGACGGCGAGGCGCTCATGCAGTTCGCCGACGGCACCATGACGGGGGTATCGGCGGGCGAGGTAGCCGGTGAGGTCGGTGGCGCGGGCGCGTACGGAGTCGACGACGCGCTCGGAATCCAGCGCCTGGTTGCCGAGGGCTACAGCGTTGTCGGGGTCGCCGAGCTGGGCGTGGGCGAGGGCCAGATCAATGCGGGCGATGGCCTCGCGGCTGGGCGAACGGGAAGCCGCCGGGGCGGACTCGTACACGGAGAGCGCGTGTTCTGCATGGCGACGGGCATCCTCGGCCTTGCCGAGCAGGATGCAGGCGGTGGCCGGGTAGGACGTGAGGGCATAGTCGGCGAGTGGCAGTGGGTCGAGGCCGAAACGGCGGGGGATCCGGGCGGGCAGGAACTGGTGGGCGTCCTGGGCGGCGCGCAGGGAGGACACGAAGCCCTCGGGATCGCCGTCTGCGGCCGAGGCGCGGGCGGCCTGGGCGTGGAGACGGACGGCGAGGGGGTGCGTGGCGGGTGCCTGGGTCAGGCCCTGACGAGCGGCAGCCAGTGCCCGATCAGGGCGGTGCTCGTAGAGGTTGATGGAGGCGGCGGCGTCCATGGCCCATCCGCACAGCTCACCGTGGCCGGCCTGCCTGCCGTGTACGAAGGCGTCGTTGGCGAAGGCGAGGCCTGCTCGAGGGCTACCGAGGTCATGGGCCAGCCAGGCAAGTAGTTCGGAGAGCCATCCTGCGTAGGCGAGGAGTTCGCGGCCCTGCTCGTGGGTGTGCTTCGCCTTCAACAGGGCGTCCACCTTGCGGCGGTAGTCGAGCGTTTCAGCGAACACCTGTTGCGGCGGCATCACGGAGTAGGCGTCGTTGAAGTCGGTGACCGCTAGCTCCAGGTGGTCGAGTGACCCGACGCCCAGTGAGCTGGCCTCAGCCTGACGCGTGAACTCCATGGCTTCGGCAGCAGCCTGGTCGAGAACCTGGGCGGCTGAGGTCGGGGCCGCGATCGTAAGCCCCGTCAGCATGAGCGCGGTTCGACGCTTCGTGGCCGCCACCTCCTCCAGTTCCGCCCCCGCATGCGTGGAGGTGGTTCCTTCTGGGAGTGTCGCACCTTCCGGGCCGTCGGCTCGGAATGCCACGGGTGTGTAGTCGGCGGCCAAGCCCAGCTGGACGGGACTGGTCTGGAAGAGGCGGCAGAGCAGGTCCTGGTACTCAGGACTCGGCGCCTTGCCGGCCTCCCAGTCCTTCCAGGACCGTTCGGTGAGTCCGATCTTGCGTAGGCGTTCCCGGTCGACCAGATCGTGAGCTTCCTGAACCGCCTCAGTGACAGTCCAGCCCACTGCCAGTCGGAAGGCCTTGAGGCGACGGTGCCCACAATGCGCCTCGATCTCCTTGACGATCAGCTCGACCAAGTCGTACGGCACCTGTTCGGGGTTCCCGGCCTGACCGATCATCCGTTCTCTCATCCGGCGCCCGCACACGGCTGCGTGCGGGCCACCTTGTGATGCTGCGGCGACAGTCATGGGAGACATTTCCTTGCGTGGTGATTCCTGTGCGTCGGTGCGGCGCCATGTATGTCCGGACTCATTTGCTGCTGGTTGGTCGAACCATGACCTCGTGCGATGGGTCTCTTCCTGCCGGAACCGGGCGATGGCCTCGCCCGATCGGGGCGGCGATCTCTCACTACCTGCGATCAAGCTGTAACGCCAGGCTACTGGGTGGCGCTGCATTAGGTGTACACAGCGTGATGTCGCGCCCCTTCTCGCATGTCCCCTCCCCGCTCCCTTCGAGGTCCACCATGCTCAAAGCCCGCCGGCCCCGCGCGTTCGTCGCGTGCCTCGACTCCCGCATCGAATCCACGCCTCTGGCGCGGTACTTGCTCCGCGCGTACCTCTCCGGGCTGCCCTCCGGTGACCGCTACGCCGACACGGCCGAGCTGCTCCTCGGGGAGCTGTTCGCCAATGCCGTCCAGCACTCCGACGGGCCGGACGACTGCCACATCGAGGTTCGCTTCGCCCTCGTCAACTCCCGGCTGCGGCTGGAGGTGCACGACGCCGGTAGTGGCCGTCCGTCCCTCCGTGTCGTTACGCCGTCTGACGAGCGCGGGCGTGGGATGTTCCTCGTCAACGAGCTTGCGGAGCGCTGGGGTTGCTCCTCCCGGCCGGGTGGGATCGGCAAGTTCGTGTGGGTGCTCGTCGCCCCGATCCCCGCGCCCGTCCTCGTCAACGCCTGAGAGTCCGACCGCTGATGAATCTCACGACCCTGGCGCGGCACGCCCTCTCCCGTGGCCGCACGCCCGCCGAGACGTACGCGCTCCTCGCTCGCCGTACCGGCAAGCCCCTCTCCTCCGCCCGCGCGGTGTGCCTCGCCCTCGACATCCCGCTCGCGGAGACCGGCCGCCGCCTGGACGAGTGCTACGACGCCCTGCTCTCGGACCCCCGGCCGGACTCCGAGACCGACACCGGCGAACTCCTCGAAGCCCTCGGCGTCTTCGACGTCCCCAAGTCGCTCACCGACACCGAACTCGCCGTCGTCGACCTGTTCCTGGCCGCTGTCGACGCCATGGGCGGCATCCGCGCCGGCCACCAGCACGGCCTGACCCGCTGGTTCACCACCGGCAACCTGACCACCGCGTACCTCTCGCTCGCCGCCGCCCGGCCCATGCCTCGCACCGGCGATCCCGTCCGTTACTGGTCCACCCTCGTCGCCGCCGGCGAACTCCTCACCACCACCGCCCACTCCGAGATCCGCGTCAAGTACGCCCTCGCCCACTGCCGCACCCAAGCCGCCCGCGCCTGACTCCCGTGCAGAGCGGCCGGATCGGCCGAGCGCGTCCGCTGCCGTAGGCCTGCGAGCAGGGCGAAGGGCAGCTCCGGGCGGAGTCGACAGAGGGCACGCACGAGGACAGGCTGAAGGCGGGTGCCGCCGTGGTCGGCGGCACCCGCGGGGAAACCGGTGCGGGCTCTGGTCAGGCCTTGACGAGGACGTAGGTGCCGGTGCCGTCGGCCTTGCCCATGCTGTACTGGCGCAGGGGCTGGCCGTCGGCGTTGCGGTCGTGGCCGACCATGTGGCCGGTGTACTTGTTCTGGACGCCGATCTTGTCGCTGCCGGGGACGTCGCGGTAGAAGTAGAACCGTTGCAGGTCGTCGACCTTGCAGTCGGCCTGCTGCAGGATGGTGCCCTCGGTGGCGGCGGTCGCCTCCGGGACGGCCAGGCACTTGTTGGTCGAGCGGTTGATCAGGATCTGCTCCGCGATGCCGTTCGCCGTCGGGCCGCTGCACAGCTGCCACTGGTCCTGGCCCTGCGGCCAGCCCTGGGCGGCGGGCCGCAGCTGGATGTTGTTGCTGCCCCAGTCCAGGAAGCCGGGCGCGGACCAGAACAGCGCGCGGTCGGGTGTGGCGATCTTGTAGTTGGCCGTGTCGCAGGTGAAGCCGGGCGGCGCGGTGGTGCCGGGGAATCCGGGCCAGTCCTGCTTGATCCCCGCAGTGGTGGCCGCAGCCTTGGCCGGAGCGGCCGCGTCGGTGCGGAGCGGGGCGGTGCAGCCCAGGATGTCCTGCGCCCGGCGCATGATGCTGTTCGCCGGTACGGCGTCCTCGCAGCGCACCGCGCCCTCTTCCAGGGTGGTGAAGGTGGTGTAGCTGCCCCCGCCGGGGCCCTCGACCCACTTGGTGGCGTGCGTGCCGTTGCCCGTGTCGACGCGGTTGCAGTTCAGGCTGCCGTACTGGCCGGTGACCTTCCGCGTTCCCTCGTACAGGGCGTAGTAGCCGGGCTTCTGGAAGTTCCAGGTGATCGACTTCGACTCGGTGCTGGTCGTGGAGGACTCCAGTTTGACGCTCAGCTTCGCGCTCGCCTCGACCTTGGCGAGGGTCGCGATCTCGAAGTTGCCCGTGATGGAGGCGTCGAGGCCGACCGAGACCGTCACTACCGACTGGGTGGTGGCCGTCACCGTCTGGGAGCCCGTCGCGCCGTCGGTGACGTACCAGCCCTTGAAGTGGGTGATCGTCGGGACGACCTGGAGGGACTTGATGAACGGGTAGCGCTTGCCGAGGTCCGCGGCCGTACAGGTGTCGCCGAGCGCGGGGTCCCCGGCCACGGCGGCGGCCGTCCGTGCCGGGGTGGCGGCCGCGGCCGGGGCCATGGCCGCCATGGTGCCGAGCGCGGAGACCGCGGCGAGGGCGACCAGCCCCGCGCGCCGGCGGCCGGATGAGCGTGAGTGACGCATCGTTGTTCCCCCCTGGCGCCCGGACTCCGCGTCAGGACAGGCGGGAGCCCGGGTGGTGGTGTGGTCGGTGTGGTGGTGCCGGTCGCAAACGAACATAGCTGCGGGATTGTTGACGGGACCATGCCAGAACAGGTCAACGGGCCGCCGGTCCGGGACGGGTCGGAATGGCCGGTTCCCCGATCGCGCGGGCGGCGCCCGCCCGCCACCGCCGTGGCCGTGCGGCGCGGGACGCGGGCACGCCGGCCGGGCCGGGGGCGGACGCGGCGGCCGGGCGGCCAGCCCTGATCCGACGCAGTGGCACATTCGCCCGCCGAAGGTGCACTTGCCTCCGATCCGGGGTCGGGCCGTCCCCGCCTGCGCGCCGACGCCCCGGGGCGGAGGGATATCCGGTCACCCCGGCCTGGCCGATGTCCTCCCCTCCGCGCACCACGACGGCCCGGCACCCCGCGCTGCGGCGGGGTGCCGGGCCGAGGGGACGCCGGACGCCCCGCGCTACCCCCGGCCGCTGCTGCGGCTGCGGCGGGTCAGGGAGTCGAGGACGACGGCGGCCAGCAGCACGGCGCCGGTGATCATGTACTGGATGGCCTGGGCGGCGTGGACCATGTCCAGCCCGGTGGTGATGGACTGGATGACCAGGATGCCCAGCAGCGCCGACCAGGTCTTGCCGCGGCCGCCGAAGAGGCTGGTGCCGCCGATGACGGCCGCCGCGATCGCGCTCATCAGGACGTTGCCGCCGCCGAGTTGCTTGTCGGCGGAGCCCTGCTGGGAGGCGTAGAACAGGCCGCCGAGGCCGGCCAGGAACGCGGAGAGGACGAACACGGAGATCCGGACCCGGGCGACGTTGACACCCGCGCGCCGGGCCGCCTCGACGCCGCCGCCGACCGCGAAGACCTGCCGGCCGTAGCGGGTGCGGCGCAGCACGAAGTCGGTGGCGAGGACGGCGCCGAGCAGCACGACCAGGGACAGCGGCAGGCCGCGGTCCTGGTTGAGGGCGTAGGCGGTGGCCAGGGTGAGGACGGCCAGGGCGCCGGCCCGGATCGCGCTGTCGGAGGCCGGCGCGGCGGTGAGGCCGGCGGCGCGGCGGCGGCGGGCGGTGTGCAGGCGGGCGGCCAGGTAGAGGACGGGGGCGAGGAGTGCCAGGCCCCAGGCGTAGGCGATGTCGCCGTCGCCGAGGAAGGTGGTGTCCAGGCTCGCGACGACGCCGTCGTGGCGGTTGTTGACGGTGCCGGCGTCGCCGAGCACGTACTCCTGCAGGCCGCTCCAGGCGAGCATCCCGGCGAGGGTGACCACGAAGGCGGGCACCCCGACCCGGGCGAAGAACAGGCCGTGCAGCAGCCCCATGACGCAGGCCGCGCCGAGGGCGGCGGCGATGGCGAGCCACTCGTTCCAGCCCTGGCGCACGGCGAGCACCGCCGCGATCGCGGCGCTCGCGCCGGCCACCGAGCCGAGGGAGAGGTCGATCTCGCCGAGGATCAGCACGAACACGACGCCGACCGCGATCAGGCCGGGGCCGGCGATGAAGCGGGTGATGTTGGTGAGGTTGTCGGCCTGCAGGAAGTGGTGGGTGACGGACTGGAAGACGATCGCGATGACGACCAGGCCGACGACGACCGGCAGCGAGCCGAGCTCGCCGGAGCCCAGGCGGCGCCGGGCGGCCCGCGCGAGTCCCGCCCAGCCCTGCGCGGGCGGATGCAGCCGCGGATCGGCGGGCGAGGGGGTGGCGGGTGCGTCGGGGGTGCTCATACGGCCTCGGCCTCCTCGGCCTGCTCGGTGCGGCGGGCCCGGCGGCGGGCGTGGGCGTTGTCGGTGGCGCCGGTGATCGCGGCGACGATCTGCTCCTGGGTGGTGCCGGCCACCGGGAAGACCCCGTTGTTGCGGCCCAGGCGCAGCACGGCGACGGTGTCGGCCACCGCCCGTACGTCGGCCATGTTGTGGCTGACCAGCACGACCGCCAGGCCGCGCTCGCGCAGCCGCTCCACCAGGTCGAGGACCTGGGCGGTCTGCTCGACGCCGAGGGCCGCGGTGGGCTCGTCCAGCACCACCAGGGCCGGCTCGCCGACCAGGGCGCGGGCGATGGCCACCACCTGGCGCTGCCCGCCGGACAGCGCGGCCACCGGGGCGCGCACGTCGGGGATGCGGATGGCGAGGGTGTCCAGGAGGCGGCGGGCGTGCTGCTCCATGGCGACCTCGTCGAGCAGGGCGGGGCCGAGCAGGGCGCGGCGGCGCTTCTCGCGGCCGAGGAAGAGGTTGGCGATGACGTCGAGGTTGTCGCAGAGCGCGAGGTCCTGGTAGACGGTCGCGATGCCGAGGGCGGCGGCGTCCTGGGGGCGGGCCAGGCGGACCGGCTCGCCCTGCCAGGTGAGGGTGCCCTCGTCCACGGGGTGGACGCCGGCGATGGTCTTGACGAGGGTGGACTTGCCGGCGCCGTTGTCGCCGACGAGGGCGAGCACCTCGCCGGCGTGGACGTCGAGGTCGACGTCGGTGAGGGCCTGGACGGCACCGAAGCGCTTGGAGACCGAGCGCAGCTGCAGGACGGGTGCGCCTGTCACGGGAACCACCTTGGGGGAGGGGCTACTTGAAGACCTGGTCGAAGGGTTCTGGTGCGGGGCGGGCTACTTGAGGGCCTGACCGGTGGATGCCGTTGCGGGCCGGGCTACTTGAGCCCGGCGGCGGCGCACGCGGCGGCGTAGTCGGCGGTGCAGATGTCGGAGGCCTTGTAGGTGCCGTCGGCCAGGACGGTGGAGGCGATGGTGTCCTTGGTGACGATCTTGGCGTCCAGCAGTTTGGTCGGGATGTTCTTGGCGGTGGCGCTGTCGACGCTCGCGGTGGCGATGGTCTTCACGTCCTTGCCCTGCAGCAGGGCGACGGCCAGTTCGGCGGCGGCCTCGGCCTGCGGGCGGTAGGCCTTGTAGATGGTGTACGCCTGGTCGCCGGCCACGATGCGCTGGATGGCGTCCAGGGAGGCGTCCTGGCCGCCGACGGGGACCTTGATGCCGGCGCCCTTGAGCTGGGTGATGATGGCGGCGGCCATGCCGTCGTTGGCGGAGTAGACGGCCTGGAAGCCGTTCTTGCCGAACTCGGTGACGGCGGCGGAGATCTTCTGTCCGGCGACGACGGGGTCCCACTGCCCGGACTGCTCGTAGACGACCTTCTTGACCTTGCCGTCGAGGACCTTGTGCGCGCCGGTCTTGAAGTCCGCGGCGTTCGGGTCGGCCTCGTCGCCGTCGATCATGACGATGTCGGCGTCGGCGGCCTGCGCGCCGAGCGCGTCCAGCAGGGCCCGGCCCTGGAGTTCGCCGACCTTCTCGTTGTCGAAGGAGGTGTACGCGGCGATCGGGCCGGCGGCCAGGCGGTCGTAGGCGATGACCTTGACGCCCTTGGCGGCGGCCTCCTGGACCCAGTCCTGGGTGGACTTGGCGTTGTACGGGTCCAGGACGATCACCTTGACGCCCTGGGCGAGCAGGGTGTCGAACTGCTGCTTCTGCTTGGCGGCGCTGCCCTCGGCGTTGTTGTACAGCACCTTGCACTGCGCGCACAGGGCCTTGACCTTGGCCTCGATGTACGGGCGGTCGAAGGACTCGTAGCGCACGGAGGAGGCGTTCTCGGGCAGCAGCAGGCCGATGGCGTTCGGGTCGCCGGCGGCGGAGGAGGAGTCGCCCTTGGCGCCGGCGGCCTTGCCGCAGGCGGCGGTCATGGACAGGGTCAGGACGAGGCCCACGGCGGAGACGAGGGCGCGGCGCAGTGCGGCGTTCATCGGATACCTCTCCCTGGGGGTCGCCGCGGCTTCGCGGCGGGGTGGGGGGAGTTAAACCTGGGCGCGTACATGACGTCAATAAGTAAAACCAGACTGCCGGGAATCCACCACTACTCGTTATGTTCGTGAACACGCCTCAGGGGTCACGACGCGCGACAGCGGCAGTGCCCGCCGCTCCCCTCGCGCGGCGGGCACTGCCTGATGGAAACTGAGTGACCGTCAGGGACGGTCGAGGGTGATCGAGTTGATCGGCCCCAGGTCGTAGTAGACGCCCTTCGGCGAGGAGAGGTCGTAGACGCAGTCGGCGCCGCCCGAACCGCGGCACAGGCGGGCGTGCGCGCCGCCGGTCTGGTTGTTGAGCACCCAGTGCATGCCGTACTGGCCGCTCAGGTTGTGCGCGCCGTAGCTCCAGTAGACGTCGCTGGGGCTGACCGCCGGGTCCTGGTCCTGCGGGTAGACGCAGACCGCGCCCGACGGGCAGCCCGCCCACGCCCCGTCCGCGGCGCCGGCGCCGCCGGCCTCCACGGTGGTCAGGGCGGCGGCGGCCAGGGCCAGGGCGGCGACGGTACGGGTGATCCTGCGCATGGGTGGTTCTCCCTTGGCTGGTACGAGGACGGACGACCGTTGCGTCCGGTGCCCGTCAGCCTAGGAATCCGGTGCCCGCGGCGGTCCCTGACATCTGACAGGGGCGCGCCTCCTTGCCCCCGCCCCCGCAGCCGCAGCCGCAGCAGGAGTCGGAGCCGCAGTCGGAACCGGGGCCCGCCACGGAGCTACGGCAGCGGGAGCGAGGCCGCCCCGGCGACCAGCGCCGGCAGCTCCCGCATGTCCGCGAAGGTCCGGGTGCCGGGCCCCGCCAGCCACGCCTCGGGCGTCAGGCCGCCGTGGAAGCCGAGCGACCGCATCCCCGCCGCCCGCGCCGCCGCCACCCCGTACTTGCTGTCCTCGACCACCAGGCACGCCGCCGGCTCGACGCCCATCGTGGCGGCCGCGTGCAGGAACAGGTCCGGGGCGGGCTTGCCGCGCTCCACGTCCTCGGAACTGAAGACCCGCCCGGCGAAACGCGGCAGCAGCCCGGTCCGCCCGAGCGTGGAGCGCAGCCGCGCATGGCTGCTGGAGGAGGCCACGCAGTCCGCCACCCCGGCCCGCTCCAGGGCCGCCAGCGCCGCCACCACCCCCTCCACGGGGGCGAGTTCGGCGGCGAACACCTCGTCGTACAGGTGCTGGAAGCGCTTGTCCCAGCCCGGCTCCAGCGGCACGCTCGCGTGCGCCTCGATCTCGGCGGTCATGAACGCGTGCGAACGGCCCAGGAACCGCTCGACGATCTCCTCCTGCGACAGCGGCCACCCCACCTCCGCGACCACCCGCTCGTCCACCCGCACGGCCAGCCGCTCACTGTCGAGCAGCACACCGTCGCAGTCGAAGACCACCAGCTCCACGGGAAGGGACATGCCGCCACCCTACGGGGCGCCCGCGGCGGGGCGGCGGGGGCGTCCGCAGCCCCGCCGCGGGCGCCGGGGGCCCGGCGGGCTCAGTGCGGGTGGCCCAGGTACGGGAAGGCGGGCAGCAGGTCGGTGTGCGGGCCGATGTGGTCGCCGGGCACCTTGCCGTCGGTGAGCATCGTCAGCCGCGCCGAGGTGACGTCGTCGCTCAGCGTGCGACCGTTCGGGTAGCCGGCCGGGCGGGCGCGGTCGTAGCGCAGGATGTCCGGCAGGACGATCCGCAGCTGGGCCTCGGCCGCGTCCGTGGTGTACCCGCCGAAGTGCTGCAGCTTCGCCGTCCACGGCTCCCGGTAGTTCTCCCAGTCGTCCACCGGATCCCCGGCGTTGTACGCCTCCTTGGCGTCCTCCTCGTTGAAGTACGCCGTCAGCGACGGGTGCGCACCCGCGGTCCACCGACACCAGGTGCCCGTCCTTGCGCACGCTCACCCGCGCCCACACCCCGATCTCCGGCGCCGGCCCGAACTGCGCGTCCGGCGCCTCCAGCACGATCCCGAACACGTTCTTGTCCGCGCCCCAGTCCACCCCCGTCCACTGGAAGTCCTTCACGATCCCGTCCAGGTCCGCGAAGAACGGGTCGCTGCGCAGCCCCGCGCTGACCCGGTGCGCGCCCGCCTCCACCACCGCGGGCGTGCCCGTGAAGCTCACCGGCGCGTCCGCCACCAGCACCTCGCCGACCGCCTCCAGCCCGCGCGCCCCCTCGCCGGCGGCCCGCCGCACCGTCATGGTCTGCGCCCCGTCCCGCGGCTCGGAGAAGGTGAAGCTGTACGCGAGGTCGGCCCGCCGGTCCCCGTCGGTGTCGATGTCGATCCGGTACACCGCCTGCGGGTGGAAGGCCTGCCCGCCGGACGGCGCGACCGGGTTGACGTTCATGATCAGCACCGTCCGCCCCGGCTCCGGCGCGGCGAAGGCGAACAGGTCGGTCAGGTCCAGGCGCGCGTCACCCTCGGGTGAGCGCAGGTTCGGTCCGCTGAGGTGGTGCGACAAGACGGCCTCCGAGGTCGGGCGGGCTGCGCGGGGACACCCCCCGACCCCCTCGGCCATTGCTAGCACGCCCGCCCGCCCCCGGCCCGCCCCGCTGCGCCACCCGGGCGGGCGCGGGCGGGGGTTCGGGTACGGGCGCGGGTATGGGCGGGCGGGGCCCGGTGGCGGCGGGCGGGGCGTCAGCTCGCGGGCAGTCGCGCGGTGAAGGGGTCCGCCCCGGTCCTGGCGTCCGGGGCGCCGTAGCCGAAGAGCCAGGTGGTGCCGTCCGGGCCGGTGGTGAACACGCCCGGTTGGGTGAAGGCGAACGGGGCGGGGGCCACCGCCCAGGAGGACCCGGTCCACCGCTGGACGGGGGAGTCTCCGCTGTAGCCCACGCCCCAGACCTCCGTGCCGCGCAGGGACAGCCCGAGGAAGTAGTGCGGGTCGGTGGCCGGCGGCGTGCGGGTGCCGTTCCAGGCGGTGCCGTCCCAGCGGGTGGCGAAGGCGTTCCGGAGGCCGGACTGGCTGTACCGGCCGGTGCCGCCGGCCAGCCACACCTCGGAGGGGCCCGCGACCAGCAGGTCGAGCACCCGCACGTCGAGGTTCGGGTACGACGGCGCGGCCACCTGGGACCAGGCGCTGCCGTCCCAGTGCACGACGAACGGCCGGTACAGCGCGCCGGAGGACGCCTGGTAGTCGCCGGCCGCCCAGACGTCGCCGGGCCCGGCGACCCGCACCGCGGTGAGCTGGGAGGTGCCGGGCGGCAGCGGGAGGGCGGCGCCCTCCCAGGACGAGCCGTTCCACCGCGCGGCGGCAGCGGACGAGCCGGCCCGGCCCACCGCCCAGACGGCGCTCCCGGCCCCGGCCACGGCGAAGCCGGAGAACGCGCCGCCGGCGGTGCCGGGCACCGTGCTCCGGCTCCAGCCCTGCCCGTCCCAGTGGACGGCCAGTCCGCTGTCGCCCACGGCCCACACGTCGGCCGGGCCGGCCGCGGTGGCGGCGTACAGCCGGCCGCTGGCCCCGGTGACCGCGCCCTCGACCTCCGTCCACCGGGCTCCGTCCCAGCTCCACACCGCGGGCACGTCGTACGGGACCGGCCCCCAGAAGGCGACCTGGTACCCGACGGCGAAGCCGGCCGCGGCGCCGGTCATCGCCAGGCCGCTGACGCCGAAGTCGTTCCGCAGCGGGAACGGCGTCACCTGCCACTGCGGCGTCGCCTGTTCCCGCGGTGCCGACCGCTCCCGGGCGGTGGCCGCCGCCGCCCCGGTGGGCGCCGCCGCGCCCCACGCGAGGGCGGGAACGGCGGCCGCGGCGGTCCGCAGCACGGACCTGCGGCTGATGCTCATGTCTCGTCTCCTCTTCCTGTCCCGTCGTCCTGTCCCGGCCGTGCGCTCTCGCCGGCTCACCGGCCATGCTGTCCGGGCGCGCTGACACCGTGCTGACCGACCGACCGGCCCGCGCCGTCCGGACGCCGGGGGGTCACGCCCGCAGGCGGCCCGCCTCGTGGACCAGCGGCGGCGCCACCGCGTCCGCGGCGCGCTCGAACAGGGCGCCGCTGCGGCTGCCGGCCGCGGTGCGCACCCAACGCCAGCCCCGCGCGCGGTAGTAGGCGTGCAGGGCGGCGTTGTCGCTCCACACGTTCGCCCGCAGCAGGGCGGCGCCCGCCCGCGCGGCCCGCCAGGAGGCCCAGTCGCCCAGGCGGGTGCCGATGCCGTGCCCGGCGTACCGGCGGTCCACCGTGAAGGAGCTCACGTAGCGGGCCGGGAGGGCGAGTTCCTCGCCGGTCCACAGCCGGGGGCTGCCGGTGGGGCGCAGCGTGAGGGTGGCGACGGCCTCGCCGTGCGGCGACAGCGCGGCGACCACGGTCAGGCCGAGGGCGATCAGTGCCAGGCCGCGCTGGGCGTCGTACGGGTCCGACCACTGGGCCGAGCCGTGCTCCAGGGCGATCCACGCGGCGGCCTCCGCGCGCAGGGCGGCCAGCCGGGGCAGGTCGGCGGGCACCGCGGTGCGGACGTACAGCGGGTCGGACCGCGGGTCGGGGCGCGGGTTCACCACGGCGCGCGGGGGGCGGCGGCGGAGGGACCCGCGGAGGCGGAGGGGACGGCGGCGGGGCCGGAGGGCCCGGGCAGGCCGTACGGTTCGAGGGGTTCGAGGACGAAGCCCGCGCGCAGCGCGTCCAGCAGCTTGCGTCCGGGCGCGGTGAGCGCGGTGCCGTCGGGGGTGGTCAGCGGATGCCGGGCGACGATCCGGGCGAGCGGCACCCCCGGGTGCAACACCATGCCGGGGGAGGGGAGTTGCAGCAGCACGCAGTCGTCGGGCCCGCACTCCAGCAGGCCGAACCCGGCACCGCAGTACCGCAGCCGCCCGTCCTTGAGCCGGTGCAGGCCGCCGGCGGGCGCCGCCGCCACCCGCACCGGGGCGCCGGTGTGCCGCACCACCAGCTGCACGGCGCCCGCCGCGTCCGTACGCGGCTCGCCGCCGGTGGCGTGGCCGTAGAGCTCCAGCACGTGCCGCAGCGCGGACGGCAGCGCGCGCTCCGCCAGCTCCAGCTCGCCCAGCAGCCAGGTCGAGCCCTGCATACGGCAGTTGAGCTCCAGCAGCAGCGGACGCTCGCCGTCCAGGACGAAGTCGGCGCCGAACAGGCCCCGGTAGCCGAGCGCGGCCAGCGCCTCGCCGACGCGCCGCGCCGCGGCGGCGGCCCGGGCCAGGGCGAGCGGCGCCAGCAGGGCGGGGGCCGCGAAGTCGCAGCCGGAGTAGGCGCCGAAGGGCGCGCCGACACCCTCGATACGGGTCAGCTGGACGGACGGGCGCAGTACCCGCACCGTGCTGTCCGCCGACACCAGCACGTGCACGTTGAGCGCGACGCCCTCGACGTAGCCGCTCACCAGCCAGGGCCCGCCGCCGACTTGGCGGATCGGCTGCAGGTCCGCCTCGTCGACGACCAGGTGGGTGCCCTTGCCGCTGGAGCCCACCGGCGTCTGCACCACGTAGGGGGAGCCGAAGCGGCGGCGCAGCTCCCGGTGGTCGAGCGCCGGGACCACCGCGTCCGCCGGGGTCGCGGCCCCCACCGACCGCAGCCACGCGCGCTGCGCCCGCTTGTCGCTCAGCATCGGCAGGGCCACGTGCGAGGGCGGCTCCAGCAGGCGGGTGCCGAGCGCGCCGAGTGCCGTGCGCCACTCGGGTTTCATCGCCGAGTAGGGCAGCAGCGCCAGTTCCCGGCCCCGCCAGTCGCCACCCGCCGCGCCCGCGCCCCCGTCCGCGCCCCCGTCCTCGTCCTCGTCCTCGTCCAGGGTGCCGGCGAGCGCGCGGAGCACCGTGTGGACCCCGGCCCCCGCCGGGGTGTGGTCGCGCACCCCCCGCTCCGGTTCCAGCGCGTGGAAGGAGGCCCCGAACTCGCCCGCCCAGCCCGTGTCCGGGCCCTCCACGCTCACCACCGCGGACAGGCAGCCGGTGCGCAGCAGCGGCAGCACGTTCAGGGGACGGGCACAGCACGACAGTCCGGGCAGGGCCCGCAGCCGGGCCACCGCTTCGTCACAGGATGTGATCACCCACGCGATTATGGAGAGCCCGGGACGGCGCTCGCCGCCACCGCACGCCCCGCCCCGCCCCGCACGAGGCACGCCCCGCCCCCGCCCTCACCCGAACGAAGGAGCCCCCCGTGTTGACGGCCCGTCGGGCCCGCTGTCGGCACCCGGCAGTACCGTGCACGAATGAACAGCAGCACCGCCCCCGACCCGAACCGCCCCGCCGAACGCCCCGCCGAACACGCCGCCACCCGCACCGCCGCACCCACCTGGCGGGTCACCGAGACCGCCGGCCTGGAGACCTCCTGGATCGACCTCGGCCCCACCGCCCTGACCGCCCACGGCCGCGCCGCCGCCGCCGAGCCCGCCCCGTACTGGCTCGACTACCGGCTCGACACCGGCGACGGCTTCACCACCCGCCGCATGCACGTCACCGCCCGCACCCACGACACCACCCGCACCCTCGACCTGCGCCGCGACGAGACCACCGGCCGCTGGACCGTCGACGGCACCCCCCGACCCGACCTCGACGGCGCCCTCGACTGCGACCTCGGCCTGTCCCCGCTCACCAACACCCCGCCCGTGCTGCGCCACGGCCTCCACCTGGGCCCCGGCGAGCACCACTTCCTGATGGCCTGGATCCGCGTGCCCGAGCTGGTCGTCGTGCCCTCCCGCCAGACCTACACCCACCTGCGCCGCCACGAGGACGGCCGCGCCACCGTCCGCTACGCCTCCGGCGACTACCGGGCGGACCTGCTGCTGGACGCGGACGGCCTGGTCGCCGAGTACCCGGGCCTGGCCCACCGCATCGCCTGACGGGCCAGGGCCCGGGGCCCCAGGCCCGGCGCGGGCCTGAGGCCGGGGGTGTTCAGACCGCGGTGCGCCCGCCGTCCACCGGCAGGAGGGCGCCGTGGACGAAGCCCGCCGCGTCGCCGGCCAGGAAGACGACCGCGGCGGCGATCTCCTCGGCCTCGGCGGGCCGGCCCGCCGGCGCCTCGGCCGCCATGTCGCTGAGGCCCTCGCCCATGACCGCCGTGCCCTCGGTGCGGGTGGGCCCCGCGCCGACGGCGTTGACCCGCACGCCGCGCGGCCCGTACTCGGCGGCCCAGGTGCGGGTCAGCAGGTTGACCGCCGCCTTGCTGGAGCCGTACAGGGACATGCCCGGCGCGCCGTGGGAGGCGGCCTGGGTGCTGATGTTGACGATCGCCCCGGCGCCGCGCGCGGCCATCGCCGGGGCCAGCTCGGCCACCAGGAAGTAGGGCGCCCGCACGTTGAGGGCGTAGACGGCGTCGAACTCCTCCTCGGTCGTCTCCTCGGTCGGCCCGAACGGGTAGACGCCGGCGTTGTTGACCAGGATGTCCACCCGGCCGCCGCCCAGCGCGGTGGCCGTACGGGCGAGGCGCCGCACCGCGGCGACGTCGCGCAGCTCGGCGGCGACGAAGTCGGCCCTGCCGCCGCCCGCCCGGATCGCGGCCACCACCGCCTCGCCGCGCGCCGCGTCGCGGCCCGCGACCAGCACGTGCGCGCCCTGCTCGGCCAGCGCGGTCGCGGTGGCCGCGCCGATGCCGCTCGTCGCGCCGGTCACCAGCGCGACCCTGCCCGCGAGGGAGGAGGAGATCATGACCACGGCCCTTCGGAGAACGGGGTGCTTCGCAGCGGGGGCGGGCGCGCGCCCGGCGCCCGCCCCTCCAGCGAACCACGCCCGGCGGTGCGGCGCCCCGTCGTCCAGGCGGCGCGGCACGGGCGGACGCGCCCGCCGCCGCACGGGAGCCCGCCCGCCGTCCGGGTGCCCCGGCCCCGGATTCCCCGGCCCCGGGGCTCAGGTGCCGTAGGCGCGCGGGAGGACGTCCACCGCCTCGGCGGCCACCTCCCGCACGTCCGCGTCCGGCCGGTGCTCCAGCGGCCCGGTCAGCGGGGCGAGGAGGTGCCCGGCGGCGGCGCGGTCGGGGTCGGGGTCGCGGGGGTGGGCCGGGGCGGGCCGTTCCGACCATCCCCGTGAAGGCCTCACGCGTACGAGTGAACGAGCTGGACCGGACGCCTTTCGACCACGTACAACTGCGCCCACAGGGCCTCCCGTTGAGCGATCCGCCACCCTCCGGCCCTGCCGCCCCACGCACCCCGAGGAGGGCCCGATGGCCGCCGAGATCACCTACGAGGAACTCGCCACCCTGGTCAGGACCCGCGCCGGCGTCCAGGTCACCGCCGAGGAACTCGCCGAACCGGGCCGCATGTTCCTCGACCTCGGCGTCGACTCGCTCGGCGTGCTGGGCGTCCTCGCCGACGTGGAGAACCGTTACGGCGTCTCCGTCGACAGCGCGGAGCTGCTCGGGCGTCCCGTCGCCGAGTTCCTCAAGGACGTCAACGCCCAGGTGGCGTCCGGCTCCTGAACGACCCGGAGCGGGAAGCCGGCCCGGCCGTCCGGGTACCGGCCCGTACGACTCGACCGCCTCGGCGGCGCCCGGTGTCGTGATCATGGAGAACGGCAGCAACTTCCAGCAGGTCCGGGACCCGCAGGGCGGCCAGTGCTACCCCGGCCTCGGCGCCGACACCGCCATCGCCAACCGGACCGGCGGCACCATCCTGCTCTTCCCCGACGGCAACTGTCAGACGAGAATCCTCAACCCCCTGGGGCCGGGCGAGTTCCGGCCGGACGAGAACGTCGGCAGCTTCCTGGCCCTGGACTGACCTCGCGTCACCCCCGTCCGTCCGCCCGCCCTCCGGCCCGAACACCGGAGGGCGGGCGGACGGGCGCGTCCGGCCCCGCGCGCGTGCCTCAGATCGCGAGCGGGTCCGCGCACACCGCCAGGTCGTGGACCGTCGCCGCGAAGCGGGGTGCCACCGCGCCGGGGCCGAGGACGTCACGGGCCGCCGTCAGCAGCGCGTTGCGCAGCCGCCCGTGCGCGGCGAGGTAGCCGAGCTGGGTGAGCGCCGCCGACTGCAGCGCCCGCGCCCGCCGCTCCACCGGCGCCGGGACGGCCGACGGGATCGCGCAGGCGCCGACCACCGGGTCCAGCAGCAGCACCGCCCGCGCGTAGTCCGGCACCGCGCCCCCGCCGCCACCGCCCCCGCCGTCGTACGCGCGCTGCGCCGCGTCCACCGCCCGCCGCGCGCCGTCCTGTTCGGAGCCGTACCGTTCCGTGCCGTCCCGGTGTGCGCCGTCCGCGGCCGCGAGCTGCGCCCGGGCGGTGACGGCCGGCCGGGCGGCGCCCAGGGCGGTGCCGGTCAGGCGCGCCCACACCTCGCGCACGGTGCGGGAGGGGGTGTCCAGGTGGCCGGGGGCGGCGAGCAGCGGGGCGACGGCGCCCGCGTCGGGCAGGGCGCCGGCGGCGGCGCGGTGGGCGGCCAGCCACGCGGACACGTACGGGGCGCCCCACACCGGGTGCCCGTAGGCGCCGAGTCCGACCTCGGCCGGGGTGCCGAAGGCGGCGGCGGTGGCGTCCAGCAGTTCGGCGCGGGCCGGGCCGGGGGCGCCGAGCAGTCCGGCGCCGGCCAGGTACACGGCGCGGTACGCGGGCAGGTAGAGGTTCAGTTCGGCGGGGGAGGCGTGCCCGCCCGCGGGCCGCAGGACCATCCGCACCCCGGCGGCCTCGACCGCGTACAGGCCCTCCTGCCAGGGGATCCCGGTCCAGGCGGGCCAGTGGGCCCGGGGCGTAGGGGCGGACAGCGGGCCGCCGACGGTGTCGGTGGGGGCGAGGAAGTCCGGCCGGCCGGTGGAGACGGTGCGGCCGAGGTCGGAGCCGGCCAGGGCGAGCGGGCCGATGCCGAGCCGGGTGCCGTAGGCGTAGTCGACCAGGCGGGCCTGCCGGGCGCCCTCGGTGACCTGGCGCAGCACCGCGTCGGCGAGGAACCCGTCGGGCGCGTACACCGCGAGGTCGGCGGGCGGTCCGGCGGGCAGGCCGGCGCGGGATCCGGTGAACAGCCCGCGCACGCCGCCGAAGTGGTCCACCCCGCTCTGGGTGTGGACCACGGCCCGCACCGGGCGGGTGTCCCCGGTGGTGGAGCGGTACAGGGCCAGGGCGGCGCGGGCCGTCTCGTACGAGCCGAGCGGGTCGATCACCAGCAGGGCGCGGGGGCCGGTGACGACGGTCAGGTTGGCGAGGTCGAAGCCGCGCACCTGGTAGAGGCCGTCGGCGACCCGGAACAGGCCCGAGGGGACGGCGAGCCGGCCCTGGCGGCGCAGCGCAGCCGCCACCGGGGAGCCGTCGTCGGCGGGGGTGTCGGAGGTGTGGAAGTCGAAGGCGTGGAAGTGCCAGACCGCCTCCTCGCCGTCCAGGGACGGCAGGGCCCGGTAGGGCGGGGCGGCGAGCAGGCCGCGTTGGGCGTTCTCGAAGTCGGCCGGGGCGTCGGGGAGTTCCTTGGCGCCGGCCAGGTTCCGTCGCGTGACGTACGCGGTCGGCTCCATGGGCACGAAGGTGTCGGCCACGGGCTTGCCCTCCTCAAGGCGTGACGGTCTCCGCGCGCTGCCCCGCGCGCGGAGACCGCCGACACTAGGGGTGACGGGCCGTATACACAACGGCAGGGGTGTGTGGAATGCGTGCGGGGTCGCGGCCGGTGCCGGGCTGCGGGGGTCCATCACCCGTTCGGGTGGCCGCGTGGCGGCTTCCGGTGCGGGCGGCGGGCGCGTGGGTAGCGTCGGGCCATGATCGCGGACTCGTCAACCGTCCTGACGTGTCGACGATTTGACTTATTGTCACATCAGTTAAGAGGCATCGTCGCATGGCAGAGAAGCGCCTGAAGTCCTGGGGCAACAACCGCTCCGGCCAGCTCGGGGACGGCACCTGGGCCGACCTCCGCACCACGGCCACCACCGTCCTCGGGCTCACCAGCGCCGAGGTGGTGAAGATCGCCGCCGGCGGCGCCGGTGCGAGCCTCGGGTACGGGCTGGCCCTGCTGACGGACCGTACGGTGCAGTCCTGGGGCGTCAACGGCTCGGGCCAGCTCGGCGACGGCACCGTGTTCAGCCACAACGCCCCCGGCCAGGTGGTCGACGTCTCCGACGCCACCGACATCGCGGCCGGCGGCGCGCACAGCCTCGCCCTGCTCGCCGACGGCACCGTGGTGGCCTGGGGGCAGAACACCCACGGCCAGCTCGGCAACGGGACGAACTCCGACAGCGGCGTCCCGGTCCGGGTCGAGGGCCTGCACAAGGTCGTCGCCATCGCCGCCGGCCTCCACCACAGCCTGGCGCTGCGCGAGGACGGCACCGTGTGGGCCTGGGGCTACAACGGCAACGGCCAGCTGGGCGACGGGACTTCGGCGAGCCGCGGCCTCCCGGCGCCGGTCACCGGCCTGACCGGCGTGAGCCGGATCGCCGCCGGGGCCGGCCACAACCTCGTCCTGGTCGGCAAGCCGGGCGCCGGCGCCTCGGTGAAGGCCTGGGGCTACAACGCCACCGGCCAGCTCGGCGACAACACCACCATCAACCGCTTCACCCCGGTCGCCACCCGGCCGACCTGGTCGGGCGGCGTCTCGCAGATCGCGGCCGGCTGCAACCACAGCATGGCCGTGGTCGACGACGACAGCCGCCTCAAGGCCTGGGGCCAGAACACCGCCGGCCAACTCGGCGACGGCACCACCGTCTTCCGCGTCCTGCCCGTCACCGTCCCCGGCCTGACGGACGTCCGGCTGGTGGCCGCCGGCCGGGAGCACACCGTGGCGCTGTCCGGCACCAGCACCGTGCACTCCTGGGGCAGCAACGGCTCCGGCCAGCTCGGCGACGGCACCACCACCGACAGCAGCACCCCGGTGCCCACCCTCACCGCGCTCACCGGCATCGACAAGATCGCCGCACCGGTGGGCGGCGACTTCAGCCTCGCCAACTGAGGCCCCGGGCGGGCGGCGTGGCGGGTTTCGTGCTCAGAGCGGGATGACGTCGACGGCCTGCGGCCCCTTGGGGCCCTGCTCCACCTGGTACTCCACCCGCTCGCCCTCCGTCAGGCTCCGGAACCCGCCCCCGACGATGCTCGAGTAGTGGACGAAGACGTCCGGGCCGGGGATGTCCGGCGTGATGAAGCCGAACCCCTTCTCGGCGTTGAACCACTTCACGGTGCCGAAGTTGACCAGGGCCCGGCGGCCCTCCGCCGCCACCGGCCCGGGCGCGGACCGGTCCGCGGTCGCCTGTGCGGGGGTCGCCCGCGTCGGGGTCGCCTGTGCGGGGGCTGCCTGTGCCGGGGCGCAGAGCGCGATCAGGGCCGCGAGGGCGAGGAGCGGCACGCACACCACGGCCGTCACGCGGCCGCGGACAAGGGAGAGAGGGGACATCGCGCACTTCCTGACGGGACGTAGCCGATCGCCCACTCACAGTGCGGGCGGGGGCCGTTCTCCCGCAAGCGCCCGGAGCGGGAAGTCGGCCCGGCCGACTTCCCGCGTCCCGGCGCCACGACGGGAACCTCAGCAGCCCCGGCCGCCCCTCCTGCCACAATGCGCGGTGAGCGTTCTCGTAGCCGCCACCATGCAGACAGTGAGGTCATCATGTCGAAGGTCAAACTGAGTACCAACCACGGCGACATCGTCCTGCGCCTCGACGCGGAGAAGGCCCCGGCGACGGTGGAGAACTTCCTCCGGTACGTCACGGACGGCTTCTACGACGGGACGGTCTTCCATCGGGTCATCGACAACTTCATGGTCCAGGGCGGCGGGATGGAGCCCGGACTGAAGCGGAAGGAGACCCGCGCGCCCATCGAGAACGAGGCCGACAACGGCCTGAAGAACGTCAAGTACTCGGTGGCGATGGCCCGCACGGGGGACCCGCACTCGGCCACCGCCCAGTTCTTCATCAACGTCGCCGACAACGACTTCCTCAACCACAGCGGCAAGAACCCCCAGGGCTGGGGCTACGCCGTCTTCGGCGAGGTGGTCGAGGGCCAGGAGGTCGTGGACGCCATCAGGGCCGTCGCCACGGGCTCCAGGGCCGGCCACCAGGACGTCCCCAAGGAGGACGTGGTCCTGGTGAAGGCCGAGGTCGTCGAGTAGGGCGGACGAGCGGGCGGGGAGCGGTCGGGAGTGGGAAGTCGGCCCGGCCGACTTCCCACTCCGCGCGGCGCGCCGGAGCAGGGCCGGGAAAGCCCGGAGGCCGGAACGCGGAAATCCGGATGACCGCGGCCGCCACCGCCCCCGACAATGGCGCATGCTGACCGACCACTGGCCGCTGCTGGGCCTGCGCCTGCGCACCCCCCGCCTCGAACTGCGCCTGCCCGCCGACGACGAACTCGCCGCCCTGGCCGACCTCGCCGCCCAAGGCGTCCACGAACCGGACCGGATGCCCTTCATCGTCCCGTGGACCGACCTCCCCCCGGCCCAGCGCGCCCGCTCCGTGGTCCAGCACCACTGGCTGCGCCTGGGCAACTGGTCCCCGGACGACTGGGCGCTGAACCTGGCCGTCTTCGAGAACGGCCGGGTCGTCGGCCTGCAGACCGTCGCCGCCCGCGACTTCGCCGTCCTGCGGCAGGCCTCCACCGGCTCCTGGCTCGGCGCGCGGCACCAGCGGCAGGGCATCGGCACCGAGATGCGCGCCGCCGTCCTGCACCTGGCCTTCGCGGGCCTGGGCGCGACGGAGGCGGTGTCGGGCGCCTTCGAGGACAACCCCTCCTCGTACGCCGTGTCGCGCAAGCACGGCTACGAACCCGACGGCGTCGACCGCCACGTGGTCCGCGGGCGCGGCGTGACGGAGCGGCGGCTGAGGCTCACCCGGGAGCGCTGGCAGGCGCGGCGCGAGGTCCCC
The DNA here is from genome assembly GCF_042883725.1 of Kitasatospora sp. NPDC058184. NCBI lineage: Bacteria > Bacillati > Actinomycetota > Actinomycetes > Kitasatosporales > Streptomycetaceae > Kitasatospora > Kitasatospora sp. NPDC058184. Next base: position 138,845 of record NZ_JBHVVE010000003.1, read on the forward strand.
GTCACCGTCGACGGGCTGGCGCCCTGCTTGCCGCTGTTCGGCCTGCCGGGCGACCGCGGCGAGGGCATTTCAGACCCCGCGTGAGTGGGGCCTTTGGGGCGGTACGGTCAGGCGATGTACACGCTGCCGCCGAACCGCACGACCACCCGCGGCTGTCCGTTCACTCGTTCGTGAGCACCGGAAAGCGGCGCCGAGGCCTGGCAGACTCGACCGCATGCCCGAACAGACCCCCGTCCCGGCAGCGGACGAGGGCGACGCCCTGCGCCCCTACGCGGCCCACTACCCCGACGTGGCGCGGGCCGGGTCGCTGCTGAACGCCCTTCGGGCACAAGCCGATCGGGCGGGGCTCCGGCTCGGGGGCGAGCCGGCCGTCGAGCCGGGCCGGCGCCGGACGGCGGCGCGGGTGAGCGCCGGGGACCGGTCGACACGGGTCGGGATGACGGCGAGGGAGCGCGGCTTCGACGTCAGCTGCTGGGCGGGCGGAGTCCACCTGGCCACCGGCAGCACCGGCGACCTCGCCGAGGCCGCCGGGGCGGTGGCCACCTGGCAGGCGGGGTCCCGCCTCGCCGAACTCCTCGCGCGGTGGCCCTTCCTACGGACCTGGGAACTGGCCGAGGCCCACGAACGGGGCGACGCCGTGCCGGTCCGGTGGCGCCGACTGCGCGAGTCCGCCACGCACGAGCGCCGGCACGAAACCGGCCTGCGGGAACTCGTCGAGGCGGCCCACGCGCAGCCACGCCTGCGGGCCCTGTCGCCGGGCCGGAGCATGTACTGGCTCACCTTCAGCCGCCGGGCGGCGCCGCCGATCTCCTACGACCTGCCGAGGGTCGCGCCACTCGGCGACGGCCGCTACCGGGTGCGGTTCGACGACGGGCGGCTGCAGGACGTCGACGGCGCGGAGGCGGCCGTCGCGGCGGTCGTCGACGCGCTGCCCGACGACGCCGTGCCCTCCTGAGCCGACGACCGCTACGAGTTCCTGGCCACCTGCCGCGCCACTGCGGTCCCCTGGCCGCACGCGAGCGCCGTCGTCAACTACCGGGCCGGGCCGCCCTGCCCCGCCCCGCGTCCTGCGGCCAGGCGGGCGGCGCGGCCTCCCGGGTGCGCGAACACCATGTGCGTCGACAAACGATGAACCGCACATGTCACGGCGTTCACTGCGCCGTCCACCGTTCGTTGACCGGCCGGCCGGATCGTTCACCACGGCGCGGAACACAGCCCGCGCAACCCACCCACGACCCACGGAATCGAGGGAGACCATGCGTATCTCCGCACGTACCGCCGCGCTGGCCGCGGTGACCGCCATCGGGCTCGGCACCATCGCCACCGGCACCGCCCAGGCCGCCCCGGCCCCCGCCCAGGCCGCCCTCTCGGCCGCCCGCAGCACCACGGTCCACCTGCACAACGGCACCGGCTGCATGCTCAACCGGACCGACTACTCGCTGTCCCACGGCATCTGGACCCAGGGCCAGGAGCCGCCGCAGTGGCTGGGCAACACCGGGGACGCCGTCTTCCAGTCGGAGAGCAACGGCTTCATGACCGGCACCGAGGGCTCGGTGACGTTCCAGGCATCCAACTGCGAGGAGGGCTGGCGCAACGGCGCAACCGTCAGGCTGCACTGGAACAACCCCTACACCGGCTCCAACGGCTACGACGACAACGGCACCACCCAGGGCATGTTCCGCACGACCCGCGACAGCGGCTCCGGCAACAACGCCGACGTCTACTGGGGCGCCTGGAAGGCCTGACCCGGCCCCCGGGCACCGCCGATCGCACCGCTGCGCCGCCCACCCGGCGCAGGCGCGCGAAGGACGGTGCCCCGTGGCTCGATGCCGAACGGCCCGGACAGCCCGGGCCGTTCGGCACCCGGAGCGGCCCGGCCGCTCCCGGTGACGAACGGGGCTGGTCCGGAAACCCGCTTGGCCGGCCGCCCCTGAGCTGCGAGGATGCCTCCGTTTCCCAGACGGAGGACAGTTGTTCGTTTTTGTGTGCGCGGGGTGCGGGGCCGAGCTGACCACCGCACTGTTCCAGGTCGCCCTGCCCGTCCATGCCCACCAGAAGTACGGGAACGGGCTCCAACTCCCCGTGCTGATGGAACCCGGCACGTTCGCCGTGGACCCGGAGCCCTGGGGGCCGCCTTGGCGGCGGTGGGAGGAGGTCCGTCCCGACGAGGCGGCCGCCCGCGGCATCCACGCGCCGGTCCCCGCCCTGTCCGACGGCCCGCCCGGCGCGGTCGTCATCGCTCCGGGGGACGCGCGCAACACCCTGCTGATCCCGGAGGGGCGCGGCGGCTCCTGCTGCGGCCTCGACGGTGCCGACGGCCCCAACACGGCCTGTGCGGCCTGCGGTCGGCCGGTGGCGAGCCGGGTCGACGACTGCTCGCTCTGGCAGGCGGTGTGGCTCGCGCCGGACGCCGTGCGTCGCCTCCCTGTCGACGGAGAGCCCGTCGCGCCGCTGTCCTGGACGGAGGCGGTGGCGGAGGGGAAGGGCACGCCCCCGTTCGAGCCGATCGCCACGTGGGGCGGCCCGCGGCTGGGGTCGGGCCACTTCTGGTCGTGGAGCCCGCAGTGGGAGGCCGCGGCCGGCCGGGCCCTCGCCCACCTGCTGGCGGCCTCGGAACGCCGTCCGGTGACCGTCCCGCACGGCCTGGCCGCGGAGGTGTTCCAACGCGCCCTCGACGCCCTGCTGCCCGCGGGCCCGTCGCCGCTGCGCGCCGTCCTGGCCGGACCGGGACTGCCCGCCCCCGACAGCGGGGCCGACATCCTCCTCGTGCCGACCCACCCCCGGACGGGAGAAGCCTGGGCCCCGCCCGCTCAGGCCTCCCACGCGTACCCGGTGCCGCTGCCGGTCGGGGTGTGGCGGTGGCTGGCCTTCCCCGAGCCGCACCTGCCCGTCCCCGCGTCGGGCGGCATGCCCGACGGCGTCCTGCGCGACGACCCGCCCGCTCCGCGCACCCGTTACCCCTTCCGGGCCGACGCGGGCGTGTTCCGGCACACCCTGGCCCGGCTGCCGGCCGTCCGGTACCCGTGGTTGCGGGAGATCCTGGAGAACCTCACCCAGTACGTGCGCGCGGGCCTCTTCTGATGTAGGCCCCGGGCCCGAACGGACCCTCGTGTCGATGAGCGGGAGGGTCCGTCATCCCACTCCGGGCCCGCGGCGAGGCTGCCTGTTGCCCACCGGTGTCCGACGGAGCACCCCGCCCCGTGCTCGGAACAACGAGCGGGGCACGCTGCTGCCGTCCCGCTCGGAGTGACGTGCCGTCACCACGCCACGGGAGGCGCAGGAAGTCGGCCCGGCCGACTTCCTACTCCAGAGCGCCGTTCAGCGGCGCGCGCGTTCGTGGTGGACGAGGCCGGCGCTCGTGCAGGTGGGGGTGAATCCGGCCTTGGCGAGGACCCGGCCGGAGGCGGGGTTGGCCTCCCGGTGGACGGCGAGCACCCGGGCGGGCAGGCCGTCGCCGGTGAGGAACTGCCGTACGGCGGCGGTGGCGTGGCCGCTGCCCCGGGCGTCCTCGCGCACGACGTAGCTGAGCCGGCCGGTGCCGCGGCCGGGGTCGAGCCGGAGCCGGACGACGCCGAGCAGGTCCCCGCCCACCTCGATGCCGCGAACGAGGAGCCCGGGGTCCGTGGCGGCCTCGCGGACGTAGGCGAGGGCCTGGACGCCGGTCATCGCGCCGAACCACACATCCCTGGCGGACCCGTCGGCATGGATGCGGCGAACCGACTCGGCGTCGCCGTCGGCCAGTTCACGCAGCCGCAGCACCGGAGCGGGCCGCCGTATCAGGCGAAGACGAGGCGGAAGACCTGGTTGTAGATGAAGAAGCCGCCCGGCTGGCCGGGGATCGGCTGCAGGTTGAAGGTCTCGGTGAACTGCATCGGCTTGTCGAAGGCGTTGTCGACGGCGAGGTTGCCGGTCACCAGGACCAGGACGCCGCCGCCCGGGGCGGGCTGGGCGTCGGAGGAGGCGACGCTGTGCTTGACGACGGCGAGTTCGGGCTTGTTGATCGTCTCGATGATGCCCGCCTGCCCCTGAACCTGCTTGCCCTCCCAGGTGAGCATCGACTCGGGGCGGTAGAGGCTCGCCAGGTTGTTGCGGGTGGCGCTGCCGCCGTCGAAGGTCGCGTAGTAGTGCTGGACGAACGAGTTCGCGATGCTGGTGAAGTCCATGGGCCGGAACGTAGCAACGCGACCGTGCCGAGCACCCGCAGTGGACCGTTCTTGTCGTGCTCCGGTCGCCTGTGTGGTAGCGAGTGGGAAGTCGGCCTGGCCGACTTCCCACTCCGACGCGGCCGTTCTAGCAGGGGCTGAGCCAGTAGACCCAGCCCCAGGGGGCCGCGCGGTCCTCGCTGTAGCCGCCGGGCGAGGTCCAGCCGACGTTGCCGTCGGCGCCGTAGAACCTGGCGTACAGGGTGGACCGCTGGTTGTTGATCCACGATCCGGTCCCGGTCCAGTAGATGCGGACCGGGTAGTTGCAGGTGAACAGGCGCAGTTCCTCGCCCGTGAAGTTCGTGCCGCTGTACGCGCACACGTAGGTGTACGGGCAGCCCGAGGACAGGGCGGGGGAGTCGCCCTTGGCGGCGAGGTCGCGGGCCCGCTCCTCCCCGGGCAGCGGGAGCAGCAGCTCGCCGCCGGGCAGGGCGATCTTGTTGACGGCCACCTGGCTCGCCCCGGGGGTCTTGGCGAGGTAGTCGTCGACCCGGTCCTGCAGGCTCCTGGCCTGGGCACCGCTCAGCCCCAGGTCCCGGGCCTGCGCCGAGAAGCCCGCCTGGCCGGCGCCCGAGCCACCAGCGCCGGTGGCGGCGGACGCGGCCGGGGCGACGCACACCGCCAGGGCGGCCGCGACGGCGAAGGGCACCGCGAGTAGACGCTTCTTCATGGTTCCCGCTTTCAGGCGTTTCAGCATGAAACCTCCTTGTAGGGGTCCTTCGGAAGCCCATCCTGTCCGGGCGCGGAAGCGGCGGTCTTGTAGGAATGCGTACGGCCGCTTGGCACCGGGGCGCGTGGAGCCGTGATCACGTGGCCGGGAAAAAGGGTTGGACGGGACGAGGCCCGGGCTTGTAGCTTGCAGTCGACCGTGACACCGCCCGAGGAGGTGAGACCCATGACCGCAGTACCGATATGGGTGCTCCCCTTGGGGTTCACGGCCGGCGACTGACGCAGGGTGTCGCCGGGAGCGCCGCGATGAGCAGGCAACTCCCGAAAGGCCACACCGATGCACTCTTCCCAGCCCCTTCACTTCACCGCCGAGTCCACGGCGGAGGGCATGACCGAACGCGACTTCACCGTGGGCGGCGTCCCCGGCGTGCTCTGGTCACCCGCCTCCCCTGCCACCGGCACCGGTCGCGCGCCCCTGGTCCTGATGGGCCACGGCGGCGGCGCCCACAAGAAGCACCCCTCCATGGCGGGCCGGGCGCGGCTCCTGACGGCCGGCTGCGGCTTCCACGTCGCCGTCCTCGACGCACCCGGGCACGGCGACCGGCCGCGCAGCGCGCAGGACGAGGCGGACATCGCCGAACTGCGCGCGGCGCAGGCGGCGGGCGAGCCGGAGGGCCCGGTCGTCGTCCGCTACAACGCCCGCCTGGCCGAGCTCGCCGTACCCGAGTGGCAGGCGGCGCTGGACGCCCTCCAGGAGCTGCCGGAGATCGGCGCCGACGGGCCGGTGGGCTACGTCGGCATCGCCATGGGCACCGCGCTCGGCGTGCCGCTGGTGGCGGCCGAGCCCAGGATCACGGCCGCGGTCTTCGGGCTGATGTGGCCCGACGCCCTGGTCGAGCAGGCGCGGCGGATCACCGTCCCGATCGAGTTCGCCATGCAGTGGGACGACGAGCGCATCCCGCGCGAGGCCGCCCTCGCACTCTTCGACGCCTTCGCCTCGACGGAGAAGACACTGCACGCCAACGCGGGCAAGCACTTCGACTTCCCCAGGTCAGAGGCCGACAGCGCGGCCCGCTTCCTCACCCGGCACCTCGGCCCGACGGCCACCTCGCCGGCGTGACGCGCGCGGTCGCGGGGGGCGGGGGGGGGGCGCCGGCGCCGCCCCCCCCCCCCCCACGCCCCCCCCCCCCCCCCCCCCGCCGCCCCGGGGGGGGCCCCCCCCCCCCCCCCCCCCACCCA
>NZ_JBHVVE010000003.1:144964-181382 GCF_042883725.1 Kitasatospora sp. NPDC058184
CCGCCGGCGCGGCCGGCTTCCACCCCGGGCCCCTCGGCCCTCCGGCCCCCTGGCCGGGGTGCCGCGCGGGGCCGCGCCGCCCGGGGGGCGGGCGGGGCGCCGCGACCCCCGGCAGCATCGCCCCGACGAACGGCTCGGACGCTCCCGGGGCGGTCCGACCTCCGAGAGCCAACAAACAGTGCCGGAACGGCTGAACCCGCACTCTGACGACGACCTCCCTGCTGGCTCGCCCGCCATGACTTTCACCACGGGATACGAAGACATCGGTGCTCAGTTCGTGAAGGGCTACTACGCCCACTTCGACGAGGGCGGCGAGTCCCGTGCAGGCGTGGCGGGGGTTCTACGCGGAGGACGCGCTGCTCACCTTCGAAGGCCAGCAGGTCCAGGGACGACAGGCCATCGAGGCGAAGCTTCGGGACCTCGTCTCCTGAGCGACGTCGACAGCCAGCGGCTGTCCGACGGGGGCGTGCTCATCGTTGTCGTCGGCAAGCTCGGATTCGACGACTCGGCCGTCGACTTCACCGAGACCTTCGTGCAGACGCTCACCGGCAACCACCTCTCCCTCAGCCACCACGTCTTCCGGCTGGCTTTCTCGCCCGCCTGGCGGAGGTGGCTCTGGAGCCGAGCCGCACCTGGGCGCGGACGGCCGCTGCCGCCCGCTGCCCCCGGCCGTCACGCCGCGACTGCGGGCGGACCACCCGCAGTTGGAGCCCGTGGGGGAGAAGACCCGCCTCCCGCGAATCGAACCGGCCCCGGCCCCGCACAGGAGCGGGGGAGGGCCCGGCCGGAGGGGTGGCTTGGAGTCGTGCACGGGCGCGAGGCCGGGGACGCCGTCGGCGACCGGACTGCCGAGAGGGGTCCGTAAGGGCGCGCGCGGGCTCTGGCCATGGACGGCGGAGCGGGAAGTCGGCGGGGCCGACTTCTCACGCGAGGCGTTCGGGGGCGGTTGTGAGGTGCCGGCCGCCGTGGGAGCGGACGCGGGCGGGGCCGGGGTGCAGGGCGTCGAGGACGCGGACGGCGTAGACCTCGGCCATGCCGTCGGCGACCTCGTCGGGGGTCAGCCAGGCGATGGCGGTGGACTCGGAGGAGAGCCGTTCGGCGCCGCCGGTGGGGTGGCAGCGGAAGACCAGGGCGACGACGCCACGGGCCATGTTCTTGTAGACGCCCGTGAGTTGGTCGACGCCGACCTCGATGCCGGTCTCCTCTCGGATCTCGCGGCACAGGCCGTCCTCAACGGTCTCGGCGAGTTCGAGGACGCCGCCCGGCGGCTCCCAGGCGCCGTTGTCGGCCCGCCGGATCGCCAGCACGCGCCCGTCCTCGCGAACGACCACTCCCGCGACGGACACGGAGTGGAGCGCTGCGGGGGAGGAATCGGCGGCGCCGTCCCCGCAGCCATTCCGGCCGCCGCAGTTCATGGTGGTGCCTCCTGGTTCAGCGGTGGAGCAGGAAGTCGGCGGGGCCGACTTCCTATGCGCGGGCCGGGTCGGTGGGGATGGTGTTGCCCCGGGACCAGAGTTCCTCGATGTGCTCGGCGAAGCGGTCGAACATGCCGTTCTCCTCGCTGCGTCGCAGGTGCATCAGCGGGGAGTCGTGGCCGACGGTGCGGGCCAGGTGCGGGGTGACCAGGGCGTGTTCGTCGAAGCGGAAGACGGACAGGCCGATGTGGTTCGGGCCGTCCTCCGGGGAGCTGAAGCGCGCCTCGACGCCCTGGCTGCCGGAGAGCTTGGCCAGGTGCTCCAGCGTGACCCGGATCCGGGTGGACACGGTGAGGGCCACGTCCTCGATCCGCTCGCGCCGGCGCGTCGTCCCGGACTCGGGATCGCCGAGGAGGAAGCGGATACGGCAGCCGCTCTCGGCCTTGCGCCGCAGGGTCTGGAGGAGGGCGGGCTGCTCCAGCCAGACGAAGTAGTTGGTGTACCCGGCGAGGAAGACCTCGGACCGCGCCTCGGCGATCAGCTGCGCCCAGACCGACTGAGGGCAGGCCGACCGGTGCGGATAGACGGCGAACACCTCCCGGTCGTGCCCGGTCTTGACGTTCGCCCGGACGCTGTTGGGCCAGATCACTCGTTCATCAACCCCTGAAGCCGCGCAGACATCGATACGGTTCCGCTGATGCGGCACCAGCGCCGCATCGGAGAGCCGGCGTTCCACTGTCCCAGGCGTAAGAAGCCGTTGGCGGGTCTCCTGGAGGAGCGGGAGCCGGCCGCGCGCGAGCGCGTGGAGGGGCTTCGGGAGGCGGCGGACCGGGTACTCGCCGAGCTCGCCGAAGCGGAGACGGCCCGGACAGGCAGGTGAAGCCGGCCCGGAAGCCGGTGATTCCTCCGGGCCGGTGCCCGCGACGAACGCTCCCGCAGGAGTCTCCCCACCGAGGGCCCGCGCGATCGGGCTCGATCGTCCCGGTGTGGCGTCCCGCGCTTTCCACGGACGCGCTCGCTCCCCACCGCCAGCGCGTCCTCGCCACGCTCACCGGGCAAGCACCCGGCGGGAAGCCGGTGATGTCCTGTCAGAAGATCAACTTCCGTACTCGGACTGGAACCGGTTCCGGCTAGTGTGGAAGGAGTTCGATCGAGGATGAAGCGGCCGGCCGACCGGGGGTGGGCCGACGAGCCCGCCCCGGGACGGTTCACGCTCGCCGCCGGGCCGGCCGGCGGCTCATGGGCCTCGTCATCGGCCACGGCACCATCCGCTCATGCACGGCGGGGCCGCGAATCGTCTCGTCCTCGCGTGATCGCCAACGAAAGAGCAACCGATGCAACCGATTGTCCTGTTCGACCTGGACGGCCTCTTGATCGACTCCGAGCCGGTCTGGGACGCGGCAAAGCGTGACGTGTTCGGTCCGCTTGGCCTGCACCTCACAACGGAGATGCAGGCGGCGACGCGCGGGCTGCGGCAACGGGACATGGTGGCCTACTGGTTCGATCGGGCCACCATTCAAGCCGACCCCGACGACGTCGAGCAGCAGATCGTGGCCGCCGTGTGCCGCAGGTTGGAGGGAGTGGCGCTGAAACCCGGCGCCGAACACGCCGTCGCGGCGTGCGCGCGCGCATCGAGGGCGATGGCCGTCGTGTCGTCTTCGCCGGAGTCGGTGATTCGGCATGCGCTCGCGAGCACCGGCCTTGACCGATCCTTCGATGCCGTGTTCTCGGCCGAAGACGACGAACACGGCAAGCCCCACCCGGGCGCCTATCTCCGCGCAGCCGCCGCCCTCGGCGCGTCACCCGACGAATGCGTCGTGATCGAGGACTCGCTCAACGGCGTCCTCGCCGGCGTGTCAGCCCAGATGACGGTCGTCGCCGTTCCCGAGGCCGCTGATCGCAGTGATCCTCGCTTCGCGATTGCCACGCTGGTACTGGAGTCCCTCGAGGATCTCGATACCTCTGTATTCGGCGCGTATGTGTCCGGGGGGAGCCGGGACGCCACGTGGGCATCGCGTGCTGTGGATCCTCAACCGTTCCGCGAACCGGATCGTGCTGTATGACGCCCTCGATCGTGGGTTCGGGCCTTCACGGGTGAAGGCCCGAACCCGCCACCCCGGGACGGTTCACGCTCGCCGCCGCTTCACCCGGTTGTGGGCGCCTCCTTGGGGGTGATCGGGGTGGCGGCCGCCGGCCTGGCAGGATGACGGCATGGAACGAGTGCTCGGCATCGGCGGATACTTCCTGCGGGCCGCTGACCCGGCGGCGCTGGGCGCCTGGTACCGCGACTGCCTGGGGCTGGACGCCGACGAACACGGCCTGTGGCAGCAGGAAGCCGGGCCGACGGTGTTCGCGACGTTCGAGTCCGGGACCGACTACTTCGGGCCCCGTGGCCAGCAGACCATGCTCAACTTCCGCGTCCGCGACCTGGAGGCGATGCTCGCCCAGCTGCGCGCCAAGGGCGCCGACGTCGCCGAGGAGACCCAGGAGATGGACGGCGTCGGCCGGTTCGGCTGGGTCACCGACCCCGAGGGCAACCGCATCGAGCTCTGGCAGCCCGCCTGACCGCGCCGCCGCGGGCATGCCTCCGGCCCGGCGCGGAATCCCGCGCCGGGCCGGAGGCGTGCCTGCCGCCCCTGCGGCTACTTCGGGGTGTACCAGCTGAACTCGAGGATGGTGTCGTTGTAGTCGGCGTCGTCGCCGTTCTCGGCGACGAGCACCATCAGGTTGTAGGCGCCGATCTCGTACGGGCCACCGGAGTTGAGCTTGCTCGGCCTGAAGTCTCCCTCGGCCGAGGCGAACTCGAAGGTGGCGGTGAGGCCGGCCTGCCCGGTGATGGTCTGCTGGCCGATGACGGCGTTGCGCTCGCCGGTCCCGCTGAACGCCAGGTCGACGACGCCGTCCTTGCTGGTGAGCTGCACCTTCTGGACGTTGGACGAGTTGGTCTTGGCCTTGACGGTGACCTGGGCGCCGGCGGGCAGGCTGATCTCGGCGGTGTTGCCCTTGACGAGGACGTAGGCGTCGGACATGGGATTCCTTCGTTCCGTGGGGAGTTCTCGTGGTGATCGCCGCTCACGCTAGCCGCGCCGCGATCGATTCCAAGGAACTCTGTTCCGGAATAACACTTTCGAGGGAACGATCTTGACATCGGGCGCCAAGTGCCAACCCCCACAAGGAAGGTGGGGTTCTCTGGGGGTTCCTCTCGGGGGCAACCCGGATGTCGGCCCGGGCCGCCAGGCCCGACACTCGGTCCATGCGCATCACACGGGCCGGTTGGGCCGTCATGACGGTGCTCGCCACCCTCATCGCCGTGATCTCCGCCAAGTACTTCAGCTTCGACCCCGCGGGGTTCTTCGAGCAGCAGCGCGCCACCTACCTGAGCCACGAAGTCCCGCTCTACATCCACATCTTCGGCGCGATCACCGCACTCGCGGTCGGGCCCTGGCAGTTCTCCGCCCGCCTGCGCGAGCGCCGGCCGCGCCTGCACCGCCGGATCGGCGTCGTCTACCTGATCGGCTGCCTGGTCGGCGGGGTGGGCGCGCTGCTGCTGGCGCCCGTCGCGTACGGGGGAGCGGTCGCGAGGCTCGGCTTCGTCGGCCTGGCCGTGGCCTGGCTGGTGACCGGCAACGCCGGGCTGCGGGCGATCCTCGACGGCCGGGTGGCCGACCACCGCCACTGGATGATCCGCAGCTTCGCGCTCACCTTCGCCGCCGTCACGCTGCGCCTGATGCTGGTCGCCGCGACCGCCGCGCACCTGGACTTCCGCACCTCCTACACCGCCATCGCCTGGCTGTGCTGGGTGCCCAACCTGCTGCTCGCCTGCTGGTTCACCCGCCCCCGCCGCGCCGTCGCGGAGGTGGTCACAGGTCAGTAGGGGTGCTTGTTGGGCCTGTCCCTCCACGCGTCGTACGGGACCTTGCCGAGTTTGCGGAAGCTCTGCTCCATGTGGATGCTCCGCTTCTCGAAGTCCTTGTACTGGTGCTCGTCGCTGAACCCGATCTCCGCGGTTTCGTCCAGGTTCCGGCTGAAGTAGACGGCGTCGAACCGGGACCAGTAGATGGCGCTCATGCACATCGGGCACGGCTGGCCGCTGGTGTAGATCTCGCAGCCCTTGAGCATCCGGGCGCGGAACGGCTCCTTGTCCGACGGCTCGCTCGGGATGAGTTCCAGCGTGCTCTCCCGCTCGGCGACGGTGGGCTTCCCGGTGTCGGGGACCGGGGTGTCGGGCGCAGGGGAGCCGGCGGCGGGGGAGTCGGAGCAGGCGGCGACCAGGCGGACCCCGGCGCCGAGCGCGAGGCGGCGCGGGGCGTTGCACCGGCCGATGACGCGGGCCGCGGCGTTGAACTGCCGGAACGTGCCGAGGTGACGGTTGCCCGTGTTTCCCCCGTGGACGGCTTCCTTGATCGAACCGGGGGATTCCAGCCCCGGCTAGCCCGGTCGGGCAGCGGTGTTCCCCCGCCCGGGTAGCCGGTACGGCGGGCCTCCGCGCCGGAGTCGGGGGTTCGGGTACGGATCGGGCTCGACGCGGGGAACGGCCCCGCGTCGACGCACCCCGAGCCGCAACCCTCAGGAGCCCCCGTGGCCCGTATGAAGTCCCTCGTCCTGACCGCCCTCGCCGTCGCCGTCACCGGTGTCCTGGCCACGGGCACCGTGGCCGCCGTCGCCGACGGCAAGCCCAGCCACAAGCCCGTCGGAGAGCCCGTCGGAGAGCTGGCGGGCAAGCCGGTGGGCAAGCCCAACGTCAAGCCGACCGTCGTCGTCCCGCACGGCCCGGCCGCCGTCAGCCCCGCACTGATGGCCGCGCACGACCAGGTCGTCGGCGACTGGATCGACGTGGCCCCCGGGGACAACGGGGTCGCCATCGTCAGCTGTCCGTCCGGGGAGGTGCCCACCGGCGGTGGCGGCCAGACCAGCGCCTTCCGGATCTTCGTCACCGACTCCTACGCGACCGACAACTCCTGGGTCGTGCGCGGCACCAACACCGGCACCGGGACCGAGTCCATCCGCGCGACCGCCGTCTGCACCGCGCTCTGACCTTCCGGCCGGCCCTCCGGCCGCACCCGTACGACGAACGGCCCGGGCCCGGGCGGTGGTTGCCAGGGCCCGGGCCGTTGCGTCGCCCGGCTACTTCGGCGCCGGCAGCAGCCCCAGGCCCGAGACCGGCCCGAGGTGGGCGAGCTTGTCGGGGTTGGACACGGCGTGGACGGACCGCACCGCGCCGTCGGCGTCGATGTCCAGCTCGATGACGCCGGCCACGCGCTGCTCCGCGTCGTACACCACCGCGCCCGGGCGGCCGTTGACCCGGGCCGGGACGAGGCGCGCGCCCAGGCGGCGGACCCGGCGCAGGCCGCCGACGAGCAGCTGGGCGACGCGGCGCGGGTCGGTGAGGGAGTGGGCCAGCGCGCGGGCCTTGCCGCCGCCGTCGCCCTGGAACACCACGTCGGGGGCGAGCATGCCGAGCAGGGCGTCCAGGTCGCCGCCCTCGGCGACCTCGAAGAAGCGGCGGGCCAGCTCCTCGCCCTCCGCGCGGCGGGCCGGGGCCGGGGTAACGGCCTCGTCCTCGCGCGCCGCGGGCGCCAGGCGCTTCCTGGCGCGGGCGAGGATCTGACGGCAGTTCGCCTCGCTCTTCCCCACCATCTCCGCGACTTCCGGGTAGCCGTACCCGAAGGCCTCGCGCAGCGTGAACACCGCGCGCTCGACCGGCGAGAGGGCCTCCATCAGCACCAGGAACGCCATCGACAGGGTGTCCGCCAGCTCGGCGTGCTCGGCCGGGCCGGGCCGCTCGGCGGTGGTGACGACGGGCTCGGGCAGCCACTGGCCGACGTAGGCCTCGCGGCGCACCCGGGCGGAGGTGAGGTGGTTGATGCCCAGGCGGGTGACGGCCGTGGTCAGGTACGCCTTGGGGTCGGCGATCGCGGTGCCGGCCCGGTCGGCGCGGGTGAAGCCGAGGAAGGCGTCCTGGACGAGGTCCTCGGCGTCGCCGACCGAACCCGTCATCCCGTACGCGATGGAGAACAGCAGCGGACGGTACCCGGCCACGCCCGCCGCACCCGCCGTACCCGTCATGTGGACCCCCCGCCTGCCCCGCGACCGTGGCCAGCAGGCTATCCGAGGCCCGCCGGAGCCCACCGGCGGGTGGTGCGGCGCAGGTCACGGAGCCCGGGCGGCCGGGGGATGTCACAGAACGGCGGGCCGTCCTGTCTCAAGGGGCAGCAAACGGAACAGCGACCGAGGAGCACGCCATGGAACCCCGCCTCAACCCCTTCGCCAGCCCCGTCATCGGCAAGGTCCTCAAGCACCTCATCGCGGCCAACAAGCCCATCGCCGAGTCGGCCCTGCCGTACACCGTCCAGGAGTTGGTGCGGCTGCGCGCCAGCCAGATCAACGGCTGCGGCGCCTGCATCGACATGCACTTCAAGGAGGCCGTGCACGCCGGCGAGGACCCGGTGCGCCTCAACCTGGTCGCCGCCTGGCGCGAGGCCACCGTCTTCACCGAGGCCGAGCGCGCCGCGCTGGAACTCGCCGAGCAGGGCACCCGGCTCGCCGACGCGGCCGGCGGGGTGAGCGACGAGGCGTGGGCGAACGCCGCCGAGCACTACGACGAGGAGCAGCTCGCGGCGCTGGTCTGCGCGATCGCGCTGATCAACGCCTTCAACCGGGCCAACGTGATGATCCGCCAGCCCGGCGGCGGCTACGAGGTCGGCATGTACCACCACTGACCGGCGCGGCTCCGGGCCCCGCTCCTTCCCCAACCGGCCTGCCGGGTACGGCCGGTGGGGAGGCCGGGGCCCGGGCGGTGCGCCGCCCGCCCGGGGCGGCGCACCCGTCGCGTTCCACCCGATGGACCGTCAGTACGGACTGTTACGATCTTGGTCCGGGTGAACCGCCCGTTCCGGGAACCGAGGGAGACGTCCATGTCCGAGGAATCGACGCGCCGGATCGTCGTGCTGCGCCACTCCAAGGCCGAGCACCCCGACGTGGACGACCACGAGCGCCCGCTCGCCGAGCGGGGCCGGGAGGACGCGCCGGCGGCCGGACGCTGGATCGCCGGCGCCGGCATCACCCCCGACCTCGCGCTGGTCTCCACCGCCGTGCGGACCCGTGAGACCTGGAGGCTCGCGGCCGCCGAGCTCCCGGTGGTGCCGAAGACCGTCGCCGAGGAGCGCGTGTACGAGGCGAGCCTCGGGGAGCTGATCGCGCTCCTCAACGAGCAGTCCGACGAGGTGCGGGACCTGGTCCTGGTCGGCCACAACCCCGGCGTCCACGCGCTGGCCGACGCCCTGGCGGGCGAGGCCGAGGGGGACCTGCTGGCGCGGATGAACCGCTCCGGCTTCCCGACCTCGGCCATCGCGGTCCTGGAGTTCCAGGGCAGCTGGAAGGCCGTCGAGCACGGCGTCGGCCGGCTCACCGCCTTCTGGACGCCGCACGCCTGACACCCGCACCGCAAGGCACCCAAACCGCCCGAACACGGCTGTGCCGCCCGGCAGTTCGCCGGGCGGCAGCATCGGGCCGGGGTCAGCGGCGCGGCCCGGCGACGTGGTCGCTCAGCCGGATGACGGTGATCTCCACCTGGCCGTGCCCGTCCTCCCAGCCCGCGACCGGTTCGCAGTCCTCGTCGTCCAGGCCGAAGGCCGTGGTGTCGGCGGACACGGGCATCAGGCCCGTCTCCCCGTCGGTGCAGAAGTAGCCGAGGTGGGTGCGCAGTTCGGGGTTCCCGATCACGGAAAGCTCCTCCTCCCACTCCTCCTCGGGCTCCGCCGTGAAGGGCATCAGCTCCCCGGGGGTGCGGCCGGTGGCGAAGGCCGTGCACAGGGCGTCCAGGAGGGTGCCGTCGGAGACGAGCAGGGGAGCGTAGACCTCCCAGGTACCGGCCAGGGCCGGGTCGGTGAGGTCGACGCCATACCGTTCCAGCAGCGGGGCGAGGTCGGCGCCCCGCAGCAGTCCGGGGCTGAAGCAGGCGGCCTCGACGGCGGCGGCGAAGCCCTCGGGGAGATGCGCCCCGGCGTCGGACGGCCGGAACTCGAACACCGAGCGGCTCGGGTCGAAGACCGGCGTCCCCTCGGCCTCGTCGAACAGGTGGAGCCGGGAGACGAACGGCTCCTCGCCGCGCAGCGCCGCCGGGCGCACCCAGGCGTGCTCGCGCCGGAAGCCGGTCTCGTACAGCAGGTTGCCGGTGACGCAGGCGGCGTAGACCGCGTCGGGGTCGTACTCCGCGAGGGGGCGGCCGAGCAAGGCGGCGAAGGCGTCGGCGAGTTGGCGGTCCCAGTCGGCATCCGCGGGCGCGGTGGGGTGGTAGGTCATGGCGGCACGGTAGCGGCGCCCGCCGACAGCGGCCGGGCCCGGGTCCGGGGCGCGGGCCAAGGCCGCGCCTACAGCAGCAGCGCCGCCACCGCCGCCGGTGTCCAGTGCCCGGCCGCGCCCGGGCGGGTGGCGAGGTAGCCGGCCGTGCGCCAGGGGCCCCAGCCGTGGGACTCGGCCAGGCCCGCCGCCAGGGTGCGCAGGTAGGGCGGGGTGGGGGCGTTGAGCTCGGCGCCGGCCACGCCCCGGGCGGCGGTGAAGGTCAGCAGCGGGTGGCCGTCCGACTCGCCGACGTGCAGCAGGGTTTCGTAGCGGCCCGGGCCCACTTCGGCGCGCCCGGCGGCGAGCACCGGGGCGAGGTCGAGGTCGGTGCCGGGGGAGCGGCGCATCTCCTGGGCGGCGATGTCGCTGAACTGACCGATCGTCACCAGATAGGCCCGGCAGGGGACTTCGCCGGGAAGGCCCGGGTCGTAGAAGGCCGAGCCGCCGCCCCAGGTGAGCGAGTGGTCGGCGAAGTAGAGCACGCCCGGCAGTACGGTGGCCACCGCCCGGCGCGGCGGGCGCGGGTCGCGGCTGCCGGGGTGGGCCTGCGCCCCGCCGTCGGGGCGGCCGCCGCGCAGGTAGCGGGCGAGGCGGGCGGCGTGCAGGTTCGAGCCGTACGCCACGTACCAGACGAGCACCTCCCCGCCGCTCTCCGTACCGTTCTCCCCGCCGCCCTGCCCGTCACGGTCCAGGTCCCGGTCCCGGTCTCGCCCAGCCGAATCCCAGTCGGGCGCGCCGCTGCCCAGCCCGCTCACAGGAAGGAGCCGCGGTGTGGGCTGCGAAAGACTCCCACAGGAATATGTGAAAACCGTGAACACGCCAGTGATCCGACCAGAACCCCCCGATTCGGCAGCGGCCCCTTCACTACTGGTAGCGAATCGGTCGCCATGGTGTTCATCACTCTTCTCGCTCCCGTCGCACCGCTCCGGTATTCGGCGATTACTCTTCACCAGCGAAAACGATCGGAAACCAGCGAAATAGCATTCGATTCATACCGTTGCTGCCCTCGCGTGGCATCGATGATGAGAATTTTCTTTGATCGATTCCTCACTGCATCCAGCCGACTCCCAGCGGAGTCATGGTGAGTGGGCGCACCCAGCAGGTGACAAAGGCGTCACCCCGCGTGATACCCGTACGCGCCCCCAGGACCCCGGAGCCAAGGAACCCATCCATGGACGCACGCCACGAAACGGCCGGCCCCGGCACGCTGCACCGCCCGAACCCGGGCCCCGTGGCGGGCTGGCCGGCGGCCCAGCCCGCCCACCCCCGCAGCCTGCTCGACATCATCGCCGCCACCGCGCAGGCGCACCCCGGCGCGCCCGCGCTCGACACCGGCGACACCGTCCTCGACTACCGCGCCCTGCTGCACGAGGTCGAGACCCTCGCCGGGCAGCTGGCCGGCCACGGCATCGGCCGCGGCGACCGCGTCGGGGTCCGCATCCCCTCCGGCACCGCCGACCTCTACATCGCGATCCTCGCCGTCATGCGCTGCGGCGCCGCCTACGTGCCCGTCGACGCCGACGACCCCGACGAGCGCGCCGAGATGATCTGGCAGGACGCCGCCGTCTGCGCCGTCCTCGGCCCCGGGCGCGCCCTGCACGCCCCCACCGACGCCCGCCCCTCGGGCCGTCCGGCCTGGCCCGCCCCGGCCGACGACGCGTGGATCATCTTCACCTCCGGCACCACCGGCCGCCCCAAGGGCGTCGCCGTCACCCACCGCAGCGCCGCCGCCTTCGTCGACGCCGAGGCCCGCCTCTTCCTCCCGCAGCAGCCGCTCGCCCCCGGCGACCGCGTCCTGGCCGGCCTGTCCGTCGCCTTCGACGCCTCCTGCGAGGAGATGTGGCTCGCCTGGCGCCACGGCGCCTGCCTGGTGCCCGCCCCCCGCTCCCTCGTCAAGGCTGGCACCGACCTCGGGCCCTGGCTCGTGAACCGGCGCATCACCGCCGTCTCCACCGTCCCCACCCTGCTCGCCCTGTGGCCGCAGGAGTGCCTGGACGCCGTCCGCCTGATCATCGTCGGCGGCGAGGCCTGCCCCGCCGAACTCGTCGACCGCCTCGCCACCGGCGGCCGCGAGTTCTGGAACACCTACGGCCCCACCGAGACCACCGTCGTCGCCACCGCCGCCCGCATGCTCCCCGGCCAGCCGGTGCGCATCGGCGCCCCCCTCGACGGCTGGGAGATCGCCGTCGTCGACCAGGCCGGCCACCCCGTCCCCTGGTACGAGACCGGCGAACTGCTCATCACCGGCGTCGGCACCGCCCGCTACCTCGACCCCGCCAAGGACGCCGAGAAGTTCAGCGCCCACCCCGCCCTCGCCTCGCCCCGCGTCTACCGCAGCGGCGACCTCGTGCGCAACGAACCCGAAGGCCTGATCTTCCTCGGCCGCGCCGACGACCAGGTCAAACTCGGCGGCCGCCGCATCGAGCTCGGCGAGATCGACGCCGCCCTCCAGGCCCTGCCCGACGTGCGCGCCGCCGCCGCTGCCGTCCGCAGGACCCCCGCCGGCGCCGACCTGCTCGTCGGCTACCTCGTCGCCCGGCCCGGCACCACCCCCGACCTCGCCACCGCCCGCCGCCGGCTGCTGGAGCGCCTGCCCGCCCCGCTGGTGCCCGTCCTCGCCCTCGTCGACTCCCTGCCCACCCGCACCTCCGGCAAGGTCGACCGCAACGCCCTGCCCTGGCCGCTCGCCACCACCGGCACCGCCCCCGCCGCCCGGGCCCTGGACGGCACCGCCGGCCGGCTCGCCGCCCACTGGGAGCGCCTGCTCGGCACCGCCCCCGGCCCCGACGACGACTTCTTCGCCCTCGGCGGCTCCAGCCTCACCGCCGCCCGCCTCGTCTCCGAACTGCGCACCCGGCACAACGGCGTCTCCGTCGCCGACCTGTACGCCCACCCCGTCCTCGCCGACCTCGCCGCCCACCTCGACACCCTCGCCCCGGCCGCCGCCCCCGAGGACAGCGCCGTCGGCGCTGCCGCCTCCTCCGCCGTCCGCGGCCGCACCGTGCGCCGCACCCCCCGCAGCGCCGGCCTGTGGCAGACCCTCCTGCTCCTCGGCATGTTCTCCCTCGCCGGACTGCGCTGGATCCTCCTCCTGATGGCCCTCGACAACCTCACCGGCAGCCACCTCGCCTGGGCCCCCCACAGCTCCTGGTGGCCCGTCGGCGCGGGCCTGCTCCTCCTCTACAGCGCCCCCGGCCGCACCCTGCTCGCCGCCGCCGGCGCCCGCCTGCTCACCGCCCGCATCCGCCCCGGCAGCCACCCCCGCGGCGGCCACGTCCACCTGCGCCTGTGGGCCGCCGAACGCTACACCGCCATGTTCGGCACCGCCGCCCTCGCCGGCACCCCCTGGGCCCCCCGCTACGCCCGCGCCCTGGGCTGCCGCGTCGGCCCCGGCGTCCAGCTCCACACCCTGCCCCCCGTCACCGGCCTCGCCCGCATCGGCGCCCACGCCTCCGTCGAACCCGAAGCCGACCTCGCCGGCTGGTGGCTCGACGGCGACACCCTCCACCTCGGCCGCATCGACATCGGCGACGGCGCCCGCATCGGCCACCGCGCCACCCTCATGCCCGGCGCCCGCATCGGCGCCGGCGCCGAGATCGCCCCCGGCTCCTGCGTCACCGCCACCACCGCCGTCCCGCCCGGCGCCCACTGGACCGGCTCCCCGGCCCGCCCCGACACCACCGCCCCCGCCGACTGGCCCACCGCCCCCGCCCCCGCCCCGCGCGGCTGGAACCTCGCCTACGGCGCCGCCTTCGCCCTCTTCGGCCTCGTCCCGATCCTCGCCGCGCTGCCCGCCCTGGCCATCGTCTACCCGATGATCGACAGCGACGCCACCCTGCTCGGCGCCCTCGTCCAGCTCCTGCCCGCCACCATCCCGCTGGCCGCCCTCACCGTCGTCTGCTACGCCACCCTCATAGCGCTCCTCGTGCGCCTGCTGTCCCTCCCGCTGCGCCCCGGCCACCACCCCGCCACCGGACGCGTCGCCTTCTGCGCCTGGGCCGTCAGCCGCCTCAGCGACACCGCCCGGCGCACCCTCTTCCCCTTCTACGCCAGCCTCTTCACCCCGGTGTGGCTGCGCCTGCTCGGCGCCCGCGTCGGACGGCGCGTCGAAGCCTCCACCGTGCTCGCCCTGCCCAGCCTGATGCGCGTCGACGACGGCGCCTTCCTCGCCGACGACACCCTCGTCGCCCCGTACGAGCTGCGCGGCGGCTGGCTCCGCCTCGGCCCCGCCCACGTCGGACGCCGCTCCTTCGTCGGCAACTCCGGCATCGTCGGCCCCGGCCGCCACCTGCCCGACAACTCCCTCGTCGGCGTCCTGTCCGACACCCCCGCCCACGCCCCCGAAGGCTCCTCCTGGCTCGGCCGCCCCGCCTTCGCGCTGCCCCGCGTCGCCGACACCGGCGCCGACGCCCGCACCTACAACCCGCCCCGGCGCCTGATGTGGGCGCGCGCCGGCGTCGAACTCTGCCGGCTGCTGCCGATCGTCCTCGCCGCCCTGCTCGGCGACCTCGTCCTCGCCGCCCTGCAGGAACTGCGCGACGACTACGGCCTGGCCGTCGCCCTCGGCACCGCCGGACTCGTGCTCACCGCCGCCGCCGTCGTCGCCTGCGCCGTCACCACCGCCGCCAAGTGGCTGCTCGTCGGACGCTTCCGCGTCGCCGAACACCCCCTGTGGTCCTCCTTCGTGTGGCGCAACGAGCTCTACGACACCTTCGTCGAGGAACTCGCCATGCCCTTCGGCGGCCACACCATCACCGGCACCCCCTACCTGAACGTGTGGCTGCGCAGCCTCGGCGCCCGCATCGGCCGCGGCGTGTGGTGCGAGACCCACTGGCTGCCCGAGACCGACCTGGTCACCGTCGAGGCCGGCGCCAGCGTCAACCGCGGCACCGTCCTGCAGACCCACCTCTTCCACGACCGCGTCATGCGGCTGGGCCCCGTCCACCTCGCCGCCGGCTCCACCACCGGCCCGCACTCCATCGTGCTGCTCAACGCCTCCCTCGGGGCCGGCAGCACCGTCGGCCCGGCCTCCCTGGTCATGCGCGGCGAGAACGTCCCCGGCGGCGGGCGCTGGCTCGGCAACCCCGTCGCCGCCTGGGACGCCGACCCCACCCCGCCCGCCGGCCGGCGCCGCCACCGGGCCACCGCCGGGGTGTGACGCGAATCACTCCGGTGGGGCGATGAGTTCGCGGTGCGGTCACGGTCTACCTCCGTGACCGCACCGCTTCTCCTTTCCCGCCCTCCCGAGAGGAACCGCCCATGACCGCCGCCCCCGCCGCGAAGACCGCTGCGAAGACCGCCGTGAAGACCGCGGAGACCGCCGCGAAGGCCCCCGCCGTAAAGGGCCCCGCCTCCTATTTCCCCTCCATCGAGAAGAAGTACGGCCGCCCGGTCGAGGAGTGGAAGGACCTCATTCGCGCCTCCCCGCTCGCCAGGCACATGGAGCTCGTCGCCTGGCTCAAGACCGAGCACAACATCGGCCACGGCCACGCGAACGCCCTCGTCGCCCACGCCCTTGCCGAAAAGTCCTCCTGAGAGGGCCACTTGATGCGATCATCGACGGCATGAAGGTACTCGTGATCGGAGCCTCCGGCACACTCGGCAGCGCTGTCGCCACCGCCCTGGAGAAGGAGCACCAGGTCGTACGGGCCTCGCGCAGCGGCCCGGTGACGGTCGACCTGGAGGACTCCGACTCCCTGGACGCGCTCTTCGCCGGCCTGCCCGACCTCGACGCGGTCGTCTGCTGCGCCGTGTCGGGCCCGATGGTCGACTTCGCCACGGCGACCGACGAGGAGTTCCTCGCCGGGCTGCAGGGCAAGCTGCTGGGCCAGATCGCCCTGGCCCGGCGCGCCCAGCACCACCTGCGCGACGGCGGCTCCATCACCCTCACCGGCGGCACGTTCACCACCCCGATGGTCGGTGGATCGCTGGGCGCCGTCATCAACACCGGGCTGGAGGGCTTCGTCCGCAACGCCGCCGCCGAACTGCCCCGCGACCTGCGGATCAACCTCGTCAGCCCC
Source organism: Kitasatospora sp. NPDC058184 (assembly GCF_042883725.1). Lineage (NCBI taxonomy): Bacteria > Bacillati > Actinomycetota > Actinomycetes > Kitasatosporales > Streptomycetaceae > Kitasatospora > Kitasatospora sp. NPDC058184. Next base: position 160,740 of record NZ_JBHVVE010000003.1, read on the forward strand.
GGCTGGATCGCCGAGACGCTGCAGCTCCTCGGCCGGGACCCGGCCCCGGGCATCCTCGCCGTCGACGCCGCGCGCTCCTACGTCACCGCCGTGGAAGGCCGGACGAACGGGGAGACCCTGCTCCCCTGAACCGCCGAGCCCGCGCACAGGAAGTCGGCCCGGCCGACTTCCCGCGCACGGCACCCGGAGCGGCGGGTGTCACGGGGCGGCGGGGGTCACGGGCGCCGGGCCACGAAGACGAACTCCCGCCCGGGCCGGTCGGGAGCGTCGCGGACCTCCTCCAGCACGTAGCCGTGGGCGGCCAAGTCCCGCTCCACCTCCGCCCGTTCCCGGAAGCGCAGCGTCGAATCCGACGTCAGCACCTGCCCGTCCACCGCGAACACGTACGTCCACCGGAACGTCACCAGCGGCCCGCGTACCCCGACCAGGTCGACCCAGCTCTCGACGGCACCCGCGCCCGGGACCTCCGTCACCCGGTGGGAGCGCTCGCGCGTCCACTCCTCCCAGGCGCGGGCGCCCGGATCGCGGGTCTCGAAGACCAGCCGCCCGCCCGGCCGCAGCGCCGCGAAGGCCCCCCGCAGCGTCCCCCGCCAGGCCCGCGGACCGGCGATCGCCTGGGCGACGTTCGCCGTCATCGTCGCCAGATCGGCCCGCAGCGGCGGCAGGTCCGTCGCGTCGCCGTGGATCCACCGCACCCGCCCGCCGCCCGGTTTGGCGCGCGCGACCTCCACGGAGGCCAGGGCGGGATCGACGCCGACCACCTCGAACCCGCGGCCGGCCAGCAGGAGCGCGAACACCCCCGTGCCGCAGCCGATGTCCAGCACCCGGCGGGCCCCGAACTCCCGTGCCATCGCCAGGTAGGCGTCGAGGTCGCCGCGGTCGGGGTCGAGCGGGTCGTAGAGCGCGGCGAGCCGCGGGTGCCCGAAGCATGCGTCAGCCATGGGACGACCGTAGGCGAGGCCCCGTCCGGCAGTGGACAGGTCTACACCATTTCGTCCAGGGCTGGCCGAATCCGGCCTCCCGCCCGCCGCCCCCGCCACCCGCTCGCCCGGGTGCTCAGCAGTCCCGCGAGCGCCTGCGGCCACTCCCGCCCGGGCCGTCGGGTTCCGGCCGAAGGCCCCGGCGCCGCTTGTCCGTCGGCGAACCGACGAGGAAGAGTAGGAGCACCGCCGGCCGGCGATCGTGTCCAACTCCCCGCACAAGAGAGGACATTGCCATGACCGACGACGTGTACGAGCCCCCGGTGATGATCGAACTCGGCGACTTCGCGGACCTCACCCGGGGCTTCGACATCGGCAACCAGTCCGACGTCCACGGCTACTACCTCGCCCCCTGAGGACCGCGCCGTGAACGGCCACCGGCGGACCTGGTTCGTGGTCCTGCCGGACACCGACGCAGCAGCCGCGGTGGCCGCGGTGTGGGGCACGGCCGAGCGCCGTGCCCTGCACCACCCCAGCGGCCGCCCCTGGATCCTCGGCCACTGGCCGGCCGACGAGGCGGTCACCGCCCAGGCCGGACCGGTCGCGCTGGCCGTGTTCGGCACCAGCGACACCGACACCCACCAGCTGCGCCGCCGCGCCGAACACCTCCGCGACCCGCGCGACGCCCTCGCCCTCACCCACACCGACGGCCCGGCCGGCAGCCACCACCTGATCGCCACCGTGCGCGGCACCGTCACCGCCCGCGGCTCGCTGTCCGGACTCCACCGCCTCCACCTGGCCGAGGTCCACGGCGTCCCCGTCCTGTCGGACCGGGCCGACGTCCTGGCCGCCGCGGCCGGCCTCGCCCCGTCCACCGAACGCCTCGCCCTGCGCCTCGCCCACCCCCTGCCGCACCCCGCCGACACCCTGCCCCTGTGGCCCGGCATCATCCCCGTGCCACCGCACCACACCGCCCTGCTCGCCCCCGGCGGCCCCGCCCGCACCCTCGCCCACTGGCAGCCGCCCGCCCCCGAACGACCCCGCGCCGAAGCCGCGACGGCCCTGCGCCACGCCCTGCACCGCGCCGTCGCCGCCCGCACCCGCGACGGCGGCCTCGTCGCCGCCGACCTGTCCGGCGGCCTCGACTCCACCCCCCTGTGCTTCCTCGCCGCCACCGGCCCCGCCGACCTGCTCACCGTCACCATCGGCTCCCTCGACCCCCACCACGAGGACGCCCCCTGGGCCGACCGCGCCGCCCGCCACCTGCCCGGCACCCGGCTCGTCCTGCCCGCCGAGGACCTCCCCGCGATGTTCGCCGACACCGACACCCCCGGCCCCCAGGGCGACGAACCGTTCGCCTGGACCCGCACCAGGGCCCGCGACGAGGCCGTCGCCCGCCTCCTCGCCGCCCGCGGCGCCCGCCTGCGCATCAGCGGCGAAGGCGGCGACGAAGTCCTCCAGGCCCTCCCCGCCTACCTGCGCACCCTCGCCCCGCGCCACCCCGCCACCGCCGCCCGCCACCTGCGCGGACACCGCGCCCGCCTGCGCTGGAAACTGCCCGACGCTCTCGGCGCCCTCGCCGACCCCCTCCCCTACCCCGCCTGGCTCGCCCACGCCGCCGACCGCCTCACCCACCCCGCGCCGCCCACCACCCAACTCCTCGGCTGGGGAACCGAACCCCGGCTGCCGCCCTGGGCCACCCCGCACGCCGCCGCCCTGGTCCGCGACCAGCTCAAGGCCCTGCGGGACGCCCGGCCCCTGGCCCCGCAGCACGCCCAGCACCAGGTCCTGCGCATGGTCCGGCACAGCGCCTCCGCCATGCGCCAGCTCGTCGACGCCACCGCCCGCGCCGGCACCCCGTACAGCACACCCTTCCTGGACGACCAGGTCCTCGACGCCTGCCTGGCCGCCGACCCCGCCACCCGCGGAACCCCCTTCGCCTACAAGCCCCTGCTCACCACCGCCCTCGCCCCGGACGTCCCCGCCGACCTCCTGCGCCGCACCGGCAAGGGCGACTTCACCCCCGACGCCCACCAGGGCCTCGCCCGCCACCGCGCCCGACTCGCCGCCCTCACCGAGGACAGCGCCCTGGCCCGCGCCGGCCTGATCGACCCCGACGCCCTGCGCCAGGCCTGCCTCGGGCTCTACCCCACCGGCACCCCCTACGCCGCCCTGGACGCCACCCTCGCCTGCGAACACTGGCTGCGCGCCCACGGCAGCCGCCACCGCACCGCCGCCACCACCACCGGAGGGACCTGATGCCCGCCCAGCTGCGCCCCGACGTGACGCTCACCCCGACCGACGACGGCGCCGTCCTGCTCGACGAGCGCTCCGGCCGCTACTACCAGCTCAACCGCACCGCACTGCTCGTCCTGCGCTCCCTGCTGGACGGCCGCACCGCCGAGGAGACCGCCGCCGACCTCAGCGCCCGCCACCCCGTCACCGCCGACCGGGCGCGCGCCGACGTCGACCGGCTGCACGAGACCCTGCGCACCGCCGGACTGGTCACCACCGGACCGGGCGCCGGCGGACCGGCCGGCACGGGATCGGGCACGGCCGGATGAGCCTGCACGCCCACGCCACCCGCGCCGGCCGCCCGCCCTGGCACCGGCGGCCCGCCGCCCTCGCGGCGATCGGCGCGGCCCGGCTGATCGAGCGGCTCCCCCCGGCCCGCATCCGCCGGGTGATGCTCGCCCTGCGCCGCGGCGCCCGGCCCGCCGACCGCGCCGAGGCCCTCGCCGCCCGGCAGGCCGTGGTCGCCCTCAGCATGCGCTGCGCCGGCCAGGGCTGCCTCCAACGCTCCATCGCCGCAGCCCTGTTGTGCCGCACCCGGGGCGCCTGGCCGACCTGGCGCACCGGCGTGCGCACCGCCCCGTTCCGCGCCCACGCCTGGATCGAGGCCGAGGGCGGCCCCGTCGACGAGCCCGCCGAACTCGCCCACTTCCACCCGCTGATCACCATCGCCCCGGAGCCCCGGCCGGGCTGGTGACCGGCGGAGGGCCTGCCGCCGTCCGCCCGGCTTCCCGCGGGCGGCAGGGGGCGCTACCGGTGCGGGGACGGGACGCCGGCGGCGCGCAGCCGGGCCTCGGTGAGCGCGGTCAGCCGGGCCGAGACCGGGGTCTGGTCGTCGCGGTGGCGGTCGATCAGCCGGTACTGGGTGGCGGCCCTGGCCCAGGCGCGCAGGCCGGCCGGGTCGCCCAGCAGGGCGGGGTTGGCGAGGTAGTGGTCGGCCATGGCGGCGGCGAGCTCCTCGACCCTCGGATCGTCCGGCTCCCAGGCCTCGGCCTCCTGGCCGCGTCTGGTCAGCTCGACGAACCCCGGGTCGTCCAGGCGCAGTTCGAGCTGGGCGAGGAGGCCGTCGAAGCCCTCCGGCACCAGCGCCCGCGCCAGCACCAGGGCCTCGCGCTGCGCCGCCACGTAGTCGGGGCCGAAGCCAAGCCCGGGCATCCGCTCCAGGACCGCGCAGGCGCGGTCGGGCAGCAGGGCCCGGTCGCCGTCGGCGAGCCGGTGCAGGGTGTCGCGGCGCGCGGTCAGTTCCGCGATCCGCTCGGTCAGGCGCCGCTCCACGTCGGCGAGGGCGGTGGCGAACCGCTCGCCGTCGGCGTCGAGCAGCGGCCCGACCTCCGCCAGCGGCACCCCGGCGGCGGCCAGCGTCCGGACCTGCACCAGCCGCAGCAATTCGCCCGACCCGTACCGCCGGTAGCCGGAGGCGTCGCGCAGCGGCTCCTCGACCAGCCCCTGCCGGTGGTAGTGCCGCACCGTCTTCACCGTGACGCCGACGTACGCGGCCGCCTGCCCGATCGTGACTCCGTTTGCCATCCGTTCAGCCTGCCGTACGACCGGATGCCGTGGGGCCGGGCCCGGTGCCGAACACCTCGTCGACGAGCCGTCGCTGGGCGCTCTGGAACGCCGCGGCGACGGACACGTCGGCGTCGTCCACGTAGGTCAGCCCGGCGGTCAGGGTGGTGCCGCCGTCCGGCGAGCCGTACATCAGCGCGGCCGAGCCGATGGTGGCGCCGTTGTGGTGGAAGACGGTGCCCGTGTCCGTGGCCTGGGCGAAGATCCCCAGCCCGTAGCCGACCGTCGCCTCCGGCGCGCGCATCTCGGCCAGCAGGCCGGGCGGCAGCAGCCGGCCGCCCATCAGCGCGGAGAAGTACACGTGCAGGTCCCGGGTGGTCGAGATCATGTCGCCGCCGCCCGAGACCCAGGACGGGTTGTGCCGGGTGACGTCGACCGTCCGCTCCCGCCCGGCGTCCTCGTAGCGGTAGTAGCTGCGGCCGTGCGGCTCGGGCACCTCCGGCGAGGCGCCCGGGGCCACCGTCCCGGTCAGCCCCAGCGGCTCCAGGACCAGCCGCCGCAGCTCCTCGGCGAACGGCCGGCCGGTGACCCGCTCGACCACCAGCCGGGCCAGCACGTAGTTGGTGTTGGCGTAGCTCCAGCGCGCCCCCGGCGCGAACCGCGCCGGCCGGGACAGCGACAGCCGCACCAACTCCTCGGGCCGGTAGGTGCGGAAGCGGTCCTCCACCCACTCCCGGCCCCGCCACGGGACCCCCGGCACGAACGTCCCGTCCTCCTCCAGCTCGCCGGTGTGGTTGAAGATCCCGCTGGTGTGCTGGAGCAGCATCCGCACCGTGATCCGCCGGTCCAGCCCGAACCCGGGCAGGTGGTCGCCGGCCGGGTCGTCCAGGGCCAGCCGGCCCTCGGCCACCAGCATCAGCACCGAGGTCGCGATGAAGCTCTTGGTGACGCTGCCGACGCGGAAGTGTCCGTCGGCCGGCGGCCTCTCCTCGCGGCCCAGCTCGCGGGACCCGGCGGTGCCGACCCACTCGCCGTGCGCGTCGTTCACCCGCACCTGCACGCCGAGGAAACCGGATCCGGCGATCTCCTCGACCGCCCGTCGCAGCTCCGGGCGGTCCGGGCCGTGGGCGGAGTGGTGGGTGGAGTGGTGGGTGGTGGACATGCTGCCCCCTCGTATCGCGGGGCCCGCGTCGTCGGGCCCGATGGGAGGAGCCTCCACCCTGACCCAAGGTCAACCTCAACCGTGTTCCGGCTCACAGGCGCGGCCCGCCCACGCGAGGCGGGAGGCGCGGGAGGCGGGGCGCGGCGCCGGGCGGGGTGGACGGGGGAGCCCGGAGGCCGGGGCCGCCGTCGGCACGATCGGGAAGGCGGCGGCCCCGGCCCCGGTACGGGTTTCCGTACGGGCGGGGCATCGACCGCGGGGTTGCCCGTACGGCTGCGGTCGGCACCCATTCCACGACTTCAACAGGACTTGAAGTCAAGCCCCGCCCGAGGCGAGGCCCCGCCCGAGGGTGCCGCTCCGGGGCCGGGTAGCCTCGCTCCCGGCGGGGGCCCGCGGGGGACGGACACGTACACAACGGACAAGACGGACAGGGGCGGGCGGATGACGGAGCAGCACACGTACTGGCGGGCGTCGGACGGTTCGGCGGTCAGCGCCAGCCAGGCGCACATCGTGTGGACCAGGGCGGCCTACCCGGCCCTGGTGGAGGTGGCGCGCCGCTACCACGCGGTGATCAGCTACCCGGACCTGGCCGAGGCGGTGCAGGAGGCCTCGGGGGTGCGCACCCGGATCAACCAGCGGCACTGGATAGGCAAGGTGCTGGCCCTGGTGATCCGTGAGGCGCACCGGCGCGGCGACCCACCGCTGACGGCCCTGGTGGTGCACGCCACCGACGGCAAGGTCGGGCCCGGCTACCAGGAGGTGCTGGCGGTGGCCGGACAGCCGCCGGTGGCCGCCGAGATGGACCGCGAGCAGCACGCGGCCGCCGCCCGCCTGGCCTGCTACCGGCACTTCGCCGCCGACCTGCCCGCCGACGGCGGCACGCCGGCCCTGGCCCCGCGCCTGCGGGCCTCGGTGGAGCGCAAGGCCGCCGTCGCCGCGCCGCCGCGCCCGCCGGCGATCTGTCCGAGCTGCTTCCTGGAGCTGCCCGCGACGCGGGTGTGCGACTCCTGCGGGGCGACCGTCGCGCCCTGAGCACCACCGGTGAGCGGACGTCCCGCGCGGACATCCGGAGCGGAGGCCCCGGGCGGACGCCACGTCACACGGCGGCGGGCAGCCGCCCGGGCATCTGCCAGCCCTCGGCGAGGCGGGAGGGGGCCAGGCGCCGCCCGTCGCCGAAGAACTCGCAGAACTTCATGATCAGCGGGTCCCAGCCGACCGGGTCGACGTAGTGGTCGCTGCCGGGCACCAGCAGGCTCTCCTCGACGTGGGCGCGCACCACCGTCACCTCGAAGGCGGTGCGCCCGCCGCCCGCCAGCGCCGTCGCCGACTCCACCCGGCACTCCAGCTGCACCGGGCACTCGGCGGCGCGCGGCGCCCGCACCAGCTCGCCGGGCACCTCGGTCAGCCCGGCGGCCTCGAACTTGCGCCGCTCGTGGCGGTAGCCCTGCCGCAGCCGGTACTCGGCGATCCGCGGCTTGGCGGTCAGCAGCGCGAGGGCGTCCACCGCGTCCACCTGCGCGGAGGACGCCAGGTTGAGCACGCACTCGCCCTCGCGCCGCAGGTTCTCGGCGGTCTGCGAGCTGTCGCCCAGGCCGAGCACGCACGACTGCCCCAGCCACCAGGCCGAGGACATCGGCATGAGGTTGGCGCTGCCGTCCTCGTTGCGCGAGCCGATCAGCACCACGGGGGTGCCGAAGTACAGGACCTTGAGATCGATGACCTTGTGCACGGGAGACTGCCGTCCTCGGGAAATGGGGAACCGTTGCCGGTCACCGACTCTGCCGCCGCCCGGACGGGGGCGCTGGCGGTGATCGGACATCGAGTTCCGGAGGATGCGACTCCGGTTTCCCGAGGACGGCGTCCGCGCCCCGGCGACGGGCGGGACGCGGCGGCCCGCCGTCAGCCCACCGGCCCCCGGGCGGAGACCAGCCGGGCCCGGCCGTCGCGCAGCCGGTAGGACAGGCCCACCACGGCCACCTTCCCCTCGGCGATCCGCGCCGCCAGCGCCTGCGAGCGCTCCACCAGCAGGTCCACGGTCTGGCGGATGTGCTCGTCCACGATCCCGTCCCGGTCCTCGATGCCCGCCGCCCTGGCGGACAGCACGCTCGGGGTCACCCGCTCCACCACGTCCCGGACGAAACCGCCCGGCAGCTGCCCCTGCTCCAGGGAGTCCAGCGCCGCCGCCACCGCACCGCAGGAGTCGTGCCCCAGCACCACCACCAGCGGGCAGTCCAGCACGCTCACCCCGTACTCGATGCTGCCCAGCGCCTCCGCGCCGGTGACGTGCCCGGCGGTGCGCACCACGAAGAGGTCGCCCAGGCCCTGGTCGAAGATGATCTCGGCGGCCAGCCGGGAGTCCGAGCAGCCGAACAGCACCGCGAAGGGCCGCTGCGCCGGGGCGAGCGCCGCGCGGCGCCCGGCGTCCTGGTTGGGGTGCTCGGGGTTGCCCGCCACGAACCGGGCGTTGCCCTGCATCATCACCCGCAGCGCCTGGGCGGGGTCGGTCAGGAAGTCGTCCGTCGGACCGTCGAGCCGGGTGGGCTCGGGGCTGGGTATCGGTGTGGGGATCATGCCTGCACCCTAGATCGCCGCAGGTGGAGCCCGCAGCCGGGGGTCAAGGGCCGGACGGCCCCATGGACGGCCCCATGGACGGTCCCGAACGGCCCCGTACGGCCGTGTACAGCCCCGTACGGCCCTGTTCGGTCCGTCCCGGGCGGCTACCGGGCTACCGGGCCGGCGGTTCCGGCGGAGCCGGCGGTTCCGGGGCGGGGCGCAGGGCGAGGACGGTGACGTCGTCGCGGCTGCTCCCGCCGCTCCAGCGCCGGGCCCGCCGGTCGAGGGCCTCGGGCAGGGCGTCGGCGGGGACGGCGGCGAGGTCGGCCAGGCCCCGTTCGACCGGGTAGAACGCGCCGGAGGCGTCCTGGGCCTCGGTGATGCCGTCGGTGAGCAGCACCAGCACCCCGTCCCCGGGCAGGGCGAAGCACCGCTCGGGGCGCGGTTCGCCGGTGGTGGCCAGGGCGGCGAGGCCGAGCGGGAGCCCGGCGTCCAGGGGGACGGGCTCCACCCGGCCGTCGGGGCGCAGCAGGTAGGGGGAGAGGTGGCCGCAGTTGACGGCCCGCACCTCGGTGGCGCGGCCCCCGTCGTCGGTGCCCTCGTCGTCGGTGCCCCCGTCGTTGCTGTCCGGGGCGCGGACGCAGAGCACGGTGGCCGTGACGAACCGTTCCTGCTCGCCGCTCTGCTCCGCGTAGGCGTTGTGCCGCTCCACCGCCGCCTCCAGGGCGTCGGCGACGGCGGTCAGCCGCGGCTCGCGGAAGGCCGCCTCCCGGAAGGCGCTCAGCACCGCGAAGCCCGTCCCGATCGCGAGCAGGCCCTTGCCCTGGACGTCGCCGACCAGCACCCGGGTGCCGTGCGGGGTGTCGGCGACGTCGTACAGGTCGCCGCCGACCATGGCGTCCTGCTCCAGCGGCCGGTACAGCCCGTCCAGGCGCACGTCCGGGGTGGTGACGGGCAGCGGGCGCAGCAGCTGGCGCTGGAGGGCGACGGCGACCTGCCGCATCCGCGACAGCTGCCGCTCGCGCCGCACCCGCCGCGCGCACAGGCCGATCACGGCGGCCTCGGCGGCGACCACGCCCAGCAGGGTGCCCAGGCGGGCCGGCAGGTCCCCGGGCGGGAACAGCACCGAGTGGGCCACCACCACGGCGGTCACCCACACCGAGGCCGCCACCGTCTGGGCGACGGTGCCCAGGCCCGCCAGCAGCGCGGGCAGGAACACCAGCAGCAGCACCAGGCGGGCACTGGTGCCGCTGACCGCCTGGACGAGCAGCACGGCGACGGTCGCGGCCAGCACGCCGAGCACCACCGCCCGGTTGCCGGGCGCGCGCGGGGCGGTGGGCTGCTCGTCCTCGCCGTCCACCCCTGTCGCCCTCTCCGCCGTCCGGCCCCCGCTCCAGGGTGGTCGGCGCGGCGGGGCGGGCGCGAGCGGGCTGCGCCGGGCGGGGGACGGGGTGGACGGATGGGCCGGGCGCCGTCTGTCGGTGGCAGTCGGTACGGTGGCCGGTGTGTCGTCCCCGTCCTCGTCCCCGTCTTCTACCTCGTCCCCGTCCGCGGGCCGCGTGCCGCTCGACGACCTCGTGCGGCTGCGCCGGGCCCGGGACCGGATGGACCGCGAGTACGCGCAGCCGCTGGACGTGCCGGCGCTGGCCCGCACCGCGCTGATGTCCTCCGGCCACTTCTCGCGCAGCTTCCGCGCCGCCTACGGCGAGACCCCGTACACCTACCTGATGACCCGCCGGATCGAGCGGGCCAAGGCGCTGCTGCGGCGCGGGGACCTGAGCGTGACCGAGGTCTGTATGGCGGTGGGCTGCACCTCGCTGGGCTCCTTCAGCACCCGCTTCACCGAGCTGGTCGGGCAGAGCCCCAGCGCCTACCGGGCCCGCGACCACGAGCAGGGCGCGGCGATCCCGGCCTGCGTCGCCAAGATCGGCACCCGCCCGGTGCGGCGCGCGGAGGCCAAGGAGGCCAAGGAGGCCAAGGGGGCGAAGGGGGCGAAGGGGAACGGGAGCGACGGCGGCCCCGGTGCTCCCGTAGCGTGACGGGCATGAGCATCGAACTCGCGCAGTGCTTCATCGCCGTCGACGACCACGACCGGGCGCTCGCCTTCTACCGCGACGTCCTCGGCTTCGAAGTGCGCAACGACGTCGGCTTCGAGGGCATGCGCTGGGTCACCGTCGGCTCGCCCGACCAGCCCGGCGTGGAGATCGTCCTGGAGCCCCCGCTGGCCGACCCGCACGCCTCCGAGGCCGACCGCCGGGCCGCCGCCGAACTCCTCGCCAAGGGCCTGCTGCGCGGCGCCATCTTCCGCACCGACGACTGCGACGCCACCTTCGAGCGCATCCGGGCGGCCGGCGCCGAGGTCCTCCAGGAGCCGATGGACCAGCCCTACGGGGTGCGCGACTGCGCCTTCCGCGACCCGTCGGGCAACATGCTGCGCTTCAACCAGCCGCGCACGGCGTAGTCGGGCGGGCGCGTGCGGCCTGGGGCTCAGGCGGTCCGGGTGGGCAGCGTGCGATCGGGCAGCGGGTAGTCGGGCAGGGCGATGTCGCCGGCCTTGGCGAACTGGGCGGCCAGCACGGGGCGCAGCGGCCAGCGGCCCATCCAGCGCATGGAGGCGGCGCGCAGGCGGATCGCCAGGGCGCTGTCCGGGGCGTAGCCGCCCAGGCCGCCGGGCGGCAGCTCCTGGGCCCGGGTGGCGTACGGGCGCATCAGCTCCTCGTAGCGGGCGAAGGCGGTACGGAAGTCGCCCGCGGCGGCGGCGAGTTCACCGGCCAGCAGGTAGGCGCCGACCAGGGCGAGGCTGGTGCCGAGGCCGGTCAGGGGGCTCGGGCTGTACCCGGCGTCGCCGAGCAGGGCGACGCGGCCGCGGCTGTAGTGGTCGAGGTGGACCTGGCCGAAGGTGTCGAAGGCGAAGTCCCCGGCGGTGCGCATCCCGGCGAGCAGCCGGTCCACCTCCCAGCCGGCGCCGGCGAAGCGCTCGGCGAGCAGGCGCCGCTGGGCGGCGGTGTCGCGGCGGTCGTACGCCGCGGGCGCGCGGCGCAGGCCGAGGGAGGCCTTGACCTCGCCGGGCAGCCGGCCGGGGCGGGCGCCGGCGACCAGGCCGCCGGGGGCGTTGTACATCAGGAACCAGCCGTCGAGCTCGCGGGCGAGGGCGGGGTCGTGGACGGTGAACCAGGCGTGGCAGCCGCCGAGCGGCCGGTAGTGGGCGCCTTCGGTGCCGTCGGTGCCGTCGGTGCCGTCGGTGCCGTCGGGGCCGTCGCCGTCGCCGGGGCGGAAGGCGAGGCGGCGGACGGCGGAGTGCAGCCCGTCCGCGCCGACGACCAGGGCGAAGCGGCGGGCGGGGGCGTTCTCGAAGGTGACGGTGACGCCCCCGGCGTCCTGGTCGAGCGCGGTGACGGTGTCGTCCCAGAGGTACTCGACGCCGTCGGTGGCCTCGCGCAGCAGGTCGGCGAGGTCGCCGCGGAGGATCTCGATCTCGGAGACGATCCCCTCGCCGTCGAACAGCCCGACGGGTATCCGGGCGGTGGCCCGCCCGCGCCGGTCGACCAGGGCGATGCCGTGCTGCTCGACGCGCAGCGCGCGGGCCCGCTCCATCAGCCCCATCCGCTCGATCACGGTGCGCCTGGCGCCGCGCAGGTCGACGGCCTGCCCGCCGGGGCGCGGACCGGCGGCGCGCTCGACGACGGTGGGGGTGATGCCGTGGCGGCGCAGCCAGTAGGCGAGGGCGGGGCCGGCGATCCCGGCGCCGGAGACGAGGACGTCGGTGCCGGGGCGGTCGGCGGCAGGGACGTCGGTGGCGGGGGCATCGGTGCCCGTCGGGTGGTCCAGGTGTTCCATGCCGCCGAATGTACGTCGTACGCGTCGGCGCCAACAAGCCTCGCCGTGGGGCTATTTGAGGAGGGTGCACTAGTGCGGTGGGGTGCTCCGGGGCAGGTCCGGCGGCGCGCGGGGGCGTTCGTGCGGGCAGACGGCCCGACGGGTGCACTAGTGCGGCACCATGGTGCGATGGAGAGCACTCGACAGACAGTCAGTTCCGGCTCGCCCCTCGAACCGCGGATCGGCTTCTCCCGCGCCGTGCGCAAGGGCAACCATGTCGCGGTCGCGGGCACCGCCCCGATCAGCGAGGAGGGCACGACGGTCGGCCAGGGCGACGTTTACGCCCAGACCGTCCGCTGCCTGGACATCGCCGAGGCCGCCCTGCGGGAGGCGGGCGCCACCCTCACGGACGTCGTACGGACCCGCGTCATGCTCACCGACATGAGCCAGTGGCGGGAGGCCGCGCGCGCCCACGGCGAGCGCTTCGCGCAGATCCGCCCGGTCACCACCTTCGTGGAGGTGTCGCGCTTCATCGACGAGCGCTGGCTGGTGGAGGTCGAGGTGGACGCGGTGATCGGCTAGCCGGCGGGGGCGGCCGGCGGGCCGGGCTGCCGGGGCCCGGCGGGCAGAGGTCGTCGGGGTAGGGGCGGTCGGGGAGGAATGAAAGGCGGGACGGGTGCTGTTGTCGCTGGTCGAGATACCCCCACCCGTATTTTTTCGGGCCTCCGGACCTCCCGGACACCCGAGAACGGAGCACCACGTGAACCGCCCCGCCGAAGCCGTACGGCCCGCCGCCCCGCCCCCCGACGCCCCCGGCAGCGGCGGCGCCCCCGAGAACGGCCGACCCGGGCCGCTCGGCCGCCTCGGGGTGTGGTCGACCCGGCACTTCAAGGCCGTCCTGGTCGGCTGGCTGATCGTCGTCATCGGCCTCGGCGCCTTCGCCCCCAAGGTCACCAGCGCGCTGTCCGGCGCCGGCTGGCAGGCCGACGGCTCCCAGTCCGTCCAGGTCCGCGAACTCGCCGAGCGGCACTTCGCCGGCAACGCCTCCTCCGCGATCCAGATCGTCGTCGCCGCCGACCGCCCCGTCACCGACCCGGCCGTCCAGAAGGTGATCACCGAGGCGCACGACCTCGCCGCCGCCGACCCGCGGGTGTCCACCGTCGTCACGCCCCAGCCCGGCGCCACCATCAGCCCCGACGGCCGCACCGCCGTCCTGCTCGCCGGCGCCGCCGCCTCGCCCGACGACATGGTCCGCGCCGCCGACGACCTCAAGGGACCGCTCGGCGCCCTGTCCACGGACGGCGTCAGCGTCCACGCCACCGGCGCCTCCGTCCTGTGGAGCGACTTCAACAAGGCCAACCACGACGCCATGATGAAGTCCGAGGTCATGTCCTGGCCGGTCACCCTCGCCATCCTGGTGCTCGCCTTCGGCTCCCTCGTCGCCGCCGGACTGCCTCTGCTGCTCACCATGGCCGGCCTCGCCGCCTCGGCCGGCTCCCTCGTCCTGATCAGCTACCTCTTCCCGGTGTCCGTCTGGGCGATGAACTTCGCCATGATGTTCGCCCTGGCCCTCGGGATCGACTACGCGCTCTTCCTCGTCATGCGCTTCCGCGCCGCCCGCCGGGCCGACGGCCGTTCCGCCGGCCGCGCCGACGAGGGAGCCGTGCGCGCCGTCGCCGAGACCATGGACACCGCCGGCAAGGCCGTCCTGCTCTCCGGCGCCACCGTCCTGGTCAGCCTCTCCGCCGTGATGCTCGTCCCCTCCCCGGCGTTCCGCTCGATGGCCGGCGGCATCATGCTCGCCGTCCTGTTCGTCCTCGCCGCCACCCTCACCCTGCTGCCCGCCGTCCTCGGCCGCCTCGGCCACCGCGTCGACGCCCTCTCCCTGCCCTGGACCAAGTCCACCCCACCCGCCTCCCCGCGCTTCGCCGCCTGGGGCGAACGCCTCTGGAAGCACCCGCTGCGCTACGGCGCCCTCGCCCTCGCCGCGCTGATCGCCCTCGCCGCCCCCGTCATCGGACTGCGCACCGCGATGCCGTCCATCACCGTCCTGCCCGAGGACGCCAGCGCCCGCGCCGGCTACACCGCCGTCCAGCAGGCCTTCGGCCCCGGCGCCCCCGGCACCCTGCAGATCCTCACCCCCACCGACCGCGCCGCCGAGGTCGCCGCCCGGGTCGCCACCACCCCCGGCATCGCCGCCGCCATGCCCGCCCAGGCCGCCGCCGACGGCTCCGGCTGGTCGATGATCCAGGCCGTGCCCACCGTCGACCCCTCCAGCCCCGACCTCTCCGGCACCGTCCACACCCTGCGCGCCGAACTGCCCGCCGACACCATGGTCGGCGGCGCCGCCGTCGAGAACCTCGACCTGCAGCACCTGCTCACCGAGAAGACCCCGCTGGTCATCGGCGTCGTCATGGCCCTCGGCTTCCTGCTGCTGCTCGCCGCCCTGCGCGCCCCGCTGATCGCCGCCCTCGGCACCGCCGCCAGCCTGCTGTCCACCGGAGCCGCCTTCGGCGTCGCCCGCCTGGTCTTCCAGGACGGCCACGGGGCCGGCCTGCTGGGCTTCACCCCGCAGGGCTTCCTGGACGGCTGGGCACCGGTGTTCTTCTTCGCGATGATCTTCGCCATCGCGATGGACTACACCGTCTTCCTCCTCGCCTCCGCCAAGGAGCACTACGAACGCACCGGCGACCCCAAGGCCGCCATGACCGGGGCCCTGGCCCACTCCGGCCGGGTCGTCTTCGCCGCCGCCGGCGTCATGGTCGCGGTGTTCTTCACCTTCGCCCTGTCCGGCCCGCTCCCGCCCAAGGAGATGGGCATCGTCCTCGGCACCGCCGTCCTCCTCGACGCCGCCCTGGTCCGCCTCGTCCTGCTCCCCGTCCTGCTGCGCCTGACCGGGCACGCCGCCTGGCACACCCCCCGCCTGCTGGACCGGGTACTGCCGCGGATCACCTTCTCGCACGGCTGACGGCCCGTCCGTCCCCGCGCGGCCCCTGCCTCCGGCGACCAGCCGGGGGCAGGGGCCGACCGTTGCGGCCACCGGGTACCCGCTTCGAGCCGCCGGTCCGGCGTCAGGTTCAGGGTGTGGGCGTGGGAGTGGGGCCGGAGGTCGGGGCGGGGGCGGTCAGGGCGTGGAGCAGGTCCTCGCCGAGGGTGAGGCCGGTGGCGGAGTGGTCGGGCAGCCCGTAGTCGCCGTACCAGTCGGCCGGGGCCTCCGGGTGCGGGCCGCTGACCGCGACCCGGCCCCGGCCGTACGGGGCGACGGCGGCGGCGGTGCGGCCGTTGGGGTAGCGGGCGAGGACGTCCGTGCCCGGGCCGTCGACGTCGAAGTACGGGCCGTCCTGGAAGTACATCCGCTGCGGGCGGCCGCGCCACAGGACGTCGACCAGGCCGTCCTGTTCGTCGGTGACGGTGGCGTCCGGGGAGCGGATGTACTCGCCGGAGTCGCCGGGCAGGAGGTCGAAGCCGGGGTCGCCGGCCAGGTAGCCGCCCATGCACAGCCCCAGGTAGCGGCCGCCGCCGCGCACGTAGGCGCGCACCAGGTCCGGGGAGAAGCCCGGTTCGCGGGCCAGCAGGTCCCACGCGGTGCCCACCTCCTGCCCGTTGGTGCCGCCCGGCTGCACGTACACCGCCGCGTCGGCCAGCGCCGCCGGGCCGAACCGCACCCGCTCCTCGGGTCCGATGAACCGCACCGCGAACCCGGCCCGCTCCAGCAGCCCCCGTGCCGCCTCCGGGCACCCGTCGCAGGCGGCCGGCCCCCGGTACACCAGCGCCGTCGGCCGCTCCTCGCCCCGTTGCGGCAGGGACCTCTCCGCCGGCTCGCCGCCGCACCCCGCCGTCACCAGCACCGCCGCCGCCACCAGTCCCAGCACCCGCCCGACCCGCACTCCCGCCACTCCTCCCGAAGGCCCCGCGCGGCCGCCCCTCGCCGTCCGCCGTGACGACGCTACGGCCCGCCGGGCGCGCACCGGGCGCGCGCCCCCCGATCGGGCGAACCCGCGCGGCCGGGGTTGACGCGTGGGGGTGCGGAGACACCGATGGCCCCCGCGCCGCCCCGAGGGCACAATGACCTGGTCCGACGGGCGGGAGGGGACCCATGGGGAAGACGGACGGCCTGCGGGGCGGGCGCGGACGGGCGGTCGGCGCGCTGCTGCTGCGCGGCCTGCTCGCCCTGCTGGGACTGGCAGTCGTGGCCTTAGGCTTCGTCCGGTTCGACGCCGCGTACGACGCCCGCGGCGCCTACCTCGACGCACCCGCCTGCGGGGCCCGGGCCGCCGGGCCGCAGGAGGACTGCCTGCGGTCGGAGAGCGGCCGGGTGACGAGGAAGTGGGCGGACCCGGGCAACGACTCGACCTCGTACGGGATCGCGGTGGCGCGGGAGAACGGGCCGAGCGACACCTATCCGGTCAGGGAGTCGTTCTACGACGCCGTGGACGTCGGCTCCGTGGTCGAGCTGAGGTTCTGGCACGGCCGGGTCGCCGACATCGCCTACCAGGGCCGCCGCACCGAGCCGCCGAGCACCCCGTGGCTCGCCATGACCGGGGTCGCGCTGCTGGTCGGCGCGGGCACGACGCTGCTGGTCCGCGGCCTGACCGGGACGTTCCAGAGCGAGGGCGACTGGCGGGTCCCGCTGGGAACCGCGATCTCACTGTTCCTCGCCACCGGGTTCGGCGGCGCGCTGATGCTGTCCCAGCACTGGCCGTGGGGCCTGGCGATGGCCGTGGCGGCGGCGGCCTGGCTGGCCGCCGCCGCCCTCGCGGTGGTGCTGGCGCTGCTCTGAGCACACCCGCCGGACGGGTGCGGTGATCAGAGGGAGGCGCTGATCGAGGTGCCGGTGTGGTTGCCGGGCACGGCGGTGAGGTCGAGGTACTCCGGGGCGGTCCAGGTGCCGTCGCCGTGACGGGAGGTCAGCAGCACCCTGTTGTCGGCGGTGGTGACGGCGAACCGGGCGTCGGTGTCGACGGGCGCGGCGCTGACGCTGGTCCCGGCGGCGCCGGCGAGGGAGTCGAACGGCCGCCAACTTCCGTTCGCGTAGCGCACGGTGTGGTACTGCCCGCCGCTCGTGACGACGGCGACATCGAGGTCCCTGTCCTGCGGGGTGACGGCGACGCCGGTCACCGGCGCGGTGGCCCCGGCGGCCCCGGCGACCGACGTCCAGGAGGACCAGGCCCCGGACGCGAAGCGACGGGTGTGGGAGACCTTCCCCCCGGACACGGCGGCGATGTGCAGCTCCCCGCCGCGGACGCCCGCGGTGGCGATCGACGTGATGCCGGTGAGCGGCCCGGTCTCGTCGGTGACCACCCCGAAGACGCTCCACCGGCCGTTCGCGGGGCGGCTGCTGTGCAGGAGCCGCCCGTTCGCCACGACGACGATGTGCAGGGCGCCGTCCACGTTGGCGATGGAGACCTGGGTGATGCCGCCGAGGTCGGCGACGGTGGTGTTGAGGTCGACGAACTTCTGGCCCCAGCCGCCGTCCAGGTTGTGGACGGCGTAGTGCAGGTGCCCGTCACCGCCGAGCGCGAGGACGTGGGTGTCGCCGTCGATGCCGACCGAGGAGACGGCGCGCACACCGCCGATGTTCCCGGCCGCCGCCTGGACGTCCTCGTACGGCGTCCACGAACCGTCGTAGAGACGGGTCGTGAGGTACAGGTCGGCGTCGCCGCGCACCAGGGCCCGGGTCTTCCAGCCCCACGCCCTGGCCCGCACCTGCTGGACCCAGCCGGAGACGTCGTCGACCCGGGCGCCGTACGCGCCGGTGCGGGTCTCGCCGGCGGGGGCGCCCAGGCAGCCGCCCTGCCAGGAGCGGGAGGCGACGGCGACCAGCTCGGCCCTGCCGCCCGTCTCGCGGACCACCGGGGCGCCGGTGTCGCCCTTGCAGACCGCCGCGCCGCCCGTGCCGGTGACGCCGATGCCCGTCGCGCCCACCGTGTCGAGCGAGAACGCGCCGGTGTGCAGCTTCAGCGGCGCCCACTCGTCCTTGGTGCGCCCGTACCCGGGCACCCGCAGCGGCTGCCCGGCGGCGGGGGCGGTGGAGGCGGCCGCGATCGGGGCGATGCCGTCGACGGGCGTCGCGAGGCGGGCCATGACCAGGTCGCGGCCCTGGTACGGCACCAGCTCGGAGACCTCGGACGTCTTGCCGCCGGAGGTGGTCAGGTCGGTGCGGCCGACGGTGGCGGTGGTCTTCCACTTCGGCGCACCGGCGGCCGGGGCCTGCGGCTGCGCCGGGTCGTCGGCGAAGCAGGAGGCCGCGGTGAGCACCCAGTTGCGGTCCACCAGGGCGCCGGTGCAGGTGCGCAGGCCGTCGCCGATCGCCAGGCGGGCGGTGTAGGCGTAGGAGCCGTCGGCGGCGGCGTCGCCGACCACGGCGCCGGCCGGCGCGCAGGTGCCCAGTACGCCGGCGGCGGTGGCCGCGGCGAGTACGCCGGTGCGCCAGGAGCGGGACGGGGTCTTGCGGGGCATGGGGATTCCTCTTCGGGTCGGTTCCGGGCCCGGGTCGCTTCCGGGTTCCGGGCTCGGGTTCTGGGCGCAGGTTCCGGGTCGTTCCCGGGGGTCAGTACGAGAAGGCCCACTTCTGGGTGGGGAGGTCGTAGAAGGTCCACTGCTGGGCGCGGGCGCCGTCGGTCGTGAGCGAGTCGTCGATCTCCAGGCACTTGCCGCTGTTGCGGTTCCTGAGGGCGTAGCCGCCGGCGGCCTTGACGAGGTCCCACTTCTGGGTGGGGAGGCTGTGGAAGGTCCACTGCTGGGCGGGGGCGCCCTCGGCCAGGAGGGAGTTCTCGATCTCCAGGGCCTTGCCGCTGTTGGCGTTGCGCACCTCCCAGGCGTCGTCGGCCCAGTGGAAGGTCCAGCGGGCGGTGGGCAGGCCGTGGCAGGTCCACTGCTGGGCGCGGGCGCCGTCGGTCAGGAGGGAGTCGTCGATCTCCAGGCACTTGCCGCTGTTGGTGTTGACGAGCGGGGTCGTCCAGTCGAGGGCGGCGGTCTGCTGGATCCAGCTCCCGAGGTCGTCGGTGCGGGTCTCGTACGCGCCGGTGTGCGTGGTCGGGGCGGCGCCGAGGCAACCGTTCTGCCAGGAGCGGCTGTTGACGGCGGCGAGTTCGTAGTGGTCGCCGACCTTGCGCAGGGCGGGGCCGCCGGTGTCGCCCTTGCAGACGGCGGCGTCCGCGGGGGCCTTGGCGGCGATGGCGAGGCCGGTCGGGTCGACGGTGCCGACGGTGAAGGCGGCGCTGTGGAGCTTGTCGGGCACCCACTCGGCCTTGGTGCGGCCGTAGCCCGTCACCAGCAGGTCCTCACCGGTGGCGGGTGCGGTGGTGGCCACGGCGAGCGGGTCGACGTCGATGACCGGGTTGACCAGGCGCAGCATGACCAGGTCGCGGTCGGCGCGGGGGACCAGGTCGACGACGTCCCGGACCTGGCCCGCCGTGGTGCCGAGGTCGGTGCGGCCGACGGTGACGGTCGTCCTGAGCGCGGGCGGGCCGGCCGGGACGGTCGTCGGCCGGGCGGGGTCGTCGGCGAAGCAGGCGGCGGCGGTGACGACCCAGAACGGATCGACGAGCGCGCCGGTGCAGGAGCGCTTGCCGTCGCCGATGTCCAGCTTGGCGGTGAAGGCGTAGGAACCGGCGGGCGCGGCGTCGCCGACCACGGCGCCGGCCGGGGTGCAGGTGCCCAGTACGCCGGCGGCGGTGGCCGCGGCCAGTACGCCGGTCCGCCAGGAGCGGGACGGGGTCTTGCGGGGCATGGGGATTCCTCTTCGGGTCAGCGGGCGACGGTCCGCCGGGCGGGGCCGCCGTGCCGGGCGTTCGCCGGGGACGGCACGAGTCGGTGCGGTCAGCCCGTCGTGGGGATCTGGCCGACGACGGACCAGCCGGACCAGGCCCCGTCGCCGGCCTTGGTGGCGTGGGCCATGACGCCGTCGGTGCCCTGGCCGAAGACCTCGGCGGTCCGGGTGTCCGGGTTGTAGACCGCGGCGGGGGAGCCGCCGAACTTCCAGCTGCCGGTCATGGTCCAGGCCGACCAGCCGGTGGCGCGGCTCCACGTCGCCCGGTAGATGGAGGCGTCGGTGCCGGTGGCGAACAGGTCGAGGGTGTTGGCGAGCGGGTTGTGGAGGATGGCGGGGGTGCCGGCGAACTTCCAGTCGCTGGGGCCGATCACGTACCAGCCGGACCAGCCCTCGCCGTTGGTGTTGTAGAGGTGGGCCATGGTGCCGTCGGTGGTCAGGGCGAAGACCTCGGCGGTCCTGGTGTCGGGGTTGTAGACGGTGGTGGGGACGCCGCGGAACTTCCAGGTGCCGGTCATGATCCACGGTGTCCAGCCGCCGGCCCGGTTCCACGTCGCCCGGTAGATGGACCCGTCGGTGCCGGTGGCGAACACGTCGAGGGTGTTGGTGACCGGGTTGTGGAC
>NZ_JBHVVE010000003.1:181478-465102 GCF_042883725.1 Kitasatospora sp. NPDC058184
CGGTGTCCAGCCGCCGGCCCGGTTCCACGTCGCCCGGTAGATGGACCCGTCGGTGCCGGTGGCGAACACGTCGAGGGTGTTGGTGACCGGGTTGTGCAGGACGGCCGGTACGCCGACGAAGGCACCTCCGGGGTTGAGGGTGAACCAGCCGTGCCAGCCCGCCCCTTCGGTGTTGTAGAGGTGGGCCATGACGCCGTCGGCGCGCAGGGCGAAGACCTCGGCGGTCCGGGTGTCCGGGTTGTAGACGGTGGTGGGGGAGCCGCGGAACTTCCAGTCGGCGGTCATGGTCCAGGCCGACCAGCCGGTGGCGCGGCTCCACGTCGCCCGGTAGATGGACCCGTCGGTGCCGGTGGCGAACACGTCGAGGGTGTTGGTGACCGGGTTGTGGACGACGGCCGGGGAACCGGTGAACCGCGCGCCGTCGCCGAGGACGTACCAGCCGGACCAGCCCTCGCCGTTGGTGTTGTAGGCGTGGATCATGGCGCCGTCGCTGCGCAGGGCGAAGGTCTCGGCGGTCCTGGTGTCCGGGTTGTAGACGGTGCTGCGGCCCCCGGAACGGGCGGCGACCACGGCGGACCAGGCGGACACGGCCTGCTGGATCCAGCCCCCGAGGTCGTCGACCCGGGTCTCGTACGCGCCGGTGCGGGTGGTCGGGGCGGCGCCGAGGCAACCGTTCTGCCAGGAGCGGCTGTTGAGGGCGGCGAGTTCGTAGCGGTCGCCGACCTTGCGCAGGGCGGGGCCGCCGGTGTCGCCCTTGCAGACGGCGGCGTCCGCGGGGGCCTTGGCGGCGATGGCGAGACCGGTCGGGTCGCCGGCGCCGACGGTGAAGGCGGCGCTGTGGAGCTTGTCGGGCACCCACTCGGCCTTGGTGCGGCCGTAGCCCGTCACCAGCAGGTCCTCACCGGCGGCGGGGGCGGTGGTGGCCACGACGAGCGGGGTGATGTCGGTGACGGGGGTGGCGAGCCGGGCCAGGACGAGGTCGCGGTCGGTGCGGGGGACGAGCTCGGCGATCTCGCGGACCTGGCCGGTCGTGGTGGTGAGGTCGGTGCGGCCGATGGTGGCGGTGGCCTTGAGGGCCGGCGGGCCGGCGGGGACGGTCGTCGGCTGGGCGGGGTTGTCGGCGAAGCAGGCGGCGGCGGTGACGATCCAGTACGGGTCGACCAGGGCGCCGGTGCAGGCGCGCTGGCCGTTGCCGATGTCCAGCTTGGCGGTGAAGGCGTAGGAGCCGGCGGGCGCGGTGTCGCCGTTCAGGGCGGGGGCGGGTGTTGCGGCGAGCAGGGCGGCGGCGAGGACGGCGGCGCTGACCGTCCCGGCGGTCCGTGCGGAGCGCGGGCGGGGCATGGGGAGGCTTTCCTTCGTCGGTGGTCGGGGAGGAGCGGACCGTGCGTCACGCGGTGGCGGTGATCTCCAGCAGGCTGAAGATGCGCGCCTGCGGCGGGTCCGCGCTCTCACCGACCGGTGTCCAGGCGTTCTTCGTCACGTTGAAGGACTTGGTCTCGGTGTCCGTTCGCATGTCGAAGCGCACGGCGTAGTCGTTGCCCACGGCGGCGTAGACGGAGGGGAGTTCGAGGCTCAGCCGGCCGGTCGGGCCGCTGATCTGGAAGCAGAACCGGCCGTGGCCGACCGGGTCGGTGGTCTTCATGTTCCGGGCGTTCACTTCGAGCAGGCCGGGGCGGCTGTCGCAGGTGGCGAGCAGGATGTGGCCGTCGCCGCTCTTCAGCCGGATGCCGCGCTCCTGGAAGATCTTGTCGGCCTGGGGGTACGCGAAGTCCTCGACGGCCGGTGGCGGGGTGTCGTCCGCGGTGGCGGCCCCGGCAGGCAGGGGAGCGGCGCCGACCGTGGTCAGACCGGTCAGGGCGACGGCACCGACGACGGCACCGGTGGTCAGGACGCGGAACAAGGTCTTCATGCTGGTGTGGCCTCCTCGTATGGAATTCCACGGGCAAGGGAATGGTGCGATCGAGGTAAACGATGCGCCGAGCCAGTGCGGCATCAGGTGCCTCGCCATTGGATCGGGCGCCTATTGGTATCACGGTCGCCGAGTTCCGCAAAAGAGTCTTGTTCGAGCCAATATTGCGGGCCGAGCGGCCTGCGGCGATCCCCGTCGGAATCCGCCCCTCCGGCCGCAAGGCGAACGAGAAATCCATTCTGACCAGCGCTTTCTCCAACCTGACGGCCTCGTTGTACCCGATCTGCGGCCTGGCTCATGAATTCAACATCGAACCCGTTCGTCCATGGTCTGTGTGACAGTTCGATGGGCTGGTTCTGATGCCCAAGAAAAGGCTTTGAATTTCGCTTGAAAAGAGCTCAAGGAATCGAGGATAAATGGTCGACAAATTATCCGGGACCATGCCCCCGCCGACGCTTCGCCGCCGGGCCCGGCTGACCGCGGTGACGGCGCTGTCGCTGGCCATGGCGGTGTTCGGCACGACGGTGGCGGCGGCGGTCCCCGCCGATCCGGGGCCGGCGCCGCTGCCCGCGGGCGCGCGCACCCAGGTGGTCGAGGCGTGGATGGCCGGCGGGTCGGCGGTCAAGGACGCCGCGGCGGCCGCGCTGGTCGGCAGCGACGCCGAGATCAGCGGCTTCCTGGCCACCGGTCTGCAGCGGGCGACCATCGAGGACGAGCGCGCCGCGGTCCTGAAGATGCTCTCCCTCTCCGGCGCCGGTGTGCGGGCCGCGGCGCAACAGGCCCTGAACGGCACGGACGCGCAGCTGCACGAGTTCGTGCTGACCGGCTTCCAGGACCCGCTGCAGGAGGACCGGCGCGTGGCCGTGCTGACCGCCATCAGCACGGGCGGCCGCGCGGTCCAGGAGGCGGCGCAGAAGGTCCTGCGCGACGGTTCCGCCAAGGCGCTGACGGACTTCCTCGGCGCGGGCCTGGTCGAGGCCCGCGAGGAGGACGACCGGGTCGAGGTCCTCAAGGCCCTGGCGGGCGGCGGCCCCGAGGTGCAGAAGCTCGCGCAGCGGGCCCTGAGCGGGACGGCCGACGACATCGCGGACTTCCTGGAGAGCGGGCTGGAGCTGGCCCGCGCCCGTGACCAGGAGACCCTGACGATCAGTCAGCTCGTCGATGCCGCCACGGAGGCCGGTAAGCGGGCCAAGGCCGAGACCGATGCGGCCAAGGCGGCGGGCGAGCGCGCGCAGGAGGCCTCCCGACTGGCCAAGGAGGCCGCGCAGAAGGCCGCAAAGGAAGCCGAGGAGGCCAAGAACGACCTGGTGAAGGCGGGGCGGGCCGCGAACCGCGCGGCCGAGGCGGCGGAGGGCGCGGCCAACGCCGCGCGGACCGCGATCCAGGCCTCCAACACGGCGGTGGCCGCGGCCCGGACGGCGGCGAACGCGGCCCGCGGCGCGGCCAGTGCCGCGGCGGCCGCGAGTCAGGCCGCCACGCGCGCCTACCAGGCCGCCTCGGCGGCCCGCCAGGACGCCGGCCAGGCCCAGGCGGCCCGCAACGCGGCGCAGGCCGCCCGGGATGCGGCGGCCGGCGCCCGCAGTGCCGCGGACGCCGCCGCGAGCGCGGCCGTCTCGGGCGCGCAGGCCGGGCTCTCCGCGAGCTCCGCGGCCAGCGCTGCGCGCAACGCGGCGGATGCCGCGGACGCGGCGAGTTCGGCGGGGGTGTCCGCCGGCCAGGCCACCGCGCAGTCCCGGCGGGCGTCGGAGGCGGCGGCTGTCGCCCGCAGCGCGTCCGCCGCCGCCGACGCGGCCTCGAAGCGGGCCAACGCGCTGGCCTCCCGGGCGGCTTCGGCCGCGAAGGACGCCCAGGCGGCCGCCAACGGAGCCGCCACCCACGCGGAGAACGCCGCGAAGGCGGCGGACGAGGCCGCCAACCAGGCGGGCAACGCCCAGGACTGGGCGAACAAGGCCACCGAGCACGCCAACGCGGCGGTGGCCGCCGCGAAGGTGGCGAGCGACGCCGTGGCGGTGGCCCAGAACGTGGAGAAGCTCGCCCGGGAGAGCGAGCAGGAGCAGATCGACGCCGACGCCAAGGTGGGTGTCGAGGAGGCCACGACACTCCGCAAGGCCGCGGCGGCGGAGGAGCGGGCGCGGGAGACCGCCACGACCCGGGCGGCAGCCGTCGACGAGGCAACCCGACAGCTGGTCGCCAAGGCCGCCGACCCGGCGGTCGACACCGCGGCGGCGGCCGCCGCCGGCCGCCGGGCCGCCGTCAACCTGCTGTCCAGTAGCGGCGCGTGGACCAGCCGGGCCGCCCAGAGCGCGCTCTCCGGTACCGACCGGGAGGTGGTCGACTGGGCCGGGTCGCAGTACCCGAAGGCCCTGCGGCAGGACGACCGGGAGATGACCCTGGTGTTCTCCGCCCTCGGCGGCCCCGGCCTCGCGGAGGCGGCGCAGCAGGCGCTGGCCGCCGACAGCCCGGACCGGATCCAGGCCTTCCTCACCCAGGGCGTCCACGACGTCCAGGCCGAGGACAACCGGGTCCGGGTCCTCAAGCTGATGTACAACGCGGGCAAGGCGGTCACCGCCGCCGCGAACGCCGCCCTGAACGACCGCTCCGCGAAGGCCCTGACCGAGTTCCTGGCCACCGGCTACTGGGAGGCCAAGGCCGAGGACGACCGGGTGTCCGTCCTCACCATCATGGGCCAGGGCGGCCCCACCGTGGCGGCCCTCGGACAGGTCGTGATGTCCGGCCCGGGCTCGATGCAGAGCGACTTCGTCGACTGGGGCCAGTACCGGGCGGCCCAGAAGGACCAGGACACCGCCGCCCACGTGGGGGCGGTCCGGGCGCTGATCGCGAGCGCCGCCCAGATCGCGGCGCAGGCGAACCAGAACGCGGCCGAGGCGTCCGTGGTCGCGGCCCAGGCCCGTTCGGCGGCCCAGGAGGCGGGCCAGTGGGCCGACCGGGCCCGCGCGTCGGCCGACCAGGCCAAGGGCTACGCGGACGAGGCGCGGAACAAGGCCGCGGAGGCCACGGCCTCGGCCACCGCCGCGGCGTCCTCCGCCCAGCAGGCGAAGACCGCCTCGGCCACGGCGAGGCTGGCGAGCCGACAGGCCAACTACTCCGCGAACCAGGCCGCGGCGTCGGCCCACAGCGCGGTGGCGTCGGCCGCCGGTGCCGCCGCGTCGGCCGGTGAGGCCAGGGCCTCGGCGCTGGCCGCCGGCAAGAGCTCGGAGGAGGCCGGCCGGGCCGCGACCGAGGCCGGGGACATCGCGGCCCGCAAGCGCGAGCAGGAGCAGGCGGCGGAGGCGGCCAGGGTGGCGGAGCAGGCCCGTCAGGACGCCGCGAACCACGTCATCCGCTTCGACAACGTGGCCTACGACACCGCCCGGCCGCTGCCGGACCTCGATTCCGTCATCGACCCCCAGGCCCGGGCCCGCAGGTACGCCACGCTGAGCGGCGACCTGAGCACCTGGCTGGGGGGCGTGTCGGTGGCGGCCCTGGTCGCCCCGGGGGTGGGGCCTGCCGGCGTGATCGCCTCCGAGACCCTCGGCGTCGCGTCGCTGGTCGCCGGCGGGTTGAGCACCGTGCTGTCCGGAATCGGGTACGGCTGGACCAGCTCGGAGTTCCAGTCCTCCGTCGGCATGTTCGGGTTCAACCTCCTCTGCTTCGGGCAGGGAAGCGCGGTCAAGAAGTTCAAGAGCATCGGGCCGGACCTCTGGGACAAGGGAGCCCAGGCCGTCATCGGTGGCGGATCGGCCGCCGTCAACTTCATCACCTCGAAGCCCTGGAAGCGGATCCCTCACTTCTGGTGACGAACGCCCGTGCGGCGGTGGCCCCGGCCACCGCCGCACGCGGCCGCGCGCCCCGGCGCCGCCCTACCGGCCGCGTAGCAGCGCCCCCGGCACCGCCGACAGGTCCTCCTCGGCGATCTCCGGATGCGCCAGCAGCACCTCGCGGGCCGCCGCCAGCACCGGGCCGCCGCCCGCCAGGGCGAGGTCCTTGGCGGCCAGGCGGACCGGGAAGTCCGACCCCGTGCCGAACGCCCGGGCCGCCACCCCCGCGAGCGGCCCGGCCGACAGCACCTCCCGCGCCTGCTCCTGCGGAACGCCCAACTCATCGGCCACCGCCAGGACTTCGCCCAGGACGGTGACGGAGGCGACGATCGCGCCGATCACCACCACCTTCAGCGCCGCGCCCGAGCCCGGGCCGCCGCAGCGCCGTACCCGGCCCAGGTGCTCCAGGACCGGCTGGGCGCGGTCCAGGTCGGCGTCCTCGCCGCCCGCGAAGACCGTCAGGTCGCCGGTGGCCGCAGGGCCCGTGCTGCCCATCACCGGGGCGTCCACCAGGGCGACGCCGTCCGGCAGTCCGGCGTGCAGGGCGGCGGTGGCGCGCGGGCCGATCGAGGACATGTCGATCCACAGGGTGCCCGGGGCGAGGTCGGCGGTGAACCGTCCGGCCAGCTCGGTGACGGCCTCCGGGTCGGACAGCATGGTGACGACGACGTCCGCGCCGCGCACGGCCTCCGCCGGGGTGGCGGCCTCGGTGGCCCTGACGGCCCCGGCGGCCGCCCCGGTGAGGTCCCCGGCGCGGCCGGGGGAGCGGTTCCAGACGGTCAACGGGTAGCCGGCGTCGGCGAGTCGGCGGGCCATCGGCAGGCCCATCCGGCCCAGTCCCAGAAAAGCGATCTTCTCCATGGCCGCCACGCTAGGCAGCCACGAGCCAGGCGACAAGCGAATGTCCCGCATGGTAGTCATGCGGAATGGACATGGCTTGGCTGGACGTCTTCCGCACCGTCGCCCACCTGGGCTCCTTCACCGCCGCCGGCGAGCGGCTGGGCTTCACCCAGTCCGCGATCTCCCGCCAGATCGCCACCCTGGAAGCCGAGTTGGGCACACCACTGTTCGACCGGCTGGCACGCGGGGTGCGGCTCACCGAGCACGGCCGGGCGCTGCTGCCGCACGCCGAGGCGATGCTGGAACGGCTCGACACCACCCGGCGCGACCTGGTCGCCCTCACCGAACTCACCGCCGGACGCCTGCGGGTCGGCGCCTTCGACAGCGCCAACGCCGCCCTCGTCCCCGGCGCCCTCGCCGCCTTCCGCGCCGCGCACCCGGACGTGGCGATCAGCCTCACCGAAGGGCTGGCGGCGCACCTGCTGGACCTGCTCGCCGAGGGCGCGATCGACCTCGCCCTGGTCGCCTCGTACACCGAACCCGCCGACACCGGCGACCGGTTCGACTTCCGGCCGCTCACGGACGACCCGGTGCTCGTCGCCCTCCCGCGCGGCCACCGCCTCGCCAGACGCCGCCGCCTGCGCCTGGCCGAACTCGCCGACGAACCCTGGATCGCCGCCCGCCGCCACGCCGAATCCACCCTCCTCGCCGCCTGCGTCCGCAGCGGCTTCCAGCCCCGCATCGAGTACACCGTCGCCGCCTGGACCGCCAAACTCGGCCTGGTGGCCGCCGGATTGGGCATCACCCTGATCCCCTCCCTCGCCGCCCGCGTCACCCGCCCCGGCATCGCCCTCATCCCCCTGCACCCCGACGACACCCCGGTCCGGCAGGTCTACACGGTCACGCGGCGCGGCCGGCGGGTGCCCCCGGCAGCCGAGGCCTTCGCGGCCCTCCTGCGCGAGGGCGTCGGCTAGCGGCACAGGGCGGGGAGAGCCGGCCCGGCAACGGCCTGGGCGCGAACAGCGACGTTGCTGCCGGAGCACGGCGGTGCCGGCCGACCGCCACCGTGCCGGCGTGCTGATCGCGTCACCGGTGCTGTGGCCGCGGGACGCCACGACCTGATCCGACGCCCAAGAGGGGCCGGGCCCGCTACTTGACCAGGTGGAAGTCCGGATGCCGAAGCCAGGCGGCCAGGAACTCCACGTCACCGACATGCCGGAACCAGCGGCCGGCGCCGCCCGTGTCGTAGGAGACCTCTGCCACCTTCCCCGGTAGGGACGCCACCAGTGCCCTCGCCCCGGTGAGGTCCGTGTCGCCGCGCGTCTCACCACGCGGAGTGCGATAGCCGAGGACCCCGTCGAAGTCGACCAGCGCGCCGAAACGGCGGGCCAGGGCGAGGGCGAGGTGGCCGAGGAGCAGATGGTTCTCCTGCCCCGAGCAGTCGGCGCACAGGACCAGCCCCTGCACCGGGGGCGTCAGGAAGGCCGAGTAGTCCTCGTCGTCCGCCGGCAGGTACTCGTCCTCCGACAGGAGGAAGCCGCCGACGCCGACCGGATCAAAGTCCCGCAGCCCCAAGGGCGAAGCCTCCCGTACCCGGAAGGCCAGATCGCCACCGGCCTGGGTCCTGACCGGCTCGCAGAAGGTCTCCAACCACGGGACCACTCCGGCCAGGACGTCCCCGAAGGAGCAAGGTTCGAAGAGCCACAGCCCGACTGCCGGTCCCGACACGATGCCTCCAGACGCGCGTGGTCCGGTGCCACGGGCAGCCCCGGTTCTACCAGGTCCTGGAGGCACACGCGTGATCGTTGACGCGACACGTCCTGACGTCCTAACGGCGCGCGGCGAGGACGGCGGTCAGGGCGCTGACCGCCGGGCCGCCGAGGAGCAGCACGGCCAGGTGGCGGGGCCGGGACCGCAGGGTCAGGCGGAAGCCGCCCACGCGGAACTCCAGGAACGGGCGAGGGGGACGGGAACGCTGCTGTCGGGGCATGGGGATCTCCGTGGACGGGACGACTCTCGGTACAGCGCCCATCACAATGGTCTGCACGGTGGTTGCGTCAGGTCGCAACCGGGACTTGCGGTGGGAGAGCGCAACTTGCCGACGGTGCAACATGGAGACGGACACGGGGTGCCCGTGCGGAGGGGGCTGGCCCCGCTCGACGAACGGCTGTCGCAGCCGCAGCGGCGCTGTGCGGAGTGCCTGCGCGAGCTGAGGGAGCGGACCGGCCTCACCTCGGAGGAACTGGCCGAACGGCTGGGTGTCGACAGGACCCGGCTGTCGAAGTTCCTCAACGGCCGGGAGGTGCCCCGCCTGGAGATCGCCACTCGGCTGCACCGCCTGGCGGCCGAGTGCGCGGGTACGGAGGTCTCGCAGGCCGAGGCGGCGGAGATCCGGGCGCTGATGTACGCGGCGGTGCGCGTGCGCAATCCGCTGCAGGCCCGTGAGTTCGAACTCGCCGCCGCCCGCGAGGAGCTTGACCACCACCGAGCCGAGGCGATCCAGGAGCTGGCCGACCTCCAGCAGGAACTCCACGACGAGCGTAAACGGCGCCAGGACGCGGAGGACGCGCTGGAGGAACTGACCTTCGGTAGTCGCGAGGAGATCCGTGTACTGACCGATGAACGGGATGCCGCACTCGATCGCATCGTGCAGTTGGAGGACCGGATCCGGCAGGCGGGGGCCATGCTCAGGCTGCGTGAGAGGGACGCCGAGACCCTCGACCAGATCACCCGCGCCACGGATGCCGAACTGGCCCTGTGGGAGAGTAGCGGCACGGGGGATCTGGCGGGCATCTGCGCCACGGTCGTTTACCTGCGTGATGCTGACGAAGACGACGCCGCCGACCGCCTCATCGAGCAAATCGTTCTCGGCTATCCCGTTCGGCACGTCGTTAGCCTTGCCCATGAGCTCAACTCCATGTCTCGCTTCCGTGAGAGTGTCATGGTTGAACATGGACTTGTCCGTCTGCGGAGGCCTATTGACCTCTTCCGCTGGCTCTCTGGAGAGGACAGGAAGAGCGAAGCACGTTCGAACCTCATCACAACACTGGCCAATGTTGCGCCTGTTGGGAATCTCGTCCGGTTCCATAAGGCGTGTGTGGATCACGGCAATACGGACCTGGATTTCGATCTGCAAAAGGCCATGGTGGAGAGGTCGCGAGAGCTTCTGACGAGCAAGGATGACTACTGGACGGAGCATCTCCAGAACCAGCTGGAGGCCATGCGGGCGGCGCTGGCTGAACGCCGCCCGTAGCCGCTTTCGCTCAGCAGACGGTGTCCGAGGCCGGCAGCGCCCCCGTCGACAGGTAGGTGTCCACCGCCGCGTTCGCGCACGGGCTGTAGCCGTTGAGGGTGAGGGTGTGGACACGGCCCGGGACGGTGACCAGGCGGGAGCCGGACAGGCGGGCGTGGAGGGCGAGGGCGCCCTGGTAGGGGGCGTGGGTGTCGCCGGTGGCGTGGAGCTGGAGGGCGGGGACGGCGTTGCGGACCTCGACCGGCGGCTCCAGCGGGGCGCCGCGCCAGGAGGCGCACGGGACCGGGCCGTTGTAGACCGGGCCGAAGACCGGCTCGGTGGCGCGGGAGCGTTCGACGGCGTCGCGGTACCACGCGGCCGAGCGGGGCATCGCCACGTCGTCGCACACGATGGCGACCGTGGACGACAGGCCGGCGCCGGCCTCCGGGCCCGGGGCGAGGAGCATGGTCAGCAGCTGGTGCAGGGCCGGGCCCGCCTGTACCGGCCGGCCGTCGGCGGCGTCCAGCAACTGGCGCAGCGCGTCCGCGTATTCGGCGCTGTCGCGGTCGTCGCTCTGGAAGACCGCGAGCAGGACCGGCAGCAGGGCGCCGTCGAGCCGGTGGCCGTCGACGGCGATCGGCGCCGCCTCGGCCCGCCGGACCAGACCCTCGACGGTGGACCGCACCGCCGCCGGGGTGGCGCCCAGGTGGTGGGCGGCGTCGCGCGGCGCGGCCCAGGCGGCGAAGTCGTCCAGGGCGCGCTCGTTGGCGCCGCCCATGTCCTGGAACGCCCCGACGCCGTACCGGGCCGGGTCGAGGGCGCTGTCCAGCACCAGCCGGTCGACGCGCCGGGGGAACAGCTGCGCGTACACCGCGCCCAGCATCGCGCCGTAGGACTGCCCGAAGAAGGAGGTCCGCTGCTCGCCCAGCGCGGCGCGCAGCACGTCGACGTCCCGGGCGGTGTTGCGGGTGGTCAGGTGGGGCAGCAGGTCCGGGTACTTGCTCCAGCAGGCGTCCGCGTCGGCCTTGGCCAGGCGCCAGGCCTGCTCGAAGCCGGCCTGGCCGGTGCCGGTCGAGCGCAGCCAGGTGCCGCGGGTGAGGCCGCAGTCCGGGCCGCCGGCGCCGACCCCGCGCGGATCCATGCCGACGAGGTCGTAGGCCGCCGCCGTCCCGGGCGCCAGCTGCTCCCGCAGCGCGGCCGGCATGTCCAGCCCGCGCTCGCCGGGCCCGCCGGGGTTGGTCTGGAGTATCCCGCGCCGTTTGGCGGGGTCGGCGGAGCGGATCCGGGAGACGGCCAGGGAGAGGGTGCGGCCCCGCGGCTCGCGGTAGTCCAGCGGGACGGCCAGGGCCGCGCACTCGGCGCCGGCGGCGGCCAACTGCGGTTCCTGGCAGGGGGACCAGGCGAGCTGCTGGCGGTGGAAGCGCTCCAGCGGGTCGGCGGCGGGGGAGGCCGAGGACGTGGGGGAGGCGGGGGCGGCCGCGCCGAGTACGGCGGCCGCGGACAGGGCGAGGGCGGCGGCGAGCGCCGGTGCGGTCTTCATATGGGCCACCCTAGAAGGGAGTTGACCATCGCAGAGCCCCGGGTCCCGGAACTGCCTTGACCTCAAGGCGGCTTGAAGTCCTACGGTCGGTCGTGTCCTGACGACCAGGTGAAGGAGCACCGGACATGACGATCAAGACCTACGAACCACAGACCATCGCCGCCCAGCCCATCGGGGCGTGGACCGGCGAGCTCTTCCGCCGCCTGGTGGTGGACGGCCTGCGCGTGCAGCTCGCGGTGGAAGGCCTCACCCAGCCGCACTGGTGGACGCTCAACCACGCCGCCGGCCGGCCCGGCGGGTGGACCCGCACGACCCTGGCCGAGCGGCTCGCCCCGTACGACGACCAGGGCACCGTCTTCGACGCCGTCTTCGACGACCTGATCGCCCGCGGCTGGCTGACCGAGGACGCCGACGGGGCGTTCACCCTGACCGAGGAGGGCGAGGCCGGCCGCCTGCGCGCCCGCGAGCGCAACCTGGCGGTCAGCGAACGCGCCCACGAGGGCATCGGCACCGAGGAGTTCGTGACCACGGTCAACGTGCTGCGCCGGATGGTGGCGAACCTGGGCGGCAACGGGAACCTCCCCGACTGACGGCGCCCGGGCGGCACGGGGGAGGCCGAGGATGCGGGGAGGCGGGTCGGCGGGAGGAAATTGACCCATGGAAACGGTCGCTGATTGCCACCTGATCGTGGGTCTTTCCGGCCGTAGGTTGGTCACATGACGACGACGAGGAACACCGCCCCCGCCACCACTGCCGCCCCCGTGCTGACCCGCTGCGCCGAGGCCGAGATCTGCGCCGACCCGAGCTCCACCATGACGCTGCTCGCCGACTCGGCCCCGGGCGAGGGCGGCTTCACCGTCTACCGCTCCACCTTCGCCGCCGGCGCCCCCGGGGCGCCCGCGCACTTCCACACCCGGGCCTGGGAGCTGTTCTTCGTGATCGGCGGCTCGCTGCGGGTGCTGGTCGGCGAGGAGGTCACCGTGCTGGGCGCGGGCGACTTCCTGGCCGTGCCCCCGCACACTCCGCACGCCTTCGCCGCCGCCCCGGGCTCCGAGGCCGACGTGCTGTGCGTGTTCGCGCCCGGCATGGACCGCTTCGACTACCTGCGGCTGCTGGGCAGCGTCATGCGCGGCGAGACCGCGCCGGGGGCGATCGCGGCCTCCTCCGAGCGCTTCGACAACCACTACGTCGACAGCCCCGCCTGGCGCGCGGCCCTGGCGGGCGACGGCGCCTGAGACCCGCGGGGCCGCTCGACGGGCCAGGGTCCTCGACGGGCCGGGGCGCTCGACGGGCCGGGGCCGCCCGGGTGTGGAACGGTGGAAGACCGGAAGTCCCGGCTGCGAGAGGAGTGGCCATGTCGTCGAAGCGCCGCCGCAAGAAGAAGGCCAGGGCCAAGCACGGGGCCAACCACGGCCGCCGCCCCCAGTGCTGAAACGCGGCTGAACGGGTGAGCCGGTGAGCCGGTGAGGGTGCCCGGACGGGCCCGGAGAGGCCGTCCGGGCGCCCCGGCCCCACCGGGCACCCCCCGCTCAGAGCCGCCCGCGCCCCGCGAAGCCGCCGCGCGCCACCTTGTGGTACTGGCAGTGGTCGACCCAGCCCGCGCCGAAGGCCAGCTCCAGGACCACGCCCCGCCCGTCCGCACGGGCCTCGTCCAGCAGCCGTGCCGCGTCCGCGTCCGGCGGGGTCTGCTCCAGCACGAAGAGCCGGTCGGGGTACGGGCCCGCCGGGATCGGGTCCCGGGGCGGGATGCCGGGCCGGTCCCAGGTCAGCTTCGCACCGGGGCTGGACAGGCAAGGGGGGTCCATCCGCCAGCCGTTGGCGTCGACGCCGCCGTCGCGGTACCAGCGCAGCGCGTGCTCCAGGCTCCCGTGCGGGTCCGGCCCCTGCCCGTTGGCCTGCCACTCGGCCACGTTCGCCGCCTCGATCCGCCGCAGGACGTCGAGGACATCCTCCCGGACGACGAAGTAGGCGCGGGCGTGGATCCGGCAGACCAGCAGGGTGTCCCGGGGGTGGTCCAGGCCGTAGGTGGACGGGCGGGTGGACTGGTCCAGCACCTGGGTCAGCAGGTGCTCGACCCCCTCCACCGCCCCCAGCGCCTCGACCAGCGCCCGGATCCGCTCCCGCTCCGCCGCCCGGGCCGCCCGCGCCGTCGGTGAACCGATCAGCCTGAGCTTGCGCCGCTCGGTCGGCCAGTGGTGCGCCCGCAGCGACTGCATGCCGTTGAGGAGCGGGTTCACCAGCATGACGACGAGGTACACGAGGCTCGTCGCCACGTCCTTCAGCAGCTTCTTCACCGGCAGGGATCCTCTCGGGTCGCGCGCGTCCGCGCCCACACCCTGGCCCGCCCGCGCCGCGGCCCGCAATCCGCCCCCGTACTCAACTCCCCAGCGTGCCCGAGCCGTTGCCGAGCGCGAGCGCGAGCGCGAGCACGAGCACGAGCACGAGCACGAGCACGAGCGCGAACGCACGCCGTCCGCCGCCGCCCGGACCGCGTGCGGACGGCGGCGGGACGCTGCCGCTACTTGGTGCAGGTCACGTCGGCCTCCGGCAGGCGCCCGCCCGCCAGGTAGGCGTTGACCGTGTCGTCCACGCACGCGTTGCCGTACGTCCCGTACAGCCCGTGCTGGTCGGCGCCCCGCAGGGTCAGCAGCCGGGAGCTGGGCAGCAGCCCGTGCAGGGCGACGCCGTCCCGGTAGGGGGCGCGCGGGTCGCCGGTGGCGGAGAGGATCAGCGCCTGGGCGTCGCGGCGCACCTCGGTGGGCGCCTCGCGCGGGGCGTCCAGGAAGGCGCACGGGGAGATGTTGTCGAGCAGCGGGCCGGACAGCGGGTACCGGGCGCGGTCGCGCTCGATCCGGCGCCAGTACTCCTCGGGATCGCGCGGCGCCGTACCGTCCGCGCACAGGATGGCCTGGGAGACGCTGCCGGCCTGCGAGCCCTGCGGGGTGAACAGGAAGCGCAGCAGGGCGGTGGTCTCGGCCGAGGGGGTGACCGGCCGGCCCGCCGCGGCCTCGGCGAGCACCGCCATCAGCTCGGCGAGGCCCGCCCGTTCAGGGTCGGAGTCGCCCTGGAGGTTCCCGAACACCAGCAGCGGCACCCGGGTGTCGTCGAGTTCGAAGGCGTCCGCGCCGGTGCCGAGGACGAGCGGGCGCGCCGAGGCCGCCCCGACCGTCCGCAGCACCCCGGCGACCACCTCCTCGCGGGTGCGGCCCAGCCCGTAGGTGTCGTTGCGCCGCGCCGCCCAGTCCGCCCAGTCGGCGAACGCCCGCTCGTTCGCCCGCACCATGTTGGGGAGCAGCTCCGGCCCGACGTGGTCCGGGGCCAGCGCGCCGTCCAGGACCACCCGGTCGAAGCGGCCGGGGAACATCTGGGAGTACACCGTGCCCAGGTAGGTGCCGTACGAGAGGCCGAGGTAGGAGATCCGCCGCTCGCCGAGCGCGCCCCGCACCACGTCCATGTCCCGGGCCGCGTCGCGGGTGCTCGCGTGCGGCAGCAGGTCCCCGGCCGCCGAACGGCACCGGGCCGCGAGGTCCCGCTGGAAGGTGACCTGGCGCTCGAAGGAGGCCCGGGTGGTCCCGGCGGAGGTGATGTTGTAGCCGATCGGCCAGTCGCAGTCGAGGGGGGCGCTGCGGCCGGCGAAACGCTGGTCCAGCCCGACGATGTCGAAGCGGGCGGCGGTGTCCTTCAACGCGGCGTGCACCCTCGTCGGTGCGCCGAGCGTCGGACTGCCGGGGCCGCCGTCGTTCAGCAGCAGCGTGCCGATCCGGTGGCGGGTGTCGGTGGCCTTGATCCGGGAGAGCGCGAGGGTGACGGTGCGTCCGCCGGGGTCGCCGTAGTCGAGCGGCACGGTGACCTCCGCGCAGCGGGCGCCGGCCTTCTCCAGGTCGGCGCCCACCTGGTCGTCCGGGCCCTGGACGCAGCTGTGCCAGTCGGGGCGCTGCTGGTAGTAGCGGTCGAGCGCCTGGGCGGTGGCGGCCTGGGCGGGGACGGTCGCGGCGGCCGTGGTCAGGGCGGCGGCGAGGGCGAGGCCGGCCGCGAGGGTGCGGCGGCGGGCGCGCGGCCCGGCGGGGCGTGGTTCGGTGCGGTGTGGCTCGGCGGTGCGGGGGCGTGGTTCGCTCATGACGTCTCCTCGGCGGTGCGGGGCCCGGCGCGGGCCGTGGCGAAGGCAGGGGTCGTGACGACGATCGCGGTACCGGCGGCCGTGTCTACGGAGGACACCTGCACCTGTGCGAGCTGACGGTACGTCAAAAAACGGACGCCGGGGACCGGATGGTCAGTGTCCACGGCATTGACATCCCCGCCCGCCCGAAGTGGAGGTGCTCCCGTCCGGCCCGCCGTCGCCGGGCGGGCCGGACGGCGGGCGAGGCCGCTGTCGGTGGCGTGTCCTACGGTGATGCCGTCGGCGGGTACGCGGTGCCCGCCCGAGCACCGCCCGATGGAGACGACGATGACCCGCACCACCCCGAAGCGCGCCGTGGACCTAGAGCAGCTGTTCCCCGAACTGGTGCCGCTGCGCCGCGACGCCGTACGCCTCCACCCGCGCGCCGGCAGCCCGTCCGCGGCCGAGAGCTCGGTCGGCGGGCCGCCGCTGTGGCCCGCCGACGAGCCGTGGCCGCTGTGCCCGAGCACCAGCCACCCGGGGGAGTGGGGCGGGCCCGCCGCGGAGGGGCCGGTGCCGCTGGTCCCCGTCGTCCAGATCCACCGCCGGGACGTGCCCCAACTCGCCTTCCCCGCCGGGACGGACCTGCTCCAGGTGCTCTGGTGCCCGTTCATCATCGGCCGCTGCCCGACCGCGACGCCCCTGGTGCGCTGGCGGAGCTCCGAGGAGGTCGGGCCGGCCCTCGCCTCCGTGCCGCCGACCGTGGGCACCGCGCCGAAGGACAGCATCCCGGCGCCGTGCGTCCTGCACCCCGAGCCGGTGGTCGACTACCCGAGCTGGGACATGCCGGAGGGCCTGGGCCCGGAGCTGAGCGTGCGGATGGAGGAGCTGCGGGCCCGCACCGGCCTGCGGTACGGCTACCACCTGGCCGAGGCCCCGGGGATCAAGCTCGGCGGGTACCCGGGCTGGACCCAGGAGCCCTGCTGGCCGGACTGCCCGACCTGCGGGCGGACGATGGAGCACCTCCTGACGGTGAGCAGCTGGGAGTACGACGGTCAGTCGTACCGCACCTGGCTCCCGCTGGAGGACAAGGACGACGAGACCGGCGAGGAGCGCCGGGACGCCGACGGCGGCCGCGGGGCGCACAGCCCCGCCGGGCTGATGATCGGGGACGCGGGCGGGGTGTACGTCTTCGAGTGCCGGTCCTGCCCGGACCGCCCGGTGGACCACCACTGGGACTGCTCCTGAGGCGCCGCCGCCCGGCCGTCCGCCCCCGGCGGGCCTCAGCGCCCGAGGTGGTCGGATCGTGCGGTGCCGCTTCTCGCTCTTTCGTAGCCGCTGTCTGCGGGACCAGGTCTGTCGAGCAGCAGGGTAGATGGGGCTTTCCCCTTACCCGCACGGCTACTTGTGCTCTCGCCGGACTCCGGGAGGCCAAGTTGACAGTCCGCCAGAAAAGGAGACGCCTGACAGGTCGGTCGTGTACGCGCCAGGATGAGCCCGCCGGTTGTGCAACTACGCGGAACCGGAATCACAGGGAGCATCGTGGAGCCTCTACAGTTCATCGGGATCATCTCCAACACGCCAGAGGTCGACTCGCCGACGATCTGGCGTGACCCGGAGAACGGCGACCTGCTCATCCAGTCCTACAAGGCCAGCGATGAGGACTTGAACCGCTGCAAGGAGGTTGGTTCGGTCCCCGGGCACTCGACTGACGTGCCTGACCACGAGACCGTGATCCGCCTCCCGGAAGAAATGATCAAGTTCATCGTGGACCTCGCCGCAAGGCTGGCCACTCAAGAGGACGAGAAGGAGTAGCGTGGCCAACCCGATCGCCACGGCCATGGCAGAGGCCAAGTTCTCTGCCGTGCACCTGGAGATGCGCGACAGCTACACACCGAACGACCCGCAGTTCCAGCGCTATCGGGAGGGGCTTCGCTACAGCCCGGACGACCGGCCGGAGTGGTTCCAGAACTGGACCACCTTCGCCGGAGAGGTGATTGACCGTGGCGTGGTCATGCGCCGGGCTCGGATCGTCTCCGAGCCGGTCACGGAGTACATCCGCTACGAGCACCACGTGACATTCCTGAACGTGGCCATCGGCGAGCAGGTTCGCTGGCTTCCACGCCGGTTGGCGGCAGACATCGCTCTGCCCGGAACCGACCTGTGGATGTTCGATGACTCCAAGGTCATGTTCACCTTCTTCTCGGGTGACGGGGATGTGGTGGACCGGGAGTGGACGACCGAACCCACCGTCGTTCAGCTCGTGAAGAACGCCTTCGAGACCGTGTGGCACAGGGCGACTCCGCACGCGGACTACGTGCTCAAGTAACCGAACGAGATGCGCACCTCTCGCTCATCGAGCGTTCAGCAGGCCCGGATAGCTCTGGCCGAACGGCTCAAGGAGATCCGTAAGGACTCCGGGCTCACCGGACCTGCTCTCGCCGGCGCGTGCGGTTGGAGCAAGTCGAAGTGCTCCCGCGTCGAGAACGCGATCACGGCACCGTCCGAG
This sequence comes from Kitasatospora sp. NPDC058184, assembly GCF_042883725.1. Lineage (NCBI taxonomy): Bacteria > Bacillati > Actinomycetota > Actinomycetes > Kitasatosporales > Streptomycetaceae > Kitasatospora > Kitasatospora sp. NPDC058184. The sequence continues at coordinate 199,423 of NZ_JBHVVE010000003.1, forward strand.
CAGGACGTCAGGGACTGGTGCCGGGCCTGCGGAGCAGACGACCAGGCCGCGGACCTGGTGGCTTCCCTCCGCTCGGTAGAGACCATGTTCACCGAGTGGCGACGCATGGAGCGGAGCGGGCTCAAGCGCGCCCAGGAGATGGTCCTGCCGTTGTACGAGCGAACCACACGGTTCCGGGCGTACACACCTGGCATCCTGCACGGTCTCCTCCAAACCCGGGACTACACCCGCTCGGTACTCCAAGCCACCCAACGCCGTCGTGTTGCCGTGGACGACGTGGAAGAGGCTGTGCAGGTGCGTATGGAGCGACAGGAGATCCTGAGGGACCACGGGAAGACCTTCGCCTTCATCATCGAGGAGGCATGCCTGTATCACGGTCTTGGCGGCACGGAGGTAGCCGCCGGCCAACTCGTCCACCTGACCGCTGTCGCCTCCCTGGCGAACGTGAGCCTGGGAATCGTTCCGAGGGGATACTCGCGCCACTCGATGCACGTCGAAGCGTTCTCGCTCTACGACTCGTCACAGGCCAACGTCGAACTCGTCTCCGGTTACCTCCAGATCACGCAGCCCTCCGAAGTGGCCATGTACATCAGCCGGTTCGGGGAACTGGCCGCAGATGCCGTGCACGGCACCGCCGCTCGCACCCTGATCACAGAGGCGATTGACTCTCTCGGGTGACTGCTTTGCAACTGCGTGCAACTTGCTGGAGAGCGTCCGGCTGAAACTCCTACGGTCTACGACACACCCCCATCGCCATGGCGAAGGAGGAGAGACCGATGGTGAGACGCACCCCCAGGGCCAGGTGCGAGTACCGGGAGGTGCTGCCCGGACCTCGCGCTGGTAACCGTGCTCGTGGCCTCCGGCCGCTTCCGGACGGCACCCGCGCCTTCGGTCGCCCCAAGACTCCCGGCGCGGTGGCAGCGCGAGGGTTCCACCGGGACGGGGCGCCACCGCATGACTGCTCGCCCGAGGTACGAGCGAGCAGAGGTGAACACGGATTGGAGAAGTGCATGGGTGCCACCACCGTCACGCCCAGCGTCGAGCTGGACGAGCTGGGCAAGTTCTTCACGATCGCCGCGCACCGGATCGAGGCGGGCCAGGCCAGGCCGGAGATGTTCTCGGCCGCCGTCGACGCGGCGTGGCACCGTCTCGTCAGCGACCCGGCCGCGCACGACGCGTTCGCCCTCCGGCACGCCGGCCGCAAGCTGACGCACGTCAAGGACGCGGGCACCGGCTTCGTCTCCTGGGTGTCGGCGTACGAGGAGGCGTACGGCCCGCTCCCGGAGGTCTGGTTCGCCGACGCCCATGGCACGGTCGACGCCGAGGCCCTGGCCCGCTACCGCGAGACGGGCGAGGTCTGGGCCGAGTGGAACTGCTCGCCCGAGCCCGGCGACGGCGACGGCGACGACCTGACCCCGCCGGTGACCACCCTGTGACCACCGCACCATCCGGCGGAGCGCCCCGGCCGACCGCCGGGGCGCTCCGCCTCACCGAAGCCCGGACGGAGAACCCCGTCAGCGTGGACGTGGACGGGTACCTCGCCGGGCTGTACGAGCACTGCCCGTTCCTGCGACCGTCCACGTCGCGCGGCATGACGGGGTGGACGGTCTACGACATTGCCCCGGGCAGCCACCGGTACGCCGTGGAGGCGGAGTTGTTCCACGCCGGGGTCCGGGCCGCGGAGTGGGTTCGCCCGCTGATGGGCCGGCCGTTCGGTGTCCTCGCGTGCGAGAACGTCGTGCTGCGCGGGCACTGCGAGGGCGCCGACCACCGCGAGCTGATGGCCTGGCCGCACTGGGCGCTGAAGCACCTGTACGCCCCGGTCGGGGTCATGTTCGGCAAGTTCCCCCAGGGCACGGTCGAGACCGGCCGGCGCGGGCAGCGGATCCCGCCGCCGCCCCTCTCGTTCCTCCCGGTACGGGCGGGCGTCCGGTCGCTGGACCCGCAGTTCCTGGAGACCACCCCGGACCTCGCGGCGGCGTTGGCGGTCTCGGCCGACGACGGCCGCGACGTCTTCGAGCACGTCCCTTGTGAATGGAAGGCAGTTCGAGAATGGGCGAGTTCCCTGCCGAGGCCCGCGAAGCGCTGAGCGCGGCGGAGGCCTTCTGTGGGCCGATCGAGCTGACGGAGATCAGCAACCGTCGGGGCTCGGCGGTGTGGAAGGCCGACGGTCCGCGCGGCTCGGCGAGCATCAAGCTCGGCACCGGCGAGGCCGCCGAGGTCACCGCCCGCGAAGCCTCCGTCCTGGACCAGCTCCCCGGCTACACCGTGACCGCCGGCCGCTTCGCCGACGGCATTTGGTACGTCACTCCGTGGCTGGCCGGGCCGTCCACGTGGCAGGTCTTCCGCCCCGTGCGCAAAGGAGACGGCGGGAAGGACGAAGCCCTCGCCGCCGCTGTCGGACTGTGCCGCGCCGTGGCGGACCTCCACGCCGACGGGTGGGTGCACGGGGACCTCCAGCCCGCGCACGGCATCCACGGCGAGGACGGGACGGTGCGCCTCCTCGATTTCGCCTGGTCGCGGCGGATCGGCAGCACGCCGTGGCCGACGTTCGGCGGCACGATGATCCACCTCACCGCCCCAGAACTCGCCGCCCGGATCATCAACGGCCCCCAGCCCGTCACCACGACACAGACCGCCGACATCTACGCCCTCGCCGGAACCCTGTGGACCTGCGTCACCGGCACGTGGCCGCTGGACTACGACACCGCAGGCCTCCCCAAGGGCACGCCCGTGGAGGAGATCCGCAAGGCCATCGCCCACCGGGCCGTCCCCATGTCCACCGCGATGCCCTGGCCCGCCCTCCAGGCCCGGCTGCGCTACGCCCTGCTGGCCGCCCCCGACGAGCGGCCCACCGCCGCCGAACTGGCGAAGCTCATCGAAGCGGCGGGCGGATGATCGACCTGCGGGAGCTGGGCCCCGGCGACGAGGAATCCCTGCTCCGGATCTACAGCGCGGAGTCGACGCAGTACCTGGGCCGGGCGCCCATGGACGCCGACGAAGCCCGCTACCGCCTACGCGACATCATGGCGGCAGCGGCACAGTCACCGCGCACGCTGTACGTGCTCGGCCTCGCCGTGGACGGTGACCTCCTCGGCATCGTCAAACTCCACCACGACCGCCCCCTCGCCGCCGTCAGCTACATCCTGCGCGCGGACGCCTGGGGCCGAGGCTACGCCACCGAAGGGGTCCGCAGGCTCCTCGCCCTGGCCTTCGACCACCTCGGCCTGCCGGAGGTCCGCGCCAAGCACAGTCCGGACAACCCCGCCTCCGGCCGCGTCCTCCGCAAGGCAGGCTTCGCCCTCACCGGTGAGCGCAACGGCTTCATGACCTACGCCATACGCGTCCCCGCGCAGACGGGTAGACCCTCCGCGCCGCCCGCTCGACCGGAGCCGGCCGTCGAACGCGCTCTCCTCGAGCACGTCATCAAGCTGGCGGACACCGCCCTCGACGTCGGCGACGTACCCGCCCTGGCGGCGGCGCCGCGCGCCATGGAGCTGAGCGCCCCGCCGGGGTGAAGCGGGGCGCGGGGCGCGGGACCGGACGCGGCAAGGAAATCGATACCGGGGCGCGTCGTCGGATCCGGCGGCTTGAACGTGTACACCGGGGCGGCAACTCCCCGATGGCGCGTGCCCTCCGACCCTCCGGCCCCGTCGACCCCCTCCGACCGCTCCGATCCCGACGGCCCCGCCCCGGGCCGCATCCGGCAACCCCGCCGCAGTCCCGCAGGACGGCATGCCCTCCGAAGAACGGCGCCGCCACCGGGTGCTCCGCAACCGCGCACCCCACCACCTTCACCGCGAAGGAGTCCTGACCATGCGGAAGCTCATCGTCGACCTGGTCGAGCGCACCGTCGCCACGTACGCCGTGGCGTTCCTCGGCCTGCTGCTGGCCGACAAGTTCGACCTCACATCGATCGGCTCGCTCAAGGCGGCGGCGGTCGCGGCGCTGCCCGCGGCCCTGACCGTGCTCAAGGGCGCGGTGGCGACCCGCATCGGCGACCCGGACTCGGCCGCCCTGCTGGGCCGCAGCAACCGCGAGTAGTCGGTTCGGCACGGCAGGGGGCGGGGAGCCATCCGGCACCCCGCCCCCTGCAACGAAATTGACGTCTAGTCAGCTGCCGACCGGAAACTCGTCCCCCCGGATCGCGGTGATGAAGGAGTCCCAGGCGGCGGCCGGGAAGAGGAGGGCCGGGCCGTGGGGGTCCTTGGAGTCACGCACGGGAACGAGACCGGGGAACCCGGGGGCCACCTCGACGCACTCGCCCGCGTTGTCCCCGCTGTAGCTGCTCTTGCGCCAGGCCGGCATGGCTGCCCCTTCGGAGGGTTCTATGTCGGAAGGCCGCCCGTGCGGACGGCCTTGACGAAGGCTTCCCAGGCGGCGGCTGGGAAAACAAGGGCTGGGCCGTGGGGGTCCTTGGAGTCACGCACGGGGACGAGACCGGGGAATCCGGGGGCCACCTCGATGCAGTCGCCGCCGTTCGTGCCGCTGTGGCTGCTCTTGCGCCAGCTGGCCGCGTCGAGCTCGTTCCGCATCATCCCTGAACCCTTCCATCGCCTCGGCGATCAGCGTGAGCGACTCGCTCGCCGTGCGCGCGTCGCCACGCAGGCGATCATAGCGGTGCCGATGCCCGGAAATGATGATCGGATCATCACAGGGATTGCCCTTGTCAAGGTTCTCGGAGTACACCGAGTGCTGGCCATCCGGCATCTCCAGAATGACCATTGAGGAGTTGATGATCGTCGTCCGAGCCGTGAACGGCACGATCTGAAGGACGATGTTCTCGCGCCGGGCGATGTCCAGCAGGTGCTGCATCTGCCGCATCATCACCTTCGGTCCGCCGACCACCGATCGAATCGCGCTCTCGTCCAGGAGGACCACCAACTGCGGCCCGCCCTCGGCGAGGAAGCGCTTCTGCCGTGCGAGCCTCGCCGCGACCCGCCCCTCGATCACTTCAGGGTGCTCACCCGTTCCGCCCGCCTCGAACATCGCTCGCGCGTAGTCCCGGCACTGAAGCAGCCCGTGCATGTAGTCGGTCTGGAACACGTAGGCCCCGACCGCCTCGGCCTCCGAGTCGGCATGGGTCTGGAACCAGTCCGGATGGTCGATCTGTGCGCTCCAGTCGACCCCGTTGCACAGCCGCTTCAACAGGCCGCCGGTGTTCAGCAGCCGTTCGGTTTCCTCGAGTTCGTCGGCCGGAGGCTTCCGCCGTCCGCTCTCGGTCCGCGAGATCACCGTCCGGTCGAGGTGGAGTTCCTTGCCCAATCGCTCCTGCGTGTAACCCGCCGACTCCCGCGCGTGGCGGACCTCTTCACCGAACAGGATCGCGGAGCTCGCCGTCGGTCCCCGCTTGATCTTCCGCCGTGCCATCACTACCCCCAGCTCGCACGCCACGTGCTCAACACGCGTATCGGGAGGCCACCGTATCCCCGTACTTCGGCGTTCAGTACCGGAATGCGGTCTTTTGCTTGCACAGCGTCATGGCGCGTGCCCCCGGCGTGCGCCCTTGCCGCCGTCCACCGGGACGGGCCCCAGCAGGCGTGTGCGGGAAGCCGGCCGGGCCGGCTTCCCGTACAGGGGGTGCTCGCGTTCCTCACCTGTGCCGTGGGGTGGTCACTGGTGCCAGTCGACCGTGGAGATGGCGCCGAGATCGCGCGCGATCGTGGAGAGCGGCTGGATGTAGGTGTACGGCCTCGGCGCGCTGCCGGGGGTCGAGCCGCCCGTCACGGTGCCGACGGCGCTGGTGCCGTAGAGGGCCGCGCCTCCGCTGTCACCGTAATCCGACTGCATTCCGGCGACCTTGACCTGGCGGGTCGAGGTATAGGTCTCGTTGCCTATCGTTGTGGTGTAGGTGGAGATGCCGTCGACGAATGTGCCGCACCTCCAGCCGCTCGCCACGCCCGAGGCGCAGATGGTCCCGCCATCGACGATCTGGTTGTCCGCGCTGCGGATGTAGTCGTTGTAGACGTTGTAGCCGCTGGACGTCTTGACCGCGCTCCCGCCGGGGGTCCAGCCCCGCGGGTTGTCCATCGCGATCAGCGCGTAGTCCGAGGCGGGGAACTGCCGGTCGGCGATGTGGCCGATCCGGGTGTTGCCCTGGTTGTCCGGCCAGCTGTCGTCGCGCCGGACCGCCGGGTTCGACTGCCCCAGCCAGCAGTGGCCGGCGGTCACCAGGTAGGTCACACCGGCCTGCTTGATCATGATTCCGGCCGAGCAGGTGCCGGTGTTGTTCTCGTCCCGCAGGCCGTCGCCCCCGACCAGGCCGGTCCGGGCGTAGGCGGTCCCCTGGTGGGTGGTGACGCTGACCTTCGCACGGTCGGCGTCGGTGATGCCGGCCGTCCGCAACAGCGCCTCGGTGTCCGTGCCGGCCGGCACGTCCAGCACGACGCGGTCGGTCCGGTTGTCCAGGGACCAGGAGCTGTCGCCCGGCGTCAGCTTCTTCTCCGCGGCCGCGTCGAGCCGCTCGTGCACCTCCCGGAGTTCGGCGGTGGTGTAGGCGGCGCGCTGCGGGATGATGCCGGCGGCCCGGGCCGCGCGCTCCCCCTCGTCGTCCAGCACGTTGGCGTGGACCTCGCCGTCCATCACGTCGAGCCACACGCCCGCGGCCCTGGCGCCCTGGCTGTCGCGGAACGCCCGGGCGGTCTTCGACAGCCCGCCCTCCGCGGCGAGGCGCTGCGCCACCTGCTGCTCGGGGAGCCCGAGTTGCTGCGCCAGCGCGTGGGCGGCGCCGCCCGGGGCGGCCGGGGGCGTCAAGGCGACGGTTCCGGTGGCCGAGGCCACGGCCGGGCTCTGGGCCGCGGCCGGTGCCAGGGTCACCCCGGCGAGCAGGAGCGCGGCTCCGGCCCTGGCGAGGGTCTTCCTGGAGACCTTCATGGTCTTCTCCTTCGTGCGGATCGAACGTGTTGAGGTGAGAGGGGAGCGAGCGGGCGCCGGGCCACCGCTCAGGCGAGGATGTTCATCTGCGAGGACATCAGCCGGTACTGGCCGGAGGCGTAGTCGTAGGAGATGTAGCCGGTCCAGTACGCGCCGACCAGCGAGTCGGTGAGCTCCCGGGTGAAGGTGTACGAGGTGCCGTACGAGGCCCACTGCCAGGCGCCCGAGACGTAGGAGTTCACGCCGCACTTGTCCGGGTTGCAGTTGTACAGCCCGACCCAGTCGTACTTCCCGACCGGGTTGCCGTTGTAGTTCCAGCCGATCGTGACGACCTGGGTCTCCTTCACGTGGACGGCGGCGGCCCAGGTGCCCGGCGCGGACTGGGCCGCCGCCGCGGCGGCCGGTACGGGGGGACCGGCCGCCGCGGCGCCCTGGGCGGGCAGCGCGCCCAGCAGGGCGAGGGCCAGCGCCGCCGCCTTCGTCGACAGGGCCATCGGCTCAGTCGATGTGGGAGCGGTGGGACTCGATGATGCGGTACTGGCTGGAGGCGTAGTCGTAGGAGACGTAGGCCGTCCAGTAGTCGCCGCTGACCGCCGGGACGCTGGTCAGGTACGAGGTGCCGTGGTTGTAGGCCCACTGCCAGGTCTCGTAGCTGTTGACGCCGATGGCGTTCGGGTCGCGCTTGTAGAGGCCGATCCAGTCGTACTTGCCGACGTTGTTCGGCGGGGTCCAGTTGATCTGGACGTAGCCGCCGTTCTTCTCCGCCCAGGTCGTGGGCGCGTCGGCGGCCAGCGTCGAGTTCGACGCGCTCTGGACGCCGGCGGGCACCGCCGCGGAGGCGGTGGCCGTGCCCGCGAGGGGCAGGGCGACGGCCGTCACCAGGGCCGCGACGGCGGCGGCACGGGTGCGGTGGGGAATGCGGGACATGCGAGTCCTCCCGGGTCGTCTGCCGGCGGCCCCGTCTGGCGGCCGCCGAGTCCGTGACCGGACCCGGAACACGCTCGTGGACTCCCGCAGACAAGCGGTCAACGTCCTGTCGACACCCTGGTCACCACGGCCGCGGGCACCCCCGACGGGCGCCCCGGTAGACAACCGATGAACGGCGCATCGGTGAACTCCCGTACCAAGCAAACGATTTCAGGAGGACAGTCCTCCGCTACGGGGGCCCGCGCAGGGCGGGGGATGCGAGGGCTGAGGGGAAGGGCGGTGGCGGGGTCCGTCACAAGTGGAGCGCCCGCCACCGCCGGAGTGCAGAGAGACCGCCTCGGGCCACCGGGGCCGGGCGGTCTCTGCTGTTCGGGCGGGCCCATGCGCCAACACGGCCCGCTGCCGATGTTCCCGAGATGTTGGAGTGAACAGCGCCCCCCGGGTTCCGGACCCGCAGGTCCGGGTGACGCCGCTGTCAATCGTCACACCCGGCCAGGACGGCTTACAAGGGCGCGCTGCACAAAGGCGCATCAAAATCCGGTTTCGATTCGCTGAACTGCGGCTTCCTGGTACGACGTTCGCAAGATTTCAGGTAGGGGCCGGGACTGTCGCGCATCAATCCGCGCGATGTTCGCCGAACCGATTGGGATTCACCCATATGCCTGACAGAGTGTCATCCAACGGGCACCCCGTGCGACGCCAACCGCACAAGTGCCCACCCGTTGGAGTGGACAGTGATATAGGAGGGTTCCCTCGATGACGAGGAAGCGGAACAAGCGCGTCCCCATCCCCTGCGCGGACGGCGTCCCGAGGCCCGCGCGCCGTCCGGCCCTGCCCTGGCCGTTCGTGGCCGGACAGTCGTCCGTGACGGCCGTGACGGCCGTGACCGCCGGCCAGGTGGCCGTGGTGATCGTCGTGGTCGTCCTGACGGTCGCGCTCACCGCCGCCCTGGTGGCGACCGGCATGTCGGCCGGAGTGGCGCTCGAACTGACCACCGGGGGCTGGCTGTTGGCCTCCAGGCTGCAAAGGGGACGGGCCTAGGGGAGAGCGCCTGCCTGCGATGGGACGCCGAGAGAACCCGATCGAGACGACCGAGCCGGCGCTGAGCCGACTGGCCGCCTGGCTGCGGGAGCAGCGCGAGCAGGCCGGGTTGACGTACAGTCAGCTCGCCGTTCGGACCAACTACCACGCCACCACCCTGCAACGGGCCGCCAGCGGGCGCTCCCTGCCGAGCTGGAAGGTCGTCGAGGCCGTCACCGGCGAATGCGGCGGCGACCTCAAGACGGCCCGGCGCAAGTGGGTCCACGCCAACTACTGGGCCCACGTGCCCCGCCCCTCGGGGAGCCGGCGGCTGCGCGCACCGAGGCGGGTCGACCCCCAACAGGTCGACTCCTTCGCCGACTTGCGCCGGGCGATGCACGAGATGCGCCGCAAGGCCGACTGGCCCTCCCTGCGGGAACTGGACCGCCGGGCCCGCGACCGGGGAGGGCGCCTGCCCTCCAGCACGCTGGCCCTGGTCCTCAAGGGCGAGGCCCCGCTGCGCAAACCCGTCTTCCTCGCCTACATGGAGGTCTGCGGGGTCCGGGAGGCCCGCCGCGCGCTGTGGGCGGCGGCCTGGGACCGGACGAACAACGCCCGTACCCCGTTCCCGGTCAACTCGCGCACGTACCAGAGCGAGTTCACCCGGGCCATGCAGTCCTCCAGCGCCGGGACGTCGACGGACATCCTGTTCCGGCTCTGGATGACCCTGCGCACCAACCTGGCCGCCGACCGCGACGATGGCCCCGGCCACTCCGGCGCGGCGGGCCGCGGAGGCACCGACGACAACCCGCCGGTGCTCGTGTGACCCGGTCCGCGGCCGGGACGCGCCACCCGCGTCCCGGCCGCGGACCCCAGCCACCCACGGACGGGCACCCGCCCGCGTCCCCGTCGCGGGCCGGCGCCCGCCCGCGCCACCTGCGGGAAACCTCGGGACACCTCGGGAAACTCGGGACACCACCATGCCGACACCACCACGCCGCCCGGCCGCCCCCGGGCCCGCCCTGGGCCTGTGGGCGCTGCACGACCTCCACCTGCGCCACTACCTGGACTACGCCGCGCTGCTCCTGTCGCCCGCCGACGCGCCCCTGGCCGTCCGCGCCGCCTTCGAGGAGCTCGGCGGCCACTGGCTCGACGCCCTGGCCACCGCCAGCCCGGCCGCCTGCGCCTGGCAGGCGGTGCGCCGCCGCGTCTGCGCCCTGGCCGGCCCCCGGCCGCTCGGCCCGGTCGCCCACCTCACCGCCGCCCAGCAGGACGTCCTGCTGCTGCACCTGGTCCTCGACCTGTCCGCCGCCGAGATCGCCGCCCTCACCGGCACCGAGCCCGCCGCCGTCCACGTCCAGCTCCGCTCCCTGGCGGCCGCCCGCCGCTGAGCGGACCCGCCCGGGGGCGCCCCCGCCGTGCGGCGCCCGGGGCCGGGCCGGCGGGCCGGCCCGTACGGCCGGCGGCGCACCCGGACGTCACCGGTGCGCCGAAGAAGAGCGCCGCGAGAATTCCCGTTTCGGCCCGAGGCCTGTTACGGTCGTAGGAGTTGCAGTTTTGGTTCCCATGAACTCTGTGTGCGCCTGCTGATTCCCATCGCAGGCGTATTTTTTTTCTGAGATCCCGGCGGGTCATCAGTGCGGCGACGAGTAGCCCGCGCAGTGCGGGCTACAGCGCCTTAGAAGGAGAATTTCCCATGGCTTTCGGCACCGTGAAGTGGTTCAACGGGGAAAAGGGCTTCGGCTTCATCCAGCAGGAAGACGGCGGCCCGGACGTGTTCGCCCACTACTCGAACATCAACGCCTCGGGCTTCCGTGAGCTGCTCGAGGGCCAGAAGGTCGAGTACGACGTCACCCAGGGCCAGAAGGGCCTCCAGGCGGAGAACATCCGCCCGATCGCTCTCTGACATTTCCCGCCGCACGATTCTCGAATCGTAGAGGGAACCGGGGCCCGTACCGCACAGGCGGTACGGGCCCCGGCCTTTTGCCCGGACCCCGGGGTCCGGGCGGAGGAACAACGGAGGAAAAGCGGGGGAACAGCAGGAGCCGCGACCGTCCCACCCGACCGTTCCGTGAAGAAGCCGGCGGTCGTGCCCGTCCCGGGGTGAGCCCGGCGGCGGACCGGGACCGTAGACGTGGACGGGGCGCCCGCTGCCGGAGCGGGCGCCGCGGCGCGAGGAGGCAGGCGTGCTCAGGTTCCACGGCGCGTGGCGGATCACCGTGGTCGGCACGAGCGCCGACTTCGACCAGCGGGCGGTCGTGCGCGGCGCGTACGGACTGCGGGTGCTGCCGGGGCGGGTCGGCGCCACGATCGCGGTCGACGAGGAGAGCTGGACGCTGTCCCTGGAACACCACCCGCGGGGCCGCACCTGGCAGCCCAACCTGCGCACCACCCCCGGACCGGTCACCGAACACGACGGCCTGCGCAGCCAGTTGCTCACCAGCAACGACCGCCACTGGCCGGGCAAGCCGCTCGGCTACGTCAACTTCGTGCTGCGCCTGGAGCAGAGCGTCCCCCCGACCGGCGTCCCCCCGCTGCCGTCGCCGTCGCCGGGGGAGTACGGGTGGGCCACCCGGTAGCCCGAGGGCGGGTCCGGGGGATACCCCCAGGCCGGGGCGGCCCGCTGGCCGGGTGTTGCGGCGGGCGGGCGCCGAGTTGACTGGTCGTATCCGCACCAGCCGACCGACCGAAAGGCCGTCACCCGTGTCGTTCCGCACGACCGTCCGCACCGCCCCCCGTACCTCCGCCGCCCGGACGTCCGTCCGCGAGCCCGCCCGCCGCCGCGGCGCCCGGGTCGCCGCCGTCGCCGCCCTGGCCGCCGCGCTGGGCGCCACCGCCATGAGCGGCAGCGCCTCCGCGATCGTCAACGGCCGTGACTCCAGCGAGCGTTACCCCTTCATGGCCACCCTCCCGCTGAGCGCGAAGCAGCTCGCCGACGGCGCCTGCGGCGGCACCCTGATCGACCGCCAGTGGGTGCTGACCGCCGCCCACTGCGTGGTGGGCACCGAGGACACCGGCGTCACCCTCAAGGGCACCGTGCGCATCGGCAGCGCCCACCGCGACAGCGGCGGCAGCGTACGGAACGTCGAGCGCGTCGTCGTCCACCCCGGCTTCGGCTTCGGCGACGGCGCCACCCGCCCCAACCACGACGACCTCGCCCTCGTCCGCCTGGACCGCCCCGCCGCCGGGCAGCCCATCCGCATCGCCGACCACCCCGGAACCCCCGGCACCCCCACCCGGCTGCTCGGCTTCGGCACCGTCGTCGACACCCAGGACTACCAGCAGATGGTCTTCCCCGACCGCCTCCAGGAACTGCCCAGCCGCATCGGCGCACCGGCCGACTGCGCCCCCGGCTACGCCGACCCCACCCGCCTGTGCACGCTCAGCCGCGTCCCGCAGGCCATGGCCTGCTTCGGCGACTCCGGCGGCCCCCAGATCCAGCGCGGCCGCGGCGGCCGCTGGGAACTGGTCGGCACCACCTCCGGCCCCGGCGCCCCCGGCGTGCCCTGCGCGGACGGCCCCGGCCTGTACACCGACGTGCCCGCCTACGCCCCCTGGATCCGCGCCACCATCGCCGCCGGCTGACGGCCCGGCACCACCACGCGGCTAAAGTCCCAGGTGAGAACCGTCGCGCCCGAGGAGAGCCCGCCATGCCGACCGACCCCGCCGCCACCGCAACCCCCGCCCCCGCCGCGCGCCCGCACCCCGCGCGCCTCGGCCTGGGCACGGCGGCCGTCGGCCGGCCCGGCTACATCAACCTCGGGCGCGACACCGACCTGCCCGCCGACCGCACCGTCGACGCCCTGCGCGCCCGCACCCACACCCTGCTCGACGCCGCGTACGCCGCCGGCGTCCGCTACCTCGACACCGCCCGCTCCTACGGCCGCGCCGAGGAGTTCCTCGGCCAGTGGCTCGCCGAACACCCCCGGGCCGCCGCCGAGGTGACGGTCGGCAGCAAGTGGGGCTACACCTACACCGCCGACTGGCGGACCAGCGGAGTCGCCGCACACGAGGTCAAGGAGCACTCGACGGCCGTCTACGACCGCCAGATCCGCGAGACCCGCGCCCTGCTCGGCGACCACCTGGACGTCTACCTCGTCCACTCCGTCACCCCCGACAGCCCCGCCCTCACCGACCCCGCCCTGCACCGGCGCCTCGCCGCCCTCGCCGCCGAAGGCGTGCGGGTCGGCCTGTCCACCAGCGGCCCCGCCCAGGCCGACACCATCCGCCGGGCCCTCGCCGTCACCGCCGACGGCCGACCGCTGTTCACCGCCGTCCAGGCCACCTGGAACCTGCTGGAGACCTCCGCCGCCCCCGCCCTCGCCGAGGCCCACGCGGCCGGCTGGCTCGTCGTCGTCAAGGAGGCCATGGCCAACGGCCGCCTGGCCGGCCGCAACGCCACCGGCCCCGACACCGCCGCCCTGCGCACCCTCGCACAGCACACCGGCGCGACCGCCGACGCCCTCGCCCTGGCCGCGGCCGCCGCCCAGCCCTGGGCCGACACCGTCCTCTCCGGCGCCGCCACCCCCGAGCAGCTCACCTCCAACCTCGCCGCCACCCACCTGCGCCCCACCCCCGAGGACCTCGCCGCCCTCGCGCCCATGGCCGAGCCCGCCGAGGCGTACTGGCGCACGCGGGCCGCACTGCCCTGGTCCTGACGGGGCGCCCGCCGCCGGGCGTTGTCGGTGCCCGCCCCTACGGTGGGCCGCATGATCGAGCACCCGGACCGCGCCGCCGCCCTCGCCGCCCTGCCCGTCGACCTGCCGCCCGGCCGGCTGGTCACCGAGGAGGACGGGCGGGAGCCGCTGCTGTGGATCAGCGACGACCCCGCGCCCGCCGGGCTGTGGCGGCAGCTGCACCGCGCCCACCCGCAGACCGGCCTGTGGCCGCTGCTGCTCAGCCCGCTGGACCGCACCGACGACGACTACCGGCCCTGGCTGTCCGGCGAGCTGTACCCGGCCGAGGCCTCCGAGCCCTCCCGCTACGACCCGCAGGCGCTGCTGCGCGGCTGGTGGCGGCAGGTCGACGAGGACGAGGACGGGGACGCGAGCGAGGACGTGAGCGAGGACGCCGGGATCCTGGACGAGGCCCTGGCCCCCTACGGCGGCGCCTGGCCCGGCCTCGCCCCCGCCGCCACCGTGCCCGACGGCGCCGCCGGCACCGAGGCCCGGGAACTGGCCGAGGTGCTGGGCTCCGTCAAGGACGTCCGCCTCGGCCTGGTGCGGGCCGGCAGCGGCGCCGAGGCGCTGACGGTCTGCGGCTGGGGCGGCCCGGCGAACCACGCCGACACCGGCAGGATCGCCGCCGTGCTCGCCGACTGGGAACGCCGCTTCGGCGCCCAGGTGGTCGAAGTCGGCTTCGCCACCCTGGAGTTGAGCGTCCCCGTGCCGCCCGCCACGCTCGCCGAGGCGCTCCCGCTGGCCGCCGAGCACACCGCCTTCTGCCCGGACCTCGTCTTCCAGGGCACCGGCACCCTCACCGCCTACGCCGAGCAGCTGGTGGGCGCCCACCAGTGGTCTTTCTGGTGGGACTGACCTGACCCCGGGGGGTACGGGGCCGGGGGCCCATGCCCCCCGGCCCCCCGGACCCGCCCGGCGGCCGAGCGCCGCCGGTGTGGCATGCTGCGCCGGGCCGCGAACCGAGCGCGAGCACCGACCACACCACCCCCCCCGAGGAGCACGCCCTGAACACCGCCTGCGCCGAAGCCCTGTCCGCAGGACTCCTGGTGCTCGTCCTGGTCTGCGCCGTCGCCCGCCCCTGGGGCTGGCCGGAGGCCGTCGTCGCCGTGCCGGCCGCCGCCCTGCTAGTGGCGACCGGCGCCGTCCCGCTGGAGCACGCCACCGCCGAAGCCGCCCGCCTCGGACCGGTGATCGGCTTCCTGGCCGCCGTCCTGGTCCTGGCCAAGCTCTGCGACGACGAGGGACTGTTCCGCGCCTGCGGGGCATGGATGGCGCGCAGCGCCGCCGGACGCCCGCGCCGCCTGCTGGTCCAGGTGTTCACCGTCGCCTCGGTCGTCACCGCGGTGCTCAGCCTGGACGCCACCGTCGTCCTGCTCACCCCCGTCGTCCTGGCCACCGCCGCCCGCCTCGGCGCCCGGCCCGCACCGCACCTGTACGCCTGCGCCCACCTGTCGAACACGGCCTCGCTGCTGCTGCCCGTCTCCAACCTGACCAACCTGCTCGCCTTCACCGCCAGCGGCCTGAGCTTCGGCCGCTTCGCCGCCCTCATGACGCTGCCGTGGCTGGCGGCGGTCGGCGTCGAGTACCTGGTGCTGCGCCGCTGCTTCGCCGCCGACCTGGACGCCGCCCCGGCCGAGACCCCCGAGACCGGACCGGCCCCCGCCATGCCGGTCTTCGCCCTGGCCACCGTCGGCTGCACGCTCGCCGGGTTCGTCCTCACCTCCGCGCTGGACGTCGACCCGGCCTGGGCGGCGGCCGCCGGCGCCACCGTCCTGGCCGCCCGCGCCCTGGCCCGCGGCCACGCCACCCCCGCGACGGTGGTGCGCTCGGCCGCCCTGCCGTTCCTGGCGTTCGTCCTCGCCCTGGGCATCGTGGTGCGCGCGGTCGTCGACAACGGCCTGGCCGCCGGCCTCGCCCACCTCGTCCCGTCCGGCACCGCGCTGCCCGCCCTGCTCGCCACCGCCGCCCTGGCCGCCGTCCTCGCCAACGTCATCAACAACCTGCCCGCCACCCTCGCCCTGGTGCCGCTGGCCGCCCCCGTCGGGCCCGGCGCCGTCCTCGCGGTCCTGCTCGGGGTGAACATCGGCCCCAACCTCAGCTACGCCGGCTCGCTGGCCACCCTGCTGTGGCGCGGCATCGTCCGCGACCGCGGCGTACCGGTGGACCTGCGCGAGTTCACCCGCCTCGGCCTGCTCGCCGTCCCGGCCACCCTCGCCGCCGCGGTCCTGGCCCTGTGGGCCTCGCTGCGCCTGATCGGGGTCTGAGCGGGGCCCTTGACGTTCCGAGCGGGGCCCTCGACGTTCCGCCCGCCCGCCGAGGCCGCGCCGGGCCTACGCGGGGCGCAGGACGGGATCGATCCCTGCCAGGGCTTCGTGCAGCCGGCGAGCCCCCGAGGCGACGCGGTCGTCAGTGCTCCGCGACATCTCCTCGCACAGCCGCATCGCGTCGTCCCGATCATCGGAGAAGATGCCGAACACGTCGACGACTGCCATGTGGATCCATTCGCCGCGACTCAGGTCGGCGACTGCCAGCGCGGATGCGACGATCGACAGCCCGGCCCTGTCCTTCCGCCGGAGCAGGGCTTCCGCGGTCACCCGGGTGACGAAGGTGTCACCTGGGTCGAGCACGAGCCCGAGCAGCGGCCCGAGGGCCTCCTGGACGTCGGCGAATCCTGCCAGGCCGTGACCGGCATCCGCCCGGTCCCGGTAGTCACGGCTCCGCCCGAGCTCGCCGAGCGCCGCGACGGCCGCGCGCCTCAGGTCATGGTCCACCTGTTCGCCCACCCTCTCGCGATCGCCGCCCCTGCCGGCCGCCATCATGCCAAGCCCGGCCTGGTGCTGCCGAGTCGTGGCGGAGCAGGAAGTCGGCGGGTCCGACGTCCCGCGTCGGGGAGTGGCCGGCGGGCCCGGGCCGGTCAGTACTCGGAGCTGGGGGCCGGTGTGACCGGGCCGAGGTCCGGTGCGTCGCGCAACTCCACCGCCGTGCCGTGGCGTTCGAGTTCCAGGACGACCAGTTCGTTGGCGCCGGCCCGCCACAGTGGGGCGGGGGCGTAGAGGGTGCGCTGGGGGCCGGCGGCGCAGTGGCGGCCGAGCAGGAAGCCGTTGAGCCAGAGCAGTCCGCGGCCCCAGTGGGGCAGGGCGACGAACGCGTCGGCGGGGGAGGGGAGTTCGGCGGTGAAGCGGTGGAAGGCCGGCTCCCCGTCGCGTACCCCGGCGTCGGCGGTGAAGCGCAGGGCGGTCAGGTCGGTCAGCGGCAGGGGGCGGATCTGCCAGTCGAAGAGCCGTTGGTGGCCGTGCGAGACGCCGCGGGTGATGCCCTTGCGGTCGTCCATCTGCGGGCCGTAGTTCACCCGGCCCAGTGCCTCGACCAGGATGTCCAGCGCGACGCCGTCGGGCCCGGTGGCCAGCGGCAGGGTCGCGCCGGGGGAGTTGCGCTCCAGCGTTCCGAGCGGGCGGCCGTCCGCGAAGACCTGCGCCCGGTCGGCCAACCCGTCGATGCGCAGCGGCAGTTCGGGGCGCGGCCCGGGCACGCGGGTGCGGTAGTGGATCAGGCCGCGGTCCTGCCCGACCTGTTCCATCGGCAGCGGTGCGGCGTGCCGGCGCGGCCGCGACAGCGCGTCCAGGGCCTCGGCCAGGGGCGCCCGCCCGTGCGCGCGCTCCAGCCGCTGCGGCGCCACCCGGGGTACGGGGGCGGGCAGTTCGCCGTCCGGCAGGGGCAGGTAGCGGCCGATGACCTCGCGCAGGGCGTGGAACTTCTCGGTCAGCTCGCCGGCCTCGCCGATCGGCGCGTCGTAGTCGTAGCTGGTGACGGTCGGCTCGTAGCCGGCGTCCAGCGGGTGGGCGCCGGAGTGGTTGGCGCCGGACCACAGGCCGAAGCTGGTGCCGCCGTGCGCCATGTAGAGGCTGACGGAGGCGCCGGTGGCGAGGAGTTCGTCGAGCGAGGCGGCGGTCTCCTTGGGGTCGCGGACGTGGTGCGGCAGGCCCCACTGGTCGAACCAGCCGATCCAGAACTCCATGGCGGTCAGCGGGCCTTCGCCCTGGTGGCGGCGGAGCACCGCGAGGCGCTCGGGCGCGCGGGAGCCGAAGGTGGCGGTGGCGAGGTGGCCGGGGATGGCGCCGCCCTGCTGCATGGTGTCGTGGGCGCCGTCGGCGGTGAACAGCAGGCAGTCCACGCCGCGCCGCACCAGGCCGTCGCGCAGGTGGGCGAGGTAGGCGGCGTCGTCGCCGTAGCTGCCGTACTCGTTCTCCACCTGCACCGCCACCACCGGCCCGCCCCGGCTCGCCAGCAGCGGCAGCAGCTCGGGCGCCAGCGCGTCGAACCAGCCGTCCACCTCGGCCAGGTACGCCGGGTCCGCGCAGCGCAGCCGCAGCCCGTCCACCGCGAGCAGCCGGGCGGGCAGCCCGCCGAACTCCCACTCCGCGCAGATGTACGGGCCGGGGCGCAGGATCACGTCCAGGCCCAGGCCGCCGGCCAGCCGCACGAACCGGGCCATGTCCCGCCAGCCGGTGAAGTCCACCGTCCCGTCGGGCAGTTCGTGGAAGTTCCACGGGACGTAGGTGTCCACCGTGTTCACGCCCAGCGCCCGCACCCGCCGCAGCCGGTCCTCCCACAGCCGCGGGTGCACCCGGAAGTAGTGCACCGCCCCGGCCACCACCCGGTGCGGCACCCCGTCCCGCACGAACCCGTCCGCGTCGTACCCGAGCATGCGCACACCCCGCCTTCCCGCAGGACACCCCCGCGGGCCCCGGAGGCCCCGGAGACCCGGCACCGCCGAGCCTAGCGAGGAACGGGCCGCGCGGGCCGTCGGTGCTCAGGTGTCGTAGCAGCCGTTCCAGGGGGCGGAGAAGGCCAGGCCGTCCGGGTGGAGCTCCATCCAGACGCCGTCCTCCTCGTCCTCCTCTTCCTCGTCCACCTCCAGGACCAGGCCGAACAGGGCGCCCTCGAAGCGGACGTCGAAGGGCGCGATGGCGATGTCCTGGTAGCGCCGCCCCGGCAGGGCGTCCAGCCACTGCTCCAGCAGCCGCCGGGCCGCGGCGATCGCCTGCTGCTCGCCGTCCGCCGTCGTGCCGGTGAACTCGATGCGCGAGCCCAGGTGGCGGCCGGCCTCGTCGAAGCGGTGGAGGACGGCGTGCCAGCGCTTCTGCGGCTGCCAGTCGTCGCCGCTCCAGCCCTCGCGGAAGGCCGCGACGACGGTTGCGTAGAACTGGCCGCCCTCGCACCGCCCGATCGTGCGGGTGCGGTAGTCGGGCTGGTAGCCGATCGGGATGACCTTGGGAACGTTCACGGGCCGAACCCTAGCTCCCACCTGCGACAACGCGCGCCGACGAGGGCCGGGACGCCGGTGGCCTCGGGGTCAGCCGGTCGGCCGCACCACGGGAGGGAGCGTGATGACCGGGCCGATCGGCCGGCAGCCGTCGTACGTCATCGCCTGAAAGGGCGGGCAGTGGGCGTTCGTCGGCCCCGGCGCGGGTGGCGCGGGCAGCTCCGGCCTCGGCGGGACGGTCCAGTCGGGGGACGGCTTGGCGGCCGGTGCGGCCGGGGCCTTCGACCGGGCGGCCGGTGCGGCGGGCGGGGCCGGCGTGGTGGGCGCGGCCGGGGGCCGGGGGCGGGAGGTGGCCGGCTGGGCGGGCGGCTCCGTCCCGGCGTCCTGCGTCGCGGCGACCGGGACCACCGTCTCGGCGGGGTCGGGGTCGGTGCTTGCCGGGGCCGGGGCCGGGGCCTCCGCCGGGGCCTGCGCTGGAGCCGGAGCAGTGCTCTCCGCCGGGTCGCCGGGCGAGGGGGCGGCCGAGGCGCTCGCCGAAGGACTGGCCGAGGCGGCAGGGCTCGCCTGGCCGCCCGGCCCGGCCGAGGCGCCGCCCGGGGACGCGGCCAGCAGTGCCACGCCGATCCCGGCCGCCCCGAGGACGCACACCCCCGCCGCGATGCCCAGTGACCGCCGCCGACGGCGCGTCACCTCGCCGTCCGCTGCCACTGTCGAGCCGTCCCGCATCTGGACCCCGCCCTGTTCTTCCTGTGATCATGCCGCCGAACTGCGCGGATGCTAGCAGGCGCCGCGACGCGCAGCCGTAGCCGGGGGCGCGGGAGACCACGAGAGGGAACGACGGTGCACACATCCGACATCAGCAGGCTTCTGGAGCTCATGCCCCCGCCCGAGGGGGCCGGTGAATCCGGTGACTGGGCGGCGGTCGAGTCGGCGTGGGGTCTGCGGTTCCCGCGCGACTACGTCGAGTTCGTCGCGCGGTACGGGGCGGGGGAGATCGACCGGTCCCTCGCGGTGTTCGCCCCCGACGAGCTGATGCCGCCGGACGCCCCGCAGCCGGGCATGCGCGGCATGACGGAGGAGGCGCGCTGGCTCTTCGAGGAGGACGGCGAGCCCACCGGCGAGGTGCGCTCCGCCGGGCAGATCGTCGCCTGGGGGGCGTCCTGCGCCGCCGACACCCTGGGCTGGCTGACGGTCGGCGACGACCCCGACGCGTGGCCCGTCCTCGTCCTGGACCGCGACGGGGGCGCGCCCCGGGTCTTCGGCCCGGGCATGGTCGGGTTCCTCCACGGGGTGGTCTCGGGGGAGATCAGCCCGAGCCCCGTCGGCGCCGTCGTCACCTGGGGCGAGGAGCGGCCCCGCTTCGTCCACTGGCGGGCGGAGTAGCGGTCGGTCCGGTCCGGCCCGGAGTCGCGCGTCGTACGTCCGCTACCGCGGCGGCAGGCCGAGGGTGGGGAGGTGGTCGGCCATCAGGAGGGCGACGAGTTCGCGGCGGGAGCGGACGCCGGTCTTGTGGAGGATGGCGGTGACGTGCTGCTGGACGGTGGGCACGGTCAGGTGGAGCAGCGCGGCGATGTCCTTCGTACTGGCGCCGCGCACCGCGTGCAGGGCGACCTGCTGTTCGCGCGGGGACAGGCCGTGGGCGAGGATTGCCAGCGGCAGGCGCTGGACGGGGGAGGCCGGGGAGGCGACGACGGCGACGCCGCCGCGCCGGCCGTCCAGCGGGGAGGCGTGCAGGGACAGCCACTGGCCGTCGGGGGTGCACACCCGCACCTCGGCGGGGCCGCCGCGGCGGGCGGCCTGGCGGGCGACGGTGAGGAAGCCGCTGGGCACCCCGCCGGTGTGGGCGGTGGGTTCGGCCATCCGTCCGATCAGTTCGCGGGCCGCCGCGTCCGCCGAGCGCAGCCGCCCGTACCGGTCCAGGATGGCGACGGCCGGGGCGGGGAGGGGCGGCAGGGGGCGGGCGCCGCGCAGGGCGGCGAGGTGGGTGTCGCGCAGGGCGGCGCCGATCGGAGCGGCGACGCGTTCGGCCAGACGCAGGTTGGGCAGGTCGTAGCGGCCGCGGGCGCGGTCGCGCATGAACGCCGCGGAGCCCCAACGGCCGCCGCCCAGGTCGAAGTTGATCCGCAGCTCGTCGCCGTAGCCGCAGGGGTTGAGCAACTCCCGG
This sequence comes from Kitasatospora sp. NPDC058184, assembly GCF_042883725.1. Taxonomy (NCBI): domain Bacteria; kingdom Bacillati; phylum Actinomycetota; class Actinomycetes; order Kitasatosporales; family Streptomycetaceae; genus Kitasatospora; species Kitasatospora sp. NPDC058184. Next base: position 220,349 of record NZ_JBHVVE010000003.1, read on the forward strand.
TAGCGGACGCTGCGTTCGGGGCGGCCGTCGGTGGCCCGGTCGATGCTCTGCACCCGGTGGCCGGCGGTGCGGATCGCGGTGAAGGTGGTGGAGTCCTCGCCCTGGAGCTCCAGGTGCACGGCCTGCTCGAACTGGGAGGGGTCCAGGCCGTCGGCGACGGTGGAGGTGGGGAACCCGGTGACCGGGTCGTTGCCGTGCCAGCAGCCGCCGTCGAAGCCGAGCGGTTCCAGCAGCAGGGCGTGCAGCGCGCGGAACAGCTCGCCGGCGGGCGGCCTGGAGGCCGCCAACTCGCCTATGGAACCCAGGACTTCCCGCTCAACCTCACGTCGTTTGGCCACGGACGGAATCCTACGGAAGCAGGGTCTCCGTGTCCGGTGAACGGACGAGGAAGGACGGATACGGAGCGATGGGGAGAGGCGCCCGCCCCCGCCGGTGACCGGCGCCCCCGTCCGTCACCGGCCGCCGTGCTCGCGCCACCAGGCGACCGTGGCCCGCAGCTGCTCCTCCAGCGGCGTGGCGCGCACCGTGAACGCGGCCTCGTACGCGGAGCAGTCCACCGTGAACGGTCGGTCGAACTGGTAGCGCGTCTCCCGCAGTTCGCGCAGCAGCGGGGAGAACAGCCCCGCCACGGCCAGCGCCGCCGCGGGCAGGCGGCGCACCGGGACCGGGCCGCCGCCGGCCTCGGCGGCCAGCCGCTCGACCATCGCGCGCACCGACAGGGCAGGGGCGGTGGGCACGTGCCAGGCCCGGCCCCAGGCCCGCTCCTCGCCCGCGATTTCGGCCATCGCCCGGGCCACGTCCGGCAGGTAGGTCCAGCTGTGCGGGGCGTCCGGGTCGCCGAGCGTCGCGACCGGGCGGCCCTTGAGCAGGTTGGGCACCACCCGCGCGGCCAGGTGGCCGCCGTCGGTGACGCCGGGGCCGAAGAAGTCCGAGGCCCGTACCTCCACCGCCCGGATCCGCCCGGCCTCGTGCAGCGCCCGCGCCCGCTCCCAGGCCGCCGCCCGCACCCGCCCCTTGGGGCCGGTCGCGGCGAGCGGCAGGTTCTCGGTCAGCGCCCCCGCCGCCGGCCCGTAGCCGTACAGGTTGCCGAGCATGACCAGCACCGCGCCGCTCTCCTCGGCCGCCGCGCACAGCGAGGCGCTCAGCGCCGGCCAGAGCCGCGCCCACTGCGGCAGCGGCGGCGCGGCGCAGCCGTGGACGGCGGCGGCACCGCGGGCGGCCCGCGCCAGCGCCGCGGAGTCGCTCGCGTCCAGGGCGAGGTGCTCGACGCCGGGGACGGCCGGCCCGGCGGGACGTCCGGTACGGGTGGCGACCCGGACCTCGTGGCCCTGTTCGGCCAGCAGGCGGGCGGTGGCGGCCCCGGCGGGCCCGTGTCCGACGACCAGGTGGAAGCTCATCCGCCACACCCTAGTGGCGGCCCCGGACGGGCGGGGCGCGGGCGGGGCGCGGTGCGATATGCAGCCGGGTGGGGGGAATGGGTGATTCGGCAAATAATTGGTATGGCAGTCGTAAAAGTGGATCTATGCTGTTGGCGTTTCATGATCCTTCGTACAAAGCAGGTCTTGCTCAAGATGAAGCTGCCCCGGGTGTCCGCCGTCGTCGCGGCCGCCGTTCTGGCCCCCGCCGTCCTCTTCCCCACCACGGCCTCGGCCACCGACACCCCCAAGCCGACCGGCGTCTCCGGCCCCGACACCGGCTCCGACTCCGCCAAGGACACCGCGCCCCAGGACGCCGACGGCCAGGAGCAGCGCGACCGCGCCGAGGTCAAGCGCATCCTCGCCGACCCGAAGAGCGGCGTCGGCGTGCGCGAGGCGGCCGAGAAGGCCCTCAAGGGCGGCGCCGCCGAGCTGCGGCACTTCCTGGACGTCGAGCACGACGAGCAGACCAGGATCGACAACCAGGTCCGGGTCTCCCAGATCTACGCCATCGGCGGCCCGGCCGTGAAGGCGGCCGCCAAGGCCGCCCTCCGCGGCACCGACGAGGACATCACCGCGTTCCTGACCACCGGCCAGTACGTCGCCCGCGCCGAGGACGAGGACCGCGCCAAGGTCGAGGCCCTGGTGGCCGACCCCAAGACCGGCCCCGGCGTGCGCGAGGGTGCCGAGCAGGCCCTCAAGGGCGGCGCGGCCGACCTGCGGACCTTCCTGACGACCAAGCTGCCCAGGCTTCGCAGCGACGACAACCGGGTCAAGCTCAGCCAGCTCATGGACCAGGGCGGCCCGGCCGTGCGCGAGGCGGCCAACAAGGCGCTGGACGCCGGTACCAACGCGGCCGTCGACGCCTTCCTCAACGAGGGCTTCGCCAAGGCCCAGTTCGAGGACGACCGGGTCGAGGTGCTGCGCGTCATCGCCGACAAGGAGACCGGTCCGGTCACCGCCGCGGCCGCCCAGAAGGCCATGGACGGCAACGCCGAGGACGTGCGGCGCTTCCTGACCGTCGAGCTGCCGAACCTGCGCTTCAGCGACAACCGGCTGAAGGTCTCCCAGATCATCGAGACCGGCGGCCCCGCGGTGAAGAAGGCCGCCATGGCCGCCTACGAGGGCAGCTACGCGGACCTCCTGGCCTTCCTCAAGGACGGCTGGGCCAAGGCCCAGGCCGAGGACGCGGCAGCGGCGGCCAAGCAGGACAACGGCGCGGGCAACGGTACGGGGACGGGCGCGGGCACCGGTGGCACCGGGCAGCAGCCGCAGACCGTGCAGCCGGCCGGCCTCACCACCGGCACCGGTACCGGTACCACCACCACCGGCACCGGGACCACCACCGGGACCCGTACGGGCAGCGGCACCACCGGCAGCACCGGTTCCGGCGCGCTCGCCGCCACCGGCACCGACGGGCTCGGCTGGGAGGCCGGCGGCGCCGCCGCGGCCCTCGCCGCGGGAGCGGCGCTGGTCGTGGCCGCCCGCCGCCGCTCCACCGAGAGCTGACACCCGGGAGCTCCGGGAGCTGAATCCGGGAGCTGAAATCCGGAAGCGGAACCCGGGGGCTGACACCCCCTCGCGTCCCCGGCGGCCGCCCACCCGGGCGGCGGCCGGGGACGCGTCCGCGTTCAGGGGCCAGGGCCCTTCGACCTCCCCGCCCGGACGACGACGGCTCAGCAGCCGTCCCCGCCACCGTTCCCGCCGTTGTCCCCGCCGATGAAGCCCTCCTGGCGGCGCCGGCTGCGCTTTGTGCTGCGCAGCGCGTTGCCGGCGCCGAGGGTGAGGGCGGCGGCCACCCGGGCCCAGCGCGGCCCGCCGCGATCGGCCCACACCACGCAGCCGCACCCCGCGATCACCAGGACCAGAATCCCCACCAGAACCGCACCGATCATCACGGCGACCCGCCTTTCCTCGACGCCCTACTGCCTGGTAGGACGTGCGGACCGTCCCACCCGGTTCGGCCACGAGGCCGGACGCTGTGCCAGGATGCGGGTGCCGAACGGCCCAGGTCACCGTACCGGTCGTACGGGAACAAGTACCGACCGGCACCACGTGCCGGACCCACCCGTCAGCCGTACCCCGAGGAGTCACCCGTGGCCACTGCCCGGTTCGCCACCCTGCACACCACGGCGGGCCCGATCCGCCTGGAGCTGTTCCCGTTCCACGCGCCGAAGACGGTCCGCAACTTCGCCGAACTCGCCGAGGGCACCCGGGAGTACACCGACCCGCGCACCGGCGAGCCGGGCCAGGGCCCGTACTACGACGGCACGCTGTTCCACCGGGTGATCAAGGGCTTCATGATCCAGGGCGGTGACCCGACCGGCACCGGCACCGGCGGCCCGGGCTACGCCTTCGCGGACGAGTTCCACCCGGAGCTGTTCTTCACCAAGCCGTACCTGCTCGCGATGGCCAACGCCGGCCCGGGCACCAACGGCTCGCAGTTCTTCATCACGGTGGGCACCCCCGCCCACCTCAACCGCAAGCACACCATCTTCGGCCAGGTCGCCGACGCCGCCTCCAAGGTCGTGGTCGACGCGATCGCCGCCGCCCCGACCGAGGACGAGCGCCCGGTCGAGGACGTGGTGATCACCTCCGTGGAGATCGAGCAGTCCTGACCCGCCGCCCGCCGCCCGCCGTCCATCCTGCCCCGCCCGGGACACGGGCGGGGCAGGGCAGGGGAGTTGGCTTTCGGTGCCGGGGGCCACTACGCGGACCTGAGGTACCACTCCTGGGTTTCCTTCTCCGCGTACGGACGGAGGAGGGCCTTGTCGCTGCCGAATTGTGCGCCCCCGGTGAGGGCGAGGGAGAGGTGGGACCAGGGTGAGATCTCGACCTGGCCGGACCTCACGTAGTGCACGTCCCACCGCTGGTTCGGGTTGTTCCCGTCGCAGGCCTGGACGGTGACCGGGTCCAGGGTGTCGTTCGGGGCGGTCAGGCACGTGCCCGTCGCCCTGTTCCTGATGAACTGCTTCCCGTCGATCTTGTCCAGGTTCCACTGCTGGTGTTCGTTCCCGGGGTCGGGGGTGGAGACGACGGCCACGCCGCTGCCGTTGACGTCCAGGTCCATGGCCGGTTCGTTGGGCGGCGGGTAGATCCTGAACCGGTGCCACTGCCCGGTCTGCTGGGACGGCAGGGCCGTCGGCGGGGCGGCCGCCGCGGCTAGGCCGGGGGTGGTGCCCAGGAGCACGGCGGTGATGGCCGCGGTCGCGATGCGCTTGGCAGGGGACATGGTGGTCGCTCCCATGCGGGTCGTCCCTCGTGGGGTGTCCGGGAGGTGGGCGGGCTCCGCCGCGGATGGCGTCGGAGGTTCTGCGGGGCCGCCCCGGCCGTCGGGCCTCCGGGGCCCGGCGGGCACGGCGGTGCTTCGTACCCACCCGACCAGGCTAGCCAGATGTCGGGCCGCCCGCAGCTCCGTGGGAAAGCGCAGGTCAGGGCCGTGTGGGCGGAAACGCGAAGCCGCCGCCCGGCGAGGCGCGGGCGGCGGCACGTGGGGCGCGGGGTGTGTCAGGAGCAGCTGTTGAACGTCGCGCTGGTGTTGGCGATGTAGAGGGTGGCGCCGCCGTTGGGGTCGGAGGTGACCGGGATGGTGATGGTGTCGTCGGCGGTCCACGGGAAGCCCTGGGCGTCGAAGGTCCAGGTGCCGGTGACCTTGCGGGCGAGCTCGGCGAGCGTCACCCAGCCGTACTGCTGCTGCGGGACGGTGACGGTGACGGAGTTGTTGACGCTGCGCGAGCCGCTCCAGACGTTCTGGAAGCTGATGCCGGTCTTGACCGAGGCCTTGAACACTCCTTCGGCGCCGCCGCCGATGTCGCTGCCCAGCTCGGTGCCGATGGTGTTGGACCAGCCGCTGGTGTCGGTGACCGCGAAGGACTGCTGGACGGTGCTGCTGGTGTTGTTGAACCAGATCGCGGAGGCGCACACCCGCGGCAGCGGTGCGGCGGGGGCCTCGCTCTTCGTGGCCCAGGAGCAGGCGGAGATGTTCTTCTGGCACTGCTTGGCGGCGTGGTCGACGGCCAGGTTGCGGGCGGCCTGCGCGAAGCCGGTGGCCCACTGCTGGTTGGCGGTGCCGTTGCAGGCGTACTGGTCGGTCCAGGCGTCGTCGTAGTTGCCGCCGAGCAGCAGGTCCAGGCAGGTGTTGTCGCCGGCGTGGCGGATCATGAACGCGTCGCCGCCGCCGGGCGCGGGCTGGAGGAACCAGCGCTGGCTGGCCTGCCCGGCGCAGGTCTGCTGGCGCAGGGCCGGGGTGAGGAAGGCCAGGTCGATGCACTTGCCGGTGTCGTTGTTGACGATGGTGAAGGTGTAGTCCGAGGGGTCGACGTTCAGCCGCCAGGACTGGTGGTAGCCGGGGGCGGAGTTGGTGACGATGTAGGCGCCGTCGCCCATGTTGCCGTTCTGGACGTCGAGTTGGCGCCCGTTGCTGAGCGACTTGATGGTCAGGCACTGCTGCGGCGAGGCGCAGGCGGCGAGCGGGGCGGACGGCGCGGGCGCGGCGGCGCGGGCGGGGGCGGCGGCCAGGCCCAGGGCGGCGCAACAGGTCACCAGGAGGGCCGCGAGCAGGCGCAGCCAGGGCGCGGTGCGTCCGAGGGGCAGGGTGGGCAAGGGGTGTCCTTTCGTCGGGGGAGAGGGTGGGGAGAGGAGGTCAGAGGTCAGGAGGCGGCGGCGAAGGCCGCCTCCAGGCGCGGGACGTAGTCCACGAGGTCCTGCGCCCAGCAGCCCGCGGTGTGGCCGCCGTGGCAGTCGGCGCCCCAGCCGGTGCCGTCGCCGTAGTCGGTGAAGCGGTACGGCAGGCCGAGCGCGTCCAGGCGCTGCTTGAGGCGCTTGGCGGTGCCCTCGGCCCAGAACTCCATGTCGCCGGGGCTGTTGTTGCCGTTGCCGGTGTAGACGGCGATGCCGGTGTGGTCGAGCACGGCGGCGCGCGCGACGGGGTCGGCGGCGTTCCAGCGCCAGTCGGCGTTGAACACCGGGTACGGGCTGCCGAAGATCGCGTCGCTGGAGACGGTGGGGCCGAAGTCCAGGCCGCAGGGGTGGCCGTCGCTGGGGCCGCAGAGCACGGTGCCGGCGTTGACCAGGGTGGCGACCACGGCACCGCGGATGATCATCTCGTCGGTGGACAGGTCGTTGGCGCCGGACATGGTGAGGACCTGGCCGAACAGGTCGGGGCGGTCCTGGGCGTAGTGCAGGGCGCCGAAGCCGCCCATGGACAGCCCGCCGACGGCCCGGTGGGCGCGGTCGGTGCGGGTGCGCAGGTTGGCGTCGACGAACGGGAGGACCTGGGTGAGGTGGAAGGTCTCCCAGTTCTGCGCGCCGGCGGCGGTGCCCTGGTCGAGCCAGTCGGCGTACCAGCCGCGCAGGCCGCCGTCCGGGATGACGGTGATCATCGACTGGGCGGCGGTCAGCGCGGGGTAGGCCAGCGCCGGGTCGCTCGGGTTGTCCGAGGCGCCGTGCAGGAAGTACAGCACCGGGTAGCGCTTGTCCGGCCGGGACGCGTAGTCGGCGGGCAGCAGGATGCGGATGGTGTGCGGTCCGGCGACCTGCGGGGTGGTGACGGTGATGACGAAGTTGGTGGCGCTGCCGGTGGGGGTGCCGACCTGGGTGAGGCCGAAGCCGTCGGTCAGCGGTGGCGGCGCGTCGGCCCCTGCCCCGGCCCGTACGGAGGCGGTTGCCGAGGCGGACGCGGGTGCGGCGGGTGCGGCGAGCGGGAGCAGGCAGGCGGCCAGGGCGGCGAGAGCCGCGCGGGCGCGCCGGAGCCGGGCAGGGGGCATGGGCGTCCTCGGCCTTCCGTCGTGTCTTCCGTCGTGTGACTGATCGCCGTCAACTCTTGCCAGGGGCCCCGCCCGGACGCCAGAGCCCCCGGTGGCGCACCTGGGCCACCGGCGCATGTGCGCCGCCGCTGCGGGTAGGCTCCCCCGGCTCCGCCCGGGGCGGGTACGGGGGGCGGGGCGCACCGTGACATTGGGGGGTGTCGTGCACGACGTACTGGAACCGGACTCCGAACGCGGCCGCGTCTACCACTGCCTGGTCGGCCGGCCGCGCGCCCGCGTACCCGAACTGGCACGGGAGGCGGGCCTGGACGAGGAGGCCGTCCTCGCCGTGCTCCGCGACCTCGCCGACGAGGGCGTCGCGGTGGCCTTCGACACCACCGACAGCGCCGACGACCGCGACCACGCCTGGGAGGCGCTGCCGCCCGCCCGGGTGGTCGAGGCGGTGCTGCAGCACGACGCGCTGCGCCAGGCCGCCGCCCGCCGGGCCGGCGCCGAACTGGAACGGCTCTACCGCTTCGCCCGCCGCGACACCGGCAGCTACGGCGCGCTGGAGGTCGTCGACGACCCGACCGAGGTGCTGGCCGCCAGCCACCGCCTCCAACTCGCCGCCCGTCACCAGGTGCGGGTCATCGACGTGCCGCCGTACTCCGGCAGCCGCGCCCACTACCTCGACCAGGAGGTGCTGCAACGCCGCCGGATGGCCGCGGGCGTCGTCTACCGCGCCATCTACCAGGGGTGCGCGTTCCAGGACCCGGTGGCCGGGCCCAACATGGCCCGGATGATCGAGGCGGGCGAGCAGGCGCGGACACTGGACGAGCCGCCGCTCAAACTCGCCATCGGGGACGACGACCTGGCCATCGTCACGCTGCGCGCCGACGACGGACCGGGCGTCGTCTCGCTGCTGATCCGGCCGTCCGGGCTGCTGAACGCGCTGAGCGCGGTCTTCGAGACGCTGTGGCGCCTGGCCGTACCCGCCTCCATGGCCGGCGTCGACCCGCGCATCGACGAACGCGACCGGCGGATCCTCACGTTGATGGCCGGAGGGGCCACGGACGACGCGATCGCCCGCCGGCTGGGGCTGGGGCGGCGCACGGTGGTGCGGCGGGTCTCGACCCTGCTGGCGCACCTGGGGGCCACCACCCGTTTCCAGGCGGGGGTGCAGGCCGCGCGGAGGGGGTGGCTGTAGGCGGGGGCGGCTTCCTGGTGCGGTGCGTTGGTGTGGAGGGGAGGGAGTGGGAAGTCGGATCGGCCGACTTCTGGTGCGGGCCGCGTGGAGGGGTTGTCTGTAGGCGGGGCGCCGGCCTGACGTCTGACGCGGCGCGTCGGCGGGGAGGGGCGCGAGAAGTCGGATCGGCCGACTTCTCGCGGTGCGCGGCGACGCGGCCGTCGTCGAAGTGGAGCGGGGAGTGGACGGGTCGGTGCTGAGGCGGCGGTCCGGGCTGGGGGCCGGCCGGGTCTCAGCGCCGGACGTGGCCGATCACGTGGGCTGCTGGGTGGGGTTCGCCCAGCTGATCCTGATCTCGCGGTCGCCGGCAGGGATGACGAGGACGGGTTCGTCGGCGAGGTCGCGGATGATGTCGCGCCGGGCACAGGGGCCGGTGAGGCGGCGCTCCAGGGCGTAGTGCTGGAAGCGGGACATCGGGCGGTAGCGGACCGAGTCCCAGAGCCGGCGCAGGAGGTCGTCGCTGAGGGTGTGGACGGCGGGCGGCTGGTGGTCCGGGATCTCCACGAGGACGTCGTGATCGGCCCTCACGCGGCCACCTCCGACCAGACGATCTTGCCGGTGTGCTCGCGCGGGGAGCAACCCGTGCGGGTCGACAGGCACTTGACGAGGTGGAGGCCGCGTCCGGCCTCGCCGTCGAGGGTGAGGGCGCGCAGGACCGGTTCGCGGTTCCGCCGGGCGTCGTGCACCTCGATGCGGAGGCGGGCGGGGTCGAGGTCGAGGGCGAGGTAGATGCGGTGGCCGGGCGGCGTCCCGTGGACGAGGGCGTTGGTGACGAGCTCCGAGACGATCAGGAGCCCGGAGTCGCGGTACGACTCACCGGCGGGGGTGGAGGCGAGGAGCGAGGCGAGGAGGGAGCGCCCCTCGCCGGGGGAGCGGCGGCTGCGCGGCAGCCAGGTGGTGGAGGAGTGGCAGGACATGGCGAATCCACCTTCCAGGTGCGGAGTTTGAAGCCATGTGGAGGCATAGGGATGCCCGGCAGCAGGTCAGGATCAGTCACTCAAGAGACCCGAAGGACTACTCCCTGTAGCATGCTCTGCAATGGCTTCATTGTGCAAGCGCGCCATCACGCAATTGCGCGGAGTCGCAAGATTCTTGTGACCGCCAAGGGAGGTGGCAGACTGTGACCCGACGTCAACCAAGAGGGAGCGACGAGCGTGGACAGTCCAACCGTGCTGCGCCGTAGGCTCGGCTCCGAGCTGCGACGATTGCGCGAACGGACCGGGCGTCAGGCCAAGTCCGTTGCGGACGAACTCGGCTTCAGTGCAACCAAGGTGTCGCGGATCGAGTCGGGTCAGACGACCCTGAAGGAATCAGACATTCGCGCGATGCTCGAACTGTACGGCGTCAGCGACGAGGCCGAGTTGCGGCAGTTCATCTCGCTGACCCGCCGCAGCACGCAGCGCGGCTGGTGGCACGACTACGCGGACACCCTGCCGGACTGGTTCCAGACCTACGTGGGCCTTGAGGCCGACGCCGCGCGGATTCGCTCCTATGAGTCCGAGTTGATTCCTGGGCTGTTTCAGACCGCCGACTACGCACGCGAGGTATTTCGGGCCTTCCGGTCGGAGCGGAACGGTGACCAAGCCATCGAACGGCGGGTGAAGCTCAGGCTGCAACGCCAAGAGCTCGTCCGGAGTCCAGAACCACTAGCCGTTCACGCTGTGCTCTCCGAGGCCGTCCTTCGACGCGTGGTCGGGGGCGCTCACGTCATGACGGAGCAGGTCGGCCACCTGGTTACGACTTCGCAATTGCCCAACATCACCATCCAGGTGCTTCCGTTCAGCGTGGGTGCTCACGCGGCGATGGGGACGAATTTCCGCATACTTTCCTTCTCGGACGTGCCGGGCGAGGTCGTTTACTGCGAGTCGGTCAGCAGCAGCCTCTACATCGAGAAGGAGGCCGACATCCTTCGGCATGAGACTGTCTTCAACCAGCTAACGTCGTTGGCGATGACTCCGGAGGACTCCGTCTCCTGGATGCAGAAGCTGATGACAGAAGGGTACGGAGTATGAACTGGCACAAGAGCAGCTACAGCAATCCCTCTGGCGGCGACTGCGTCGAGGTGGCCGATGGCGTCACCGGCGTGGTTCCGGTGCGGGACAGCAAGGATCCTCACGGGCCGGCTCTCGCTTTCACCGCTGAGGCGTGGCAGTCCTTCGTTGCGGGCGTCCAGGCCGGCGACTTTCCGGCCGGTTCCTGAAGCGTTTCTTGCCGGGCGGCCCTGCGGAGCACGCAGGGCCGCCCGGTCTGCTTGATGCGCTGGGCCAACGTGAGGGCCCTCGGAGTGCCTCGACCTCGCAGCGGGGGCGGGCTGAAAACCTGAAGCCTCCACCCCTCCGCGCGACTACTGTGCTGCCGGGTAGGCCGCCCCGACCGCTGGAGGCTGATTCGTGCTGACCGATTCGCACCCGCCGTAGGTACCTCTGGAGAGCCCGGAGGGCCCTACGGAGGCCCCTGATGTCCCGAACCGTCCGCACGACTCCCCGACAACTCCGCGTCGAAGAAGGCGCATCGCACTCCATGTCTTTGTACGACCTGCGCTACACCCGCGCCGAACTGGCCCGGGCCGCCCGTGAAGGCCGCCGCCCCGCCCCCAAGAAGACGCGCCGCCGGATCACCTCCTGGCAGTGGCAGGTGCTCGACTGCAGGACGGGGTACTTCTCCACCGAGATGGCCACGGCCGAAGGCCGGGCCCGCCTCCGGGGCCGGCTCGACGCCCAGCGGATCCGTGGACTGCACCGCGCCGGCCACGACCTCGCCGGCGCGGACATCCCCCCGGTCCACCACCGCCACGACGCACTCTGGCACGCCTGGTAGACGCGCGAAGTCCCCCTGCCTCCTTGCCGGGCGGCCCCGCGCGTCACGCGGGGCCGCCCGGTTGAACGGCGCGCTGGGGGTTTTCGTCCTGCTCGACATGGTGAGGAGTGGTCCGGCGGGTCGGCTGAGCAGGCGTTTCATCAGGAGATGAAACGCCTGACAACGCAGCCTCGGGCGCGGGATGCTGATGTCGCGTCAACTCCGTGCACACGAATGCGTAAGCCGCGTGACAGGAGAGGTGGCCATGGGCCTAGAGTTCTTCGGAATCGACCCCGAGACCAACGAGGAAGGCTCGCCCACCGTCTGGGTGGACGTGGCTCGGCGTCGGCTCGTGATCCAGGGTGACACCGTCACCGGGGCCGTGCTCGCGGAGGTCGGCGAGACCGAGTGGGTTGCCGGTCACAAGGCCGGCGTGCCTGCCCACGAGTCCGTGATCAGCATCCCCGAGCGGATGATCCCCTTCATCAGGAAGGCTTGCGATGCCATCGAACGTGCCGGACTTCAGGACCCTGCTCCGGGAGGCGAAGAAGTCGGCCGTGCATCTGGAGATGCGTGACCAGTACGGTGTCGCGGACGAAGCCGATCAGTTCGCCGCGTGGAAGGCCGGGCACCGGTACTCCCTGGAGAACCGGGCCGAGTGGTGGCATCCGTTCCACGACTTCGTCGTGGAGACGATTGCCCGTGGCGTGACGATCCGGCGGGCCCGGATCGTGTCGGAGCCCGTCACCGAGTACATCCGCTACGAGCACTCCCACACGTTCACCAACATCGCGGCCGGTGAGCAGATCCGATGGCTGCCCCGGCGCCGGGCGCTGGACCTCGCGTTGCCCGGGGCCGACTTCTGGTTGTTCGACAGCAGGATCGTGCGGTTCAACCTGTTCACGGGCGACGGTGAGTGGGCCGATCCCCGGAACGTGATGACCGAGGACCCCGCCACCGCCGAACTGTGCACGAAGGCCTTCGAAGCCGTGTGGGAACGGGGGGTGCCCCACGAGGACTTCGAGGTCTGAGCCGGCACCGAACCACCGGGTGGACAGCACATGTCATCGTCGCCTTCGTCCAGCGTCGTCGCAGCGCGAAAGGCCGTCGCCGACCAGCTGGTCGAGATCCGCAAGGACGCCGGACTCACGGGAAGCGGGCTGTCCGCCCTGTGCGGTTGGCACCCCGCCAAGACCTCCCGCATCCAGTCCGGCAAGGCCGCCCCGTCGGAAGGCGACATCAGGGCCTGGTGCGTCGCCTGCGGGGCCGGCGACCGGATCCCCGACCTGATCGCGGCATCCCGCGCAGCCGACTCGATGTACCAGGAGTGGAGGCGCCGGAACAGTTCCGGCATGAGGCTCGCCCAGGAGAAGGTCCTCGGCGACTACGAGCGTACGAGGCTCTTCCGGATCTACGTGTCGAACGTACTTCCCGGCTTCTTCCAGACCACCGGGTACGCGACGGCGCTCATGCAGTCCATCACCGATTTCCAGGGCACCCCGAACGACGTCGCGACGGCCGTACCGGCGCGTCTGGCGCGGGCGCAGCTCATGTACACGGGGGCGCGCCGGTTCGCGGTCCTCATCGAGGAATGGGTGTTGCGCACCAGGATCGGCAGCGCCGAGGACATGGCCGCCCAGCTCCGCCATCTGCTCACCTTGATGTCGCTGCCGTCCGTCTCCGTCGGGATCATCCCGGTCGGCGGCCCGCGCGCCGTCTGGCCCCTTGAGGCCTTCTACCTGTTCGATGACCAGCGGGTGGCGGTGGAGACGCTGACGGCGAAGGTGAACGTGCTCCAGCCCAGAGAGATCACGGACTACATCCGGGCCTTCATGGGACTGTCCGGCATGGCCGTGTACGGGACGCAGGCCAGGGCACTGATCGCCGACGCCGTCGCCTCGTTGGAGTGACGGCCCGCAATAAGGCGCAAGCTCGTTGAGTGCGCTGTGCCGGGGCTCCTACGGTCTATGACGCACCCCCGCCGCCGGCCGGCGCTCTCTCACCACCTCACCCATCGCACCATCCCGACCCGAGGGAGGCGCACCATGACCGCATTGACGCTGAAGTCCCCGAACACGGTGCTCGCCAACGCCGTTGACGACGCCGTGGACGTCCTGCGGCCGCGCATCGTGGACTGCGACATCGAGCGCATCGGCTTCTCGGTGGGCACGCAGATCAACGGGAACCCGCACCTGGGAACCCACCTCGTCCAGAGCCTCGCCTTCCTCCTGGCGGAGCGGGCCCGGGACGAATTCGGCGTCGACACCGTGGTCGACTTCTGCGCGCTCGACAACTCCCCGGCGGAGACGGCCGGTTTCGACGGCCGGCGCTACCAGCGGGCCTACGCCCATGCCCTGGGCGCCGACGAGATCTCATCGCTCGTCGCCCGGCACTACCGGCCGCTGTTCGACGCCTGCCGCGCCCGGACGAACGTGCCGTACACGGTCACCACCTACACCCGGCAGCAGGACGCCCCGGCGTTCCGGGCCGAGTTCCTGCGGACGCTGGAACTCCTGGACGCGGTCGGCGCCTGGCTGTCGCCGAACAGCGGCAGTGCCCAAATCCGGCTGCCCTGCCCGGCGTGCGGCTGGGCGGAGAAGCACGCCGAGCGGACGCGGCTGCTGGAACTGGACGAGGCCGGCGGCCTGTTCGAGGCGTTCTGCTTCGAGCACGGCCGCTACGAAGCCGACATCACGCCGCTGGGCGGCGGCTACCTCGACCTCGCCACGCTGTACCGCAACGTCGTCAAGGAACGCTCCTACCGGCCCGACGACCGGACCTTGCACGTCATGGTCAAGGGTGGTGACTGGGCCTTCGGCTGCCAACTCGTCGACGGCGCGCACGCCGTCCTCGGCCTGCCGCCCGGCCCCCTGCCGGTCCGGATCTTCACCCCCCAGATCCTCGGCAGCGACGGCGGCAAACTCTCCAAGAGCCTGCTGCGCTAAGCCGCCGAAGCGGGACTCGCCCAGGACGACACCACCCCCGCGTGGCTGCTCGACCCCTCGGCCTGGCCCGGCACCCAGGAGGACTACGTCGAAGCGCTGACGGGTCTCGGCGAACTCGTGCTGAGCGACCCCAGGCACTTCTTCCGCTCCTACACCACGACCGCATTGGAAACACTGATGAGCACCCGCCGACCCGACACGCTCGACTCCCGGGCGAAGCGCCCCCGCACCATGCCGATCTACCGGCAGTACTTCGACCTGATCGCCAGCGGCGAGAAGACGGTCGAGGTCCGCGTCGCCTACGAGTCGATGAAGCGGATCAAGCCGGGAGACCTGATCAACTTCACCTGCCGCGAGTCGAGTTGCCTGACCCGGGTCACCCGGATCGGGACGTACCGCACCTTCAAGGAGATGTTCGGCACCGAGCGCGTGGAGGCGGTCAACCCGCACGCCACCGAGGCCGAACAGCTCGAAGCGATCCACGCCATCTTCCCGCCCCACAAGGAGGCGTTGGGCGTGCTCACCTTCGAGATCGAGAGGGTGCACGCCGAATGAGCCCGGCCCGCCGCAAGGTCCTGGTGATCTGCAAGGGAAACCACTGCCGGTCCCCGATCGCCGCACTGATCATCGCCGAGCGCGCGGGAGGCAAGCTCCTCGTCCGCTCGGCGGGCACCGAGAACTGGCACGTCGGCAAGCCCGCCCACCCCCTCATGATCGAGGCCGCCGCCGGCTTCGGCTACGACCTGACCGCGCACCGCGGCGTCCTCCTCGACCGGCAGCAGATCGACTGGGCGGACGACTTGCTCGCCGTGGACGGGAAGACCGCCGACACCGTCCAGGCCCTCGTCGGCCCCGACCGCGCGGTGCGAGTCCTCGGTTCGGGCATCGCGGACCCGTGGGGCGGCGAACCGGAGGGCTTCGCCAGGGCGGTCGCGGAGATCCAGGATGCCGCAAGGCCGTTCTACGCAGCCTGATCGGCTTGGCGCGCGGCGGGACGGCAACGCCCTCACGGGCCGGTTCTCGGCTTTCCCCCGAGGCGTGGCGGTCCTTCGTCGCCGGTGTCCGGGCGGGCGAGTTCCCGGCCGGTTCCTGAAGCGCTTCTTGCCGGGCGGCCCTGCGGAGTGCGCAGGGCCGCCCGGTCTGCCGTGGTGTGCGTAGGAAGTCGGCGGGTCCGACTTCCTGTGCGCCCGTCGCCGGTATCTCGGTTGGGGCTCAACTTGTCCGGGTTGACGCTGACTTGACGTTGCCGCGCCTACCATCGAGCCGTGCTGAAGCGATGGGGGAGCCAGGTGCGCCGGCATCCGGTGCTGGGGGCGGTCGGGGTCGCGGTCGTCTGGCAGGCGGTGATCGTGGTGGTGGCGAAGGTGCTGCCGCCGTTGGAGCCCGGGTGGTTCCCGCAGTTGGGGCCGACCGTGGTCAACCTGGCGGGCGCGGCGGTGGTGTTGGTGCTGCTCCGGGCCTGGGGGCTGCTGGCGACCGGCGGGGTGACGGGCCTCGGGGTGATGGCGCGCTGGCCGGTGCTGCTGCCGCTGGTCGTGGTGGCGGGGCTGGCGGCGCTGCCCGGGATCGAGGGCGGGACGGCGACCCTGGTGGGCGGGGTGGTGCTGATGCTCGCCATCGGGGTCAGCGAGGAACTGAGCAGCCGGGCACTGGTGTTGGAGGTCGCGCGGCCGCTCGGCCCGGTGCGCGCGGTGGTGCTGACGGCGGTGCTGTTCGGGGTCGGGCACCTCGGCAACTGGCTGTTCTTCGGCGCGCCCCTGGGCAACACGCTGTGGCAGGTCCTGGAGGCCGGCGCGTTTGGCTTCTGCCTGTGCGGGGCGCGCCTGTACATCGGGAGCGTCTGGCCGCTGGTGCTGGTGCACGCGCTGTCCGACTACCTGGAGATCTACTCGCCGGGGAAGACGGCCGACTGGCTGCAGGCACTGGGCCTGGCCGTCGACCTGGGGCTCGGGATCGGGCTGCTCCTGCTGCTCCGGGCCCGTACGGCTCCCGCTCCGGCCGCTTCCTGAAGCGCTCATCCGCCCCCGGGGACGCGAGCGATTCGTTCAAGACGCGGCCCCAACCGCCCGACCACACTGGCCGGATGACACCGACCGACACCTTCACCCCCGCCGCCGGGCGCCTCGCCCTCGGGCTCTACGACCCGATCGTCTCGCTCACCCGCGAACGCCTGTGGCGCAGCCTGCTCGCCATGCACGCCGCCCCGCGCCCCGGTGACGTCATCGTCGACGTCGGCTGCGGCACCGGGTCCTTCGCCGTCCTGCTGGGCCGCGCCGAACCGCAGGCCACCGTCGTCGGCGTCGACCCCGACCCCGCCGTGCTGCGCCTGGCCCGCCGCAAGGCCGCCGCGGCCGGGATCGAACCCGACTTCCGTACCGGCATGGGCGACACGGTGGACGAGGTCGTCGGCGCCGGGACCGCCGACACCGTCGTCTCCAGCCTCGTCCTGCACCAGTGCCCCCTCCCGATGAAGCAGGCCGTCCTCGCCGCCATGCACCGCACGCTGCGCCCCGGCGGGAAGCTGGTGATCGCCGACTACGGGCGGCAGCGCACGGCGGCCATGCGGCTGGCCTTCCGGATCGTCCAGTTCGCCGACGGCAAGGAGGACACCCAGCCGAACGCCGACGGCATCCTGCCCCGGCTGATCGCCGAGGCCGGCTTCGAGGGGGTACGCGAGGTGGACACCGTCGCGACGGTGACCGGCTCGATGTCCTTCTACACCGCGCGCCGCCCGGCCTGAACCGCCGTTCCGCGCAGGGCGGGCAGCACCTGCGAGGGTGTCAGCCCCGTCAACTCCCGCATCCAACGGGTGAGATGGGCCTGGTCGGCGAACCCTCCCGCGAGCGCCGCCTGTGCCAGGGAGCACCCCTCGCCGAGGGCCAGTGCCGCCCGGGACAGCCGCTGCCAGCTGCGCCAGCGCGCCAGCGGCACCCCCAACTGTCGCCGTGCCAGGGCCCGCAGGCGTTGCGGGGACAGTCCGACGCGCGCGGCCAGGCCCTCCAGCGGCTCCCGGCCGTCGGCGGCCAGTGCCGCCATCGCCGCGCGCAGCCGAGGGTCCAGCCCGGTGGCGGGCAGCCCGCCACCGGGCCGGACGTCCCGCTCGGTCAGGCCCCGCCACTGCGGGGCGATGGCGACCCCCGGTGCGCAGCCCGCGCGCAGCCGGTCGGCGAAGGCGCAGTGCGGGTCGACGTAGAAGGTCAGCACCTCCCGGGTCGGGGCCATCCGGTGGCGCACCATCGGCGCCACCACGAGCGCGGGCCCGCGGTGGCGCCGCCCGGTGTCGTCGTCGATGGCCACCGTGCGGGCGGCGGCCGCGACGGCGACCTGGAAGGTGGCGTGCCGGTGGAAGGCGCTGTCCGCCAACGGCCCCTGGTAGAGGGCGTATCCGGGGCCGACGGCGAACCGCGGGGCCCCGGCCCCGGCGGCCCCGGCCGCCGGCCCGCCTCCCGCGCCGGGCCGGGCCGGGTCGGCGCGAGCCGCGCCGGGCCGGCCGAACGGCACCCCGCGGCCGTCCGGGTCCGGCCCGCCGACCGGGCACTCCTCGCCGCACACCTGTCCGTCCACGGTCCAACGGTAGGCGCAGCCGTCCGCCCTCGGGCCCGGACCGCCGCCCGGTCCGGTCCGTGCGGCCACGGGGACGTCAGGAAGCGAGGTGCTCCAGGGTGAACACGGCCACCCGGTCGGAGTACTGGGCGATGGCCGAGCCGGCGCTGCCGGACGGGTCGCCGAGGGCCGCGTAGAAGCCGCTGTGCCCGAGTTTGAGGATCACCTTGCTGGTGTTGCCGGGGTCGGGGTACAGGAAGTGGAAGATCTGGTTGCCGTAGATCCAGCCCTGGCAGTCGAAGAGGTTGAGATTGGCGCCCTCGCCGCCGGTGGCGCCGTCGTTCGGGTTCTGCTTCCACACGCCGAGGCAGTCGCCCTCGTTCTGCCGGCTGCGGAAGATGAACGACTGGTTGTCGGAGTTGTAGTGGCAGAGCTTCCACTGCTGGTTGTAGGCGCCGGTGTCGGGGTTCTGGATGGCCTGTCCCCAGGCGCTGTACTGGTTGCGCTCGACGAGTTGGTTGAAGGGCGTCCTGATCCGGTAGTAGCCGTCGTCGCAGACGTAGCCGTGCCACTCGCTGGAGGCCAGGCCCTGGGTGGCGGCCGAGGCGGGGGCGGCGAGCAGGGTCAGGCCGGACAGCGAGGCGAGGGCGGTGGCGCCGAGGGCGCGCAGCGCGGCGCCCCGGCGGGTGGTGGTGCGGTGCGGGTTCGTCACGGGATCTCCAAGGGCTGTCGGGTCGGCGGGACGGTCAGCAGCTGCTGATGAGGAGTTGGGCGGCGCGGCGTACGGTGCCGGCGGCCTCGGCGGGCGCGCAGCGGACCGAGCCGATCTCCGGGGACTCGTAGGTGGTGAAGGTCCCGGGGGACGGCGAGGTGGTGACCCAGATGCCGGTGTTGGGGCCGCCGGTCTGGGCGCAGATGCGGTTGACGTACTGGCCGGTGACGACCCGGGTGCCGCGGTAGAGGCCGTAGCGGCCGGGATCGACGAGGTCCCAGGTGTCGCTGACGGTGGTGCTGGTGGTGCTGGAGGTGGTCTTCTGTACCGAGAAGCCGACCTTCACCTCGACCTTGAGGAACAGCGCGCTCGCGGTGGCGGTGATCTCGGTCTTGTTGTCGACGGTGGTGGTCGCCGAGTTGACCCGGGTCAGGATGTCGCTGTGGTGCCCGGTGCTCCCCGGGGCGACGTTGTAGATCAGGAAGTCGGTGACGAGCGGGGTGACCTGTACGTTGACGGGCTCGGCCGTGGTGCGGTCCACGGCCGGGTTGCAGAGGGTCGGGAGGGTGTCGGCGTGGGCGGCCGGCGCCGCGCCGAGGCTCAGCAGCCCGACGGCGAGGGCGGTGGTGGCGGAGGCGGCGAGGGTGCGGCGCCGGCGGGTCCTGCGGGCGATGGTCATCCGTGCTCCTGGAGCGGTCGTGGAAGGTGAGGGGGGAGGGTGTGCACGCGGCGAAGCCCGGGCGCGCACCCCGTGGAGAGACGGTGGAGAGTCTCGCGGGCGCGCGCCGGTCGCCAGTAGTGGCTGATGCCATGAACCGGCCGGGCGGTGTCACGGTCGGTTTATGACAACTGTCATGATCTATTGGCTGGTTCGGCTACAGACAGGGCCCGGCGACGGCCTCTACGCTGGCCGGACATGAGCACCTCATTCGCGGTGGCCGGTGTGGTCGATCCGGGTCGGCTGGGCCTCCTCACCCGCCGGACGTTGCTCGCCCTGGGGCCCCTGTGGCTGCTGCTGGCCGCGAACGACGTCGTCTTCAACCTGGACCCGGTGCGTACGGCGCTGACGGCCCCGGTGATCGTCGCCGTCCTGGTCCAGCACACCCGGCTCGTCCGCCGGGCGGTGCCGCCTCGCGCCATGGGTCGGGAGCCCGGTGCCGGCCCGCCGGAGGGACAGGGGTACGGCCCCCGCCGCCCCTCCGCGGCCGAGTGGCGGTGGAGCCTCGCGCTGCTGGCCGTGGCGGTCGCCACCTGGGGCGAGATGGCGGACCGTCCGTACACCGCGCTCGACTGGGCGATGGTGCCCGGGGCCATGACGGCGGCCCTGGCCCTGTCCCTGCCGGCCCGGGCGCGGCGCCGGCTGCTGACGGCGGTCGCACTGGTCTGCGCGGTGCTGGGCGAGGCCGTGGCGCAGTGGCGCCACGAGACCCCCGGCCTCCTGCCCGGGGTGCCGGCGGCGACCGGCGCCGGGATGCTGCTGTTCGTCGCCGCGGTGGAGCTGGTCCTGCTCCGGCTGTGGCGGGCGGTGCTGGAGGCCGAGCAGGTCCGCGAAGCCACGGCCGGTCTGGCCGTGGCGGAGGAGCGGATGCGCTTCGCCGCGGACCTGCACGACCTCCAGGGCCACCGGCTCCAGGCCATCACGCTCAAGGGGGAGTTGGCCGAGCGGCTGGTCGGCCGCAGCGACCACGAGGCGCGCGCCCAGCTCCGGGAGATCACCGAACTGGCGCGCGCCGCCCTGGAGGAGTCCCGGGCCGTGGTCCACGGCTACCGGAGCGCCAGCCTGGGCACCGAACTGGCCAACGCCGTGGGGCTCCTGGAGGCCGCCGGGATCCGAACCGCCGTCGACGGCGACGCCGAACGCGTCCCGCACCAGCTCCAGCCGGCCTTCGCCGCCCTGGTCCGCGAGGGCGTCACCAACATCCTGCGCCACAGCCGCGCCCGGCACTGCCGGATCACCGTCACCGCGGACGCGGGCCGGGTCCGCGTCCTGCTGTGCAACGACGGCGCCCCGGCGCACCCCGCCACCGACCGCGGCAGTGGTAACGGCAGCGGCCTGGCCGGGCTGCGGGAACGCTTCCACGCCATCGGCGGGCACGTCGGCACCACCACCCACCCCGACGGCCGCTTCGAACTGGCCGGCCACACCGACCGGGAGGCCCCCGCGTGATCCGCATCCTGCTCGCCGAGGACGAGGACCTCACCCGCGGCGCCCTCGCGGCGCTCCTCGACCTCGAACCCGACCTGACCGTCACCGCCCAGGCCTGCGACGGCCCCGCGGCCGTCCGGGCCGCCGCCGACCACCCGGTCGACATCGCCCTGCTGGACCTGGAGATGCCCCACCTGGACGGCGTCGGCGCCGCCCAGGCCATCCGCCGCCGCCACCCCGTCCCCGTCGTCCTCGTCACCCGCCACGCCCGGCCCGGCGTACTGCGCCGGGCACTGGCGGCGGGCATCCAGGGCTTCGTGCCCAAGACCACCCCCGCCACCCGACTGGCCGACATCCTGCGCGACGTCCACGGCGGCGGCCGCTACATCGACCACCGGCTCGCCACCCACGCCCTCACCGAGACGCCCTGCCCGCTGACCCCGCGCGAACTGGACGTGCTGCGCGCCGTCCACCGGGGCCAGCCGATCAGCGCGCTGGCCGAGCAGCACCACCTCGCACCCGGCACCGTCCGCAACTACCTCTCGGGGGCCATCACCAAGCTCGCCGTGCGCACCCGCCACGAGGCGGCGCGGCGGGCCTGGGAGGAAGGGTGGATCTGACGGCACCGGTCCGGCCCCCCTGAACCGGCGGGGCGGAAGTAGGCCGTGTTCGAATCGATGTGTCGACACAGCGTCATCACCGCAGGACAGCGCCCATTGCGGTTCGATCACGGTGTGTCCGATTCGTCGAACATTGGGGGAAAGTGTGGCGGTTGATTGTTTTGGCAGTGGTGTCGGCGGCCTTTCATAATTCCTGCCGACACGCGTGACGGAATGCCCGGAGAACCCGCTGGGGGAGTGGTTCCCGTGAGGAGCCCGCGCGTGGGATTCCGCATTCTTCACTGGGGGGATTTCCTTGCCTGAGCCCGAGAACGAGGGCGCCGCCGCCGGACCTCCGGCACCGGCCGAGCCGGCCGCCGCTCCCGAGGCCGCCGCTCCCGAGGCCGCCGCGCCCGCCGCTGCCGCGCCCGACGCCCAGGCCGGCGCCGCCGTACCGCCCGTACCGGAGCAGGCCCCGCGCCGGCTGCCGCGCGCCGTCGGCGTCGCGCTGGCCACCGCCGGACTGCTCGCCGTCACCGCGGCCAGCGCCGCCGTGACCGTCGCCGTCGGCAAGCCCGACACCCGCCCGGCCGCCGCGGCCGCCCCGGCCCCGTCGAAGGCGACCGTGGGCGCGAGCGCCGCCGCGAGCGCGACGCCCTCGGCCGCGCCCGTCCCGGTGCCCACCGCCGTCCCCGCCGAGCCCGCCCCCGTCAGCACCGTCAAGGGCACCGTCAGCGGCGGCAAGCACGAGGGCGACCTGCGCTACTTCCTGCTCCCCATCCCGGCCGGCGGCGAGTCCTACGGGCCCGTGGACGGGATGGCCATGAGCGACGACGACGTCGCCGACCTCTTCGGCAAGCAGGACGGCATCATGGACATCCTCAAGTCCTACGGCTACAAGGGCGGCGCGAACCGGATGTACCGGACCGCCGACGGCAAGGCCGAAGTCACCGTCACCCTGCTGAAGTTCGGCTCCACCGCGATGGCGTCCGACTTCGCCAAGAACTACAAGATCAAGTCGCTGGACCCGTTCGACATCGACGGCGACTCCGGCGGCCGCGGCTACCTGAAGGCCCCCAAGCAGCAGGCCTACACCGGCTCGATGAGCGGCATCTCCAGCCAGGGCGACGTCCAGTACACGATCGACGTCGACGTGAAGGGGACGCCCGACAAGGCGCTGCTGAACGAGCTGATGAAGCGCCAGCGCGAGTGGCTCACCACCGGCGGCTGAGCCCGGCTCCGCCCTTTCCCCGTCCTCTTCTTCCTCCTCCTCTGGAGCCACTTCCGTGACCACCGAACCCGCGGAGCCGGTGCCCGCCGTGCCCGCCGCTCCGCCGCCGCCCGCCGCACCGCCCGTCGCGCCCGAACCCGCCGTACCCGCCGCGCCGTTCGCACCCGAGGCCGGCGCCCCGAAGGCCCCGCGCCGCCCCCGCCCCGTGCTGCTGACCGCCTGCGCCCTGGTGCTGGGCACCCTGGCCGGCGGCGGCGTCGGCTACGCCGTGCAGGCCCAGCGCCCGCCCACGCCGCTGCCGCCGCTCCAGGCCGCCCGCCCGGCCTACCCGGCCGAGCGGGTCGACCCGGCCGCCCTCGCCGCCGAGCAGCCCGCGCCGATCGGCATCGACGGCGACCTGACCAAGCTGCTGATCGGCGCCCCCGAGGGCAGCGCCCCCTGGGACGACCACCCGGACAAGCCGAGCTGGATCTCGATCGGCGAACTCGCCGAGGAGAAGGGCGGTTCGGCTAAGAGGTTCAAGGACTTCGCCTCGCGCGGCTTCCGGCGCGCGGCCGAGGTGGACTGGAAGAAGGACGGAGTCTTCTACCGCGTCCAGCTGGTCCAGTTCACCGAGGACCGCTCCGACGAGGCGAAGACCGGTCCCGGTTACTGGCCGCTGCCGTTCGCCGAGGGCGCCAGCGGCGGCTACAAGGTGGACACCGTGCCCAGCCACTGGGCCGAGAGCACCGAGCAGTACTACTACGGCGGGGCCAGCGCCAAGCGCGGGTCGGTGCAGATGACGATCGAGGTCCTCGACACCAAGCCGGTGAACCCCGACACCCTCAAGGACCTCGCCAAGCGGCAGTGGGAGCGGCTCGCGTGAACGACGACACCATGACCACCGCCGCCGCCCCGGGCGCGCCCGAACCGGCACCCGAGGGTTCGCCCATCGGGTCCGCCGCGCCCGCAGGCCCGAGCCCCGCCTCCCGCCGCCTGCTGCGCGCGGGGGCCGCGACCGCTGCGGCCGCGCTGGTCGGTGTGGCCATCGGCGTGGGAATCATCAAGACCCAGTACGACGACCCCGCGCCGGCCACCGCCGCCGCCCCGTCCACCGCTCCAACCCCCACCGCGACCGCCACGCCGTACGGCGCCAAGTCCAACGGCAGCCACTTCGGTTCGATGCGCGACCTGCTGCTGCCCGTCCCGGCCGGCTACCGGCCCGGCCCGGACGACGGCGGCTACGGCCACGACAGCGAGCAGAACGGCGAGCAGCTGTCCGCCGAGATGGACGCCGACCTCCAGCAGCTCCCCAAGGACAAGCGCGACAAGATGCGCGCCTACTGGGAGGGCATGCACGTCAAGGCCTCCGGCGTGCGCACCTACCTCGCCGACGGGGACGACCTGGTGATCGGCCTGAAGCTGCGCCAGTTCAACCAGCAGGAAGTGCAGCGGATCAACGAGTACACCGCGGTCTTCACCGGCGACACCGGCCTGTTCCGGGTCGGCCCGGCCGTCCCCGGGCACCCCGAGGCGCACTGCTACCTGATGCCGGCGCCGCCGTCCGCGCCGATCGACTACCTGGAGTGCTCGGCCGCCGAGGGCGACCTCCTGGTGGTCATGAGCGCCGAGGGCGTGGCGCCGCTGCCCAAGGACAAGATCGTCGCCCTGTTCACCCTCCAGCTCGACCGCCTCGCCCGCCCCGGAGCCTCCGTATGACCGACCACGCCACCCCGCCGCCCGCGCCCGCGAACGCGCCCGTGCCCGGGAAGGGGGCCGATCCGGTCCTGGAGGCGCTCGCCGAGCCCGTCGCCGAGCCCTTCGCCGCCGCCGAGGACCCCGCCGTCCTCGCGGAGCAGGAGGCCCGCCGCACCCGGCGCCGCAAGGCCGCGGTGCGCTGGAGCGGCGCCGTCCTGGTGTTCGCCCTCGCCGGCACCGGCAGCGCGCTGGCCGTCACCGCCCCCGACCGGACCGACCTGCCGGGCCTGGCCACCGCGAGCGACGGCCGCTACACCTTCGCGCCGCTGACGCTGCCTCCGCTGCCCGCGGGCCAGGAGGCCCCGGACGACAAGGGCAAGTCCCCGCACCACGCGGACCTGCGCTACCTGCTGCTGCCCGCGCCCAAGGAGGCCGGCGGCTCGCTGACCCCGCCGGTCTTCCCGGCGCCCACCGCGGCCGCCACCCCCTCGGGCTCGCCGACCGCCGCCCCGTCGGCCCCGGCCTCCCCGGCGCCCTCGGACTCCGCGTCCGCCTCCGCCGCCGGCTCCGCCCCCGGCTCCGCGTTCGGCCAGTGGGTGCCCTGCGACGCGATCGCCGACGAGCAGCAGGACCCGGTCAAGATGCGATCCGTGCTGCTGGAGCACGCCTGCCGCGCGGCCACCGTCCGGGAGTGGACCGCCTCCGACGGCACCCGCACCCAGATCCGGCTGCTGCGCTTCGGCTCCGTCCGGGAGTCCTGGGGCGCCTTCGCCGACGTGCGTTCCAAGGGCCGCGCCAAGGCCGCACCCGACACCAAGGGCACCCCCCACGACGACTGGGACGCCCTCGACGGCAGCAGCCTGACCCTCGTGGAGTCCACCACGGCCGGCACCAAGGGCGCCCCCACCGCCCGCGTCGCCTACCTCTCCGCCGCCGACGTCGTCGCCGTCATCACCATGACCAACCCCGCCGGCGTGCCCACCGCGCCCTTCCGACAGGTCGTCACCCTCCAGGGCGAACTGCTCGGCTGACCCGCCCCGTTCCACCGGTCCGGCCCCCTTCCTGCGGGGGCCGGCCCGGCGGCGTTCCCCGCCCGCGTCGTCCAACACCCCGTCCGTACAGGCCTTCTGACACAAGCCTTCTGGCGCAGGCCTTCTGGGACAGGATCGGGATATTTCCCGCACCGGCCCGTGAACGACCCGCCCGTACGGTGATCACACGCCGGTGAACCGCACCGCCCGGACGACAGCAGGAGAACCCCCATGCGCACGCGCCGCCTCGCCCTCACCGCCGCCGCCGTCGCGGCGATCGCCGCCACCGCCACGGCCTGCGGACCGGACAACAGCGACGCGGCCGCCCCCACCGCCCCCGTGACCAAGGCCGCCGCGCCCTCCGAGCCCGCCGCGCCCGCCACGGCCGCGCCGGCCGGAGCCGCACCGACGAAGGCGGCCCCGCCCAAGTCCCCTGCCGCGCCCGCCGGTTCGGCATCCGCCGCGCCCGGCGACAAGAGCGGGTACGGCCAGGTCTGCGGCGCCAACGACCTGGACTTCGTCGCGAAGGCCGAAACCCAGGCCGGCGGCTACATCCTGATCAGCGCCAAGGCCAAGTCGGGCATCACCTGCACGCTCCCCGCGGGCCACCCCGTCATCGCGTTCGGTTCGGGCGGCATCGAGGCCGCCGCCTTCGAGCGCGGGGCGGGAGAGCAGATCACCCTGAGCGGCGCCAAGACCGCGTACGCGGGCATCATGACCAAGACCACCAAGGGCAACCAGGCGGTCCAGTACACCGACGTCATCATCGGCACCCCCGACCCGAACCCGGTGAGCATCCCCGTCGGCACCACCCCGGTCGACAAGCCGGTCGTCACCAACTGGCACACCCTGCCGAAGGACGCCGTCCCCGTCAGCTGACATGTCGTCATGTCGGTCTTCCCGCAGTTGGGATGACGGTTGACGTCAGCGCGGTGACAGTGCGGCCCGGCACCTTCGAGATGATCACCCTCCGGCCGGGAATCACCGTGCTGTTCACCGGCGACTCGACCACCGACTGCCGCCGCCGGGAGAGCGGGGACGGCCTCGGGTGCGGCTACCCGCTGCGCGTCGCGGGCGAGTGGGCCCACCGCCACCCCGACCGGCCGGTGACCTGGCTGAACACCGCGAACGCGGGCGACAAGGTGACGGACCTGGAAGCCCGCTGGCGGACGGACGTCCTCGACGCGCGCCCGGACGTCGTCTCGATCCTCGTCGGGGTCAACGACGCGGGCCGGCGCATCCTCGACCCGCGGGGGTACCCGATCCCCGCCGAACGCTTCGAGGCGGGCTACGACCGCCTCCTCGCGCCCCTCGCCGAAGCGGGCACGGAACTCGTCCTCATCGAGCCGTTCCTCCTGCCGATCCGCGGCACCGTCGAGGCCGGCGCCGCGCTCATCGGCGAGAAGGAACGCGAGCAGTGGCGCGCCGACCTGGACCCGAAGATCCGGGCCGTCCGCAGGCTCGCCCGCCGCTACGGGGCCCACCTGCTCGCCGCCGACGGCAGGTTCGCCGAACTCGCCGCGACGAGCGGGGCCGAGCACTGGGCTGAGGACGGCGTCCACCCGACGCCGGCCGGCCACGCCGCCCTCGCGGCGGCCTGGCTTCGGCTGGTCGCCTGACCGGGCGCGGGCCTGCCGCCGGGCCCCCGCCGTCACCCCCGCAGCCGTGCCGCCACCGGGCGGTGGTCGCTGGGGGTGGCGGGCAGGGTCCAGGTGGCGGTGGCGGGGAGATCGCGGGTGAGGATGTGGTCGATCCGGGCCAGGGGGAGGGCGGACGGCCAGCTGAAGCCGAAGCCGCTGCGCGCGGGGGTGAGGCGGCTGGTGAGCGGGGCGAGGGCGCGGTCGTCGGCGGCGGTGTTGAGGTCGCCCAGCAGCAGGACCCGGCGCAGCGGTTCGGCGTCCAGGGCCTGGCCGAGGGCGGCGATGTCGCGGTCGCGGTGGGCGGTGGCGAAGCCGGTGGCGGTCATCCGCACCGAGGCGAGGTGGGCGACGTAGACGGCCAACGGCCCGCCGGGGGCGTTGACTTCGGCCCGCAGGGAGCGGTTCCAGCCGGGGTCGATGACCAGCCGCCGGGACTCCGTCACCGGGTAGCGGCTCCACAGCGCGACGGTGCCGGTGCGGGCGTGGTGGGGCAGCGCCTTGTCCAGCACGCCCTGGTAGGCGGGCAGGGCGGCGTCGGTGACCTCCTCCAGCGCGACCAGGTCAGGGTCGGCGGCGAGCAGGGCGCGGGCGGTGCCGGCCGGGTCCGGGTTGGCGGCGTTCACGTTGTGGGTGACCACCGTCAGCCCCGGCCCGCCGGTCCCGCCCGTCGACGCCCCGTGCGCCGGAGCCCCGCCGCCCAGCAGCAGCGGCCCGAACGCCACCGCCCACACCACCGCCAGCACCCCGCCCGCGCAGGCCGCCGCCGGTGCCCGGCGCAGCGCCGCGCACAGCAGCGCCGCCACCGCCACCAGGGCGCTCCAGGGCAGGGCGCTCTCCCACAGGCTGCCCAGGCCCACGCCCAGTTCCGGCACCAGCCGGTGGCCGCCCAGGGCGAGCGCGGTGAGCAGCCCGAGCGCGGCGGGCACGCGCCCGCGCCGCCACCGGGGGACGGCGCGCCAGCGGGGCACGGCCCGTCGGCGGGGTTCGGCTTGTCGCCCCCGTGCGGCCCGTCGCCCTCGTGTGATCGGCCATCGGGGTGTGGCCAGCCACCGGCGTACGGCCCACCACCCGGGTGCGGCCCGTCGCCGGGACGGCCGGGCGGCCCCGTCGGGCGCCTCGGCGGGCGTGTCGGAACCGGCGGGAGCGGTCACGGCGCGCCCCCTCACCCTGCGGCGTCCGGCAGCGGCGCCGGGCAGGTCCCGCCCGGCGTCGTGAGCAGTTCGAAGTGCCAGATCTCGTTGGCGTACACCTGGCACAGCCCGTACCGGGCGCCGTTCTGGATCAGCCAGTAGTCGGCGCTGGTCGGGCCGACGTCCACCGCCTTGCCGCTGACGTGCGCGGACTTCTCCGGCGTGTTGACGAACTTCCGGGCCTGCTCCAGGCTCCCGTACTTGACCACCCCCCGGTCCAGCAGCCGCTGCTGGTAGGCCTTGCTGCGCCAGCCGGAGGTGACGGTCATCTCGATGCCCTTGGCCCGCGCGTCGACGGCCGCCTGCTGCAGGGCCTCGCGCAGCGGACCGTCCAGGTTGCCCACGGCGGGGGAGCCGGTGTCGGAGGGGGTCAGCGTCCGGCCGTCGGGTATCTCCCCGTCCGCCTCCGCCTCCGTCGTGACGGGCGGGGTGGTGGCGGGCTGGGCGGTGACGGTGGCCGCCAGGGTGCGCAGGACGGCCTCGGTGCCCGGCGGGTCGGCGGCGCACGCCCCGGCCAGGGCCAGCACCGCCGTCGCGGCGGCGCCCGCGGCCAGCCGCCGCTGCCGTCCGCTCCGCGCGGCCGTCCCCGTCCTCGTCTCCGTGCCCGTGGCCGTGCTGGTCCCCGTCCCCGTCGGGGTGTCCGTCGTGTCCATTTCCTGCCTCCCGGTGGTGCTCGTCCGTTGCCGGACCATTGGAGGAAAGTCGGTGTTGCGAGGACGTCTGCGCAGGCCGATACGTTTTCGATAGGCCCCATCGGGTCCAATGGGTACGAACAGCGGAGCGAGGGAGAACGGCACGTGCGGGTCCTGGTGGTGGAGGACGAGATCTACCTCGCGGAGGCGGTCCAGGCCGGACTGCGGCTGGAGGCGATGGCCTGCGACATCGTCACCGACGGCGACGCGGCGCTGGAGCGCCTGGCCGTCCACAGCTACGACGTCGTCGTCCTCGACCGCGACATCCCCGGCACCCACGGCGACGACGTCTGCCGCAGCATCGTCGAGCAGGGCCTTGGCTGCCGGGTGCTGATGCTCACCGCCGCCGCCCGCCTGAACGAGAAGGTCGCCGGCTTCGAGCTCGGCGCCGACGACTACCTCACCAAGCCCTTCGACCTCGCCGAACTCGTCGTCCGGCTGCGCTCCCTGGCCCGCCGCCCGGCCCAGGCCGCGCCGCCCGTCCTGGAGTACGCCGGGCTGCGCCTGGACCCCTTCCGCCGAGAGGTCTACCGCGACGGCCGCTACGTGGGCCTGTCCCGCAAGCAGTTCGCCGTCCTGGAGGTCCTGATGGCGGCGCACGGCGGCGTCATCAGCGCCGAGGACCTGCTGGAACGCGCCTGGGACGAGAACGCCGACCCCTTCACCAACGCGGTCCGCATCACCATCTCCGGCCTGCGCAAACGCCTCGGCGACCCGTGGGTGATCCAGACCGTGCCGGGCGTGGGCTACCGCCTCACCGACCCGCGCCAGGAAGGCACCCCGCAGTGAACCCCGACCCCGGTCCCGCCTCTTCCGCCTCCGGGCGCCGTACGGGCGGACGCCGCACCGGAACCCGCCCGCGCCGGCTGACCGCCCGGATGCGCCTGACCCTCAGCTACACCCTCTTCGCCGTCACCGCCGGCGTCCTCTGCCTCGCCGTCGTCTACGTCGGCATGCGCTACGTGCCCAACTACCCCCTCACCTCCTCCAACCCGCGCTACCGCTCCGACGCCCCCTCCCGCCAGGAGATCCTGCGCTCCCTGCTCACCGCCAGCGGCTACGCCCTGACCCTGCTGACCGCCGTCGGCCTGGTCGGCGGCTGGCTGATCGCCGGCCGGGTGCTGCGCCCGCTGCAGGACATCACCCGCGCCGCCCACCGCGCCGCGGGCGGCGCGCTGGAACACCGCATCGCCCTCACCGGGCCGCGCGACGAGTTCACCGACCTCTCCGACGCCTTCGACGAGATGCTCGCCCGCCTCCAGCACTCCTTCGAGGCCCAGCAGCGCTTCGCCGCCAACGCCTCCCACGAACTGCGCACCCCGCTGGCGATCACCCGCACCATGCTCCAGGTCGCCGCCGCCGACCCGGCCGGCCAGGACTGGGGCCGGCTCGTCAGCCGCCTCCAGGACACCAACCAGCGCGGCATCGAGATCAGCGAGGCCCTGCTCCAGCTCGCCGACCTCGGCCACGCCCCGCCCGACCTCGCCCCCACCGACCTCGCCACCGCCACCGGCGAGGCACTGGCCGCCGTCCGCGACGAGGCCCGGACCCTCGGCGTCACCCTCACCGCCGACCTGCGCCCCGCCCCGACCACCGGCAACCCCGTCCTGCTGCGCCAGGCGGCCGTCAACCTGCTGCACAACGCGCTGCGGCACAACCTGCCGACCGGCGGGCGGGTCACCGTCGCCACCGGGGCCGACCCCGAACGGCCCGGGCGGGTGCGCCTGACCGTCGCCAACACCGGCCCCCAGCTGACGGCGGAGGCCGTGGCCACCTTCACCGAACCGTTCCTGCGCGGGCGCGGACGCACCGCCGAGACCGACCCGGCCCGCCGCGGCCACGGCCTGGGCCTGGCCATCGTCGCCGCCGTCACCGACGCCCACCACGGGGCCCTCCACCTCGCCCCCGAACCCGCCGGCGGCCTTCGCGTCACCCTCGACCTGCCGGGCCTGCCCGGTCTGCCCGGTTCTCGTTGACGTCACGGTGGAAGAGCCGTGTGGGAAGGTGGCGGTCATGCCGCAGCTCGGTCGCCGCCTCCGTTCCCTCCGTTTCCTCCGGTCCCTCCGGTTCACGTTCGGGCTCGCTCCGACGGGCTTCGCCGCAAGCCGGGAGACCGGCGACCCGGCCCTGGAGCACGCCCTGGCCGGCCTGGCGACGCTCTGCGGCATCCCCCGGCGCCGGGTGACGGTCTACCGGCATCCGTTCGTCGCGAGGAAGCGGCGCGGAAGCTGCCCGCGGTGCAGGGCGAAGGCCGCCGACGCCCCGTCCGGGCCCTGAGCGGAGGCGTCCTCGGAGCCGACCTCGAACGCTTGAAGCCGCGCTCGAACCCGACCGGGACGGCCGTACCGCCTGCCGTCGCCGAGTACGACCGGTCGCCGAGCACGACCGCAGGCGTCCGCCGCCGATCGTCCTCAGCCGGTCACGGGGAAGCGGTCGATGTTGCGTTCCACCCAGGTGCGCAGGTGTGCCAGCGGGGCGCAGGCGTCCAGGCCCAGCGGGGTGAGGCTGTACTCGACCCGCGGGGGGACCTCGGCGTGGATCTCGCGGTGGACCAGGCCGTGCTCCTCCAGCCTTCGCAGGGTCTGGGTGAGGACCTTCGGGCTGACGCCCTGCAGGCGGGTACGCAGCGCGCCGAAGCGCTGCGGGCCGTCCTCCAGGGCGCCCAGGGCGAGGGCGCTCCACTTGTTGGCCAGCAGGTCGAGCATGTCGCGGCAGGGGCAGGCCGCGGCGTAGACGGACTTGGGGTCGGTGCAGTCGGGGGCGTGGGTCTTCGCCGTACGGGTCGTCGTCACGCGCCGATGGTACCCATTGGTACCCGTCGGGTACTGCTTCGGTACCCAACGGGTACCAATGGTCCTTGCGGGTAACCACTACCTTCCGCATACCGTCTCCGACGTGCCCGGACACCCCGGGCGCCCCGAGGAGGAGAGCCCTGATGACCGCCGTGCCCGCGACGCCCCCGACGCCCGAGACCGCCGGGATCCCGGCGACGATGCCCGCCGTCGCCTACCGCCGGAGCCTGCCGGTCGACGACCCGCGGAGCCTGCTCGACGTCGAGCTGCCGGTGCCCCGGCCGGGCCCGCGCGACCTGCTGGTGCGGGTCGAGGCGGTGGGCGTCAACCCGGTGGACCACAAGGTCCGCCAGAGCGCCGACCCGGGCGGCGAGCCGCGGGTGCTGGGCTGGGACGCGGCCGGCACCGTGGTCGCGGTCGGCTCGCGGGTGGAGCTGTTCCGGGTCGGCGACGAGGTGTACTACGCCGGCGCCCTGGACCGGCCCGGCGCCGACTCCCGCTACCACGCGGTGGACGAGCGCCTGGTCGGACGCAAGCCCGCCACCCTCTCCTTCGCCGGGGCCGCCGCGCTCCCGCTGACCGCGCTCACCGCCTGGGAGGGCCTCTTCGAGCGCCTCGGCCTGGGCACCGGCGGACCGGAGCAGGGCGGCACCCTGCTGGTGACCGCCGCCGCGGGCGGCGTCGGCTCCCTCGTCACCCAGCTCGCCCGCGCCCTCACCGGCCTGACCGTGATCGGCACCGCCTCCCGCCCGGAGTCGGCCGACTTCGCCCGCCGCATGGGCGCCGACCACGTGATCGACCACAGCCGCCCGCTCGGCCCGCAGCTGGCCGAGGTCGCCCCCGGCGGCCTCGACCACGTCTTCAGCACCGTCGCCACCGACCGCAACCTCACCGCCTACGCCGAGGCCCTGAAGCCCTTCGGCGGCATCGTCGCCGTCGACGACTTCGACTCCCTGGACATCGGCGTCCTCAAGGGCAAGAGCATCTCCTTCCACTGGGAGTTCATGTTCACCCGCTCCCTGCACGCCACCGCCGACCGGGCGGTGCAGCACCGCATCCTCGACCGGGTCGCCCGCCTGGTGGACGCGGGTGTCCTCACCACCACCGCCACCCGCGACCTCGGCCCCGTCAACGCCGCCAACCTCCGGGCGGCCCACCGCCTCCAGGAGTCCGGTACGGCGATCGGCAAGACGACCCTCACCGGGTTCTGAGCCGGTGCCCTCCCGCCGCACCGGCCAGATCGAGGCCCTCATCGCCACCGGCGCCGGGGCGGTGGCGGCCCTGGCCGCCCGGGCCCTGCTGTCCGGCGTCTACCAGCACCACGGGCAGGACCCGGCCGTGCCTACCTGGCTCGACGCCGCCGTGCTGGCCACCGGCGCCGCCACGGCCGCCCTGCTCTACCGGTGGCTGCGCCGCCGCCCGGGAGGCTGACCCCCGCCCCCGCCCCCGCCCGCCGGATCCCCGTTCAGCCCGTGCCGGCGGGGTCGCCCTCGGCGGGTGCGGGTGCGGGTGCGGGGGAGCGGAAGTGGCGGTGGAACCGGTGCGGGTCTGCCAGGCTGTTCCGGTGTTCGAATTCCGTCTCTGGCTTGCCGCGTTCCCGGAACCCGTACCCGAAGCCGAAGCCCGCAGCTACTGGAACCTGAAGGACCACCCCACCCCGCACCTCGACGGAGCCCTGAGGCGCGCGGACTACGTCTACGTCGGCGCCTGGGGGGACAGCCACCTGTCGGACGAGCCGCAGTCCGGCCGCTGCCCCGCCGTCAGGATCTTCGACTGGTTGTTCTACCGCGGGACCATCGACAGCTACCAAGCGCCGCTTCTCGACGCCCGGTTGAGGGACGAACTCATCAGGATCCACCAGCCCCGCCCGGGTGACCTGCCCGCGGAGTCCACCGACGCGGAGACGATCGCCGCGTTCCTCACGGCGCACCTCGGCCGGTACCTGCTGCCCGAGGAGGAGCCACCGGCCACGGCATGACACGTCGGACGGGCCGGCTTCCCGCTCCCGCAGGCCGGGCGGGGCCTCCGGTCAGGGGACGGACCGTCCCGCCAACCGGTCGGTACGGCGTGGGAAGTCGGACGGGCCGACTTCCTGCGCCGGGCGGCTGCCGAGGGCCCGGCGCAGGTGCCGGATCTCCGCGTGGGCCTCGGCGAGTTGGCGGCGGACGTCGGGCTGGGAGGACGGCGGGGGCGGCGCCCCGGCGGTGCGGCGCAGGGCCGCGACCCACTCGTCCTCCTCCGCCGGGCCCACCCCGCAGGCCCGGACGAACTCGATGAGGACCCGCTCGGTGCAGTCCCGCTCGCCCGCCAGCACCCCGTGCAGGGTGCTGCGCGGCAGGTGGCTCACCGCGCCCCGCGCCGCGCGCGTCTCCAACTCGCGCAGGGACGGGCTCCCGGCGCGCAGCCGCAACCGCCGCATGGCGACGAGCAGTTCGGAACGCTCCGTGACGTACCGCAGGGCCCGGTGCGCGGCCGGTCCGCAGCCCTCGACCTTCCCCCTCCGGCCGGGCCGGCGGGCGTCGGCGCGCAGCCACAGCCGCTCGGCGGTGCGCACCGAGCCGCCGCAGGCCCGGACGTAGGCCTCGGTGACCGGCCAGGTCGGCACCGTACGGCCCTCGTCCGCGCGGGAGAGGGTGGCGAGGGAGACGGGCCGGGTGAATTCGACGGTCTTGCGCGCCATCTGGCTGTAGGTGAGGCCGGAGCGCTCGCGCAGTCCGCGCAGCCACCGCGCGAGCGTCCGGACCTCCTTGTCCTGCTCAGCCAGGGCGCTGTTCAGGCGCCCCACCGGCCGCCTCCTAGCGGGCCCGGTGGACGGTGAGCGCCTCGGCCAGGCGGCGGACCAGCTCTATGCCGAGCAGTCCGGCGCCGGCCAGGGTGGCGACGGCGGTGCGGGCGGGGGTGCCGAGGGTGGTCAGGGCGGTGGTGAGGAGGAGGACGACGACCACGAGCACGGTGGCCGGGACCGGCACCGGGATGCCGGGGGCCGTCCGGACCTCGACGCACGCCGCGTTCGCGGCCGGGGTGTACTGCTGTTCCATGCGGTCTCCGCTTCGCTGGGTTGCGGTTGCTGCCACTCGACCGGGGTCCTCACGCGCCCGTCCGGCCTTCCAGAGCCGGGCGGGCTGGACACCCACGCACAGGGTCGCCGTGTACCACGGGGGCGGTCCAACGGTTTACGCCGCCGTTTCTCGCCTTGTCCCAACCGAAATTGAAAAATCGTCAGAAGGAATTCGCAGCTCACGGACGTCCGGCCGTCCGCACCCCCGGGTCCCGCTACCCGCCGCGTCCGACCTCCCGCGCACTTTCGGGCTTGCCGCGAGGAAATCGAAACGCCATCCTCAGTGGATATCGGCGGGGTGAGCGCCCCGCACCAGCCCAGCCCCGGCCAGGAGCCGGAGGCGCCAGGGCCCGGCGCGGCATTGGCCTGTCGCGCCCCATGCACGCGGTCTCCCCGGCCGTTGCCACTCGACACCATCCAGGGGATCCGGCTTGCCCTGTTCCAGCAGGGCGGGCCAGCTGCGGCACCCTCTGCCGCGCCGAAGTCCGCACCACCGGGCCGGTCGGTCCGTCGGCCGGTCCGTCGGCCGGTCCTCCCGCCGGTCGTCCTGCTGGTCGTCCTGCCGGTCCGCCGCGACCGGCAGCAGGCCGCGCTCGCCGAACACCTTCTTGGCGACGAAGGTGGCGTTCAGGGCCTTCGGGAAGCCGCAGTAGCCGGCGGAGTGCAGCAGCGCCTCGACGATCTCCTGCGGCGTGAGCCCGACGTTCAGCGAGGCGTTGACATGGACCTCCAGCTGCGGCTCGCACCCGCCGAGCGCGGTGAGCATACCCAGGGTGACCAACTGCCGATCGCGCGGCGGCAGCCCCGGCCGGCTGTAGATCTCCCCGAACCCCCAGGCGACCACCTGGTGCCCGAGCTCCGGACTGACGTCGCCCAGCGCGTCCACCACCCGCCGCCCGACCTCGCCGTCGATCCGCTCCAGCACCTCCAACCCGCGCGCGAAACGCTCCCGGCGGACCTCGGCCTCGTGCGCGGACCTGCTCATCGGCGCCGCTCCTCTCCCGTTCCCGCGCCGCCGACCACGTGCGGCGGCGACCACGGCAGAAACCGTAGAACTTGGAGTGCGCTCCACCTCAAATCCGACACGCAACCCGCCCCCGCAGGAAAATTTGCGGTCGAGACCCCCTGAAATGCCATCACCACGCCCTGGATGGGCCGAAAGATTTCCTGCGGCCGTACCATCCGGGGGGACGGCCGCAGCCCCTGCGGCCGCGCCCCGAGTCCCGCGAGACGGAGTCACCGTGCCCCCGAACGTCTTCCGCAACGGCATCGGACGGCTGCTCCCCTCCCGGGGTCCTGACGGCCTGAGAGTCTGGAGCATCGACCAGGCCCCGAGGAGCGCGCTGTACGGCGCCCCCGTCGAGGCCACCATCCTGCTCGAAGACACCGACGACCTCGACCGGGCCGACCTCCCCCTGGTCGCCGAGGTCCTCGGCAGGATCGACCACTACCTCGAGACGGCGCTCCACTTCGTGCGCGAGGCAGTGGCGGCCGACCCGGCCCTCTTCGGCCTCACCGAAGCGGAGTCGCGGCCCTACCTCCGCCTGCCGGCCGCGGACTTCCCACTGGACTCCCCCCAGCTCAACTTCTACCTCGACGAGTGGCACCTCCACTTCGCCGAAGGCCGCCTGCCCATCTGCGACCCCTACGGCCTCGCGGTCGTCTTCGACGGCCAACAGCCACTGAGAGTGGAAGACCTGAGCGACGCCACCCCCATCGACCCCGACACCACCGAGGCCCCGCACCGACAGAACGCCTGACCCACCCGCCGCCCACCCGGGCCAGGAGCAGAAAGTCGCCCGGCCCGACTTCCCGCGCAGTGCCACCCCGCTCTCACCCCGCTTCGCTGGGTGAGAGCGGGTGAGGAGGAAATCGGTAGGTCCGACTTCCTGCGCTGCGCCGGGCCAGCCGCCCCTCGCCCACCCGCAGATCGGCTGGCACTTCCTTTCCCGGAAGTTCGGGGCCTGGCCTGTACTACTTCGGCGGCTGGGCGCGGGGCCGGAGTGGGAAGTCGGCGGGGCCGACTTCTCGTGTCGCGCGACTCCGACTGCACCCCCGTCTCGCTGTGTGGGGGGTGGGTGAGTGAGAAGTCGACGGGCTCGACTTCCTGTGCTGCGATGGGTAGTCGGCAGCTTCGGCGCGCGGACCGGAGCGAGAAGTCGACGGGCCCGACTTCCCGCGCTGTGCTGTTCTGGTCACCCCACCTGGTTCGCTGGGTGGGGGTGGGCGCGGGGGCCGGAGTGGGAAGTCGGCGGAACCGACTTCTCGTGCAGCGCTATACCCCTCGCCCCGCTCTGCCGGGTGGGGGTGACGGGAGTGGAGCGAGGAGTCGGAGGGGTCGACTTCTCATGCCGCATCGATGTTCGTCGGCGGTAGCTCGGTCAGCTTTGCTCGTCCGCCCGCAGGTTGGATAGCAGTCCCTTTTCCCGGCCCTCACCTGCACGGCTTGGCGGGTGGGCGAGAGGGTCGGAGTGGGGAGTCGACGGGGTTGACTTCCTATGCTGCGCTGGGAAGTTGGCGGTGAGGCGACTGCGGTGAATGGGACGGATCGGGAGTCGGCGGGGCCAGCCCTCTGTGCTTCGCCGTCCGGACCCCTCGCCCCAGCTCCGTTGGGTGGGGCGAGGGGGGTGAATTGAGAAGTCGATAGGCCCGACTTCCCGTGCCGGGCAGGGCGGCGAGTGGGGAAGTGCCTGCGCGAGGTGGAGTGGGAAGTCGGCGGGTCCGACGTCCCGTGCGGCGTTGGGGCGTGATGGCTGCCCCTTGGTCAGCGGCCGTTGCCCTTCCGGGCTTGAGCTCTGCGTTCTCGCTGGTCGGGCATGGGCCGGTGGCCTCGTGGGAGTGGTGGCGTGTCGAGTCGTCGGTCGTTGGGTTGCCGGCTCGAGATCGGAAGGCCAAGGGCCCCCACCGGGTATTTGCCAGGTGCTGTCCGTCCCGGTCGTGCCAGGATGCTCGGCATGTCTACTCGTGCACTGGGCTTCGGCGCGATTGCGGAGGCCTACGAGCGGTTCCGGCCGGGGTATCCCGAAGAGCTCTTCGACCTGGTGCTCGGGTATGCGGGTCGGCCGGTGCGGACCGCCCTGGAGATCGGGGCGGGAACGGGCAAGGCGACCCGGCTGTTCGCTGAGCACGGGGTCGCGGTCACGGCCACGGAGCCCGACGCGGCCATGCTCACCGAGCTGCGCAAGGCGGTGCCCGCAAGCGTGACGGCCGTCCGGGCCGCGTTCGAGGACCTGCGGCCGGGTGAGACCTACGGGTTGGTCTACGCGGCGGCGGCCCTGCACTGGACACGCCGGGAGGGTCGGTGGTCACGGGTGGCCGCGCTACTGGAACCGGAGGGTGTGTTCTCCTCGTTCGGCGGCCCGTTCGAGCTGGCTGATCCGGCTGTCGAGGAAGCCGTGCACGCGGCACGGGCGCCGTTCCTGGCAAGCGACGAGGTCCCGTCTCCCGACGGGACCGCTCCGGATGAGGCGATGCAGTGGCCGGGCACGGAGCTGCGACGGTCCCAGCTGTTCGTCGACGTCCGGCAGTCGGTCATCGAGCGGCGCCTGACCATGAGCGCTCCCGACTACATCGGTCACCTGTCGACCGTCTCGGCCTATCTCCAACTGCCGCGACCGACGCGGCAGCAGGCGTACGACGCGATCGCCCGGGTCCTGCCCGAGACGGTCGAGATCACCGCCGACATCACCGTCCATCTCGCGCGCCGGCGACCCGAGTAGAGGCGACATCCCTCCTGGGGACCACGGCGGGCGGACCGGAGTGGGAAGTCGGCGGGCCCGACTTCCCACTCCGGGACGGGCCAAGGGGTCAGGAGCGGTGGTACTGGATGGGGGTGGTGACTTCGGCGCCGAGGGTGGTGGCGGCGTGGCGGGCCCAGTAGGGGTCGCGCAGCAGTTCGCGGCCGATCAGGACGGCGTCGGTGCGGCCTTCGGTGAGGAGGGCCTGGGCCTGGGCGGGGTCGGTGATCAGGCCGACGGCGGCCACTGGCAGGTCGGTCTCGCGGCGTACGGCCTCGGCGAAGGGCACCTGGAAGCCGGGCGCGGCCTCGATCCGGGCGTCGGGGACGAGGCCGCCGGTGGAGACGTCGAGCAGGTCGACGCCGTGGGCCCGGAGCTCCTTGGCGAGGCGGACGGTGTCCTGGGAGGTCCAGCCCTCGCGGCCGTCCTCCGGGTTCTCGGTGAGCCAGTCGGTCGCGGACACGCGGAAGAAGACCGGCAGGTCCTCGGGCCACACCGAGCGGACGGCGTCGACGACCTCCAGCGCGAAGCGGATGCGGCCCTCGAAGGAGCCGCCGTAGCCGTCGGTGCGCCGGTTGGTGTGGGGGGAGAGGAACTGATGCACGAGGTAGCCGTGGGCGCCGTGGACCTCGGCGACCTGGAAGCCGGCGTCGAGCGCGCGCCGGGCGGCGTCGGCGAACTGCCGCACGATCTCGCCGATCTGCTCCTCGGTGAGCTCGTCCGGCGTGGTGTGGGCGGGGGAGAAGGCCTCGGCGCCGGGGCCGACCGGGGTCCAGCCGTGCTCCTCGTCCGGGGCGACGGGGCGTCCGCGGTCGACCCAGGTGCGCTCGGTGGAGGCCTTGCGGCCGGCGTGGGCGAGCTGGATGGCCGGGACGGTGCCCTGGCTCTTCAGGAACGCGGTGATCCGGCGGAAGGCGGCGGCCTGCTCGTCGTTCCAGATGCCGAGGTCGTACGGGCTGATGCGTCCCTCGGGGCTGACCGCGGTGGCCTCCGTGATGATCAGCCCGGTGCCGCCGGCGGCGCGGGCCGCGAGGTGGGTGAAGTGCCAGTCGGTCGGGACGCCGGCCGCGGCGCCGTCCGGGGCCGCGCTGTACTGGCACATCGCCGGCATCCAGATCCGGTTGGGGACGGTCAGGGACCGCAGGGTGAGCGGGGCGAAGAGAGAGGTGCTCATGTCGGACTCCCGGTGGGGTCGGCTGACGCCAGGACGCAGGTGAAGCAAGGATGCGGGGTGGAGCAAGGGACGCAGGGCGATGCAAGGGCGAGCATGCAACTTTTGCAGCTGCATTTACATTCGTAAACAATAGTTGCGTGCGCACGGACTCGCAAGGGTTCCCCGTCGGCGCGCCCTCCCGACACCCTCCCACCTGCGACAATCGCTTCCATGATCGAATCCGCAGCCACCAGCATCCCGGAAACGCCCCTCACCGTCGCCGCCGCCGCGATCATCCAGGACGGCCGGCTCCTGGTCGTCAGCAAGCAGGCCGCCCCCGAGGTCTTCTACCTCCCCGGCGGCAAGCCCGACCCCGGCGAGGACGCCCTCCAGGCACTGGCCCGCGAACTGGGCGAGGAGCTCGGCGCGGCCCCGGTCGACCCCCGCCACCTCACCGACATCCGCGCCACCGCCGCCCTCGAAGGCGTGCCCATGCTGATGACCGTCTTCACCGCCACCCTGGACCGCGAGCCCGTCCCCGCCGCCGAACTCGCCGACCTGCGCTGGACCGACGGCCGCGACGACACCCTGCGCCTGGCCCCCGCCGTCCGCGACCACCTCCTGCCCCTGCTGCGCGAACGCGGCGACCTGGCCTGACCCGCGGGCCCGGCCCGGAAACCGTTTCGGCCCCCGCCCAGGCGGGCGGGGGCCGAAGCGGCACGGACGGTCCTCCGTCAGCGCGCCGTCTGCGCCACCCGCTGCGCCGGAACGGCGCCCCGCGCGGTCCGCGCGCCGGCGGAGGCACCAGCAGGGGCAGCAGGGGCAGCGGGGGAGGCGCCCAGCGCGGTGCCGCGGGTCTCCTCCGCCCACGCCACGCAGACCAGCAGCCCGAGGGCGGTGACCCCGGCGGCGATCAGCATGGTCGGGCCGGTGCCCAGCCCGGTCAGCGACAGCGGCAGCAGGTAGGTGCCGACGGCCGCGCCGATCCGGCTCACCGAGGTGGCGACGCCCACGGCGGTGGCCCGGATCTCGGTCGGGAACAGCTCGTTGGGGTACGTCCAGTCGAGCACGTTGGGCCCGCCGCACAG
This sequence comes from Kitasatospora sp. NPDC058184, assembly GCF_042883725.1. Taxonomy (NCBI): domain Bacteria; kingdom Bacillati; phylum Actinomycetota; class Actinomycetes; order Kitasatosporales; family Streptomycetaceae; genus Kitasatospora; species Kitasatospora sp. NPDC058184. The sequence goes on from NZ_JBHVVE010000003.1 coordinate 260,784, forward strand.
GAAGGCGTACGCGCACAGCGCCAGCAGCGCGATCGCGGCCGGGGCGGTGGGCCACACGCCCAGCAGCGCCAGCGGGACGGTCATCAGCGCGAAGGACCAGATGATGACGGGCCGCCGGCCGCGGGTGTCGATCAGGCGCAGCGCCGGGTAGCAGCCGAGCAGGAAGACGAGGCTGATCAGGCCGGTGCCGAGGGTCTCCATCACGGTGCCGCCCGGCATGCCGAAGGAGGAGAGGATCTGCGGGCCGAAGGTGAGCATCGCGAACAGCGGGCCGACCTGGCACATGAAGAACAGGCCGCAGAACAGGGTGCGGCGCCGGTAGGGCTGGGTCAGCAGCAGGCGCAGTCCGGCGGGGCGGCCGCGCTCGGCCGGATCGGGCATCAGCTCCCGGCCGTCGACCCGGACCCCGAGGTGCTTCTCGACCACCCGCACCGCGTCACCGACCCGCCCGTTGGCGGCCAGCCAGCGCGGCGACTCCGGCGAGCCGCGGCGGATCACCAGGAACACCACGCACAGCACCGTGGAGCTCGCCAGCATCCACCGCCAGCTGCCCGGTCCGGCCAGCTCCAGGAACAGGTAGCCCACCACGTAGGCGAGCACCGAGCCGGCGTACCAGGCGACGATCTGCTGCCCGAGCAGGCGGCCGCGCTTCTTGGCGGGCAGCCACTCGGCGAGCAGCGAGGTGGCGATGGGGTAGTCGGCGGCCACGGCCATGCCGAGCACGAAGCGCAGCAGGGTGATCGCCCACACCGCGTCCACCCAGAAGGAGAGCACCGAGCAGGCGACCATCACGAGCAGGTCGGCGGTGTACATCACCTCCCGGCCGATCTTGTCGGTCAGCACGCCGAAGAGCGCGCCGCCGACGAACATGCCGACCAGGGCGGCGGCGCCGATCAGGCTGACCTCGGCGGTGGAGAGCCCGAGGTCCGGGCGCATCCCGATCAGGGCGACGCCGACGATGCTCAGGATGTAGCCGTCGAGCAGGGGTCCGCCCGAACAGGCGAGGGCCAGCCTGCGGTGGAACGCGGTATACGGGGCGTTGTCGATGGTCTGGGACATGTACTTGGGGTCCTCCGGAGCGTACGGCACGCACTGCGCACCGTGCGCCGGGTAGACGGCAGGGGAAGACGCCGCCCACCTCGGACGGCGCCACCGCCCGGTCACAACGGGCGACCGTCCACGGTTGCCCCGGTTCCGAGGGGGCGCCACCGGGGCGAAGGTCGAGGGGATTCGCGACCAAGGTCCCGAAGCGGACGGGCCCTTCGCCCGTGCCGCCACGGCGCCCGCCCAGTTCCGCCACGGGGCCGCGCCGCCGGGCGCCGCGAACGCGCGCCGGACGTGACCCTGGTCACTTCGGACCGTCAACGGCCCCTGGAATGTGGCCCATTCCACACCGGGGCGGTGCCCGTCCGTACGGGACCGACCCCGCCGCGTCACCGCCGGGGCGCCGTCACGAGCCCGCCGTGAGCGCGGCATCAGCCCGTTGTGAGCCCGTCGTCAGCTCCTCTCCGAGGGCCGCCGGTCCGCGCCCGCGCCCGCGCCCGCGACCGCCAGCGGCACGGCGACGTCCGCGACGTGCTCCCGCGGCCCGGCGGTCGCCCAGTTCGGGTGGTACACCTCCCGGTTCGGCCCGCCCCGCCCGTACCCGCGCGCGGCGACCCAGGCGGCGACCGCGTCGTGGGCGGCGGCCATCGCGGCGGTGCGCCGGCGGGTCAGGGCGGTGTACGCCTCGCGGTGCGCGGGCTCGATGCGCACCGCGAACGGGCCGTGCGGCCCGACCGCGTTCGGGGTGGGGGCGCAGACCTCGACCAGGGCCTCGCAGTCCTCGCCCACCAGGCCGTGGTAGACCGCGAACAGCGGCCCCGACAGGCACGCCCCCGCCTCCCGCAGCCGGCCGAGCAGCAGCCCGGAGGCCTCGGCGAGGAAGCCGGGCAGCGCGGCGGCGTCCACGTGCCGCCGGACGAACAGGACGTACTGCTCGGGCACGTCGCGCTCGGCGACCTCGAACACGGCCGTGCCCCGTCCGGCCAGGACCTCGCGGGCGTAGCCCACTGCCTCCCGGCGGGCCGCGTGCTCGGCCTCCCGCTCCCGCCAGTACGCCAGCAGCTCCCGCTCGCCCGCGTCGCCGTCCGACTCGGCCGCGTCCAGCACCGCCGCGATCCGCGCCAGTGGCAGCCCGGCGGCGCGCAGCAGCGCGATCCGCCGGGCCCGCTGGACCTGCGCCGGGCCGTACCGCCGCACGCCGGTGCGCGGGTCGACCAGGGCGGGCGGCAGCAGCCCCCGCGCGCCGTAGAGCCGCAGGGCCTTGAGGCTGAGCCTGGTCCGGGCGGCGAGTTCGCCGATGGTGATCGTGTCGTCCTGCACGCCCGCCACTGTGCCCCCTGCCCCAGGGGGAGGGGCAAACGGCCGAACGCCGAGGGGGCGAGCCGCACCCCCTTTATGGCGGTACGTCAGCCTTCCCACCGGATCCGCCCGCCTGTTCGCGGCGCCGAGCGGGCCGGTTCACCGGCGCGTGAACTGGAGGCCGTCCGTGCACGGTTGACTTCCCGCGGCCTGGGAGGAAACGCCCCCGGGCCGCACCGTCCGCAGGCGAACGGCACTTCCGGCGCCCCGCACGCCGCCGGAGACGCCCGAGCCCGCCGCCGCACGAGGAGACCCCCATGCCACCCCCGCCCGCCGGCACCCGCACCCGCACCCGCCGCCGCGCCCTGGGCGCGCTCGCGCTGGCCACCGCGCTGGCCGCCGGCCTACCCGGCCTCGCCGCACCCGCCTGGGCCGCCCCCGCCCCCACCGACGCCCCCGCGCAGAGCCGGGCACAAGCCGACCCCGACCTGGTCCTGGACCGCCCCGGCGAGTCGGTGGTCACCCGCCGCGAGGTCACCCCCATCGCCCCCGGCCTGACCATGACCTCCTTCGACCGCCTCGGCGGCCCGGGCTGGATCCGCGGCAAGGTCCTCGTCGCCGACCTGGACACCGAGGGCCTGAGCGTCGACTACCTCTCCTCCGGCAAGGTGACCACCCGCCAGAGCGTCACCGACATGGCCCGCGGCGCCGGAGCCGTCGCCGCGATCAACGGCGACTACTTCGACATGAACGCCTCCGAGGCCCCCCTCGGCGTCGGCGTCTCCCGCAAGGACGGCCTGGTCCAGGCCCCCGTCGAGGGCTGGAACCAGGCCGTCACCGTCGGCACCGACGGCCTCGCCCGGATGGCCCAGGTCTTCCTGGAGGGCCACGCGAGCCTGCCCGGCGGCCGCGAGCTGACGCTGAACGGCGTCAACACCTACGGCCTGCCCGCCGACGGCGTCGGCGTCTTCACCCCCGCCTGGGGCGACGCCACCCGCGGCAACGTCGCCAACGGCTCCGCCGAGGTCGCCGAGGTCGAACTGCGCGACGGCCGGGTCACCGCCGTCCGCGACACGCTCGGCGCCGCCGTCCCCGAGGGCGCCACCGTCCTGGTCGGCCGCGAGGCCGGCGCCCGCGCCCTGCGCGACCTCGGGCCCGGCGACCGGGTCTCCGTCGGCTACCGCCCGCGCGCCTCCTTCGGAGAGGTCGCCGTCGCCATCGGCGGCTACCAGGTCCTGGTCGCCGACGGCGTCGCCCAGCGCTCCGGCGAGAACGACGGCAACGAGCTCAACGCCCGCACGGCCGTGGGCTTCTCGGCCGACAACCGGCGCATGTACCTGGTCACCGTCGACGGCCGGCAGGCCGACAGCCCCGGCATCAGCCTGCCCGACCTCGCCGTCCTGCTGCGCGACATGGGCGCCCACAACGCGCTCAACATGGACGGCGGCGGCTCCGCCGCGATGGCCGCCCGCCTGCCCGGCGCCGAGCGGGCCGGCACCGTCAGCAGCCCCTCCGACAACGGCGGGGAACGCGCCGTCGCCAACGGCCTCGGCCTGTTCTCCACCCCCGGATCCGGCCAGGCCAAGGGCTTCCGGCTGCGCCCGGCCCCGGCCGTGGACACCGCCGCCCGCCTCTTCCCCGGCCTGCACCGCACCGTGCGCGCCCTGCCCCACGACGAGGCCTGCGGCGCCGTCACCGCGACGCCGCCCGCCACCGCGTGGTCCACCGCCACCGGCGCCACCGCGAGCGTCGAGGGCCGCGGCCTGGACGCCGTCGTCACCGGCCGCGCCCCCGGCGCCGCCGAGGTCGCCGTCACCGCCACCGGCGCCGCGAAGGCCGTCCTGCCGCTGACCGTGCTCGGCCCGGCGGTACGCGTCAGCGCCGGCAGCGCGCCGATCGCCCTCGAAGGCGCCGGCGCCACCGCCCGCCTCACCGTCACCGGCTACGACGCGCTCGGCCACACCGCACCCGTCGAGGCCGCCGACGTCAAGGTCACCGGCGGCGAGGGCGTGGTCGAGACGAGCGCCGCCCCCGACGGCACCATCGCCCTCAAGGCCCTGGCCGACGGGAAGTCCGCCACCCTCAAACTGACCGTCGGCACCCTGGAGAGCGCCGTCGCCGTCACCGTCGGCATGACCGAGAAGCCGTTCGCCGACTTCTCCGACGCCGCCGCCTGGAAGTCCGGCAACGACCGCGCCCCCGGCGGCTCGACGGCCCCCGCCCCCGGCCCCGACGGCACCCACGGCCTGCGCCTGGCCTACGACTTCACCCACTCCACCGGCACCCGCGGCCAGTACGCCATCGCCCCCGAGGGCATCGTGCTGCCCGGCCAGCCCCGCTCCATCACGATGTGGATCGAGGGCGACGGCAACGGCGCCTGGCCGCGCGTCCAGTACCGCACCGCCGCCGGCGTCACCGCCAACCTCGACGCCCCGATGGTCACCTGGACCGGCTGGCGCAAGGTCGAGTTCCCCGTCCCCGCCGGCGTCCAGTACCCGCTCACCTTCCAGCGCTTCCGCCTGATGGAGACCAGCGCCGCCCGCTCCTACACCGGCGCCCTCACCCTCGCCGACCTGCGCGTCAAGGTCGCCCCCGACGTCGAACTGCCCGCCCAGCCCAAGGTCACCGACCCCGTCGTGCTCACCAACGGCACCGTCGACGGCCGCCCGCTGCGCGTCGCCGTCATGTCCGACGCCCAGTTCATCGCCCGCAGCCCCGACAGCGACATCGTCCAGGCCGCCCGCCGCACCCTGCGCGACATCGCCGCCGCCAAACCCGAACTCCTCGTCATCGACGGCGACTTCGTCGACGAGGCCGCCCCCGCCGACTTCGCCCTCGCCCGCACGCTCCTCGACGAGTTCGACCAGCTCACCGGCCACACCGTCCCCTGGCACTACGTGCCCGGCAACCACGAGGTCATGGGCCCCGGCACCATCGACAACTTCAAGGCCGCCTTCGGCGACACCACCCAGGTCTTCGACGTCAAGGGCACCCGCTTCGTCACCCTCAACAGCTCGCTCGGCACCCTGCGCGGCAGCGGCTTCGACCAGATCGCCACCCTGCGCACCGCCCTCGACAGCGCGGCCCAGGACCCGTCCGTCACCGGCCTGCTGCTCTTCGAGCACCACCCCACCCGCGACCCGCTGCCCGACCAGGGCAGCCAACTCGGCGACCGCAAGGAGGCCGCCCTCGTCGAGCAGTGGCTCGCCGACTTCCGCACCAAGGGCAAGTCCGCCGCCATGGTCACCGGCCACGTCGGCGCCTTCCACGCCCAGAGCATCGACGGCGTCCCGCACCTGATCAACGGCAACTCCGGCAAGGGCCCCGCCGCCGAACCCGACCGCGGCGGCTTCACCGGCTGGACGATGCTCGGCGTCAACCCCGCCGCCGGCCGCGTCACCGACCCCTACGCCACCGCCGACGACACCTCCGCCTGGCTGCGCGCCGAGGTCCGCGCCCGCGCCGACACCGTCGACCTCCAGGCCCCCACCGCCCTCGGCCTGCTCGAAACCGCCCCCGTCCACGCCACCTTCACCCAGGACGGCGAACGCACCGTGCCCGTCGCCTGGCCCGTCACCGCCCAGTGGGGCGGCACCGCCGTGCACATCGGCACCGCCGCGAGCGCCCCGCGCACCGCCGTCGCCGCCTACGACCCGGCCACCGCCACCCTGACCGGGCTGCGCCCCGGCAGCGGGACGCTGAGCGTCACCGTCGGCGGGGTGAAGGCCGAACAGCCGCTCACCGTCGGCGCGTTGCCCGCCTGCACCACCACCGTGCGCGGCCGGCACTCCTCGCTCGCCGTCACCTCGGGCGTCACCTGCCTCCAGGGCGCCACCGTCGACGGCCCGGTCCTGGTGCAGCCCGGAGCCTCCCTGGTCGCGCTGGACTCCACCCTGTCCGGCCCGCTCTCCGCCCGCGGCGCGACCACCCTGGTGCTGAGCGACACCACCGTGAACGGCCCGGTCGCCGTCAGCGGCACCACCGGCACCACGGCGATCCTGCGCGCCACCCTGTCCGGCCCGCTCCACCTCGCGCTCAACAAGGGCGCCACCCTGCTGGCCGGCACCACCGTGCGCGGCCCGCTGGACTGCTCCGGCAACACCCCGGCCCCGGTGAACGGCGGCCTCGCCAACACCGTGAGCGGCCCGAAGGGCGGCCAGTGCGCCGCACTGTGACGGACCGTCAGTAACCCCACCGCAGGCCCGGACCGTGACGCACGGTCCGGGCCTGCGGTGCCGTGTCCTACGTGGCCCGGTGGCTCTTGACGAGGTCCTGGACGGACTTGGGGACGGGGACGCCCTGGGCGTACTGGTCGGGGACGGGCTCGCCGTAGGTCTGGCGTACGGCGAGGACGCCGCCCCAGGCGTGGGGGTACTTCCGGTCCCGGTCGGTCTCGTGTTCGGGCCCCTCGGGGTGGGTCGCCAGTTTGGCGTGGACCGTCGTTCCCTCCTCGCCGAGGTCGACGGAGAGGACCCCGGTGGTGGGCATGTGCTGCCCGTCCGTGTTCAGGTCCTTGTCGTCGATGGGGCGCAGCTCACCCCATCGACCGGGGATGATCTGGTCGCTGAGCGCTTCGAAGGCCTTCGCGCGCCCGGAGGGGTCGACCTTCCTGGCGACGCCGTTGACGACGACGGAGCGGTAGTTGAGCGAGGTGCTGATGGCCGCGCGTCCGACGACGAGGCCGTCGACGAGGGTGACGGCCAGGGAGACGGACACGCCGTCCTCGCTCCACAGGTGCTTCAGCGAGACCGGGATCCCGGTCGGGTAGTAGATGGACCCGTGCAGGTAGAGGAGCCTCCGGCCGCCTTCCTCGTGGTAGGCGTAGACCATGGGGACGCACCTCGGCCTGATCGTCAACCGGTCGCCCGGAGTGCTGATCTCGAGGTGGGCGACGGTGCAGACGAAGCCCGCCTTGAGGACGGGGACCCAGTCGTTCGGGTCGGTGCTCACCTGTGTCCTCTTGGCGAACGCCGCGGCGTCCGACGACCCTGTGACGGTGCCCGGTTCCTGGGACATGGCGGGCATGGCGACTCCTTCACGACGGGGGAGGGGAGGGGCCCGGCTCCGCGGGTGACGGGAGCGGGCCCGGGACACGGGTCATGCCTACGGCACGGCGGGCGCTCGACGGGCCCCAACGTGCGCACGGCGGTGGCGGATCACCCCGCCAGAGCAACGACCCCGCCGGCCGCGACCGCGGGACGCCGGGACGTTCCGATGCGCCATCCGGCCGTCCGCCGTTGGAGCGGGAGCGCCCCGCGGCCGTGGCCGGCGGCTTCGGCCGGTCGGCTGACGGGGGCCGGTCGAGGCGGCCGGAAGAACGTTTCGGCTTTTCCGATCGATTGCGGGAGGGGTAATTCCTCATACCGGCAAGGGGATTCACGGACCGGTGACGCCCATGCGTGTCCGGTCGGCGGCGGGCCGGGGCGCAACCATACTCGTGGACGCCGAGACCGGAGAGGCGATCCGAAAGGGGACGCCTCCGCGGCGGATGCGAAAGGGAGAGTCATGCCGGACAACGACGAGTACCCGAAGCCCCTCAAAGATTTCCTCGACAGGATCGACGACTGGTACCGCACCAATCACGAGGGCTTCAAGACCCTGTTCGACGCGACGATCGCCAACGTGGTGAAGTGTCCGGCCGACCCGACCGATCCCGATGGAAAGAAGGTGTACTACGACTGGCAGGGGAAGGGCATCGAGGATCTGAAGAAGTTCTTCGCGGAGTGGTACACCAACTGGACCACGACGAAGCCCAACGACGGCCTGGACTACATCGAGAAGTTCAGCTGGCTCACCTACGAGAACGACTACGGGATGGTCTTCGTGACCTGCGGTCCCGGCCTGGAGATGACCAAGGACTTCACCAACCTGCAGGGCGACCAGATGGACGACACGGGGAAGGACGGGCAGAAGCTCATCAAGCTCTGGGAGAGCGAACTCGGCACGAGGATGGAGGACTTCGAGGACGGCCCCTGGGCCACCTTCAACCAGTTCTTCATCCGGGAGCTGAAGGACGGCAAGCGCCCGATCGACGCCCAGGACGACAACAGTGTGGTGGTCGCCCCGACCGACTGCGTCATCAACATGATCGTCGACGACCTGGCCGAGGAGACGCCGATCCCGGTCAAGACGGTCACCATGAACGTCAAGCAGCTGCTCGCCGGTTCCGAGTACTACAAGAGGTTCGTCCCCAGGGAGGAGGGCGGCAGGATGCTCCCCGGGGGCACGGCCGTGTCGTGCATCCTGATGCCCGACACCTACCACTGGTACCACGCGCCGGTAGCGGGTGAGGTCGTGGAGTCCCACGACGACGTCCACGGAATCTACTACGGGATGCGGGACTTCCCCGAGCTCCTCAACAAGGGGAACGTCGGCTACGGGTTCGACTACGAGATGTTCGACACCTTCCGCCGCGGATACCTCATCTTCAGGACGATGTTCACCGACCCCAGGGGGGGCAAGCACGAGACGCACGTGGCGATGGTGACCGTCGGCCTCAACTCGATCGGCTCCGTGCAGTACGAAGCGGACTTCAAGAACCCCCAGAAGCCCGTCCCGGTGACGAAGGGCCAGAAGATCGGGAACTTCCAGTACGGCGGCTCCCTGAACATCCTGCTGTTCGAGCACGGCCGCTTCCCGGCCCTGCAGCTGCACATGGGGCAGCGCATCGGGACCCTTGAGGACCCGGAGCGGACGAACGGGCTGTTCAGCCACCCCCACCACGCGCAGTCCCGCCGGGGCATCCCGTTCGCCCGGTGATCCTGCTGATCCCGTCGATCCCCTCGATTCCGTTGACCCGCTTCCGAACGAAGGACTGAACCATGGACCCGGACGACCTCGTCACGTCGATCCCGGCGAACCTCCTCGACACCAAGAGCCTCGAGCTGGGGGTCCGCTCCTACGCGGGGCGCGTACAGCTCGACGGCACGGGCACCGCGAAGAACAACCTCTTCTACTGGTTCTTCGAGAGCCAGACCTGCAGCCCCCACGTGCCCGTCGCCGACCAGCAGGACCTGATCAGCGCCACACCGCTGGTGATCTGGCTCAACGGAGGCCCCGGCGCCTCCTCGCTGATCGGGCTCTTCCTGGAGAACGGCCCGCTGACCATCACCGAGGACACCGTCGGGACCGTGTCGCTGACCACCACCAGCTGGAACCAGGAGGCGCACCTCCTCTACTGGGACCAGCCCCTGGGCGCCGGGTACAGCCACTCCGACGACCCCAAGCACGACGAGTACGTCGAGGACGAGGCCGAACTCGGCCACATGTTCTGGCAGGCGCTCCAGAAGTTCTTCCAGCTGCACCCCGAGTACGCGAAGTGCCCGCTGTACGTCTGCGGCGAGAGCTACGCCGGCAAGTACGTGCCGGCGATCGCCCTGGAGATCGACAAGCAGAACGGGCGGAAGGCGGGACAGCACATCGACCTGCGCGGGATCGCGGTGGGCAACGGCTGGATCACCCCCGAGCTCTCGCTGGGCCTCATGATCGACTACGTCTACACCACCGGATTCATCGGCCTCGGCCAGCGCGAGGAACTGCTCCGGGACTACGCGAAGGTCCAGGCCGAGATCAAGGAAGGCAGCATGGTCCAGGCCACCAAGGACGGCAACGCCCTGGTGGACAAGACCCTGGCCTACGGCGGGAACTTCGACATCTACGACGCCCGGGGCTGGAAGGGCCTGCCCTGGGAGACGCTGAAGGCGTACCTGAACACCGATCCCGTCAGGAAGGCCCTGCACGTGCCGCTCGGGCTCGAGTGGACGTGCGAGGACAACAGCGGCCCGGTGGCCGATGCCCTGGTAGAGGACAACATGGCGGACGCGTCCGACAAGTACGGCGCGCTCATCGACAGGAGCGACGGGGGCATCAAGCGCTACAAGGTGCTGCTCTACACCGGGAACTTCGACACCGCCTGCGGCTTCCGGAGCACCGAGGAGATCCTCGACAGGCTCATGCGGGACCGCGACCCGGAGTGGCACGGCGCGCCCCGTCTGATCTGGCAGCAGCCGCCGGGCGACCCCAAGGGCTTCGTCCGTCAGCGCGGCAACCTGACGCAGGTGTCCATCCCCGACTCCGGTCACGAGGTGCCGGCGTACCAGCCGGAGACCTGCCGGGAGATGCTCTACAACTGGCTCTTCGAGCGTCCCTTCCACGGGCACGACCCGCAGGGACCGCTCGCGTAGCGGACCGGCGACGGCGCCGGGGAGTTGATCGGACGGCGGGGCGGCACTGCGGTGCCGCCCCGCCGTTCGTGGTGCCGCGGGCGCGGGGTGGTGATGGCCCGAGCTGAACATCATTCATATGATGGCAAGTCAGTAACTATCAGCCGGTGCCACGATCCTCGGAGGGCGTCCCGGACCAGGGCGCGCCCAGGGGACCGGGCCGGCCCCCGGATCCGCTCCGGCCCCCTCGGGCTCGATTCAGGGAGAAGCATTGCGCGGCACCGTGCTCGCCGACCGCTACCGGCTGGTGGACTGGCTCGGCGGCGGGTCGATGGGCGACGTGTGGCTCGCCGAGGACGAGGTCCTGGGCCGCCGGGTGGCGGTCAAGGTGGTGAAGCCGGCCCTGCTGGACGAGCCCGGCTTCGCCGAGCGCTTCCACGCCGAGGCCCGCGTCATGGCCCGGCTGCGGCACCCGGGCATCGTCGGCGTGTACGACTACGGGCACAGCGGCGGCGACGCGCACGGCGACGGGCACGGCGGTGCGTACGGGCGGCGCCCGGTCGGCTACCTGGTGATGGAGCTGATCGACGGCCAGCCGCTGAGCGCCGTCCTGGAGCGGCGCGGAGTCCTGCCGGTGGCCGAGGCGCTGCGGCTGGCCCTCCAGGTGCTGGAGGCGCTGGAGGCCGCGCACGCGTCCGGGGTGGTCCACCAGGACATCAAACCCGCCAACCTGATGGTCAACGGCGACCGGACGGTGATCGCGGACTTCGGCATCGCCGGCCCCGCCTGCGACCCCCGGTTCACCGTACCCGGGGTGGTGCTGGGCACCGCCGCCTACCAGGCGCCGGAACAGGCCTCCACCGGGACGGTCACCGCCTCGGCGGACCTCTACGCGCTCGGCGTGGTCCTCTACGAGTGCCTCGCCGGGAGGCTCCCGTACGACGGGGAGACCGCCCTCGAACTGATCCTCAAGCACCTGACGGAGCCCGTGCCGCCGCTGCCCGGGGACGTGCCCGCGCCGGTGCGCGCGGTGGTCGAGCGGGCGATGGCCAAGGACCCCGGCGAGCGCTGGCCCGACGCGGCGACGATGGCCGCGGCGCTGCGCCGGGCCCTCGCGGCGGGCGAAGCGGCGGGCGGTGCGGCGGGCGAAGCGGCGCCGCCGTCGGGCCTGCACCGGCCCCTCGCCCGGTCCGTTGCCCGGCGGATACCCCGGGCCGGGCGCCGCCTGCGGGCGCTGGCCGGGGTGACGGCACTGACGCTGCTCTGCGTGGCCGGGGCCGCCGGGGCGACGGTGGTACGGCCCGGCCGGGACGCCACGCCGCCCGGCGCCGCCGTCGCCGGGCCCGCGGCCGGGTCCGCGGTGGCGGGGGCCGCCGCCCTCGTCGAGGCCGGCCGCCCGCCCGCCGGACAGCCGTCCGCCCCCGCGCAGGCCCCCGTACCGTCGGGCGGACCGGGCACGGGTGAGAGCCCCGCGCCCGCCGCCGGGCCCGGACCGGCCACCGCCCCGCCGTACGCCCCGTCCGCCGCCCCGCCGTCCGCGCCGGTCCCCGCCGCGCCCGCCGCCCCGGCCCCCGCCCCCGCCGCGGGCCAGAGCCCGGCCGCGCCCGCGCCGACCTCCGCCGCCCCGGACCGCCCCGCCCCCGGCGAACCGGCCACCCCCACCACGCCCGCGACCCCGACGCAGTCCGCCCAGCCCACGCCGCAGCCCAAACCGCAACTGCCCGCCGAGGCACGGATCACCGGCACCAACGGCGCGCTGGACAACTACTCCTCCAACGACCAGGACGGCAACACCGTCGGCACCTACTTCGCCAACGGCACGGCGGCGCAGCTCTGGCGGCTGGACCGGGTCGCCGACGGGATGTACTACCTGCGCAACGCCTCCAGCAACTTCACCAAGGTGCTGGACCAGGACCGCAGGAGCGGACTGGTGCAGATCTGGACGAGCCCGCCGGCCGACTGGAACCAGGTCTGGGCCATCGCGCAGGTCCCGGGCGGCTACCGGATCGCCAACGTCGCCACCCAGCTGTGCCTGACGTCCGAGGGCATCGGCGTCGGGACCCACGTGGCGTCCTGCACGGGCGCGCAGAACCAGGTGTGGACGTTCAACTGAGCCGCCGGGAGCCGACTGCCCGGCTCCGACCGGAGACCGCCGTCGACCGGGGCCGCGACGGCGAGCTGTACGACTACGACGCGGACGACGCCGGGTTCGTCCGCGATCCGGGGGCCGGGGCGGCGCTGCGGGCGGTGCCACGGACCCGGGTCACCACGGGGCCATCACCAGCTCGCCGATCACCTGGAGGCCGACTCGTGCCGCCAGCCACGGGGCGCGTTCGGCCTCGACATGCTTGACGTGCACGAACACCGTGTGGTCGGCCGCCGGCTCCGTCAGGTCGAGGTCCCGGGCATGCGCGCAGACCGTCACGTAGGCGCCCCTGGGACCTCCGGCACCGAGGCCGATGTCGGGAGCCTCCGGCCAGCCGGAGAAGTCCCAGCGGACCGACACCGGGCATGCCCCCGCCGCCGCCAGGACCGGCCGCACCACGTCCGCGGACATGCCCCAGCCCATCAACCGGACCGGGAGGTGGGCCGACGGCGGGTCACCCCTGTCGGAGGAGCCGTGTCCGGCGCCGTCGGCCCACCACTCGGCACCCGGCAGGAGGCCCAGGAGCCGTTCGAGGGCCCGCGCGTCGGGAACGCGCGCGTCGAAGTCGACCTCGAGCTCCCGGGTGTCGGCGAGATCCAGCAACCGCCCGGCGGCCCGCAGGGCCTCGTCGAGGTCCGCCGTCCTCAGGACCGGTCGCGCGTAGGAGTTGGCCATGGCGGGGAGTCTGCCAGGGCGCCCGCACTCGGAGATACCGGTTTTGTCCGCGCCCTGGACCTGCCGGCGTCCCCCCGTCCCCCTCGGAGGCGCCCCCAGGTCGGCTCGCCGGACCGGGCGGACCTCCGGCGGGTCACGCCGGCAGCCAGGACGGCCACTGCCGGCGCGGCCGGACGGCGGGGCGGGCCGGGCCGATCAGCTCGCGCAGCCGGGCGGCCTCGGGGGAGCCGATGGAGGCCAGGATGTCGTAGGCCTCCGACCGGTGCGCCCGGGCCGCGTTCCCGGCATCCCCGGTGTCCTCGGTGCCCTCGTCGGCCGCGCGGTCGGCGAGCGCGTCGCCGAGCGCCGCCAGGGCCAGCCCCCGCCCCCGGCGGTCGCCGTCGAGCGTCAGCACCTCCACCGCCCGCCCGGCCGCCGCCACCGCCTCCTCGCCGCGGCCGACGGCGCGCAGCGACTCGGCGAGCCGCAGCAGCGTACGGCCGGTGCGGCGCCGGTCGTCCGGCCGCAGCAGGGCCAGGGCGTTGCGGTGGTGGCGCAGGGCCTGCTCGTACTCGCCGCGGTCGTGGGCGATCGTCCCCAACGAGTCCAGGGCGAGCGCCTGGAGTTCGTGGTCGGCGAGCTCGTGGCAGATCAGCAGCGACTGGTCGACGACGCGCACCGCCGCCTCGGACCGGCCGAGCCCGATGAACGCGCCCGCCAGGTCGAGCAGTTCGGCCGCCACCGAGCGCCGGTCGCCGAGCCGCTCCCACACCGAGATCGCCGCCGTGAAGCCGTCGACCGCGTCGCCCGGCCGGCCGACCTGGGCGAACAGGGCGGCCAGCGAGGCATGGGCCAGGGCGAGCAGCGGCCCCGGCAGATCGTGGGCGGTGCACAGGTCGCGGGCCCTGAACAGCTCGGCGAGGGCCGCGGGTTCGGAGCCGACCTCGGTCAGCAGCCGTCCGAGCACCAGCCGGGCCCTGACCTCGCCCGTCCGGTCGCCCGCGCGGACGGCGGCGTGGAGCAGCACCTTGGCCGCGTGCCCGAGCGGCCGGGCGGCCTGGCCGGTCTCGCACAACAGGACGTAGCCGAGCAGCAGTTCGGCCGCCAGGTCGAGCCGGGGCGGCTCGGGGAGGGCGGCGTACTGGCCGACCAGCGCGCCGATGCCGCGGTAGTCGCCGCGGCCGTGGGCCGCCGCCGTACCGCAGCCAACGCCACGGGCGGCGGCACCGGTGAACGGCAGGGCGGCGCGGGCGGCGGCCGGGCCGAGGGCCGCGACGGTCTCGCCGTGGTGACGGGCCACCAGGCGGGTGAGGACGGCGGCCGGCCGGTCCCCCTCCGCCTCCGCTTCCCCCTCCGGGGCGAGCTGCAGGGCGAAGGCGCGCAGCAGGTCGTGGTACCGGTAGCGGTCCGGCGGCGCGGTCTCCAGCATCGAGCAGTCGACCAGCGACTCGGCCAGCTCCTCGGCCTCCCGCTCGGGCAGGCCGAGCACCGCCGCGACCGCCCCCGGCGACAGGTCGGGCACCTCCGGCACCGCCAACAGGCGGAAGGCCCGGGCCTGTTCGGGCGTCAGCTGGTCGTAGCCGAAGCGGAACGCCGACTCGACGGCGAGGTCCCCGGCGCGCAGCACGTCCAGCCGCCGGCGGTCCCCGGCCAGCTTGTCGAGCAGCCGGGCCATCGACCAGCCCGGCCGGCAGGCGAGGCGCGCGGCGAGGATCCGTACGGCCAGCGGGAGGTGGCCGCAGAGCCGCACGAGCTCCCCGGCGGTGTCCGCCTCGGCCCGCAGCCGCTGCCCGCCGACCACCCGTTCGAGCAGGCCCAGGGCCTCCTGCGGGGCGAACGCGGTCAGCTCGACGACGTGCGCGTTGGGAAGCGAACCGAGCCTGGCCCGGCTGGTGACGAGCACCGCGCAGCCCGCCCGGCCGGGCAGCAGCGGCCTGATCTGCTCGGCGTCCCGGGCGTTGTCGAGGACCACCAGCACCCGCCGGCCCGAGAGCAACGAGCGGAACTGGGCGGAGCGTTCGGCGAGCCCGGGCGCCAGCCCCTCCGGCGGCACGCCCAGGGACCGCAGGAAGGCGCCCACCGCCTCCTCGGGCCGGGTCGGGCGGCCGTCGGCCCCGTGCAGGTCCAGGTAGAGCTGGCCGTCGGGGAAGTCCGCGGCCAGCGTGTGCGCGACGTGGACGGCCAGCGCCGTCTTGCCCACGCCGCCCAGGCCCGACACCGTCGCCACGGGCATGGTGCCGGGGGAGAGCAGGACGGCCCGCAGCGCCTCGGTCTGCGCCTCGCGGCCGGTGAAGTCGGCGAGGTCGGCCGGGACTTGGGTCGGCCGGACCGCCGCCGGGTACGGCGCGCGGGCCGCGGCGGCGGGCCGGGCCGTTGTCGGTGCGGGCGAGGAGGTGGGCGTGGCCGAGGGCGAGGACGTGGACGCCGAGGTGGGCGCGGGCGCCACGAGCGCGGCGTCGGCCACCAGGATCCGGCGCTGCAACTCGCGCAACCCGGGCCCGGCCGAGACGCCGAGCTGCGCCCGCAGCCGCCGGTCCGCCGCGCGGTACACGCCCAGGGCCTCCGCCTGCCGGCCGGTCCGGTAGAGGGCGAGCATCAGCAGTTCGGAGAACCGCTCCCGGAGCGGGTACTCGGCCACCACGGCGGCCAGTTCGGCGACGGCCTCGCCGGACGGCCCGGCCTCGACCTCGGCCTCCAGACAGGACTCCAGGACGGTCACCCGGCGCTCGGCCCACTCGCCGCGCTGCCGCTCGGCGTACGGGCCGGGCAGCCCGGTCATCGGCTCGCCCCGCCACAGCGCCAGCGCCGAGCGGAGCACGGCGGCGGCGCGGGCGTGCTGCCCGGCGGTGCGCAGCTCCCGCGCCTCGCCGAGGAGTTCCTCGACCCGGTGGGTGTCCAGCCCGCCGGCGTCCAGGGCGAACAGGTAGCCCCCGCTGAGCGTGGTCGGCGCGGCGGGCCCCAGGACGCGGCGCAGGCGGTGGACGTACGTCCGGATCACGGCGGAGGGCTTGGCGGGCGGATCATCGCCCCACAGGTCGTCGACCAACTGACCGGTCGACACCGGGTGGTTGGCCCTCAGCAGCAGCGCGAGCAACAGGCTCCGCTGCTGCGGCGATCCGAGCACGAGCTCGCCGCCGTCCCGCCACCCCCGCAGCGGCCCCAGCACCGTGAACCGTAAACCACCCACCGGCCAATCCCCCTCCGCCCGCACACGATCCCCCGGCCGCGCATTGTACCGACCGCATCACCCCTGGTCAGGGACGAGGCCCCGGGCCCGTCCGGGAGTACGGGGATACCCTGGCCGCCGGCCCGGGATCGAGGGGGAGACCATGACGCACGCGACGGCACCGGACGGCACCCGGATCGCCTACCAGCTGCGCGGCGAAGGGGCGCCGCTGGTCCTGCTGGCCGGCCAGGCCAACGACCACCACTGGTGGGACGCGGTCCGCGCCGACTTCCACCCCGCCCGCGCCACCCTCACCCTCGACCACCGCGGCACCGGCGGCAGCGACAAGCCCGACACCCCGTACAGCACCGAACAGTTCGCCCGGGACGTCGTCGCCGTCCTCGACGACCTCGGCATCGACCGGGCCGACGTCTACGGCACCTCCATGGGCGGACGGGTGGCCCAGCAGCTCGCCGCCCGCCACCCGCACCGGGTGCGCGCCCTGGTCCTCGGCTGCACCTCACCCGGCGGCCCGCACGGCGTCGAACGCGGCGCCGACGTCCGCCGCGCCCTGGCGCAACCCGACCCCGAGGCCGCGCGACAGGCCCTGCTGGAGCTGATGTACACCCCCCGGTGGCTCGACTCCCACCCCGGCCCGCACCACACCCTCGGCGACCCCGCCATGCCCGTCCACGCCCGCCGCCGCCACCTCGCGGCCAGCAACCGGCACGACGCCTGGGACCTCCTGCCGGCCATCGGCGCCCCCACCCTGGTCGTCCACGGCGCCGACGACCGGCTCAACCCCGCCGCCAACGCCCCCCTGCTCGCCGCCCGCATCCCCGGCGCCCGCCTGCACGTGCTCCCCGGCGCCCGGCACGCCTACTTCGAGGAGTTCCGCACCACCGCGAGCCCCCTCGTCCTGGACTTCCTCACCACCGCCCAGTAGGTAAGCGGAAGGACCGGTTTCGGCCAGTCGTGTCGCCGGTGGATACAACCGATCACATCTTCGGCATGCTGACCGCTCACGTTGTCCGGACACACGACAAGGGAGAAGGCCATGCGTCGAATCGCGGCTCTGGGGGCGGGTGCGGCACTGCTGGTGGCCGCCGGTGTGATGGCGGCGCCGAGCGCCTCGGCGACCTCGTACTGCAGCACCACCCAGGGGACGAACTGGGGCTCGGTGAGCTGCCAGACCACCGCCACGAAGAACCACTGGCAGCTGGTGCTGGTCTGCAACAACGACAACGTCAAGGGCAACCAGACGACCGTCTACGGCCTCTGGCACATGGGCAACGGCAGCGACACCCTCTACTGCCCGACCGGCTACAGCGCGGCGTACACCAAGGTCAACAACGACAACTGACCCGCCGGGCCCGGGAGTCGGCTGTCCGGTCGGCGAGCCCGCCGCCGCCCGCGGTGGGCGGGCCCGGCGACCGAGCAGGCCCGTACAGTCCCGGTCATGACCGACACCACCGCGTCGTGGCGCGAACGTGAACGCACCACCGTCTTCAGCAAGTTCGGACGGTCCGTCGACCGCGTCGGGTTCGAGCTGCCCGACGGCAGGACGGAGGAGTTCTACCTCAAGCGCGAGAACCCGGGCGGCGCGGTGCTCGCCCTCACCCCCGACCGGCGCGTCATCCTCGCCCGCCAGTACCGGCCCGGCCCCGACCGCGTGCTGTACGAACTGCCCGGCGGCCTCGTGGACCCCGGCGAACAGGCGGTGGATGCCGCCGCCCGCGAGCTGCTGGAGGAGACCGGCTACCGGGGCCAGGTCCGCGCCGCCGGCTCGTACTGGCTGGACGCCTACTCCGACGTCCGCCGCTACGCCTTCGTCGCCACCGACTGCGTCAAGGTCGCCGAACCGCGGCCGGAGCGCAACGAGTTCATCGACGTCGTCACCGTCGACCTGCGGGAGTTCCGCACCCGCGTCCTGCGCGGCGGCGAGATGACCGACACCGCCGCCGCCTACCTTGCCCTGGACGCGCTGAACCTCCTGTGACAGGGCAAGCACTCACCTGGGGAAACAGGCGGTGAGCTGCCGGAGGATCGGCGATCAGTGGCGGGTGCTGCAGCGGATGACGATGGGTTGATGGTGCACCCGGGCCCCGGTGCGGGGCCCGGGAGTCTCAGTGCCAGGTCGCCGTGACGGTGCCGTGGCGGCGCAGGACGGGGTTCCGGGGCAGGGGGGCGGGCGCGGGGTTGGGCAGGTAGCGCAACGTCGCGGCGCCGCGGCGGCGGTGGTCGCGGGCCCAGCGGCGAAGCAGCGTGACGTACTCGTCGGCGAGCGCTTGGGCGTCGAGTCCGTGGGCGACCACGCCGCTCTCGAAGCCGCCGGTGGCCGCGTTCTCGCGGCGGGTGCGGTAGGCGAAGCTGTCCTCGCTCACCAGGGCGGGCACTCCGAACAGGGCGGACGCCTCCACGAGGCCGCGCTCGACCACGTCGTTGGCGGCGTGCAGGCGGGCCGGGCTCGACAGGTTGAGTGTGAGGTAGAGCTCCAGCTCGTCGGGCTGGTCGTACGCCTCCCCGGACCAGCGGTCCAGGCGGGGCGTGTCCAGCGCGCTGTTCAGCGCCTGCGCGTCGAGCGTTACCCGGGCGTCGTCGCTCTGCACGGCGACGCCCCCGCGCAGCATCACCTTGCGTTCCTTGGCCGCCCCTTCGCCCTGCATCGGCACGAACCGGGCCAGGCTGTAGGAACGGCTTACCAGACCCTCGCCGTCGCGGTCGAAGGCGATCGAACGGGTCGTGCCGCAGACCGTCAGCGGAACGACGAGACGGCCGGTCGGCGTCAGCCCGTCAATCCACGACGGGGGGATGTCCCACGCGGCTGCCGTCACGATGATCAGGTCGTACGGGGCGCTGTCCGGTACGCCGCCCTCACCGTCGGCCAGGACCGTCCGAACCTGCGGGTATCCCGCGTCGTCCAGGCACCGCCGGGCCCGGTCGATCACGTCGCGGTCGATGTCGACGGTGATGACCTCACCCTGCTTCCCGACGAGTTCCGCCAGGTAGGCGGCGTTGACGCCGCCGGATCCGATCTCCAGTGCCCTCATTCCGGGCTCGACGCCGGCCTGCTCCAGCATCACGGCCTGCAGGTGGGCCGCGGACATGACGCTGAGCTCCAGGCCGTTCTCGTCCTGCTTGACCGGCACGGTGCGGTGGAGGTCGTAGACGACCTCCACCGGCGCGTCCGGCGCGAACAGGTGGCGGGGCACCGTGGCGAAGGCGGCGGCGACAGGCTCGGACCTGATCCCGTCCTGGTCACGCAGCGCGCGGACCATGGCCGCACGCAGCACGTCGGGATCGCGGACCGTCGAGTCATCAATGGCCATCATCCGAATACCTTTTTCTGCTCAAGGGGTTGGTGCGTGTGACATTCCGGCAGAGCGTGATGTCACCCAGGACATCGGCCAGAAGCCAGCCGAGTGTGCCCCCAAGTCGGAGTCTCCTCAGCTACGTTCTGGTCAGGACCGGGACGCCCCGACAAGAAGCAGGAGGACGCCCTCCCCCATCGGATCGGGGGAGAGACGTGGGGACACGGGACGGTCGAGGCCCAGGCCCGGACCGCATGCATGGCGGTCCGGGCCCCGGGCGTCAGCCGGTGGTGTCGGTCAGCAGCCGTCCTGGGGTCGACTCCTACAGTCCGCGCCCGGACATGAGGCCCGGCAGTTCCGGCAGGCGCTCGGCCCGGCGCTGGAGAAGGTGGACCTTCGCCTCGGGGAGATCGGCGACGCGCAGCAGCTGCCAGCCCTGGCCCCGCTGGTAGTAGCGCGACAACTGCTCCTGGGCGGTGCCGCGACGCACCCAGCGGATGCCGTCCACGGCAGCGTGGTCAAGGGCCCACCAGGCGAGCAGGCGCCCGAGGCGGTAGGGATTCGGCCGGGTGAAGCTGGTCGTGAGGAAGAGGCTGGGCTCGGCACGTTCCTCGTCCGTGAAGCCCCACGGGGGTAGGGCGTCCTCCCGCATGATCGTCGTGCAGCCGACGACACCGCGTTCCAGGTGCTCCAGCACCCACACGGGAATGGCGGGGTTCGCAGCCTGGGCCCCGAACTCGTCGGCCGCCGCCTCGCACTCGCCGAGCCCGCGCTCCGACAACCAGCGGGAACGCTCGCGGATCATGTCGGCGATCGCGGCAGCGTCTGCCGCGATCGCCTCGCGCATCCGAAACACCGGTGGCTCCTCTCCTGCGTGATGGTTCTTCGTCCTGGTCAACGCATTGTCACTGCGGAATCAGCGAGCAGAGCGAACACCACCTCCCGGTCGGCGCGTTGCGCCTCTCCGCTGTCGAGGCGGTCGGCGACGGCACGGAGGGCCTGCGGGTCGAGAAGCCGGGCGTCCAGCAGGGGGGAACCCTCGTCCAGTAGCCGCCGTACGCGGCCGGCGCCGTGTTGGCTCATGGCGAGGGCCATGATGGTGCCGAAGTTCTCCGGGATCGGTGGTCGGGCGATCTCCGGCGCCATTCCGCGACGGTCGATGCGCGTGCGGAGAAGCCGTTTGTCCTCGCGCCAGTCAACAGGTGCCCACTCGCACAGTCGGACCAAGGCCGGAGCCGTGAGCGGATGCACTGGCCACATGCCGCGTTTGAGCAATGGAGGAGCCACACCGGCCTTTGCCATGAGCGCTGTTTCGGGGACGACGGATGCGGGCGTGATGCCCGCATCGACATCGCGCAGCGCCTCACGGGCCGCTGGTCCGATCCACGCCGGCAGCTGTGACAGGGGGACAGAGCGCTGTGGGGCCTCCGCACTGGTGAACGCCATCAGCTCATCTCCGCCGATGCCCGTGAACACCGCTTCCACCCCTCGCTGTTCCAGTTGGGTGTGGAGGGCGTCGACGGCGTCGAGGTAGAGGTCTCCATAGGGGGACACGGGTACCTGCTGCGCGAAAATCGAACCGGGAGCGTAGGGCAGGTGGTCCTCGGCACGGACGGTTACGTCGGCCCAGTCTCGATCGATATGGCCGATCACGGTCCGACGCCGCCGAGTCTGCTGCGTTCCCCGCTCCCCGTCCAGGATCAGGGCGGCTGCCACGAGGCCGGAGCCGCGTTCGTCGTTGCCGAGGGCGAGCGCGGTGTTCGTGGAGTCGATGCCGCCGGAGAGCTGTACGGCCGTGCTGCCTGCTTTCCAGGGGGACCGTCTGATGGTGCCGCTCAACAACTGATCGAACGCGTCGACAGGGCACCTTCCGTCGCGGAGTATCCGGGCCCTGGAATGTTCGGCTGGTTCGGGTAGATGCAAGGACACCTTGCCTTGGGTGTAGAGAACACAGGCGCGTTCGGTGAGCAGATGTACATCCGACCAGAACGTCGCGTTCGTGTAGCGGGCCGAGAGCGAGATCCGCCGTGCCACCTCGACGACGTCCAGGCTGACGCTGTGGCGGCGCAGCTCCAGCAGATCCCAGGAGCCGTAGAGGGCGTCGGGGCGTGCGGTGAGATAGACCGGGGCAGTACCGGACGTGCCGGTAAGTACGCGCACTCGCCCGTCCGTGCAAGTCTCGACCATCACCCAGTCGTCGTTGTGGTCGAGTACCGTGCCGACGGCCTCGTCGTACAGCGCGGCGTTGGCAGCGTGCACGCGGGTCAGGCCTTCAGGGGACCCGACGGTGCAGGCCGTGTTGATGAGCGCCGTACGTCTCCCGTCCGTCAAGAAGTGTTGGGCGGTCATGGGGTGGCAGAAGGGTTCGACCCAGGAACTGCCGCTGAGCCATCGGCCGGTGGTCCACTTCCACGGATGGCGCATGTCGTCCGCAAGGATGCGCAGCTTGAGCATGGATTTCCCTCACAAGGTGTCATCAAGGTTGGGCCGACCGCCCTGGGGAAGGGCGGTCGGCCCTCGGCCCGCGGCGCTCAGACCTCGAACGAGTCGTAGGTCTGCGGCGCGTCGCTGCTCCCGCTCTTCTTCTTGTACGCGTAGCGGTCCGTGGTCGGGGCGACGTAGTACTCGGGCTCGCCCTCGAACAACTCGCGGGTCACCTCGGCCAGCTCATCCATGACGGTGCTGGGCACCATGCCGGGCTCCTTCTTCTCGATCGGATGAAACGTCTGACTGTTCTCTCTCCGCTCGGGCGCCAACCAGGTTCTTCCATAGCGGGGTTGGCGGCAAGAGCGTTCCGTCGTGGCTTGGGGCGCACGCCGGAGCCATTGGGGGCGTGGGGGTGGAAGTCCTTGGCCAGTCGACCGGGGCAGGGACTCCGTGGACGGGGCGGGGGAGGCCGTCGCCGTGCTCCCAGGCGTACCAGGCGTTCTCGACGCGGCTGTGTTGGCCAGCCGCTATGACGTCGCGGATCTCCTGTGGGGGCTGCCGTCTCGACTTGCTGGGGTGTGGGCATCCCGCCCGCGTACACGAAGTTGATGACCTCGGGGAAATCGGCCGTGGGTGCGTGGTCAGCGGTGGGGACGGTCCTGGGGCGGCCTTCGGCCTTTCCGGTTTCCGGCGAGCCACGGCGGTGTGCTTGGTGCTGGACGCGCTCGGCTGATCCGGGCCGGGGACTGCGCTGCGCAGGAAGTCGGACCCGCCGACTTCCTGCGTGGTGGGGTTCTCAGGGTCGGGTGGCTCGGGCGCGGCAGTGGGCGAGGGCGTACTTGATGCGGGTGTCGGGGTGGGTGGTGGTGAGGAGTTCGCCGGCGGTGGTGAGGGTGGTCCAGTAGAGGGTGGGGTTGCCGGTGCGGGGCATGGGGTGGGTGGTGGTGAGGGAGAGGTAGGCGGTGGTGAGGTTGCCGGTGGTGAACCAGCGGTTCAGGCCGTGGTGGTGGCCGGGGCGGAGGCTGCCGTGGGCGTCGATGGCGGCGAGGAGGTGGTCGACGATGGTGAGTTCGGTGTCGGTGAGGGACTTGGGGATGTCGAAGACGCCGAGGGCTTCGAGGAGTTCGCCGGTGTCGGTCTCGGAGTTCGGGTGGGGGTCGGCGAGGAGGGCGTCGTAGCAGTCGTTGAGGCGTCGGGTGGTTTCGGCGAGCGGGATGGTGAGGGCGAGGCAGACGGCGCGGGCGGAGGGCAACGGCTTGCGGGTGCGGCGGGCGAGGAGGGCGTACGTCTCGGCGGGGGTCCGGCCGCGGGAGAGGGCGTGGCGGGCCAGGGTCGTGAGGTGCATGGGGGTTGGGTCTTTCAGGCGGTGACGAGAGCGGGGGCGGGCGTGGGGGCGATGTGGGCCCAGACGTACTTGCCGATGCCGTCGGGCTGGGAGGAGCAGCCCCAGCGTTCGGCGAGTTCGTTGACGAGGAGCAGGCCGCGGCCGTGTTCGGCGTCCGGCGCGGCGGCTCGGAGGGTGGGGTGGGTGGTGCCGGCGTCGTGGACTTCGAGGCGGAGGCGGGAGTTGACGAGGGTGAAGCGGATCTCGATGGGGTGGTCGTCCGGCGCGTCGGAGTGCTGGACGGCGTTGGCGAAGAGTTCGCCGAGGAGGAGTTCGGCGGTGTCGGCGTACCGGTCACCGGAGGGCAGGCCGGAGAGGTACGCGCGGAGGAGGTAGCGCGCCAGGGGCGTGGACTCGATGCGGGAGTCGAGGCGCGCGACGAACATGCGGGGGCGGCGGGTTTTGAGCATGGCGAAGTACCTCGGGGGAGGGTGCGTGCGGGGGGAGTGCGCCGTGCGCGACTGTTGCTGAGGGCCCGGACCGCGCCCATGGCGGTCTGGCCAGGGGGGTGTCGCCTTGGTCAGCCGACCGGGACCGGGACGCCCTGGATGAGGAGGGGGAGGCCGTCGCCGTGCTCCCAGGCGTCCCAGGCGTCCTCGACGCGGCTGTACTGGTCGTCGGCCATGGCGTTGCGGAGTTCGGACCGGGGGACCCAGTGGAGGGCGTGGATCTCCTCCGGGGGCTGGTGGTGGCGGACGAGTTCGGCCTGCTGGGGCGTGAGCATCCCGCCCGCGTAGACGAGGTCGAGGCCCTCGGGGAACTCGGCGGCGGGCACGTAGTCGATGGTGAGGATGGTGCGGAGGGGCAGGACGAGCCCGGTCTCCGTTTCGAGGTGCCGGCGGGCCGCGAGGTGGGGGAGCTCGTCCTGCTCGGCGCTGCCGCCGGGGAGGGCCAGGCCGTCCCGGTAGACGGGATCGACCAGGAGGACGAGGAGTTCACCCGACCCGCCGGGGTCCTCGCGCAGGGCGAAGACCTGCTGGCCCGACCGGCGGGCGGGGGGTTTGGTCAAGATGCGGGTCCTGCTCAACTCTGCTCCAGGTAAGAGGTATTGGTGGCGGGCGGCAGCGGATGCTCGTCGATGGGACAGCGGCCGGGCGGCCGAAGTGTCGCCTCCGCGAAGACGCTCTCGCGCGGCTCACCGTCCTCCAGATCGCCGAAGTGCTGGTTGGCTTCGTGGAGTTGGAGGAGAGGTTCGGGATTCCGTGCGTGATGCATGAGATCTCCACAGGTTGCTCTGTGCGCCCGGGGAGTCACCGGGTGTAGCCATAGTGCCGCCTTGGCCGCTACGATCGGAAGGCTTCCCCACTTGACAGTTCACCCGTGTGGAATTCGCGCAGCAGTGGAGGTCTGACGATGCGTGAGTCTCAGCTGGATCCATCGGCTTCACCCCTCAAGGCGTTCGGGGCCCAACTGCGCAAGCTGCGCAAGGCGGCAGGCCTGACGCAGACGCAACTCGGCTGGCGAACGAACTTGAGTGATAGTCAGATTTCGAACCTCGAAAGAGGGACACGCAATCCCACACTCGACTGGGTTCGTTTGGCTGACAAGGCCATCGATGCCGGTGGGACATTGGAACTGACGTACTGGAGTCTCAACGGGTCGTCGCTGCTGGAAGGGTTCCCCGAGTACGCAGCGCAAGAGGCGAAAGCTCGGGGTATCTCCCACTTCGAGCTGGGCATCATTCCGGGCCTGCTCCAGACCATGGAATACGCCAACGCCTTCGCGTTGGCGGCCGTACGGCGCGGCAGCATCACCGAGGAGCAGGCGGCAGATCGACTCGACTTCCTGGCCACACGCCAGAGGCTGCTTGGCCAGCGGTCAACGGCGCGCCTGCACTTCGTCTTGGACGAAGGAGCCCTCCTGCGAACGGTAGGAGGGTCCAAGGTCATGGCTCGGCAGCTGGCGCATCTTGAAGACCTCGCGAGCCGTCCGAACATCACCATCCAGGTAGCGCCGTTCTCGCTTGCGGAAGAGTTGCCGTTCACCATGGTTGTTACGCTGCTTACCATGGCGGATCGATCACTCCTGGCATACTCGGAGTGCCAGTTGCGCGGCTTCCTCGCGCGGGACGCTGATACGGCTCAGGCCTGGGAACGGGACTACCATCAGCTCCAGGTGGAAGCCCTGCCGAAGGCTGCGTCACTGGAGAAGATCCGCAAGCAAGGCGTGAGAGGAACGTCATGAACTCCCCTGTAGACCTGTCCGACGCCGCATGGTTCAAGAGCAGTTACAGCAACAATGGCGGTACCTGCGTCGAGGTGGCTCCAGACTTCCCTGGCCTGGCCCCTGTCCGTGACTCCAAGGACCCCGAGGGTCCGGCTCTCGTCTTCCCGGCCGATGCCTGGAAGTCGTTCGTCACCGCTGTCCGCAGTGGCGAGTTCGGCGACGTCTGAATCGGAGCCCGAAGGCGGCCCCTGCTTGGGGGCGGTTCCAGGGGCATCGTCTACCAGGCTCAGGCCGTGAAGAGGCAGCCAAACGCTCGGCTGGGGGTTCCCAGCCGAGCGTTTTTGCGTGAGCGGGGGAGGGCACGGGAGGGTCATGGAACTTGACCTCGCCGGCGCCGGGTGGCGGAAGAGCACGTACAGCAACAACGGGGGCAACTGCGTCGAGGTGGCGGACGGCTACCCGGGTGTCATGCCGGTCCGGGACTCCAAGGATCCGGAGGGGCCGGCTCTCGTCTTTCCGGTCAAAGAGTGGGAGTTGTTCGTTGCCGCTGTCCGCAGTCGTGAGTTCGACGTACTTTGAGGGGATGACGATGCACGACGGCATCACCCTCGACCAGGGCGGCTACTGCTGGGCCAAGTCCAGCTACTCGGCTGGTGAGAACGGCAACTGCATCGAGGTCGGCCGGACCCCGGTCGGCACCGTCCCGGTGCGCGACACGAAGCAGCACCGGCGCGGCCCTGTCCTGGAGTTCACCCCGGCGGCGTTCCAGGTCTTCCTCGACGCGGTCAAAGCGGGCGAGTTCCGGAAGGGCTGTGAGTGCGATGGAACTTGACCTTGCCGGCGCCGGGTGGCGGAAGAGCACATACAGCAACAACGGGGGTGACTGCGTCGAGGTGGCGGACGGCTACCCGGGTGTCATGCCGGTCCGGGACTCCAAGGATCCGGAGGGGCCGGCTCTTGTCCTCCCGGCTGAGGCCTGGACGTCGTTCGTCGCCGCTGTTCGCAGTAGTGAGTTCGACGTTCAGCTGTGACGGTTCGTCGTTGCGGTCCGCAGCGGCGAGTTCGACGTACTTTGAGGGGAATGCCATGGCCGACCGCCGAGATCTGTCCGGTGCTTCCTGGGTCAAGTCGACGTACAGCCAGCAAGGTGGCAACTGCCTTGAGATCGCGCGTGGCTTCCGTGAACTGATGCCGGTCCGGGATTCCAAGGACCCCCATGGCCCTGCCCTGATCTTCCCGGCCGAGGCCTGGGTGTCGTTCGTCGCCGCTGTCCGCAGTGGCGAGTTCGGCGAACTCCGAGAGGATGACCATGGGTGACGGCACCATCCTCGATCAGGGAGGCTACTGCTGGGCCAAGTCGAGCTACAGCAGCAGCGAGAACGGCGACTGCGTCGAGGTCGGCCGGACCGCGACCGGCGCCATCCCGGTGCGCGACACCAAGCAGCATCGGCGCGGCCCCGTCCTGGAGTTCACCCCCGTGGCGTTCCAGGGCTTCCTCGACGCGGTCAAAGCGGGCGAGTTCCCGGTTCAGCTGTGACGGGTGAGGACGATCGGGCGCGGAAGGAAGATGAGTGCTATGGATCTTGACCTTGCCGGCGCCGGGTGGCGGAAGAGCACGTACAGCAATGGTGGGGGCGGCTGCGTCGAGGTGGCGGACGGGTACCCGGGCATCATGCCGGTCCGGGATTCCAAGGATCCGGAGGGGCCGGCCCTCGTCTTTCCGGTCAGGGAGTGGGAGCTGTTCGTCGTTGCGGTCCGCAGTGGCGAGTTCGACGTACTTTGAGGGGAATGCCATGGCCGACCGCCGAGATCTGTCCGGCGCTTCCTGGGTCAAGTCGACGCACAGCCAGCAAGGCGGCGACTGCCTTGAGGTTGCGCGTGGCTCTAGAGAATCGATGCCGGTCCGAGACTCCAAGGATCCCCAGGGTCCGGTCCTCGTCTTCCCGGCGGAGGCCTGGGTGTCGTTCGTCGCTGCTGTCCGCAGCGGCGAGTTCGACGTACTTTGAGGGGATGACGATGCACGACGGCACCACCCTCGACCAGGGCGGCTACTGCTGGGCCAAGTCGAGCTACAGCAGCAGTGAGAACGGCAACTGCGTCGAGGTCGGCCGGACCGTGACCGGCGCCATCCCGGTGCGCGACACGAAGCAGTGTCGGCGTGGCCCTGTCCTGGAGTTCACCCCGGCGGCGTTCCAGAGCTTCCTCGATGCCGTCAAAGCGGGCGAGTTCCCGGTTCGGGGCTGATCGGCAACAGGGGGCCGTCCGGGTCGTGACGGCTCGCTCCCCGGGCGAATCCCGCCCGGGTGCTCGCCATCGAAGTGCCCTGGGGCGCAGGCTGCTTCCGTGACCGCGTCGCACGGGCGCGGTGCGAGCGGAAGGACTCACATGACGAGCACGCGCGGCCGCATCGCCGCTCTGCTGGGCGCCGTCGCGGTGGTCGCCGGCACCACCCTGGCCACCCCCGCCACCCCCGCAGCCGCCACGGACAGGCCAGGCGGCGGGATCACCGGGCAGGCACCCTGTCCGGACGCGCCCGAGTTCACCTGCGGGACCCTCACCGTCCCGCTGGACCACAGCGGCGCCGTCCCCGGCACCCTCGACCTCGCCGTGGCCGTCGGCGGCAACACCAAGGCCCCCAAGGGCGACCTGCTGTTCCTCTCCGGCGGCCCCGGCCAGGCCAGCGTCCCGACGGTGCGGCAGATGGCGGGCAAGCTGGAGCCCGTCCTCAAGGACTACCGCCTGGTGATGTACGACCAGCGCGGCACCGGCCGGGGCGCACTCCAGTGCCCCGGCCTCCAGGAGGACATGGGCTCCTCCGACCTCGCCGTGCCGCGCAAGCAGTCGATCGCCGAGTGCGCCGCCGCCCTCGGTCCGAACGCCCGCTTCTACAGCACCGCCGACACCGTCGCCGACATCGACCTGCTGCGCCGTGCCCTCGGCGCCCGGCGCCTCACCCTGGACGGCGTCTCGTACGGCACCATCGTCGCCGAGCGGTACGCGCTCGCCCACCCGTCCCGCGTAGCCAGGCTGGTGCTCGACTCGGTGGCGCCGCCAGGGGGTTTCGACCCCCTCGACCTGGCGGCGATGCCCGCGACCGCCCGGGTGCTGCGGGCCGCCTGCCAGGCCACCGGCTGCACCACCGACCCGGCCGCGGACCTCGCCGCCACCGTCCGCCGGTACGGCAACGGGGTGCAGGTCCTGAGCGCGCTCACCGGCTACGAGTTCATCGACCCGGACTTCGGCGGGGTCCCGGAGGCGCTGCACGAGGCCGCCGCCGGGCAGCCCGCCAAGCTCCAGGACCTCTTCGACCTCGTCCACCAGGTGGTCGACGCCGCACCGGCGGAGGACCTCAGCCAGGGCCTGCACTCCGCCACCGTCTGCGCGGACGCGCGCTTCCCGTGGGGCAGCACCGACACCCCCGTCGAGGGCCGGGCGGCGGCGCTGGAGCGCACCCGGCAGCGGCTGACCGCCGAGCAGACCTGGCCGTACGACCCCGCGACGGCGACCGGACTCGGCAGCCTCCTGGTCTGCCTGGACTGGCCGCGCGAGCCGGTGCCGCCGATCCCGCCGGCCCACCGCAAGCTGCCGAACGTGCCGGTGCTGCTGCTCGGCGGCGACCGCGACATCGCGACGCCGTACGAACTGCTCTACGAGCAGGCGAAGTTGGCGCACGACCCACAGATCGTGATCGTCCCGGGTGCGGCGCACTCGGTGCAGAACCGGGCGGCGAACCCGGCCGGACGGCAGGCGGTGTACGACTTCCTGCTGAAGTAGCCGAAGCAGCCGAAGCAGCCGGGGAACGGAAAGCCCGGGGCCCGGACCGCAGCCACCGCGGTCCGGGCCCTGTCGGCGTCCGCGGGCCACGCTGCCTATGCCTCCGGACGCCGACGGTCCGACTAGGTCATCGACTAGGTCACCGGCGCCGGTTCCCCATGCAGTCGGATGACCGATGCGTCCTTTCTGCCCTCGCCGCCACAGTGGTGCTGCTCCGCGAACGAACGTCGGAGCGCCCCCTGGGCAGTTGAAGAGCAGAGGAGACCATCATGATGAACCTGCGGCGAATGGCGACGAGGCTCGCGGTGGGTGCCGCCACGGTGGCCGGGGTGCTCGCCGCCACGACGACGACGGCGAGCGCCGACATCCTCACCTCGATCGAGACCGGTCCCGGCAAGTGCCCCGCCAACTGGGTGTGCCTGTGGAGCGAGAACAACTACATCGTGGGGAACCCGAAGGGCGGGGTCGACTACGGGGCCGTGGGCGCGAACGAGAACATCGCGGACCTGGGGAAGTTCAAGTTCGAGAGCAAGCTCTGGCGCTGGAAGGGCATGGCGGACGAGGCCTCCTCGGTCGTGAACAACACCGGGAGCAGCATCTGCTTCTACGAGCACACCAACTACGGCGGCCTGGAGTTCAAGATCGGCCCCTGGGAGAAGTGGGCCTCCGTCCCGTCGTGGATCAACGACAGGATCAGCTCCTTCAAGTTCTGCTGACCTGCCCCTCCCCCTCCTCCCCCTTTCTTCGAACTGAACGGATCGTCATGAAGCTCTCCAGGAACCTGGCCAAGCTGGGCCTGTCCGCCGCCGCCGCCGTCGGCCTGATCGTGACCGGGGCGACCTCCGCGAGTGCCACCAACGTCTACGACATCGGCCACGGGGCCGGGTCGTGCCCCGACGGCTACGTCTGCCTGTGGTCGGAGGCCAACTTCATCCGGGGCGGGACCATCAACGACGCGAAGTTCGGCTCCTTCGCGTCGAACCAGGACACCGGCGACATGGGCAAGCTCCAGAAGCGCAGCTCCGGTGGGGACAAGGGCATGCAGGACATCACCTCGTCGGTGCTGAACAACACCGGGAGCAGCATCTGCTTCTACGAGAACAACTGGTACACCGGCCTGGAGTTCAAGATCGGCCCTGGGGAGCACTGGCCCTACGTCCCATCGTGGATCAACGACAAGATCAGCTCCTTCAAGTACTGCTGACCCCTCATCGCCTCGACCCCCACCTCGACTCCCCACCTCGACCTGAACGGATCGTCATGAAGCTTTCCCAGAAGATGACCAGGCTCGGCCTGTGCGCGGCCGCCGCCGTCGGACTGGTCGTGACCGTGTCGGGCTCCGCCAGCGCCAACACGATCCTCGGCATCGGTCAGGGCGCCGGCGCGTGCCCCACCAACTACGTCTGCCTGTGGACCGAGAACAGCTACGTCGGCAACACGGGCTCCACCGGCAAGTTCGCGGCGATCGCCTCGGACCAGAACATCAGCGACATGGGCAAGCTGGAACGGAAGGGCGGCCTGTGGACGGGGATGCAGGACGTCACGTCGTCGGTGGTGAACAATACCGGGAGCAGCATCTGCTTCTACGAGAACAACGACTACGGCGGCCTGGAGTTCAGGATCGGCCCCTGGGAGCGGTGGCCCTCCCTCCCGTCGTGGATCAACGACAAGATCAGCTCCTTCAAGTACTGCTGATCCGCCGCAGGACCCGGCCGACCCCCGCGGCCGTGTGAAGCCGCGGGCCCGGACCGCATCCACGGCGGTCCGGGCCCGCGGTCCGGGGCGGGGTCCCTCAGTCCGTCGGTGGCCGCTCGATCAGCTTCTGCTGCCGCCTGGCCTGCTTGGCGGCCTTGCGGTCGGCCTTGGTCATCGCGCCGGAATCCGTGCCGGTGGGGGCGTCGACGGCCGCCGGGGTGGTGCCGGAGGGGCTCGCCGGCTGCGCCGGGGGCTCGGCCTTGGACTTGCGCAGACCCTTGGCGACCCTCTCCAGGGTCCGTCCGATCTCCCGGAGGCGCTCCCACTCCGCGGGCTCGAAGTCGCCCGTGTGGTCCTTCCGGTAGCGGCCCAGTTCCTGCGTGAACTGGGCCGCTTTCTTCAGGCCGTGGTGGATGAGCTCGTCGTTGTCCGCGTTCTCGGCCAGTACGTCCGCCAGTTCCCCCTCGGCGGTGATCTGCGAGTAGAGGGTCAGCAGGTCACGGGCGTCCCTCTGCCGCTTCTCCGCCAGGACCTCTCCCTCCTTCTCCTTGCGCATGGCGAAGGCGGTCACCTTGTCCGTGAACAGGCGCAGCGGCGCCACGACCGTCAGGGGGACCCGGGCGGAGCTCTCGTGCACCTGCATGTCCCGCGTCTCCGTGGGCACTTTGCCCAGCGTGACGCTGACCTCGGCCCCGCCGAACGTGCCCTTCACCGTCGTGCCGTTGGCGTCCGTGCCCGCTTCGTCCTGCAGCAGGGCTTCGAGGTACGCGACGACCTGCCGGCGCAGCTCCGGGTCCTGGCCCTCGGGGTCGGCGATGTGGAGCCGCAGATCGAGGTCCTGGACGGGCCGTGCGGCCTTCAGCGCGGCCACCCCGCCTCCGCCGCCGATGCTCAGGTGCAGCCCGCTGACACCCAGCCGGTCCTTGACGTCGTCGTTGATGACCCGTTCCAACGTGGCCGCGACGCCCAGCCGGAACTCGGATTCGGCGTCGGTGTCCGATCCGCCTTCGGCGCGCTGGACGGCGGCCGGAGGACGGGCCGGGACGTGGCCGACGGTGTGTCGGTGCTGTTCGGGCCGGGCCTGGGAGTGGCCGACCTGGGAGTGGCCGGTCTGGCGGAGCATCTGGACGACCGCGGCGTTGCCGACCGTGGCCTGGAGGCCGAGCAGCCGCGTGGGCGGGGCGGGGCTGGGCTTGCGGGCGGGGGTACGGCCGCCTGTCTCGGTGGCTCTGGTGGTCTCGTGATCGTGCAAGGAAGGCTCTCCACGGGCGCGGGGCGGTCGACTCCTCCTTGATACTGGGCGGGGGCGAACCAGTGCCAGGTACGGGCGGGCAGCAAAGGTTGCCCGGGCGGGCAACGCGCCGGTACGTGCGCGAACTCGCCTGCGGGGCGGGCGACCAGGACTCCGCCGGACAGTGGGCCCGGACCGCGTCCGGCGCGGTCCGGGCCCACGGCTGTTCACGAGCCGGCGGTGGCCGCCTCCAGGGTGGTGGCCATCACCGGGCTGGTGAAGGTGTTCGTCGCGTCGCCCGTGGAGGGGTGGTACGAGCCCCACTTGAGGTAGTTGCGGTCGCCG
Source organism: Kitasatospora sp. NPDC058184 (assembly GCF_042883725.1). Lineage (NCBI taxonomy): Bacteria > Bacillati > Actinomycetota > Actinomycetes > Kitasatosporales > Streptomycetaceae > Kitasatospora > Kitasatospora sp. NPDC058184. Next base: position 293,588 of record NZ_JBHVVE010000003.1, read on the forward strand.
TCCCAGGTGGTGCCCTTGAACGTGCCCGAGCCCGTGGTGAACGTCTGCTTCACGCCGTCGAACCAGAAGTCGATGGTGCCGTCCGTGCGGCCCAGGCGGATCTTCAGCGCGTACGAGTGCCAGGTGTTGTTGGTGGTCTGCGCGGTCCACAGGGAGTGCGACACGTGGGCGGTGTCCCACTCCTGGAGGCGGACGCGCCCGTTGACGATGTCGATCTCGATCGGGTGGTTGGCCGTGTCGGTGCTCGGCGAGCACTTCAGCTGGAAGACGTACCGGCTGTTGGTGTCCTTGATGTCCACCTTGGACGACCAGCCCAGGTAGAAGGTGTCGCCCTCCTTCAGGTCCGGGCTGAGCGTCTCGCAGCGCTCCTCGCCGGCGGCCTGGAAGGCCCGCCACACGCTGCCCTTCACGGAGTCCTTCACCACCTTGAAGTTGCCGGAAGCGCACTGGACGGCCTTGAACGAGGACGGGCCCGTGCTGGTGCTCGGCGTCCACAGGACCTTGCCCGCGTCGGCGGCGGGGCTGCTGGCGGAGGCCTGGCCGCAGGTGAGCGCCAGCGTGGCGAGGGCGGCGGCCGCGGTGGCGGCCTTGCGGCGGTGGGTCAGAGGGGACATGCCTCTCCCGGGGGGATGAGTGGCCGATACGAGCGAGCAGTGATTCGACCAGCAACCGGCCCGCCCGGCCAGACGAAACGGCCGACGGAAGTGCTTTTCGGTCACTTCCGCCGGCCGTCCTCCGGGGTGAACCCGGCCCCGCTCCCGTCCGTTACGGGGTGCGCGGTGCCCCGGTTCCCCCGGCGCCCTCAGCGCCTTCCGCGTTCTCGTCGTACGAGGAGGTGCCCTCGTCCAGCAGCGGCTCCTGCGTCTTGAGGTGCGCCGGCGCCAGCGCCCGCAGCGCGTGGTAGCCGGTGATGACGACCAGCGTGCCGAGCGCGATGCCGCTGATGCTGAAGGTGTCGGTGAACTTCAGCGACACGTTGCCGATGCCGATGATGATGCCCGCCGCGGCCGGCACCAGGTTCAGCGGGTTGCGCAGGTCCACCTGGGACTTGGTCCAGATCTGCGCGCCGAGCAGGCCGATCATGCCGTACAGGATCACGGTGATCCCGCCGAGCACCCCGCCGGGGATCGCGGCCACGATCGCGCCGAACTTCGGGCACAGGCCGAACAGCAGGGCGAAGCCGGCCGCCGCCCAGTACGCCGCCGTCGAGTAGACCCGGGTGGCGGCCATGACGCCGATGTTCTCCGAGTACGTGGTGTTCGGCGGGCCGCCGACCGCGGTGGAGAGCATGGAGGCGACGCCGTCCGCCGAGATCGCGGTGCCCAGCTTGTCGTCCAGGTTGGAGCCGGTCATCTCGCCGACCGCCTTGACGTGCCCGGCGTTCTCGGCGACCAGCGCGATCACCACGGGCAGCGCCACCAGGATCGCCGACCACTGGAAGGACGGGCCGTGGAAGGTCGGCAGGCCGATCCAGTCCGCCTTGCCGACGCCCGACAGGTCCAGGCGCCAGTGGTCGGTCATGTGGCCGCCGCCGTCCACCGAGTGGATCTTCCCGAAGACCTGGTCGAACAGCCAGGAGATCCCGTACCCGAACAGCAGCCCCAGGAAGATCGCCACCCGCGACCAGAAGCCGCGCAGGCACACCACGGCCAGACCGGTGAACAGCATCACCAGCAGCGCCGTCCACTGGTCCTGCGGCCAGTACGTCGAGGCGGTCACCGGGGCGAGGTTGAAGCCGATCAGCATGACCACCGCGCCGGTGACGATCGGCGGCATCGCGGCGTGGATGATCCGCGCCCCGAACCGCTGGACCGCCACCCCGACCAGGAACAGCACCACGCCCACCACGAACACCGCGCCGGTCACCGTCGCGCTGGTGCCGCCCTGCGCCCGGATCACCGCCGCCACGCCCACGAAGGACAGCGAGCAGCCCAGGTAGCTGGGCACCCGGCCCTTGGTGGCCAGCAGGAAGATCACGGTCGCCACGCCGGACATCATGATCGCGAGGTTCGGGTCGAGCCCCATCAGCACGGGCGCCACGAAGCTCGCCCCGAACATCGCCACCACGTGCTGGGCGCCGAGGCCTACCGTGCGGGGCCAGGAGAGCCGTTCGTCGGGACGGACCACCGCCCCCGGCGCGGGCGTACGCCCGTCACCGTGCAGCTTCCAGCGCACGCCGAGATCCATGGGTGTTTCGCTTTCTCTGTACTTCCGAGGAACTGTCCGCACCATTGTGGTGGCCGCCGGGTGCCCTGGCGATCACCCGGCCCGCGCGTGAGCTGCGCGGACGTGTGGTAACAGCCGTCGGAGTCGGTTCCTCCGCTTGGTCCCGGCCCGCCCGGCGCGGCTGCCAAGGGCTCAGCGCGGCCGGCGCTCCCACTCGCTGCCGCCCAACGGGTAGTCGTAGCCCGGCCGCCCGGTGGCCCCGCTGGTACGGAACGGCGTGTTGCCCGCGGCGACGCGCATCGTGCCCTTGCGCCCGCCGCTGGACCAGTCCAGGGTCAGCTCCCAGCGCACGTCGTGCGCCCGGGTGCGCGCGGTGACGTAGAAGACCTCGGGATCGGACTCGCTGACCTTGCGCGGGAAGGAGCGCTGCCCGCCCCGGGTGGTGACCGTCGGACTGCCGCTGTCCAGGTCGATGTCGAAGGAGGCGCTCTCCACCCCGCCGCCGCAGCCCACCCCCATCGCGTAGTCGTTCCAGGGGAGCGGCGCGCCCTTGGTCACGACCCGTACGTGCAGTGCCTCCAGGACGACGGTGTCCTTCCCGGTGCCCTGGACGGTCAGCGCGACCCGCTGCTCCCCGGAGGCGACCGCCCCGTACGCGGCGGCCCAGCGCGGTGCCTCCGGCTCGTTGGCGGGCGGGCCGACCTGCTGGGGCGGGCTGTTGACGAGGAAGTGCTGGTAGCACGGGTTCTCGTAGACGTAGGGGCGGGTCGCGATCCTCAGCGGCGACGGGTCGGCGGTGGCGGTGGCGCTGGGGGAGGCGCCAGCCGGGGAGCCGCTCGCGGAGACGCCGGGGCCGTCGGTGGCGGCGTCGGCCGGGTCGGAGCTGGTGAGGCCGGGACCGGCTGCGGTGCCGGGCGCGGAGTCGGAGGACGAGGGGGCGACGGCGGGTGCCTGGCCCGCCTCGCCCGGGGGCGTGGACGCGGAGGCGCCCGGCGTCGAGGGCCCGGCCCCGTCCGGCTGCCCGGCGTCGGTGGCGGCCGCCTCGGCGGCGCCGACCGGGCGCTGGTCGGCGGCCGCGTCCGCGCTCCCGCCGCCGCTCCCGTGCCCGCCGGAGGGGACGAGGCTGAACGCCACCGCCCCCAGCACGGCCGCCGCCGTGACGGCGGCCAGCAGCACTCCGCGCCGGCCCCGCCACGGCGCGGGCCCCCCGGGCGGCACGTCCCTCCCGGACAGCACGCCGACGGCGACCGGTTCGTCCTCCCCGCCCTCCGGCGGCCCGGGCAGCGGCGTCCCCTCCGGCGCCGGGCCGGCGTCCGCGTCCCGTACGGGCTCCGGTGCGGCGGCAGCGGGCATGTCGGCCGCAGGCGCGGCGTCGGCGGCGGGCACAGGAGCCCCCGCCTCCTGCCCCGGCCGGGCCCGGCGCGCCCCGTCGGCCAGGATCCAGCGCCGGTGCAGCTCCATCAGCTCCTGCGGCGTCGCCCGGCAGAGCCGCGCCAGGCGGTCCAGCGGCGCGAACTCGGGCGGCACCACGGCGCCGATGCAGTAGCGGTGCAGCGTCGAGGTGCTCAGGTGCAGGCGCTTGGCCAGCGTCCCGTAGCTGAGCCCCGAACGCTCCTTCAGTTCCCCCAGCAGTGCCGCGAGATCGTCCGCCGCCGGGCTCCCCGTCGCGTGCGGCATTCCCATCGTCCAACCCCCATGTCTCATCCCCGTGTTCCAGGGCCCCGGCATCCCCCCTGCTCAGGGCCCCTCCCAGTGTCCCAGCGTCCCTGACCGGCCGTTGACCGTGGCGGCTGGGACGGAGCACCGGGCAGGCTCCGGTCATCCAAGCACCACACCGAACGATCTTCGAAGAGGCCACGCCCACATGCCCGGCATCCGCACCGCCCGTACCTCCCGCACCCGCCTCCTGGCCGCCGTCGCGGCCGCCGCGCTCGCCGCGCTCACCCTGACGGCGTGCAACGACGACGCGGCGGACGCGGGCGGCAAGGGGACCTCCGCGAACTCCCCGGCGCCCACCGCCCCGCCCGCCGCGAGCGCCCCCGCCCCGGCCCCCGCACCCGCCACCGGCGCCCCCGCCGCGACCGGCGCCCCGGCCCAGACCGGCTCGCCCGCCTCCGCCAAGCCCTCCGCGAAGGCCCCCGCCGCCCCGAAGCCGCCGAGCCCCGCGGACGGCAAGGCCGTCACCTGCGAGGGTTCCGTCACCAAGACCGTCGCGGCCCCGCTGACCCGCCCGGTCAACCACCTGCTGCTGACCGTCACCAACACCGGCAGCGCCCCCTGCTACCTCTACGGCTACCCGGCCGTGCGCTTCGGCGAGGCCCAGTCGGTGCCGCCGGTCATCGAGGACTCCAAGCCGCAGGCCGTCGTCACGCTCAAGCCCGGCGAGTCCGGCTACGCCTCGGTGAACCTGTCCGCCACCGACGGCAGCGGCGCCCACGGCCGCACCGAGACCTCGCTGGCCGTCTACTTCCACGGCCCCTCCGGCAACGAGAGCGTCGGCGCGGGAAGCAACCCTTCGCTGCCCGCCAAGGGTCTGTACATCGACGACTCGCTCAAGGTCAGCTACTGGCAGCAGTCCATGGACGACGCCGTCACCTCGTAGTCCCCGGACCAGGCGGGGCGGCGGGGCCGGTGCCCGCCGCCCCGCCGCCCGCGGTGCGCCGCCCCGCCCGTTCGTGGGCGACGCTCCGCGACCGACGGATCGCGTGCTGTCATATGCTTGTCATATACATCTGATCCAAGGGGGGTGCGTGGAGTTCCGACTGCTGGGCTCGGTGGCCGTGGTGGCCGCGGACGGCCGCGAGCTTCCGGCCGGATCGGCCAAGCGCCGCAGCCTGCTGGCCATGCTCCTGCTGAACCCCGGAGCACCGGTCACCGTCGAGCGGCTCACCGAGACCCTCTGGGACGAGGAACCGCCCCGGCACTCGCGCACCGTCATCCACAACCACGTCTCCGGGCTGCGCTCCCTGCTCACCGCCCACGACGCCCCCGCCGCCGGCGTCGAACTCGTCACCGACAACGGCGCCTACCGGCTGCGGACACCCGACCAGGCCGTGGACACCGTACGGTTCGACCGCCTGGTGGCCCGCGCCCGTTCCCTGGACGACGCCGCCCGGGCCGCCGCCGACCTGCGCGAGGCACTCGCCCTGTGGCGGGGCCCCGCCCTGGCCGGCACCACCGCCGGCCTGCCGCTGCAGTCCGCCGCCCGGGCCCTGGAGGAACGGCGACTGGCCGCCGTCGAGGACCTGGCCCGCGCCCACGGCCGGCTCGGCGACCACTGCGCGGCCGCCGGCCTGCTGCACACCGAGGCCACCGCCGACCCGCTGCGGGAACCGCTGGTCGCCCACCTCATGCACGCGCTCGGCCGCGCGGGGCGCCGCTCCGAGGCCCTCGACTGGTTCCACCGCACCCGCCGGGCCCTGGCCGAGGAACTCGGCATCGACCCCGGACCGGAACTCACCGACGCCTACGCCCGCCTGCTGCGCACCGACGCCCCGCCGAGCCGCCCCGACGCCGCCCCGCGCCCCGCCCTGCCGCCGGGCCGCTCCGACCGGGTGCCGCCCGCCCGGCACCCGAGCGACCAGGAACCGCCGGACCGCCTGGCCTTCGACCGGCCGGCGTTCGAGCCCGTGCCGCCCACGCGGGTCCCCACCGTCGGCGGCCTGGCCTCCGTCCCCGACCAGCGGCCCGCACCCGCACCCGTACCCGCGCCCGCACCGGTCACCGCCCGCCCCCCGGCAGCACCCGCCGCCACCGCCGCGCAGCACACCCCCTGGCCCTTCCCCCGCCGCCCGCGCGGCTTCGCCGGCCGGGAGGACGAACTGGCCGCGCTCGACCGGGCCACCGCCGCCCCCGGCGCCGTCGCCCTGCTCACCGGCGGCGCCGGCGTCGGCAAGACCACCCTCGCCCTGTCCTGGGCGCACCGCCGCCACCAGGACTTCCCCGACGGCCGGCTCTTCGTCGACCTGTGCGGCCACAGCCCGCTGCCCGAGCGCGACACCGCCGCCGTCCTGCGCGAACTGCTGCTCGCCCTGGGCCTGCCCGTCGAGCGGATGCCCGCCACCGCCGAGGCGATGGGCGCCCGCTACCGCGAACTGACCGCCGGGCGCCGGATGCTGATCGTCCTGGACAACGCCCGCCGCTCCGACCAGGTGCGCCCGCTGCTGCCCGACGGCGACGACTGCGTCACCCTGGTCACCAGCCGCGACCGGCTCGGCGGCCTGGTCGCCTCCGACGCCGCCCGCCCCGTGCCGCTCGCCGAACTCTCCTCCCCGCAGGCCGTCACCCTGCTCGCCGCGACCCTCGGCCCCGACCTGGTCGCCGCCGAACCCGAGGCCGCCGCCCGCCTGGCCGACCTGTGCGACGGCCTGCCGCTGGCCCTGCGGCTGGCCGCCGCCCGCCTGGCCACCGGCCCGGCCCGCGCGCTGGCCGCCCTCGCCGACGAACTCGCCGACGAGCAGGACCGCCTGGACCTCCTCGACGTCGAGGACACCAGCGTCGCCGCCGCGCTCGCCCTGACCGTCCAGCACCTGGGCGAACCCGCCCGCCGGACGTTCCGCAGCCTCGGCGCCCACACCGGCGCCACCCTCGACAGCCGCACCGCCGCCGCCCTGGCCGGCTGCCGCCCCGACGAGGCCGCCGCCGCCCTGGCCCAACTGGCCACCGCCCACCTGATCGTGCAGATCGGCCGGGACGCCTACACCCTGCACGACCTGGTCCGCCTCTACGCCCGCAGCCTGCCCGGCGACACCGACACCCAGGTGCTGCCCCGCCTGCTCGACCACCTGCTCAACACCCTCCTCACCGCCTGCGCCGCCGCCGAACCGGGCAGCGAACCGTGCTGCGCCCTGCCGCCCGGCACCCGACGCCCCGCCGAGGTCCGCCCCTTCCCCGACCGGGCGAGCGCCCTCGCCTGGTACGCCGCCGAACGCGACACCCTGCGCGGCGCCGTCGAGGCGGCCGTCGCCGCCGGACTGCACGACCGCGCCTGGCGCCTGGTGCTGCTCCAGTGGCCGCTGATCGTCTGGCAGGTCCGGGACGGCTGGGCACCGCTGCTCGAACACGGCCTGGCCGCCGCCGAGGCCGACCGCGACCCCGGCGCCCAGTCCCGCGCCCGGGCCCTGCTCGGCTGGGTCCTGCTGGAGGAGGGCCGCCCCGACCAGGCCCTCGACCACCTGGAACGCGCCCCCGACCTCGCCGCCCGGGCCGGCGACGGCTGCGCCCAGGCCGTCGCCCTGGTCAACCACGCCGTCGCGCTCGCCCGCCACGGCGACCACGCCGGCCGGGCCCGGGTGCACGGCCTGCTGCTGAAGGCCCTGTCCCTGGCCGAACGGGCCGGCCGCGCCGACCTCGTCGGCCTCGCCCGCCAGCACCTGGCCCACGAGTGCCTGGCCGCCGGCGCCCACGAGGAGGCCGCCCAGCACGCCGCCCGCGGCCTGGCCGTCGCCGAACCGCCCTTCCCGGTCACCCGCCGGGTGGTCCTGCAGACCCTCTACGGCCGCGCCCTGGCCGCCACCGGCCACCCCGAGGAGGCCGCCCGCCACCTCGGCGCCGCGCTGCGCACCGCCCGCGCGCACCAGTACGGGGAGGGCGAGTCGGAGGCGGGCGCCGCGCTGCGCGCCCTGTCGGACGGCGGCGCCGCCGTGGCCGGCGCCGTCGCGCCCGGCACGGCCGTGCACGCCACCGCCCCCGGCGGCCCGGCGTACGCGCGGCCGTCGACCTACCCGCGCTGACCGGACCCGCGCTGACCCTCCCCACCGCCGGTGTCCCCGCCACCGCGCAGCACTGGCGGGCCCGCCCGAAGGGAAGGATGGACACAACGGGGGAAGCCCGGGCAGCGGGCGAAGCCGGCACACCACCTGCCCGAGGGGGATGCGCGATGACCACGCCGCCGGAGCCGAACCGTCGGTCCGAACTGCTGGAGCTGTACCTGCTCGCCGTGGAGATGGCCGACCGGGTCTCGGCCCGCCGGGGCAGCGCCAACACCTTCTTCCTGTCCGTGCAGACCGCGCTGGTCACCCTGATCGGCTTCGGCATACCGAAGTTGTCCGAGTCCCCGTGGTGGGTGCCGACCGCCGTCGCGCTGGCCGGCATCACCCTGTCCGGCGCCTGGTGGATGCAGCTGCGCAGCTACCGGGACCTCAACGGCGCCAAGTTCCAGGTCATCAACAGCCTGGAGGAGAAGCTGTCCGCGCGGATCTACACCGACGAGTGGGACGCCCTCAGGAACACCGCGGCGGCCGGCCGGCGCCACCGGCACTACACCGAACTCGGCACCACGGAACGGCTCGTGCCGATGATATTCGCGGCGGCCCATCTGATCCTGCTCACCGGCACGCTCGTCAGCGGCACACTGGCCGTATGAGCCACCTCGACCCCATCGCCGACCTGATCCGCTCCTGCCTGCCCACGGAGGCCAGACCCCCCGAGGGCGCCGACGACCTGTTCCGCCTCTACGCCGTGCTGCTGCAGGCCAAGGGCGAGCAGGTCACCGACGAGGACGTCCACAACGCCTGGACGGCCTGGACCCAGACCACCGACGACACCCACCGGGCCCTGGTGCCCTTCCACGACCTCGACGCCCGCACCCGCGCCCTGGACGCCCCGTACACCCTCGCCATCCGCACCGCCGCCCGCCGGCTCCACCGCCCCGCCACGGCCTGAGCACGGCCGCGGCCCGAGGACGGCCGCAGCCGGGGGACGGCGACGGGCCCGCGGCGGGGGAGCGGCCCCGGCCGCGGGCCCGGCACCGTACGCGGGATCAGGCGCCGGGCATGCCGGGGGCGGCGGCCGCCAGCTCGTCGACGGTGCCGGACATGACGGTGCGCAGGTGGCGGGTGAGGTGCTCGGCGGGCCAGTGCCACCAGGCGAGATCCAGCAGGCGGGCGATGTCGGCCTCGTCGTACCGCAACCGGATCACCTTGGCCGGGTTGCCGCCGGCGACGGCGTAGTCGGGGATGTCGGAGGTGACGACGGATCCGGCGGCGACGACCGCGCCGTGGCCGATGCGCACCCCGGGCATGACGGTGACGCGGTAGCCGAGCCACACGTCGTGGCCGACGACGGTGTCGCCGCGCCCGGGCAGGCCGGTGACCAGGTCGAGGTGCTCGGCCCAGGAGCCGCCCATGATGGGGAAGGGGAAGGTGGAGGGCCCGTCCATCCGGTGGTTGGCGCCGTTCATGACGAACCGCACCCCGGTGGCGAAGGCGCAGAACCTCCCGATGACGAGCTTCTCCGGCCCGTAGTGGTAGAGCACGTTGCGGGTCTGGAAGGCCGTCGGGTCGTCCGGGTCGTCGTAGTACGAGTACTCGCCGACCTCGATCAGCGGCGAGGTGAGCAGCGGCTTGAGGAGCACCACCCGGGGCTGTTCGGGGAAGGGGTGCAGCACGGTCGGGTCGGGCACGGCGGGGATCACCAGGGGGCACCGCTCTCGTGTTGACGGGACATCAGGGGTTCCATGATCCATCGGACGGCGCGGCGGTCCGGCGGGTTTCCCCGCACCGGCCCCCTTCCTTGATCAAATGACGTCAAGTTGTCTGTACAGCTCGGAGCCTCCTGACGGTCATCGACCGGTCATCGGACACCACGGCCGCGTCCACCTCGGTCTCGTACACATAACGGGTCCGGTCCGAACCGCGCGGCCGGCCCCCGTACCGAAGACCCGCGGTCCGTCAGCAAGGAGCCCCACCCCCATGAGTCCGAAGCCCGAACTGTCGCGCCGCAGCGTCCTCGGCGGCGCGGCGGCGGCCGCGGTGCTGTCCGCCCTCCCCATCAGCGTCCAGCAGGCCCTCGCCGCACCGGCCCGGCCCGGACGGCTGGCGGACATCCAGCACGTCGTGGTGTTCATGCAGGAGAACCGCGCCTTCGACCACTACTTCGGCACCCTGGCGGGCGTGCGCGGCTTCGGCGACCGCACCGCCGTACGCGGCGTCGACGGCCGCTCGGTGTTCCACCAGCCCGACCCCGGCCGCAAGGAGGGCTACCTGCTGCCCTTCGCGATGAACGCCGCCCACACCAGCGCCTACCAGCAGGGCGCGCCGTCCTTCGGCTACGGCGACTCGATGAGCGCCTGGAACGACGGGCGCGCCGACGGCTCCGTCACCCGCCGCTCCTCCGGCTGGCTCGGCCAGGGCTACTACGAGTCCGCCGACATGCCCTTCTACCACGCCCTCGCCTCGGTGTTCACGGTCTGCGACGCCTACTACTCCTCGACGCAGTGCAACACCAACACCAACCGCGACCACGCGATGACCGGCACCAGCGGCGGCACCGTGCGGGACACCCCGGTGACCGACAACACCGAGATCCCCGGCGGCTACGAGTGGACCACCTACGCCGAGCGCCTGGAGAAGGCCGGCGTCAGCTGGAGGACCTACCAGGCCCTCGACAACTTCGACGACAACGCCCTCGCCTGGTTCACCCCCTTCGTCAAGGCCAAGCCCGGCGAGCCGCTGTACGAGCGCGGCATGCGCGCCGTCGGCGACCCGGCCAAGGCGAAGGACCCGTTCGCCATGGGCGACGCCCTCGTCGAGGCCTTCACCGCCGACGTCCAGGCCGACCGCCTCCCGCAGGTCTCCTGGATCGTCGCCCCCGCCGCCCTGTCCGAGCACGCCAACTACGCGCCGCCGAACGGCGAACACCTCACCGCCCGGCTGCTCTCCGCGCTCGCCGCCAAGCCCGAGGTGTTCCAGAAGACCGTCTTCATCCTCAACTACGACGAGCACGGCGGCTTCTTCGACCACCAGCTGCCGCCCGTCCCGCCGCTGGCCGACGGCCGCGGCAAGTCCAACGTCCCGGTCGACGGCGAGGTCGTCGTCCGCGTCGCCAAGGGCGGTTCCACCTACCACCGGGTGGTGGGCCAGGACGGGAAGTACCGGGTCAAGGCCGCCGACGGCACCCTCGGCTGGTCCGCCACCCTCCCCGCCGGCGAGACCCTGGTCTCCGGCCCCTACCCGATGGGCCTGGGCGTCCGGGTGCCGATGGTCGTCGTCTCCCCGTGGACCCGCGGCGGCGTCGTCGACTCCACCGTCTACGACCACACCTCCGTCCTGCGCTTCCTGGAACAGCGCTTCGGCGTCCAGGAACCCAACATCAGCCCCTGGCGGCGCGCCGTCTGCGGCGACCTCACCAACGTCTTCGACTTCTCCGGCCGCAACCCCGCCTGGCCGCAGCTGCCCGACACCAGCGGCAACCGCCGCAAGGTCGACGACACCGGCAAGCTCCCCGCCCCCACCGTGCCCAGCCCGCAGACCTTCCCCCAACAGCAGCGCGGCACCCGCTCCTCCCGCCCCGCCCCCTACAACCTGCTGGTCAAGCCCCGCCTCAAGGGCGACGAACTCACCCTCGACTTCGTCAACCAGGGCCGCCAGGGCGCCGTCTTCGCCGTCTACCCCGCCCCCGGCGAGGCCCCCAAGCACTACACCGTCGCCGCCAGGAGCCGCCTGTCCGACGTCTGGAAGGTCGGCCCGGCCGGCTATGACCTGCGCGTCCACGGCCCCGACGGCGCCCTGTGGCACCTGCGCGGCGACACCGCCTCCGGCTACGAGGTCTCCCTCTCCGAGGAGGGCGGCGGCAAGGTGCTGGAGGTCGACGTCATCAACCGCTCGCGCACCGCCCAGACCTTCCTCGTCGGCGACCTCGCCTACGGCGACGGCCTGCGCGAGGTACGGGTCGCGGCCGGCGACGACCGCACCGTCAACCTCAAGGTCGGCCCCGAGGGCTGGTACGACGTCGCCGTCGCCGTCCAGGGCGACCTCGCCTTCCGCCGCCGCATCGCCGGCCGCTTCCCCTGGGACGACCGCACCGTCACCGACCCCGCCCTCGGCCTGGCCGACCCCCTCACCGTCGACCTCGCCCTCGGCGCCGCCTCCACCACCATCGACGAACCCGTCCTGCTGCCCGGCCGCCCCGCCACCGTCACCGCCACCCTCACCGCCACCACCGCCCTCACCCGCCTGGAGACCCAGCCGCTGCTCCCGCCCGGCTGGACGGCCACCACCGTCACCGCCGCACCCGACAAGCTCGCCGCCGGCGCCACCGCCACCGCCGTCTGGCAGGTCACCCCGCCCGCCCAACTGCCCGCCGGCGCCACCCACCGCCTGCTGGTCACCGCCCGCGCCCAGGCCGACGGCCGCCTCGCCCTCGCCGACGGCGAACTCGCCGCCCGCCCCGCCCCGGCGATGACCGGCCACCTCCTCGACGAGGACTTCGAATCCCTCGCCGACGCCCTCAAGCCGGAATCCGGCCTGCTCGGCTGGACCGCCCAGGCCCCCAAGGGCTGGACAGTGGTCAACGCCCCCGCCATGCCCCAGGGCACCGTCCGCCTCCAGGGCTGGACCTTCCACACCAAGCGCGAATGGGCCGCCCTCGGCGCCCAGGACCGCGGCAACTTCACCCGCGCCCTGGGCGTCGTCGCCGTCGCCGACCCCGACGACTGGGACGACACCGGCTCGCCCTCCCGCAAGGGCGTCTTCGACTCCACCCTGGTCTCGCCCGCCGTCGCCATCCCGGCCGGCACCGACACCCTCCACCTCGCCTTCGACTCCCACTACCGCCAGGAGGCCCCGCAGAAGGCCTCCGTCACCGCCGTCTTCGACAACGGCACCGAGACCCGCCTGCTCGCCTACAGCTCCGACGCCACCGGCAACGACAACGCCGGCAAGGACGTCCAGAACACCCGGATCACCCGCAGCCTCGCCGTCCCCGCCGGAGCCCGCTCGGTGACCCTCCGGTTCCGCATGTACGACGCCGGCAACAACTGGTACTGGGCCGTCGACCACATCCGCCTCGACACCCGCCCCGTCACCGACTGACCCCGCCGGCCCCTCCAGCCCTACCGGGCCCGCCCGAGCCACCGCGCCCGGGCGGGCCCGACCCGTACCGGCGGCCCCGCGTGCCAGGTAGAACTACTGCCACGACCACAGGGGAGGAAACCGAAGGTGACCGACACGACGACCCCGGCCGGCCGGGCCGCCAAGCTCCACGACCGCTACCCGAGCCTCGACGAACTCACCGCCACCGCCAACCAGTTGGCCGCCCACCGGCCCGACCGCTGCCGGGTGCGCACCGTCGGCACCTCCCGCGCCGGACGCCCCCTGACCCTGCTGACCGTCGGCCCCGCCCCGCACGGAACCGGCCGCGCCCCGCACAACCTCCTCGTCGTCGCCGGCGCCCACGCCGACGAGTTCGCCGCCCGCGCCGCCGTCGACGACCTCGCCCACCACGCCCTCACGGCCCAACGCCCCGACCTCGCCTGGCACTTCCTGCTCTGCCTCGACCCCGACGGCGCCCACCTCGCCGACGGCAGCCGCCACGCCCGCACCCTGCCCGACTACTTCGACCACTACTACCGCCCCGCCGCCGAGGAACAGCCCGAATGGGCCCCCGCCGCCGGCGCCGACCTCCCCGAGAGCCGCACCCTCCTCGACCTCATCGACGAACTGCGCCCCACCCTCCAGTTCTCCCTCCACAGCACCGACGTCGGCGGCACCTTCCTCCAGGCCACCAGCGACCCCGCCGCCCTCGCCCACCCCTTCGCCCGCTCCGCCGCCCACCACGGCATCCCCGTCGAGACCGGCAACTTCGACACCTTCCGCCTGCACGAATCCGGCCCCGGCGTCTACCTCATGACCCCCCACCACATCGACCGGCAGGAGACCACCACCGGCGTCCTCACCCCCCACCACGGCGCCGACGAGGCCCGGGCCGGCACCTGGTTCGCCCCCCAGCGCCACGGCGGCCAGACCGTCCTCGTCGAAGTCCCCGCCTTCACCAGCGCCCACCTCGGCGACACCCGCCCCGCCACCGCCGTCCGCCCGCACCTGCGCACCTGCGCCGACCGCCTGCGCCACCGCGGCACACTCCTCACCGCACTCCTCGACGCCGCCCTGCCCTACGTGCGAAACCCCGACACCCCCCTGCTGCGCGCCGCCCGCACCCCGCTCACCGCCCTGCGTCAACTCGCCGACGCATGGGACCCCGACGGCCACGGACAGGAGCTCCTGCAGACCCCGATCACCCGCGCCCGCCTCACCGGCATCGACCTGTGGGCCCACCGCGTCCCGGTGCGCGCCGCCGCCCTGCTGCGCCGCGCCGTCCGCGTCGCCGGGGCCCCCGCCGCACCCCAGGCCGCCCGCCTCGACCACCTGCTGCGCGACTGGTGCGCCCAGTACCAGCGGACCTTCCAGCCCGTCTGGCTCCCCGTCGCCCGCCAGGCCGCCCACCAGGCCGCCACCGTCCGCGCCGCCGTCGCCCTGCGCCACCCGGCGAGTTAGGCGTTGGTGCCCTCGGTGTCGATGTGCGGCAGCACCCGGTCCAGGAACCGCGGCGTCCACCAGGCCGCCGAGCCCAGCAGCGTCATCACCGCCGGGACCAGCAGCAGCCGCACCACCGTCGCGTCCACCAGCACGCTCACCGCCAGGCCCAGACCCATCATCTTGATGACCACGTTGTCGCTGACGACGAACGCCGCGAACACGCTCACCATGATCAGCGCCGCGCAGGTGATCACCCGCGCGGTGATCTCCAGCGCGTGCGCCACCGCGTCCCGGCTGTGCCCGGTGCGCAGCCAGGCCTCGTGCACCCGGGAGAGCAGGAAGATCTCGTAGTCCATGCTCAGCCCGAAGACGATCGCGAACATCATCATCGGCACGTAGCTCTCGATCGGGACCTTCCCCGCCACCCCCAGCGCCGGCCCGCCCCAGCCCCACTGGAACACCGCCACCACCACCCCGTACGAGGCCGCGATCGACAGCAGGTTGAGCACCGCCGCCTTGACCGCGACCAGCACGCCGCGGAAGACCAGCAGGATGATCAGGAAGGCCAGCCCGACCACCACCGCGATGATCGGCACCAGCCGGCTCGACACGATGTCCAGGAAGTCGACCTGCGCCGCGGTGTTGCCGGTCACGTACGTCCGCGCGCCACTGCCGGCCACCGCGCCGGGCAGCACCGTGTCCGCCAGCCGGTTCACCAGGTCGGTGGTGGCCCGGTCCTGCGGGGCGCCCGCCGGGACGACGGTGGCGAACAGCACCGCCCCGTCCGGGCTGGTCTGCGGAGGGGTGCTGCTCGCGGCGCCGGGCAGGCCGGTGAGCGCCCGCTGCACCGAGGCCTGCACCCCCGCCCGCGCGTCGGCGGGCACCGCGCCCTGGTCGACCACCACCGTCAGCGGCGCGTTCGAGCCCGGCCCGAAGGCCTGCGACATCAGGTCGTAGGCCCGCCGGTCGGTGAAGTCCGTGGAGTCCGCGCCGTCGCCGATGTGGCCCAGCTGGATGGAGAACAGCGGGACGGACAGCACCGCCAGCACCACCACCCCGGCCACCAGGTACCACCACGGCCGCGCCTCCACCCGCCGGGCGTAGCGGTGCCACGCCCCGCCCCGCCCGTCCCCGCCCGCCTCGGCGACCGGACGGCGCACCGCGAACCGGTCCATCCGGCGCCCGATCAGCCCCATCAGCGCCGGCAGCAGGGTCAGCGCCCCCAGCACCGCCGACACCACCGTGACGGCCGCCGCCGCCCCCAGCTTGGCGATGAAGGAGATCCCCGACACCGACAGCCCGGACAGCGCGATGACCACCGTGCAGCCGGAAACCAGCACCGCCCGCCCACTGGTGGCCACCGCCTGCCCGGCCGAGGCCACCGGGTCCACCCCGTCCATCAGGTTCTGCCGGTGACGGGTCAGCAGGAACAGCGCGTAGTCGATCCCCACCCCGATGCCGATCATCGTCGCCAGCGTCGGCGCCACGGTCGCGAACGTCGACAGCGCCGCCACCAGCCCCAGCACCCCCAGCCCGACCACCACCGCGACCAGCGCCGTCAGCAGCGGCAGCCCCGCCGCGATCGCACTGCCGAACCCCACCAGCAGCACCACCACCGCCACCGCGAAACCGATCACCTCGCTGGACCGGTCGTCCGCCGCCGGCCGGGCCAGCTCGCCCAGCGGACCCCCGTACTCCACCTGCACCCCGGCCGCCCGCAGCGGCGCCACCGCCGCGTCCACCCCCGGTAGGTAGTCCTTGCCCAGCAGCGTCGGATTGGTGTCGAACCGTACGGTCAGGTACCCGGTCAGCCCGTCGGCGGACAGCGGCCCGCCCGGCACCGGGCCCTGCCCCGGCGGCGGCAGCGGACTCTGCACCGACAGCACGTGCGGCAGCTGCTGCAGCGCCGCCACCGCCTCGGCGATCTGCGGCTGGAAGCCCGTCAGCTGCGCCGCGTCGTGCAGCACCACCTGGGAACTGGTGCCCGCCGCGGCCGGCTCGTGCGCCTGCAACACGCTCCGGCCCTGCTGCGCCTGGGTGCCGGGCAGCGAGAAGTCGTCCGAGTAGGAGCCGCCGACGGCCCGGTTGGCGGCCTGGACGCCGGCCAGGGCGACGAGCCACAGCAGGATGACGGTCAGCCAGTGGCGCGCGCACCACTCGCCCAGGCGGCGCAGCGCCGAGCGCCGGGCCGGTGGCGCGGCGGCCGAGGGGGCGGGGCGGGCGGACGGCGGCATGGAAGGCTCCCGGGTCTCCTGCACGGCGGTGCGCCGATTCGGCGCAGTGTCCCCGACGGCCCACGGCCCGCCACCGGTACCGGCGGGTAGTCGCCCCTACGGCCCCGGCGGCACCGGCCCGTGGGCCCGCGCCGCCGGGCAGGGGCGGCCGGCCCCTGGTCAGGGCCGGGCGGCGGCCCCGCCGAGTCCCGGGGCCGGTACGGGTGCGGCGGCGCCGACCAGGACGACGAGTTCGTGGCCGCCCGGGTTGGTCTGCAGGGGCAGGGTGCGCCAGTTGTTGGCGAGCCAGACGTTGCCGGACGGGTCGATCCGCAGGCCGGTGTTGCGCTCCAGCCCGTCGCTCGGGTAGCCGGTGTCGGGCGGGGACAGCGGTTGGCCGGTGGTGAAGCCGGGCGGGCAGGCGGCGAGGTCGACGCCGCACAGCCGGGCGACGCGGTGGCCGCCGAAGTTGGCGATCCAGACGGTGTCCTCGCCGTCGACGGCGACGCCCCAGGGCAGGAACAGGCCGCCGCCGGTGAAGGGTTCGGGGGCCGGGGTGCCGTCGGAGCGGATCAGGGTGACGGAGGCACCCGGGCGCGGGCCCGTGTCGCCCGCGACGGCGGCGTCCGCGAGGTCCCCGGCGGTGGTGTCGCCGCAGGGCACCGGCAGGATGCCGCTGTTGGCGACCCAGGCGTTGCCCCGGCTGTCGGTGGCGATGCCGAGCGGGCGGCGCAGCCCGCCGCCGGTCACCGCCCGCTCCAGGGTGCCGTCGGGGCCCAGGACCTGCACGCTGTCGCTGCCGTTGCCGCTGACCCACAGCCGCCCCGCCGGGTCGACGGCGGCGCCGAAGGGCTTGTGCAGCGCGGGGGTGGGGACCTCCCGGGCGCGGGTGGCGTCGCCGTCGGGGACGCGGGTCACGCTGTCCACGCCGCAGCCGGCCGCCCATACGGTGCCGGAGCGGTCGGCGGCCAGGCCCTGGGGCTGGACGATGCCGTCGGCGCGCCACCCCTCGGGCGGGGAGAGCGGGGTGCCGTCCGGGGCGAACTGCGAGAGGCTGCGCTCCAGCGGGGCCGGGTCGATCGGGCAACCATGGCCCTGGAAGCCGAAGTTGGCGACCCAGGCGGAGCCCCGGGCGTCGACGGTGACGCCGAACCCGGCGCCGTACAGGCCGCCGCCCCGGTAGGGGGCGCCGGGGGCGTCCCGGCCGTCCGGGGTGAACTTCAGGACGGTGTCGCCGCCGCAGACCGGCACGGTGGGGTCGGCGCCGTAGCGGTAGTTGTTGCTGACCCAGGCGTTGCCGTCGGCGTCGAAGGCGATGTTGCCGGGGCCGTCGAGCTCGTGGCCGTTGCCGTCGTAGCGCAGGGCCACGGTCCAGGCCTCGGGGGCGGCGGGCAGGGCGGGCCGGTAGCGGGGGGCGGTGGCGGCGAGGGCGAACAGCTCGGCGGCGTTGTGGCCCGGGTCGTGGGCGATGTCCACGGCGGCCCGCAGGGTGTCGCGGGGCCGCTCCCGGCCGGGGCGCCGGGCCAGGTCCAGCAGCCGGTCGCAGGAGTCGCCGCTGACGCCGTCGACGCAGGCGGCGAGCAGGTTGGCGAGGGTGTTGAACTCGGCCAGGGTCGAGGTGAGCGCGCCGTTGGGCGGGGCGGCGAGCGGGGCGGCGATGCCTCCGGTGCCGGTGTCGGCCAGGTTGTGGGCGACGGCGGCGGCGTTGCGCAGCCCGGGGTCGGGGCCGGCCACGCCGTCGGGGCCGGTGAAGCGGGCCAGGGCGTACGCGACGGCCACGGTGGTGCGCTCGTTGACGACGAGTTCGGGCGGCGCCCCGGCCCCGCTCAGGACGGCGGCGAGCACCGCCGGCCCGCCGGCGCCGCGCGCGCCCCCGGGCCCGGGCAGGCCGGCCAGCACGTACAGCACGGCGCGCGGGTCCTCGGGGCGGCGGTAGTCCAGGACGAAGCGCCCGTCCCGCGCGCTGCGGGTGCGGGCCAGCACCCGGGGCGCGGCGCCCGCGCCGTCCCCGGCCTGGTAGAGCGTCACCTCGGCGCCGCCCAGCGGGGTGTCGCCGCTGCGCACCACCCCGCACTGGCCGGTCGGGGCGGCGACCGTGGCGTGGGAGGGTCCGGCGGCGAGCTGGGCCAGGAGGGCGGCGGTCAGCAGGACGCCGCGGCGTCGGCGCATGGGGGCTCCGTTTCGGCGGTAGGGGGACGAACGGCGGTTCGTCCCCCTGCCTGCCACACCGGCCGGCCGCCCGGGCGCATCCGGCCGCGGGACGCGGCGGAAATTGCCCGGTACGGGCGAGCCGGCGCGGGGCCCGTCCCCGGCTCAGCCGCGCCGGCCGGCCGCCGCGGCGGAGGGGACGGCGGCGGGGGCGGCGAAGCGGGGCAGGACCTCCTCGGCGAGCTCCTGGAGCAGCTCGTCGACGGGGCGGTCGTTGGGGCGCAGGTTGAAGGAGACGTGGGCGACGCCGAGTTCGGCCATCAGCTCCAGGTGCTCGATCAGGGCGGTGCGCCCGGTGCTGAGGCCGAGCCGGATGGGGCGCGGCGCGGCGGCCGGGTCCTCGGCGAGGGTGAGGACCATCGGCGTCAGGTAGGGCTTGTCGCCGGCGAGGTCGCGCCACTGGCGCAGCCGCGTGCGCAGCGCGTCCGGGTCGCGGGGGTAGTTGAGGGAGGCGTCGGCGTGCTCGGCGATCCACTCGGGGCTCTGCTGGGCGCCGCCGGCGACGGCGATCGGGATGCCCCCGGGGTGGACGGGCCGGGGCAGGACCTCCAACTGCTGCTCGGCGCCGAGGCCGGCGGCGGGCAGTTCCAGCGGGCCGGGGCGCCAGGCGGCGCGCAGCGTCTCGACGCCGGTGCGGAAGGCGGCGCCGCGGCCCTGGAAGTCGCGGTCGAACAGCGGGTACTCGACGGGGCGGTCGCCGCTGGCGAGGCCGAGCAGCAGGCGCCCGCCGGAGAGCACGTCGACGGTGGCGGCGGCCTTGGCGACGAGCAGCGGTTCGCGCAGCGGCAGGACGACCGCGCCGGTGGCGAGGACCGCGTCGCGGGTGAGGGCGGCGAGGTGGCCGAGGTGGGTGAAGGTCTCGAAGACGCTGCCGGCGTCGCCGAACCGGACGGGGTCGTAGAGCGGGACGTCGCGCACCCACAGGGCGGCGAAGCCGAGGCGGTCGGCGAGGGCGGCGAGGCGGGCGTGCCCGGCGAGGTCGGGGACGCCGAAGGGGCGGCCGGCCGCGCGGTCGGCCCGGCCGCGGTCCTGGCCCCAGTCGTTGTCCAGGGGCAGTTCCAGGCCGATGGTCAGCCGGCCGTCGGCGGGGGCCAGTCGGGCGAGTGCGGGGTGGGACGGGGCCATGGCGGGTCCTTCACAAAAGATCCCGCCCCGGGCGGCGGTGCGACCGCCCGGGACGGGAGAGTGGGGCGGGGTCAGCTCGCGTTGAACTGGTCCGGGTGCGGGCCGGTGCGCAGGTCGCGGTCGCCGGCGGCGATCGCGGCCATGTCCTGCGCGGTCAGCTCGAAGTCGAAGACGTCGAGGTTCTGGCGGATGCGGGCCGGGGTGACCGACTTGGGGATGACGATGTTGCCGAGCTGCAGGTGCCAGCGCAGGACGACCTGGGCGGGGGACTTGCCGGTGCGGGCGGCGATCGCGGTGATCGCCGGGTCGTCCAGGACGGCGCCCTGGGCGAGCGGGCTCCAGGCCTCGGTGGCGATGCCGTGCTCGGCGTGGAAGGCGCGCAGCTCGGCCTGCTGGAGGCCGGGGTGCAGCTCGACCTGGTTGACGGCGGGCACCAGCGCGCTGGTGTCCAGCAGGCGCTGGAGGTGGGCGGGCTGGAAGTTGGACACGCCGGCGGCGCGGATGCGGCCCTCCTCGACGAGGCGCTCCAGGGCGCGCCAGGTGTCGAGGTAGAGGTCGCGGGCCGGGGTGGGCCAGTGGATGAGGTAGAGGTCGACGTGGTCCAGGCCGAGCTTGGCGAGGCTGGCGTCGAAGGCGCGCAGGGTGGCGTCGTAGCCCTGGTCGGCGTTCCACAGCTTGGTGGTGACGAACAGGTCCTCGCGGGCCACGCCGGAGGCGGCCAGGGCACGGCCGACGCCGGTCTCGTTGCCGTAGATGGCGGCGGTGTCGATGCTGCGGTAGCCGGCCTCCAGGGCGGCGGCGACGGCGGCGGTGGTCTGGTCGTCGGGGACCTGGAAGACGCCGAAGCCGAGCTGGGGGATCTCGACGCCGTTGTTCAGCTTCACGGTGGGGACGGTGGGGGTGGTCATGCGCTGGTCTCCTTCGGAGGGTGTGGTCGGTGGGGTGGGGCGGCGGTGATCACCGGGCGAGCTGGGCGAGCCGGTCGAGGGCGGCGGCGGCGAAGGAGTGGTCCTGCGCGGGGGCGCCGCCGCCGACGCCGAGGGCGCCGACCAGCTGGCCGTCGCGGTGGACGGGGATGCCGCCGGCGATGAACAGCAGCGGGCGGTCCAGCGCGGTGGGCAGGGTGTGGAACGGCCCGTCGGGCTTGACCAGGTCGACCAGGTCGGCGGTGGGGGCGTTCAGCTGGAGGGCGGTGTAGGCCTTGCGGGTGCTGGTCTCGCCGGAGATCAGCACGGCGCGGTCGTCGCGGCGGAAGGCGAGCAGGTGGCCGCCGGCGTCCAGGACGGTGACGCTGACCGGCACGCCCGCGGCCTCGGCGGCGCTGCGGGCCGCGTCGACCAGGAGCTCGGCGTCGGCGGTGGTCAGCGGGGCGACTGCGGTGGTGGTGCTCATGGTGGTGCTTCTCCCGGGGTGGGGTGGGTTCCGGTCGGGGCGGTGGCCGGTGGTGTGCCGGTGGTGTCGATGGTCAGTGCTGCAGGGCCGCGTGGCGGGGAGCCGCGCTCGTGGTGGCGGCCTCCCGGGTGCGGTCGCGGCGCTCCAGGGCGGCGGACCAGAAGGCCAGCAGCAGGGCGGCCGCGGCGAGGACGGCGCCGACCCAGTTCGGGGCGGTGTAGCCGAGGCCGGCGCTGATCACCATGCCGCCGAGCCAGGCGGCCAGCGCGTTGCCGAGGTTGAAGGCGCCGATGTTGACGGCGGAGGCCAGGGTGGGGGCGCCGTGGGCCTGGTCCAGGACCCGCTTCTGCAGCGGGGGGACGGTGGCGAAGCCGAGGGCGCCGACCAGCAGGACGGTGACGGCGGCGGCGACCTTGTTGTGGGCGGTGAGGGTGAACAGGGCGAGCACCACGGCGAGGCCGCCGAGGGTGGTGTAGAGCATCGGCATCAGCTTGCGGTCGGCGTAGCGCCCGCCGAGCAGGTTGCCGAGGAACATGCCGACGCCGAACAGGACCAGCAGCCAGGTGACGGAGCCGTCGGCGTAGCCGGCGACGTTGGTCATCATCGGGGCGATGTAGGTGATCGCGGCGAAGACCCCGCCGAAGCCGAGCACGGTCATCGCCATGGCGAGCAGCACCTGGGGGTTGCGGAAGGCGGTCAGCTCGCGGCGCAGGTGGGCGCCCTCGGCGCGGGGCATGGCGGGGACGAGCTTGGCGATGCCGAGCAGGCCGACCACGCCGAGCGCGGCGACGCCGGCGAAGGTGGTGCGCCAGCCGACGGCCTGGCCGATGTAGGTGCCCAGCGGGACGCCGACGATGTTGGCGACGGTCAGCCCGGTGAACATGGTGGCGATGGCGCCGGCCTTCTTCTGCGGGGCGACGAGATCGGCGGCGACGACGGAGCCGATGCCGAAGAAGGCGCCGTGGGCGAGGGAGGTCACGATGCGCCCGGCGAGCATCACGGGGAAGGACGGGGCGAACGCGGAGAGCAGGTTGCCGGCCACGAACAGGCCCATCAGCAGCATGAGCATGGTCTTGCGGCTGATCCTGGTGCCGAGGACGGTCATCAGCGGCGCGCCGATGACGACGCCGAGGGCGTAGCCCGTGACCAGCAGGCCCGCGTTGGGGATGGAGACGCCGTAGTCGCCGGCGATCTGGGGCAGGAGTCCCATGATCACGAACTCGGTGGTCCCGATCCCGAATGCGCCGATGGCCAGGGCGATGAGAGCGAGAGGCATGGGCCCGAACCCTTCTGTGATTGCTTGAGCTAGCGCCTTGCGTGCCCTAACAATAGTTGCAGACGCGCGATAAGTGCAAACGCGGATAGGTGGCACGCGCCATAGGGTCGGGGTCGGGAGGCCGGAAACGCGGCCGGGCCCGGCCCGTCCGGACCGCGTGTGCGGTTCGGACGGGCCGGGCCCGGGGGAGTGGTGTGGCGGCGCGGGGCCGGCCGGGGTCAGCGGGTGGGCGCGGCGGCGTCCACGGCCTCGACCGCCTGGACCAGCGAGGCCAGCGCGGGGGTGCGGGCGGCCTCGTCGAGCGCCTCGCGCAGCGCGGCGTCGTTGGTCGGCCGGGCCTGCTCCAGGAGCCTCAGGCCGTCCTCGCTCACGTTGGTGTAGATGCCGCGGCGGTCGGTCGGACATAGGTAGCGCGACAGCAGCCCGCGGTCCTCCAGTCGGGTGACCAGGCGGGTGGTGGCGCTCTGGCTGAGCACGACCGCGTCGGCGACCTGCTTCATCTGCAGGTGCCCGCCCTCGTCGTCGTGCTGGCGGCTGAGCACGTCGAGCAGCGAGTACTCGCGCACGCTCAGGTCGTGCTTCGCCTGCAGGGCGCGTTCGATGTGGGACTCGATCCTGCCGTGCAGGAGGGACAGGGCGCCCCAGCCGTTGGCGAGCGCGGTGAGCGCGGGGTCCGTGGCGGTCATGGGCCCCTCCTTCCGGGTATGGCTGGGTCCAGGATAAGCCATGAACAGAAATATCGGCCAGAGCTTGTATAGCGCTTGTGCAAATAATCTCCCGTGCGATTCGGGAGCGGGTGGGGCTGCGGGATGCAGGTCGGAGCCCAGTCATCACGCGGCTTTGGCGCAAATGGTTCAGACCATTGACGCGGAGGGAAGGCAGATCCTACGGTGTCGGGCAACCGGTCTGGCGCGGGCATGCCATGTCTCGGGCAGACCGCCGTGCGCACCCCCACGCGCACGCGCACGCCCCGCGCCGGGCGCACACTCCATCCACCCCCACGGAGGAGCACCATGCGCAAGCGCCACCTGATCGCCGCCGCCGCGGCCGCGATCGCCCTGCCGATCGCGGCGGCCCTGCCGGCCCAGTCGCACGGCTTCATCAACCTGCCGCCGAGCCGCTCCGCGCTCTGCGGGGCCAACGCCGTCCCGTGGGACTGCGGCGACATCCAGTGGGAGCCGCAGAGCGTCGAGGGCCCCAAGGGCTTCCCGACCCGCGGCCCGGCGGACGGCACCATCTGCGCCGGCGCGGACGCCCGCTGGGCCCCGCTGGACAACCCCCGGGGCGGCAGCTGGCCCACCACCAAGGTGACGGCGGGCCAGCAGCTCACCTTCACCTGGGAGATCGAGGCCCGGCACTCCACCAGCAGCTTCAGGTACTTCCTGACCAAGCCCGGCTACGACGCCAGCCAGCCGATCACCCGGGCCGCCCTGGACCTGACCCCGTTCCTGACCGTCCCCTACAACGGCCGCCAGCCCGCCGCCACCACCACCCACACCGCGACCCTGCCCACCGGCCGCACCGGCCACCAGGTGGTCGTCGCCGTCTGGGACGTCGCCGACACCGGCAACGCCTTCTACTCCTGCACCGACGTCCAGTTCTGACCGCTCCCCGCCCGTCCCGACGGCCCCGGCCGTCGCGTGCCCGCCGCCGCCGCCCGAACCCGGACGGCGCCGGCGGGCCGCCCGCCCCCCGTGCTGAAGGCCCCTCCCCGTCCGTGCTCGCGCGCCGCAGAAGCCGCAAATAGGTACATTGGCGACATTTGGCAGCAGTGCCAAGGCTCCGCGCGTCCACGCAAGAAGGCCGACCGCCTTCGGAAAGGGTCTCCATGCGCCCCGACCTCAGCCCCGCCGTCCTCGCCGAGCTGCGCCGGCCGCGGCCCTACCCGGCGGTGTCGATCCTGATGCCCACCCACCGCCGCGAGCCGGACAACACCCAGGACCCGGTCCGGCTGCGCAACCTGCTGGCCGAGGCGAAGGAACGCGTCCAGGCCGACCCGGAGGTCTCCCGCGCCGACCGGATCGACGTGCTGGAGCAGCTCGACCGGGCCCTGACGGAGGTCGACCTGGTGCACGCCGAGGACGGCCTGGCGGTCTTCGCCGCGCCCGGCGAGCACCAGGTCTGGTCACTCGGGCGCACCGCCCCCGCCCGGGTGGTCCTGTCCGACACCTTCCTCACCCGCAACCTGGTCGCCTCGCACGCCGCCGAGCGCCCGCACTGGGTGCTCGCGGTGGCCGCCGACAAGGTGGTGCTGTGGGGCGGCACCGAGGAGCGGGTCACCGAGGACAAGGGGCACGGCTTCCCGCTGACGCGCGTCTTCGACAACCCCGACCCCGAGCGGCAGGAGCAGATCGGCGACACCCCCAGCACCTTCCGCGACGAGGCGACCAAGACCTTCCTGCGCCAGGCCGACACCGAGGTGGGCAGGCTGCTGGCCGCCGCGCCCCGCCCGCTGTACGTGGTCGGCGAGGCCGCCGCGCTCGCCCTGCTGGACGCCGTCGGCCCGATCGCCAAGGAGGCCGCCGCCCAGCTGCCGCACGGCGGCCTGGCCCAGGCCGACGCCGAGACCGTCCGCAAGGTGGTCGAGCCCGCCGTGCGCGCCCACGCCGACCAGGAGGTCGCCGAGCACCTCGCCCAGCTCGACAAGGCCCGCGGCGCCCAGCAGTTCGCGGCCGGACTGGACGAGGTCTGGCAGGCCGTCGGCCAGGGCCGGATCGCCCGCCTGGTGGTCGAGGAGAACTTCCGCGCCACCGTCCGCGACGACGGCGAGCACCTCGTGCCCGCCGAGGCCGGCGAGAGCGGGGCCCGCGAGGACATCGTCGACGAGGTGATCGAGCGCGCCCTGGACACCGGCGGAAAGGTCGGCTTCGTCCCCGACGACACCCTCGCCGACGCCGGCCGGATCGCCGCCGTCCTGCGCTACTGACCCGCCCCCGAAGCGCCCCGCCACCGCGGCCGCCCGTCCGGTCACCACACCCCGGCGGGCGGCTGCGGCGCACCCGGCCCCGCCGCGCACCCGCCACGCTCGTACGGAAACGAACCGGCCAACCGGCGCACGGAATCCGCCATCTTCGCGCACCGCACGTGCAACGGCCACGAACGGTTCCCGGAATCGTGGCGCCCGGTTCGGCAATCGCCCCTAACCTGCGGCGCATGACACAGAGTCACCGCCCCCGCTCGGCCCGCCGCACCGGCCTGCTCGCCGCCGCCGTCGCCGCCTCGCTCGGCCTCGCCGCCGTCGCCCTGAACGTCCCCAGCGCCGTCTCCGCCGAAGCCGCCCCCGCGGCCCCCGCGGCCCCCGCGGCCGCC
The DNA here is from genome assembly GCF_042883725.1 of Kitasatospora sp. NPDC058184. Taxonomy (NCBI): domain Bacteria; kingdom Bacillati; phylum Actinomycetota; class Actinomycetes; order Kitasatosporales; family Streptomycetaceae; genus Kitasatospora; species Kitasatospora sp. NPDC058184. The sequence continues at coordinate 319,531 of NZ_JBHVVE010000003.1, forward strand.
GCGGCCGGCGCCGCCCCGGCCCCCGGCGAGGTCGTCCTCGACGAGCACTTCTCCGGCCCCGCCCTGCCGGCCGGCTTCACCGCCGTCGAGGGCGACTGGAAGGTCGAGGGCGGCCGCCTGGTCGGCACCTCCGCCAACTCCGGGCAGCAGAGCCGGATCACCTTCGGCCGCCACCTGGACGACTTCCGCATCGAGGCCACCGCCCGCTTCGAGAGCGTCCAGGACAACGCCCGCTGGACCGCCCTCGGCCTGGACGTCCCCGCGTCCGGCGTCACCCCCTGGTCGATCGCCACCATGCGCACCGGCACCACCGCCGCCAACGGCCTGGAATTCGCCCAGCGCACCCCCGCCAACGTCTGGAACGTCACCAACACCGCCGCGGCCCCCACCGCCGCCGGCACCGGCCGCGACGTGCGCATCGCCGTCGAGGTCCACGGCACCACCGCCCTCTGGATATTCGACGGCAAGGAGGCCCTGCGCACCACCCTGGTCGCCCGCAGCGCCGACGGCGGCCAGGCCCTGGTGGTCAACGGCTCCACCGTCTCCTTCGACGACCTCAAGGTCACCGCGCTCGCCCCCGGCGGCTGGCTGCGCCCGGCCGGCGCGCCGCTGACCGTCTTCGCCCACCGCGGCGCCTCCTCCGCCGCCCCCGAGAACACCCTGCTCTCCGACGAGATCGCCCGCCGCGGCGGCGCCGAGTGGATCGAGAACGACGTCCAGCCCAGCAAGGACGGCGTCCCCTACGTCCTGCACGACGACACCGTGGACCGCACCACCAACGGCAAGGGCCGCATCCGCGACCTGACCGCCGCCCAGATCGACTCCCTGGACGCCGGCTCCTGGTTCGGCCCCGCCTACGCCGGCGCCCGCGTCCCCACCCTGGCCGCCCAGCTGGAGGACCTGCGCACCCGAGGCGGCAGCCTGCTGCTGGAGATCAAGGGCCAGCACAGCCGCGACGAGGTCGCCCGGATCGTCAAGGAGGTCCGCGACCACGGCATGACCGGCCGGGTCTTCGTCCAGAGCTTCGAGGTGGACGCCCTGCGCTACACCCGCGAGCTGGCCCCCGAGCTGCCGCTCGGCCTGCTGCGCGGCGACTTCGACGCCGACCCGGTGGCGGTCGCCAGGGACCTCGGCCTGTCCGCCTACAACCCGTCCGACGCCGGCCTCGCCGCGCGCCCGAACGTGGTGAAGGACCTGCACGCGGCCGGCGTCGCGGTCAACGTCTGGACGGTCGACTCGGCCGCCCGCTGGAAGGCCCTGGACGCCGCCGGCGTCGACGGCGTCATCACCAACCGCCCGGCGGAGCTCGCCGGTTGGAACAGCGCCTGGCTCCAGGGCGGCGCCCCCGTCCGGCCCGCCGCGCCCACCGTGGCGATCACCTCCCCGGCCGCCGGCGCCACCCTGGACCGTGCCGCGCGGCCGGTGACCGCCGTCCAGTCCACCGGCGCCGACACCGTCCGCCTCACCCTGGACGGCAAGGAGCTGGCGCCCGGCACCGCCCTGGACGCCACCGCCCTCCCGCTCGGCGGGCACACCCTGCGCGCCGAGGCCACCGGCCCCGGCGGCCGCGCCGAGACCACCACCGGGTTCACCGTCGCCGCCACCCCCACCGGCCTGGCCGCCCTGGTGCTCACCTCCGGCGCCGACCGCAACGCCGTCGCCACCCTGACCACGATGCTCGGCCAGGGCCAGTACCGGCCGCTCGCCGCCTGGGCCGAGGACCAGGCCGGCCGCGGCGTCGTCGCCGACCGGGCCGGCCTGATCGCCGCCGACGCCCGCGCCCTGGACACCGCCCCGCGCGGCTGACCGGCGCCCCGGCCCCGTATCGCCCCGGCCCCGCAGCGCCCCCGTCGGCGGTGCGGGGCCGCGGCGTGCCCGGTGGCGGACGACAGCACGGGGCCGCGCCCACGCGGGGGGCGTGGGCGCGGCCGTGGGGTCGTGCGGGTGCGGGTGCGGGTGCGGGGCTCAGCGGGTGCGGCGGCTCCTGCGCAGCAGGAGCAGGCCCGTCGCGACGGCGCCGAGCGCGGCGAGGCCGACGAAGGGCAGGACCGTGGCCGCGTTGCTCCCGGTCTCGGGCAGCTGGCCGCCGTGGCCCGGCGGCGGAGCGTGGGTCGGGCTCGGGCTCGGCTGCGGCGAGGTCGTCGGGCCGGGGCTCGGCGAGGACGTCGGGCTCGGGCTGGGCGACGGGCTCGGCGACGGGCTCGGGCTGGGCACGGTGACCGGGACCTCGGTGCGGCAGCGCGCGTCGGTCGAGCCCTGCGCGCAGTTGTTCGCGTAGGTGGTGGAGGTGACGGCGTTGCGCAGCACGGCGTCGGCGGTCAGCGTGGAGCGCACGGTGACGGAGTAGGTGATGGTCGCGGTGGCCCCGACCGGCAGGTCCCCGCTCCAGGTCAGCGTGGTCCCGGTGACCTGGACCTGGCCGCGGTCGGCGGCGGCGTCGTTGTCGTAGGCGGCGGAGTTCAGCACGCCGGCCAGGTCGTCGGTGAGGGTGACGCCGGGGGCGTCGACCTGGCTGGTGTTGGTGACCTGGATCCGGTAGCGGACGGTGTCACCGGGCTTGGCGGTGGTGGGGGTGGCCGTCTTGAGGACGGTGTAGCCGGGCACCGCGGCCACGGTGTTGCGCACGGTGTTGCTGGTGCGCTCCTGGGCCCGCCGGGTCTGGCTGCCCTCGAAGCGCAGGGTGGCGGTGTCGTCGAGGTGGGTGCCGACGGCGGTCGAGGCGTCGACGGTGACCTGGAAGGCGACGTTGGCCTCGGCGCCCGGGGGCAGGTCGGGGACGGTGCAGGTGACGGTCTGTCCGCCGGCCTGGCAGGCCGGGTTGGAGGCGGGGACGAAGGTGGTGCCGGCCGGGATCGTGTCGGTCAGGGTGACGCCGGTGGCGGTGTCGAGGTCCGTGCTGCTGCCGTCCTGGCGGCGGTTGGCCACCGAGAAGGTGTAGGTGATGGTCTCGCCGGGGCCGACCAGGCCGGGCGGGTTGTCGTCGGGGCTGCCGGGCGGGGTGTTGGCCTTGGTGATCCGCAGGTCGGGTTCGAGGGCGTCGAGGGCCAGCCAGGCGGCCTGCGGCTCCAGGGCGTCGCCGGCGCCGCTGATCCGGACCAGGGCCTGCTCGCTGCCGGCCGGGATCTTGCCGGTGACGTCGATCATCCGGGCGTCGTAGCCGTAGTTGTTGACCGGGTCGGGGTCGCGGGTGGTGATGTTGGTGCCGGTGCCGTCCGCGGCGACGTGGTCGATCCGGCTGGTGAACGCGTTGTCGGTGCCGACCCCGTTGGGGCCGGGCATCGGCAGGAGGGTCAGGTTCTCCGGCGTGGAGCCGACCGCCAGGGTGTCCCCGGCGATCGGCGCGTCGCCGTCGCCGACGGTGATCCCCATGGTGGCCCGCGGGGCCGTGGTGGCGGGGGTGCGGATGCCGCCGAGCGTCAGCGTGGTCGAGTTGTCGGGGTCGCGCAGCAGCTGGTAGCCGTCCCAGACCTGGAGGTAGCGCAGCGGTTCGGCCTGGTCCTCGTACGCGACGACCAGCGACCAGCCGCCCCAGCAGCCGACGTTGTTGCCGCCGTAGTTCTGCGCGGAGGAGCGGCCGGCGCACGCCTGGATGTCGGCGACGGTGTAGCTGCCCGGGCCGGCGGCCCGGACCTCGGCCGTCACGTCCTTGACCGCCCCGCCGGCCAGCAGGGGCTCCGGCGGGTTCCCGCCGACCTTCTGGTCGAACCAGTCGTAGGTGTCCGCGGTCACCTGCTGGTAGCCGCTCGCGCCCGGGACCTTCCAGGACACCTGGTTGCCCTTGTTGATGTCCCCGGAGGTGCCGCCCGCGGTGCTGGTGTTGGTCGGGTTGAACTGCCAGTACAGCCGGGCGGACAGCACGTTCGCCCCGGCCGGCAGCAGCAGCTGCGCGGAGGCGGCGTTGGGGCCCGGGGCGTTCGGGTCGACCTTGATGAACTTGGTCCGGCCGTTGTTCGAGCCCTCGGTGTCCGAGCAGACCGTGCCGTCGCTGTCGTCGCAGGTCAGCACCGAGTTGGAGGCCATCGTGAGGTTGCCGTGCGCCAGCAGGTCGACCACCGGGTCCGGGCCGATCGGACGCTGCGTCCCGGCCCCGCGCGGCTTCGGCGCGGCGGCCTCGGCGGCCCTGGCCGCCGGTTTCGCGGCCGCCCGGGCGTGCCCGGTGTGCGGCGCCCCCGCGGCGAGCGGCGGCGCCAGGGCTGCGGCGCCCGCACCGAGCACCACCGCCAGCAGCGCGGACAGGACGTGCGGTGGACGCGGCCGCAGCCGTCGGACAGGTGACACGGGAACCTCGCTGTCGGGAGGCGACACGGACAGCAGAACCTCGTACCTGCGCCGGCGGGAATCGAAGCCTGACGGGTGGTTTCTTCACCCGCCCGGGTCAGCACCGGTGGCCGGACGGCCCGGGGTGTGCCGTCCGCCGGTCCGGGGGAGCGGTGGGTACCCAGGATTCGGTACGGGGGATTGGGTAGCGGTACGCATTGTTCCCGCCCCGGCCCAGCCGGTTTCCTGGAACCCGCCCAAGCCGACGACCCCTCACCCCCCGGAGGTCGCCCCCATGACCCGTCGCGAACGCCTGCGGCTCTACGCCGACGCGCACTTCACCGCCCCGGACCCCGGACTGGTCCTGCCCGCCCGCCGCAGCGGCAGCGGCCTGCGCCGCCCGGGCCTGGCCCGCCTCGCCCGGCTCTCCCGGCTCGTCGAGCGCGCCGGCCACCACCGGCACGGCTGACCGGCCACCCACCCACCACCGGCACGGCCGACCGTCCACCCACCCACCGGCACGGCCGACACCACGGACAGGGTCCCGCCTCTTGAGGGAGCGGGCGGGACCCCCTTTTTCCTCAGGAGGCCCCGTCCTCCGCGGCCAGCGCCTCGCCCAGCCCCGCCCGGCCCACCCCCAGCTTGCGCAGCGCGCTCGCCACGTGGTGCTCGACCGTACGGGTCGACAGGAACAGCGCCCGGGCGATGTCCTGGTTCGCCGCACCCTGCGCCGCCAGCGCCGCGACCTGCCGCTCGCGCGGCGACAGCCGCTCGCCGTAGCCGCGCCGCCCCGGCGAGGCCGCCCGCCCCAGGCCCAGCTCGCGCCGCAGCCGCTGGCAGCGGGCCGCGTCCCAGGCCGCGCCCAGCGCCAGGTAGGCCCGCTCGGCGGCGCCGATCAGCTCCCCGGCCGCCACCCGGTCGACCCCCGCCGACACCGAGGCGGCCCGCTCCTCGGCCCGCGCCGCCTCGTACGGGCGCCCGATCTCCCGCCACAGCCCGGCGCAGCGCACGAACTCCGCGCCCGCGCCCGCCGGGTCGCCCCCGTCGGCCAGCAGCAGGCCCCGGGCGAAGGCCAGCGCCGCCACGGGGGCCGGCGCGTCCCGGCCCTCCAGGCCCGCCCCCGCCTGCCCGGCCAGCTCCGCCGCGCCCGCCCGGTCGCCCCCGGCCAGCAGCACCTCCACCGCCACCGGCAGCAGCTCCGCCGCCCGCGGCCAGGCCCCCGCCGCGCGCAGGGTGTCCAACGCCGGCGCGACCACCGCCGCCGCCCGCGCGACGTCGCCCTCCGCCAGCAGCAGCGCCGCCGGCCCGGCCGCCACCCGCAGCGCCCCGGTCACCTGCGACTCCCGCTCCCCGTACGGCTCCGCCTCCGCGAACCGGGCGTACGCCACCGCGAGCTGCCCGCGCGCCGCCGCCAGCCGGCCCAGCAGCAACGCCTGCTCGATGCCGGCCATCGCGAGGTCCGGGAACTCGGCGCCCAGCGCGGCCAGCCGCTCCTCCAGCCCCTCCCACCGCCCGGCCAGCCCGTCCAGCCGCGCCAGCGCGATCCGGCTGTAGCACTCCAGGTACGGGATCGCCGCCTGCCGGGCCAGCCGCCGGCTCTCCTCCAACAGCCGCGCGGCCCGCCGGTCATGGCCCAGCTCGACGGCGATCTCGCCCACGTTGTACAGCGCCCGGGTGGTCTGCCGGACGATCTCCGGCCGCTCCGAGCTGCGCGGCAGCGCCTCCAGCCGCTCCCACACCGACGGGTCGCCCTCGCGGGCCAGGAAGGTCAGCCGGGTGGCCCGTACGGCCGCCGCCACCTCCTCGTCCGGGCTCGCCGCCAGGACCCGCTCGGCCCGCTCCAGCCACTGCCAGGCGCGCTCCCCGGCGCCGTCGCGCTCGTTCATGGCCAGCGCCACCATCGCCCGGGCCGCCCGGTCCGGGCGCTGCTCCAGCTCCTCCAAGGACTCCTCGATCCGGTCGAAACCGGCCCGGTCCCCGCCGTGCACGGCCATCAGGAAGCCCAGCGACAGCCGGATCTCGCCCCGGTCGGGCACCGGCAGCCGCGGATCGGCGATGATCGCGGTCAGCGTCGCGGCGCTCGCCAGCGAGTCCACCCCGTCGGCGGCGATCCGCGCCAGCGCCAGCGCCGCCCGCCCGCGCCGGCGCGGGTCCAGGTCCGGCTCGTCCAGCAGCCGGCGCAGCAGCGGCCCGGCACTGCCGCTGTCCCCGAGCGCCACCGCCTGGTCGGCGGCGGCCTCCGCCACCTCCTGCCAGGCCGACCGGTCGCCCAGCGCCAGGGTGTGATGGGCGATCTGCACCAGCGGCCTCGGCTCGCGCGCGCCCAGCGCCGCCACCGCGCGCCGGTGCAGGGCGCCGCGCCGCGGCCCCGGCAGCCGCCGGTAGGCCACCTGCTGCGCCAGGACGTGCCGGAAGCCGTACCGGGCCAGCGGCTTCTCGTTGAGCACCGCCGCCCGCAGCGCCTCGGTCAGGCCGTCCGCCGCGGCCTGCGCGTCGAGGCCGGCCACGGCGGCGAGCAGCTCCTCCCCGGCCGGCACGCCGAGCACCGCGGCCGCGCAGGCGATCGCGGCCGCGTCCGGGGACAGCACGGCCAGCCGCTCGGTGACGGCGTCGCGCAGGCCGCGCGGCACCTCGGACTGCTCCAGGTCGGCGGCCAGGTCCGCGGCGGTGGTCAGCGCGTCCGCGCCGCGCCGCTCGCCCAGCGTGATCAGGTCCTCCTCGGCGACCAGCGGCAGGCCCTCGCTGCGCTCGAACAGCACCCGGGTGAGGGCCGCGGTCGCGCGCGGGCCGAGCGCGGCCCGGGCCAGCTCGTGCACCTCGGCCTCGGCGAGCGGGGACAGCCGCAGCAGCGCGCCGCCCACCCCGGCCGGGCGCCGGTAGGCGGCGCCGAGCACGGGGGTGTCCGGCGGCAGGTCCTCGGCCCGGTAGGTGAGCACCAGGGCCAGGCCGGGCGGCACGTCCCGGGCCAGCAGCAGGAGCAGCTCACGGGTCGCGTCGTCCACCCAGTGCAGGTCCTCGACGACCAGGACGGTCTCGCCGAGCGCGCCCAGCAGCGCCCGCACCGCCTGGACCAGCAGCCGCAGCCCCGGCGGGCCCTCGCCGGGGGCGCCCGGGGGAGGGGGCGGGAGCCGGTCGGCGAGGTCCGGCAGCAGCGGGCGCAGCGCCCCGGCACTGGCCGGGATGCGGTCCGCGGGCGGCAGGAACGGGCCGACGCCGCGCAGCGCGTCCACCACCGGGCCGAAGGGCAGCGGCTCGCGCAGCGGGTGGCAGAAGCCGGTCAGCACCCGGCGGCCCGCGGCGGCGGCCCGGGCCGCGGCCTCGGCCACCAGGCGGGACTTGCCCAGGCCGGCCTCGCCCTCGATCAGGACGACGGCGGGCGGGCGGAGCATGGAGTCGGTGAGACGGTCCAGTTCAGGTTGACGTCCCACGAACGCGAATCCGGCGCCGGGCGATCCCGGCTCGACCGGCCGGCTCACGGCCGTCCGGCGAGTTCACGTGCGCGGCGCTCGCCGAGGAGGGGTGCGAAGGCCATGGGCACATCATGCCGTGGCCGCGCCCGGGGCTCGCCGCCGGGGCGCCGTCGCCGCCGCCTGCCTCCCACCCCGGCCCCCACCCGCAACCCAGGCCCCCTCGCCCCCACCCGGTCCTGTCCGGCCCGCTCCGGCGGGGCCCCGGGCGCCACCCGTGCCCCGGCCGTCCCGGGGTGCCGCCCATGGCAGCCGGCGGTGGTCCGGTACGTTGACGAACCGTCAGTTCGTTGTCCCGGACGGCATGTTCGCGAAGGTGGAGGAACCGGAATGATCGACAGGCGCACCTTCACCAGGGCCGTCGGACTCGGCGCGGGCACCACCGCGCTGTCCCTGGCCGCCCTGCCACCGGCCGCCGGGGCCGCCGGGGCCGCCGGGGCCGCCGGGGTTGCCGGGGTTGCCGCCCCCGCTGGTCCGGCCGGGTCCCCCGTGCCCGGCCGGACCGGCTTCTCCCGCCTGGCCCGGGTCCGGGCAGGCGTGCTCGATGTCGGCTACGCCGAGGACGGGCCGGCCGACGGCCCCGCCGTGATCTGCCTGCACGGCTGGCCGTACGACATCCACAGCTACGTCGACGTCGCCCCGCTGCTCGCCGCCCAGGGCTACCGCGTGATCGTCCCCTACCTGCGCGGCCACGGCAGCACCCGCTTCCTGTCCGACCGCACGGTGCGCAACGCCCAGCAGTCCGCCGTCGCCCTCGACGTGCTCGCCCTGATGGACGCGCTGGGCGTCCGGCGGGCCGTGCTGGCCGGCTTCGACTGGGGCTCGCGCACCGCCGACATCATCGCCGCGCTGTGGCCCGAGCGGGTCAGGGCCCTGGTCTCGGTCAGCGGCTACCTGATCACCGACGTCGAGGCGCAGAAGGAGCCGCTGGCACCCGCCGCCGAGCACACCTGGTGGTACCAGTTCTACTTCGCCACCGAACGCGGGCGCCTCGCCATGGAGGACCGGGACAGGCGCCGCGAGCTGTGCCGCCTGGTGTGGCAGCAGGTCTCGCCGACCTGGGCCTTCGACGACGCCGTCTTCGAGCGCACCGCCGCCGCCTTCGACAACCCCGACTACGCGGCGATCGTCATCCACAACTACCGCTGGCGCCTGGGCCTGGCCGACGGCGAGCGCCGCTACGACGAGCTGGAGCACCGGCTCGCCGCCCGCCCCCGGATCGCCGTGCCCACCGTCACCCTCGACCCCGGCCGCGACCCCTTCACCGCCCCCGGCGACGGCGCCTCCTACCGCGACCTCTTCACCGGGCCGTACCTCCACCGCACCCTGCCCGAGGTCGGCCACAACGTCCCCCAGGAGGCACCCGAGGCCTTCGCCCGGGCCGTCCTGGACGCCGACCGCCTCTGACGGCGAATGGACAGGCGGCCGTCCGGGCTACGTCAGGCCGGGCCGCGTCGGGCAGGGTCTCGCGGCTTCGTGGGGGAGAAGCCGCGAGACCCGGTCACCGGCGGCCGTCCGGTCGTCCGGCCGTCAACCGGACGTCGTCCACCGCTGCTCGGAGCCGCCGGTGCAGGGCCACTGGACGACCGGGGCGCCCGGCGTCGTGCTCGAACCGCCGACCGCGGCGCACAGGCCGCTCGCCCGGTTGCTGATCTGCGCGAAGCCCGTGTCCGGGTTCGAGCCGAAGTACCAGGTCTGCTCCGGCCCCTTGTCGCAGCCGTACTGGATCAGCTGGACGCCGGCGTTCGGTGAACTCGCCGGATCGGCCAGGCACTTGCCGCTGTTCTTGTTCACGATCTCGTAGCCGCCACCGGAGTTCGGCATCGGGTAGAGGCCCCAGTACTGCTCGGCGCCGCCGTAACAGGAGCACTGGATGATCCCGGCCCCGCCCGCCGTGCTCCCGGCCCCGACCGACAGGCAGTGCTGGCTGTTGTAGTTCCAGAGCTCCACGATCTCCCCGTCCCTGACCGAGGGGGACGAGGCTCCGCCGCCCTGCCCCGTCGCGGTCGGCGCCGACGCCGAGGCCGGCGTCGCCCCGACGGCGAACGCGAGCGCGGCGAGGAGCCCGAGGGCCCCCGTGCCGAGCCTCGTCCGGGGGCGGGCCGCTGTGCTGTGGCCACTGGTTGCCATGGGTGGTCTCCTCCGGGTCGGCGTCACGCGGTGCGGATGTCCCACCACTGCTGGGACTGGAAGTTCTTGACCCACAGCTGGGTCTGGGCGCCGTCGCCGGCGACGTTGATGTCGCGGTCCAGCACGGTGTTGTTGCCGTTGTTGTAGCGGACGTTGTAGATGGCCAGGTCCCCGGACGGGTGGTACCACTTCTGCTGGGTGGTGCCGTTGCACTGCCACAGCTGCACCCGGGTGCCGTTGCCGCCGCCGCCGTTGGTGTCGGCGTCCAGGCACATGCCCGGGAACCGCACGTTCTCCAGGCTGCCGTCGGTGGACAGGAACCACTCCTGCTGGGCGGTGCCGTTGCACCCCCACACCTGCACCCGGGTGCCGTTGCCGCCGTTGGTGGCGTCGGCGTCCAGGCACTGGCCCGTGGTCCCCCGGTACAGGCTGTAGATCCGGACGTACAGGCCCGCGGTGAGCGCGCCGGACTGGGTGCCGGCCTGGGTGCCGGGCGCCTGGCCCTGGCTCCAGGCCACGTGACCGGCACCACCGGCACCACCGGCGGACTCGGCGCCCTGGGCGGACGCCGCGCCCGTGGCGCCGACGACGAGGGCTGCCGTGGCGACGGCGACGGCGGCCAGCTTCTTGTGAACGATCACGGGTCCTGTTTCCTCTCGGGGCTGGACTGTGCGGTGAATCCAGCAAACGCCAAGCCGATCGACCGATCGAATGATTCGATTTCTTTCGAAGGGGCTGGCGAAGGGGGAGCGCTCGTGATCCGGATCCGCCTGGGGGCCCGGGGGTTGGGGGGCGTCAGGTTCGCGGTCTCACCGGTGGGCGCGGCGAAGGACCTGCTGCGCCTCGTCGGCTTCAGCCCGGGCACGCTCACCCCGCAGTGGCGGGCCAGGGCGACGGAGGCGCTGTCCCGCAACCGGCTGGGGCTGCTGGCCGTGGTCGGCGGCGGCGGTCCGCTCGGGTACGCGCCGGACTTCATCCGGCCGGAGCCCCCGGCGTTCCTGACCGACATCGACACGGCGCTGCACCAGATCGCGACGACCCCGCGGGAGCGGGTCCACTACGAGCTGGCGGGGGCCGTCAACGGGCACGCGTGGGACCGGGGTTCCGGCCACCCGCCGCCGCGGCAGCTGCTGCGGGCGCTGGAGCGGGGGGAGGAGTACGTCGCGCGCCGCCTCGCCGACGAGATGGCGCGGTTCTGGCACGGGGCACTGGCGTCGTCGTGGCCGGGGATCCGGGCCAGGCTGGAGGCCGACGTCACCGCGCGGGCCTCGGAGATCGCCCGGCTCGGGCTCGCCGAGGCGCTCAACCACCTGGCCCCGAACCTGGAGTGGCGCGACGGCGAGCTGATCGTGCACCTGCGGACGGGCAGCATCCACCGGCTGACGGTCGACGCGGACGCGGTGATCCTGACGCCGAGCGTCTTCGTCGACTGGGCGCTGTTCTGCGCGGGCGAGCCGCCCGGCGTACCGGCCCCGCGCACCCCGCTGATCGTCTATCCCGCCGGGCAGGCGGACTGCCTGGCACCGGAGCGGGACCACCCCCTGATCGGCGCGATGCGGCGCAAGCTGCTGGCGGAGCTCAGCCAGCCGCGCTCCACGACGGAGCTCGCGCAGCGGCTGTACCTGAGCCCGGCCACGGCTTCCTACCACCTGCAGATCCTCCACCGGGCCGGCCTCGTGACCCGGACCCGGCAGTCCCGGCACGTCCTCTACCAGCGGCTCGGCGGAGCGGTGTAGACGTACGCGCGCCCCGCGCCGCCGCCCGGGGAGGACGAGGGGCGCGGGGCGCGGAGTGGGAAGTCGGCCGGGCCGACTTCCCACTCCCGTCAGTGCGGCGCCGGCACGGGGTTGTCCGGACTGTCCAGCCACACCGTCTGCCCCTCGGGCGTGGCGGTGAGCCCGAACCGGTCGAAGCCGGGGTGCCCCCGGCGACGCCACCAGCGCCAGGCCGCCTCCACCTCGTCCCACAGGCCGCGGGGGCCGGACTGCACCACCTCGTAGGCGGTCCGGCCGGGCTCCCAGTCGGCGGTGGCCCAGGACGTGACGGCCGTGTCGTGGAGCCACAGCGTGTACGTGCCGTCGGCGTACCGCTCGGTCAGCGGGAACGCGCCGGGCACCTGCACGCCGATGGCGAACATGGCCGGCCACCCGCCGACGGCATCTGGGGAGAGGGACGTCGACGTCCGCGTGCCGTCGGCCGGCCACGGCCCGGACAGGTACTCCAGGCTGCCGGGCCGAACGGTCCGCTGCCGGCGCAGCCGCATGAAGGCGGACGACCTGACGAACCGGCCGCTCGCCGTGCCGTCGTCGCCGACCGTGAGCCGGACGACGGCCTCCCCGCCGTACTCGGGCGCCCACGGGGCGACGATCACGGCGCCGGGCCGGGACTGCTCGATCCAGGTGTACGGAATCCGGTGGACCGAACAGGTGGCGATCACCCGGTCGAACGGCGGGCCGTCGGCGAAGCCCTCCGAGCCGTCGCCCACCACGAGCCGGGGCCGGTACCCGGCGCGTGCGAGCCGGTGCCGTGCGGCGGCCGCGCTGTCCTCGTCCACCTCGACCGAGACGACGTTCCCGGCCCCCGCGCGATGGGAGAGCAGAGCGGCGTTCCACCCGGTGCCGGTGCCGATCTCCAGCACCCGGTCGCCGTCCGCCACACCCAGGGCGGCGAGCATGGAGAACACCATGGTCGGCATGGAGTTGGAGGAGGTGGGCACGGTGCCGCGGTCGAACCCGCTGTGCTCGCCGTCGTCCCACTGCGTGGTGAGCGGCGCGTCGGAGTAGACGGCGCCCAACCACCCGTCCGGATCGGCGAAGCGGTGCACGGACTCGCCCTGGCGCACCCCGTCCGCCCGGCCCGGCCAGATCAGGTCAGGGACGAACCAGTGGCGCGGAACGGCGTGGTACGACGCCAGCCAGTCGGGGGCGAGGGACCCGTTCGCGATGAGCGCGGAGGCCAGCCTGGCCCGGCCGGCCTCCGCTTCGTGCCGGTCGCTCACGCGTCAGTGCCCGGACGTCGGGCCGCTGCCGTCCGAGGTGTTCCCGCCCTCGTCGCTGCCGCCGCCACCGTGCTTGTTGCCGCTGCTGGAGTCGTCCTGCTGACCGCCGCCCTGGCCGTTGCCCTGGCCGCCACCGTGCTTGCCACCGTCGAACTCGGGCATGCGCTTCCCCTTTTTGCTGTCGGTCAACTCCCGTGCTGCTCACGGGTGTCAGTGAGCACGTTAGGCGTGTCCGATGCGAGGGCGGGCGCGTGATTCTCGGGTATTCGAGCCGCTGGGAGCGGAGTTCGCGGGGATTCCTCACCCGTCCCCGAGAGCCCGGCGGCACCGCGCGATGACCCGGTGGGCGTCGGCGCCGTAGACGGCGGAGTCGGCCAGCGTGTCCCAGACGCGCCGGTACAGCGCCACGTTGTCCGGCTGGTCGAGCCAGAGTTCGGCGTGCCAGTCCTCGACGACGACGAGCCGGTCGTCGTGGATCCAGAAGCCGTTGGCCGGCGGCAAGGTGAGCGAAGCCTCGAACGGGACGATGCCCAGGGAGACGGTGTCCAGCCCGATAACGCCGCTGAGCCGGTCGAGTTGGGCGGCCATCACGGCCGGGGGGCAGATCAGACCGCGCAGCGCGGATTCCCACATGACGATGTGGTACTTCCGGCCCGGCCGGTACAGGCTCTCCTGCCTCTGGACGCGGGCGCGTACGGCTTCCTCGACGTCGCGCGGTGACCGGTGGAGGTCGACGAAGGCGCTGAAGACGTGCCGGGCGTAGTCGGGCGTCTGGAGCAGGCCGACGATCGTGGAGTTCTGCCATGCGCGCATGACCGTCGAGCGGTCGTGTTCGGCGGTCAGCGTGTCCTGCACCGGCTTGTGCCCGGCGGCCAACTGCCGCCGCCAGGAGCGGGTTCCCGATTCGAAGGCGCGCAGCCTCGCCGACAGCTCGGCCGCCGCCCCGGGCTGCCCGACGCCTTCGGCCCACGCCTTGAGGTCGTCGTGGGTGGCCGTCTGCCGGCCGGTCTCCAGCTTGCTGACCTTGGACTGCGTCCAGCCCAGCCGGTCGGCCAGTTGCCGACCAGTGAGACCGCCCCCGGCGCGCAGCTCACGGAGCCGCAGGCCGAGGGCGGTTCTGGCGTGCTGGAAGTCGGTGCTCACATGCCGGACGGTACCCCAGCGGCGAACTCGCGGTGCGGGGTGGCGTAGTGCCAGGCGGCGTCCCGCTCCTGGCAGGCGCGGGCCACCTTCACCGGGTCGGTGATCACCTCGATCTCGGTGATGTCGTCCTCGGCGTCGAAGTGCAGCAGGGCGAGGTAGCGCGAGTCGAACAGCCAGGCGTCCTCCGCCGGGAGGCCGAGCCGCTCGGCGTCGGCACGCCAGAGGTAGCGGATGTCCTCGCCGACCAGGCCGTTCCGCTCGGAGTTGTTGAGCAGGTACCGCTGCCCGACGGTGGGCGGGTTGTCCATGATGCGCACCCGCTCGAACCGCTTGCCCAGGTCCGTCTGCTCGCGGCGCGTGCGGCACCAGGGGTGGTCCAGGTCCCACGCGGGGGCCTGTCCGGCCACGAACTGCCGGTAGGTCTCGGACTCCTCGTCCGACCGGTAGCGGCGGCGGGTCTCCAGCCGGAAGGCCGTGTGCCGGCAGCTCGTGAACATCTCCTCGAACTCGTCGTAACTGACCAGCACGCGTTCGCGGTCCACGTCGCGCGGCGCGAAGTCGGCGAGCAGGGTGCGGGGCACGGTCACGAACCCCTCGCCGGGCTTGACGGCGCGGAACTGGGCGATCTCGTCGGGATCGGTCACCAGGTCTCCCTGCACGATCACCTCCCCGGTGTCCGCGTCCTCGTAGAGCGTCGGGCATCCGTTGTTGTCCGAGGTGCTCCCGATGTACCGCAGTCGTCGGCTCATGGCCACTCCCCTCGAAGTCGATCAGGCTGACTCAGGATGCCCGGAGGATCACGTGGAGTGAGTGATGATTCTCGAATATTCTCCTGCGGTGGGCGGTTGGTGTGGTGCTCCCTCGCGCCTGCCGGGCCCGTGACGCCGCCTGGCACCACGCGGTGCGCTACGCGGAGTTCCGGGCTCAGGTAGTTTCCGTCATGTGAGTACCGACTTTCAGCAGGCACGGGTTGCTCTCGGTGCCCGGATGCGTGAACTCCGCACCGAGAGCGGCTTGTCCGGCCGCGCCCTGGCCGCGCTGTTGGGTTGGCCGCAGTCCAAGGTCAGCACGTTGGAGAACGGAAGGCAGTCGCCCGGCACGGCGGATCTGGTCGCGTGGGCGGAGGCCGTCGGCAGGCCTGACGCCGCTGCCGAACTCGTGGGCCGACTACGGACGCTGGAGACGCAGTACCGGTCATGGAGGCGCCAGCTCGCGGGTGGCGCGCGACCGGTGCAGGAGGCGCATGCCGCGCAGGGAAGGAAGACCGGGCATCGTCAGTCGTTCGATCCGACGCTCATTCCCGGCCTGCTGCAGACGGCTGAGTACGCTCGGGCGGTCCTCGCCCGGTACACCAGGGTTCATCCCTCGATCCGTGATGTCGAGGCGGCGGTGGCGGCTCGGATGGAGCGCCAGAGGGTGCTCGCCGATCGCTCGCGTTCGTTCCACTTCCTGGTGTGGGAAGGGGCGCTCCTGTCCCGCCTCTGCTCGCCGGCCGTGATGGCCGCCCAGATGAAGGCTTTGATGCCGTGGCTGGCGGGTGGGAACGTCCGGTTGGGAATCGTTCCTTTTGAGGCCGATCTGCAAGTGCCCGTGGGAGTCGGGTTCTCGATCCATGACGGCACGTTGGTGATCACCGAGTCCTGGCACGCGGAGATGTGGCTGGACGATCCGGCGGACGTCGCGCTCCACACCCGGGCATGGGACGCGCTGGCGGAGAGCGCCGTGTACGGTCCGGCGGCACACCGGGTGATCGTCAGGTCCTGGCGGGTGCCGCGTCATGATCACTGAGGAAGCAGGTCCCTCTGTCGGCGGGCCCTTGCGGAGCGCAAGGGCCCGCCGGGTGGCGGACAACGGTCCCCGGCGCCGGGGACGACGGCGTCGGAGCGGTTCGGTGGGGTGTCTGCGCAGGAAGTCGGGCGGGCCGACTTCCTGCGCACAGGGTTCAGGCGTGGTGGTCGAACTCGCCGGCCTTGATGCCGTGGAGGAGAGAGGCGAGGGCGATGGGGGTGGTACGGAGGGTGAGGTGGCCCTCGTCGGACTCGCGGAGTTCGACTGTGTCGCTGGCCGTACGGACCTCGACGCACTCGTTGGTTGCGCCGCTGTAGCTGGACTTCTGCCAGTTGGACTCTCGCATTGCTGTTCTCCGTTTCTGCCTGGCAGATCGGATGGAGTGTCCTGTTGCGCCCCTCGCCCTGGGGAGGGCGAGGGGCGCGGAGAGGAACCGTCAGGCGTGGTGGTCGAACTCGCCGGCCTTGATGCCGTGGAGGAGAGAGGCGAGGGCGATGGGGGTGGTACGGAGGACGAGGTGGCCCTCGTCGGACTCGCGGAGGTTGACTGCGCCGCCGACCGTACGGACCTCGACGCACTCGTTGTTTGCGGCGCTGTAGCTGGACTTCTGCCACTCTGAACTACGCATACGTATGGTTCACATCCTCCATGACGGATCGAATGAAATCACGTGATCCTTCTTCGGAGAGTGCTGTGGAGTCCAGACGAGAGAAGATCGCCCGGTGCTTGGCCAGGTCTGCTGGGGAGTCGAAGAACAGTGCACCTTGGGTGACGTCCATCTGGATGGTGTCCAACTCGGGGACAGGGCCTTCGGCGAACGTGAGGTTCTCGCCGGAACCGGGGAAGGTGTCGACGGCGAAGGGCACGACGCGGACTGAGATGCCGGGCCGTTCGGAATCGTCGAGCAGTGAACCGAGCTGTCCGATGAGCACCTTGAGGCCACCGAACTGCATCCGAAGTGCAGCCTCGTGGATGAACACCTGGAGGGGGATCGCACCCGAGCGAACGACCTCTTGCCGCTTGAGCCGGAAGGCCGTCCTGGTGTCGATGTCCTGCGGCGGCAACGGAGGGAAGATCCGGGCGAACACGGCCGAGGCGTAGTCGCTGGTCTGCAGCAGTCCGGGCACGTAGGTGGTCGTGCAGATGGTCAGCCGCTTGGCGCGGTTCTCAAGCTCTGCCACCTCAAGGAAGTCGATGGTCAGGGTGCCACGGTACTTCTCCCACCATCCCTTCTCCCGCTCCAGGGCCATGTCAACGAGGGCGTTGATCAGCGGCTGGTTGACGCAGTTGCAGGCCGAGGCGAGGGTCCGCAGGCGCTCGGGGCTGACGCCGATCTTCGCCTTCTCCATCTGCGTCATCTGTCCGGGGCTGATGCCGAGAGTGCGAGCGAGTTGGCTACCACCGAGCTCGGCTTGCTCCCGGATTCTCCGCAGCTCAGAGCCAAGCCGCCGTTGACGGAGGGTCGGATTGGAGCGAAGGGGCATGGCGTCCTTTCTGCCTGTGCTGGGGCCAGTGTGCCGCGCTGGCCACGTGCAGGTCCATCTGAGAGCCACACGATAGAGCGAATTTGTAGGCGTCGGCCTAAAAACTCAGGGAGGGGTGCGCTACGGTCGATCTCACATCGGTCCGACGGATCGTCAGTAACGCCTGCTAGCAAGCACCGCAGAGCAGCCATGTCCTTCTCCACGGCCTGGCTCACGGCGACACATGTTCCGCCGGTTCCCCCTCACTCACGCCTCGGGAGAACTCCCATGCGTCACATCAACACCCCCACCATCGCCGTCGCGCGACAGACCCTCCGCAACACCATGACCCGCGTCGGCTGGCCCGCCTCCCCGATCTTCGACGCGCAGCTCGCGCTCTGCGAGCTCCTCGTCAACGCCTGGCGGCACACCGAGACCCCCGCGCCGCTGGTCGAGATCATCTCCGAGGGGGACGTCCTCCGGGTCTCCGTCACGGACGAGAGCCCGGTGCTGCCCTCCAGCCCGCCGCTGTCCCTGCTCGCCGAGTCCGGCCGGGGCCTCCAGCTCGTCGCCGCCCTCACCCACGGCTGGGGCGTCGACCCCCACGAGCGTGCCAAATCCGTCTGGTTCGAGCTGCGGAAGGGCGCCGTCTGATGATCTACCGCCCCGGCCGTCACCCGATGCTGCCGACCGACCCCCGGATCCGCTACTACACCGAGGACCACATCAGCGCCCTCCTGGACGAAGTCGTGGAGCGGGGGCGTGAGTTCGGCCTGATCTTCCCCTCGATCGGCACCGACCGGACCATGGACGGCCGCGTCCTCGTCCGCTTCAACACGGCGCCGGCCTCAACGCTCCTCAACCTCCTCACCCTGCTCCTCGACGCCGAGCGCAGGACCGCGTGCGATACCTGATCGGGACGGCCTTCGCCGTCCTCCTCGCCCTCGCGACCGCCATCGTCGCCCTGGGCATCGTCACCATCCTCCGCGCGGCCCCGCCGCCCGACGAGGACGCCTGACCCCGCCAGCCCCCGCCGCCCACGCGCCGGGGGCTGCGGCACTGCTTCCTTCACGCCCTTGACGGCCCTTCACTGGCGGGGCCGTGGTCCAGTTCATCGCCGGCCGGACAGTGAGGTCGACGACGGTGGCAACGGCGGTTCGTGAGCAGTTGGCCAAGGCGCGGCGCTCAGCGGTGCATCTGGAGATGCGCGACAGCTACATGCCGGACGACCCCGAGTTCATCGCCTGGGAGCAGGGAAAGCGGCTTGATCCGGCGGACCGCGAGTCCTGGTGGCGGTCGTGGCTGGACGTGGTGGCCGAGGCGACCGGCCGTGGGGTCGCCGTGCGCCGACTGCGTGTCGTCTCCGAGCCGGTGACCGACTACATCCGGTACGAGTACGACGTGACGTTCCCGAACGTCGCGGCGGGGGAGGACGTGCGGTGGCTGCCGCGCTCCCGCGCCGGCGACCTGCTCCTGTCCGGCCTGGACGGCTGGGTCATGGACGACGAGGTGGTGATCCTGCACCACTTCGCCGGGAACGGGCAGTGGGCCGAGGCCGGTATGGAGGTCCGGACCGATCCGGACCTGGCCCAGCGGTACCTGGCGGCCTACGAGGTCGCATGGGAACGGGCGACGCCGCACGCGGACTACCGTCCCGTCTGACCGACCAACCGTCCATGGGGCCGTCCCGGCATCAGCCCCTGCCAGCCCGGCGGCGACTCGCACCGACCGCGCCACGGACGGGTGGTCTTTCCCCGAACCCCCGCGCCCGGGAGTGCCGGGCGCCGGGGCGGCCGGGTGAAGATCCAACCGCCCGTCCGGTGGAGGTGGTGCGGGAGGTGGGCGGGGCTGCGCGCGAGCGCCGGCCGAGGGCGGGGGGAAATCCGGTTGCCGCGGGGCGCCGTCCCGATCATGATCTCCCGCATGGACTTTTGATGACTGCCACGTAGTACGTACCTGTCGCGCGATCGACCTCGGAGCCTGACGAACCGGCCCCGGGGCGATGGGTCGCGCCCCTCGTGAGCATCCGTCAGAGAGCGGGAGCAGCCGAGTGAGTTCGGCATGCCCTCCCGCTGAGTCCTGAAAGCACCCAACACACACATGAATACCGACCGCAAGGCCCTGTGGGCCGTGCGTCAGTCCGCCCTGCCCACCGTCGTCCGGCCCTGCCCGGACTGCCCCGGCACACGGCACCGCGCCTCGGGGAAGATCCGCGTCAACGCGAACGGCAAGCTGCTCGACGTCTGGCTGCTGCTGAGCTGCGCGACGTGCGACCGGACCTCGAAGGCGCCCGTCCACGAGCGCGCCCACGTCTCGACGCTGGAGCCGGCCCGGCTGGTGGCGTACGAGACCAACGACCCGGCAGCGGTACGGGAGTTGGTGATGAGCGCGTCGCTCGCGGCGAAGAACCGGTACCGGCTCGACTGGACCGGGACGTGGGAGCTGGAGGCCCGCATGCCGCTGTACGCGCTCGACGACCCGAACCCGCTCCCGGTGCGGGTGCGCTTCGAGCTGCCCGCACCGGTCCGGGTGGAGCGGCTGCTCCAGCTCGGTCTCGGCCTGAGCCGGGCCGAGGTGCGCCGTCTGGTCGCGGACGGCCGGATCCGCCTGCCGTTCGCGCCGGACGCCAAGGCGCACCAGGAATTCGAACTCACCATCCACGGCCCCGGTTCCGTCGACGCGGCCAAACACGCGAAGTCCCCCGACGCGCCCGCCGCCGAACCCACCGCCCCGGCCCGGATCGGGCTGCCGCCCGCACCCGGCAGGGAGTTCCCACGCCGGGCCGCGGCGGCCGGCAGTATCTGATAGGTCGGGCGGACGGCCTGCTCGCGATGGACGAGGAGGCCGCCGACACCGTCCGCGTCCCCGATCCGGCCCGCCCGCGTCCCGCGCGGGCGGGCCGGCCGCGGCAGCGGTCAAGGCCGCGGGATTCTTCCTCGGCTGATCGTCGGGGACGGGCAGCGCGGGCCGGCTCAGAACCGGTGCATGCAGTACAGGCCGCCGTAGTAGGGCGTGAGGTCGAGCCCGGAGCTCGAGTAGACGTCGGGGATGTGTTCCGGGACGCTCCACTCGTCGCCGAGTTCGTGGAGCCGGGTCCACCAGAGCGATCCGTAGTAGGCGTTCTCGTAGACGAAGTAGACGCAGTACAGGTAGTCGTTGAACCGGGCGATGGCGGGCCGGTAGCCGGTGCGGATCGGGTTCCCGTCGGTGTCCACCATGGGCTCGTCGGAACTCCACTCGTCCGTCTCGCTGTTGTAGGTGATGAGGTACAGCTCGTCCCCGCCGCGGTCGTGCACGCAGTACAGGTCGTTCTTGAAGCGTTCGACGACGGGTGCCCGGGCGACCTCGATGTCGCCGGGGACCAGCCGGTCGGTGCCCCAGGTCGCGGTGGCGGTGTCGTGGGTGATCCACCGCAGGAAGCCGTCCTCGTCGTCGTGCACGCAGTACAGGAGGCCGTCGTAGACGGTGGTCGCGGCCGGGTTGGTCGACCGGACCGCGACGTCCCGGTCGTCCTCCACCGGCCGGTGCGGGGACCAACCATGCTCGGGGCCCTCCGAGTTGTAGCGCGTCCACCACAGGCGGGCGTCGTCCTCGGTGCGGTGGTTCACGCAGTACAGGAAGTCGTTGGCGTGCTGCACCGCGACCTGGTCGGACGCGAGCACGTAGTTGCCCTCGACGTCGTTGACGAAGAGCCTGGTGTACCAGGTGTCGTCCTCCTTCTGGTAGCGGTTGCACATCATCTGGAAGGGTTTCCAGCCGCCCGTGCCGAGGGACCAGAGCGAGTCCTTGTACACGTCGATGCCGGGACCGAAGGGGACGCTGCTGGTGGTGCCCCGCTCCTTCGACCAGCCGGTCTCGGGGTCGTAGACCGTCCACCGCATGTAGTTGCGCTCAGAGGTCCGTTGCCACCGCTTCCCCCCGCCGGCGTCGAACCGGCGGACGGGCTCGCGCCCGGACCCGGTGGGCGCGTCGTCGGCGTCCCGCTCGTGGGCGAGCCGGCCGTTGAGGTAGGTGGCCAGGACGGCGCGGTCGTCCCCCATCAGCGCGAAGGTGAACAGGAGTTCGCCGAGGGAGCCGGCGTTGGAGGTGCGGGCGGAGAGCAGCGGGGTGGCGTCCGGGTCGAGGACGATGAAGTCGGCCTCGTGCCCCGGTTCCAGCGAGCCGACGAGGTGGTCGAGGCGCATCGCCGAGGCCGAGCCGACGGTCGCCAGGTAGAACAGCTTGACCCCGGTCATCGGGAAGTCCCGCAGGGCGCCGACCTTGTAGGCCTCGCCCGCGGTCTGGAGCAGGGAGAGGCTGGTGCCGCCGCCGACGTCGGAGCCGAGTCCGACCAGTACCCGCCGGAGGGGGTCGGTGGCGCGGGGCATGTCGAACAGGCCGGAGCCCAGGAAGAGGTTGGACGTCGGGCAGTGCGCGACGCCGCTGCCGGTCTCGTACAGGCGCTTCCACTCGCGCTCGGACAGGTGCACGGCGTGGGCGAAGACCGCGCCGGGGCCGAGCAGGCCGTACGTCTCGTAGACGTCGACGTAGTCCTCGCACTCCGGGAACAGCTGGTGGACCTTCGCCACCTCGGCCTGGTTCTCCGCCAGGTGGGTCTGCAGGAGCGTGCCGGGGTACTCCCGCCAGAGCTCCCCGGCCGCGCGCAGCATCCCGGGGGTGCAGGCGACGGCGAACCGCGGGGTGACGGCGTAGATGCTGCGGCCGACCCCGTGCCACCGTTCGATCAGCTCCCTGGACTGCTCGTAGCCCACCTCGGGGGAGGCGTCGAGCAGTTCGGGCGGGGCCGCGCACTCCTCGCTGTCCATCAGCACCTTGCCGGCCGCGAGCCGCATCCCGCGACCGACGCTCTCCGCGAACAGCGCGTCGACCGACTCCGGGTAGGTGGCGCAGTTGACCAGGGCCGTGGTCGTGCCGTTGCGCAGCAGCTCGTCGCAGAACAGGGCCGCGACGTCGCGGGCGTAGTCCGGGTCGGAGAACCGGGCCTCCTCCGGGAAGACGTCCGCTCTGAGCCAGTCCAGCAGTTGGTTGCCGTAGGCGGCGATGATCCGGGTCTGAACGTAGTGGACGTGGGTGCTGACGAGGCCCGGGAGGATCAGCTTGTCGCGGTAGTGGACGATCTTCGTGTCGGGTGGGAGGCCGCGCACGAGGTCGCCGTAGTCCCCGGCCGCGACGATCTTCCCGTCCTCGCAGACCAGCAGCCCATCCTCCACGTAGACGAGCGCGTCCCCGTCGTCCTCGCCCTCGGGCGTCAGGAACGGGTCGTCGCGGAACCACACCAGGCCGCCCCGGACGGCCGTCACCGCCGGGCGGCACCGGCCGGCCGCCCCGGCGGACGGTTCGCCGGCCGCTCGGGTGTCGCGGGTGTCGCCGAGGCGGTCGGGTCCGCCGGGTCCGTCGTCGGAGAACGCAGAGGTTCGCATGGGGCTCACTCCCAAGAGGGCTGAGGCGGCTGCGAGGCCCGTCCGAGGCTCCGGGCTCCCTGTGCTCCCCACCGGACAGCAGGCCGGACGTGTGCGGACCGATCGGCCGCGAGGCGACTGCGCTCCCAGTCTCACGAGGGGCCGACCGGCGCTGCGCGCCGGATTCCGCCGGTCGAGTGGTCTTCGGCGGGACTGGCATAGGTGGGCCCTGGGCGGCCGACGCGCCCGGCCCCGCCGGTGCGGGGGAGCACCTTCCCGGGGCGACAGGGTCGTCGGACAGAAGGAGCGCGAGCTCGACACCCGGCACCGGGACGTGGAGGAGAACGGGCGGTACGACACCGTCCGGAACGTCGGCATGGGCCGGTACCCGGCCGTCGACGGCGACGACGCCGTCCTGAGCGACAACCCGGCGGACCGGGACGTGGCGCTGGAGAACCAGGGCCGCTTCAAGACCGCGGTGGTCGGCGACGGCAGGGCCCTGTCCCTGACCGGCGGCAAGGACAGCGCCCCGGTGGAGCCGACCGGCTCCACGGGGGTGAAGCCCAGCAGTGGTACTTCCAGAGCCGCGACGACGACTGAGACGCGCCCCGGAGCGGCTTTCGGCGGGGCGTGGACCCTGGCAAGGACTGTGGCCGGCGAAGCGGCGCGGCTCACTGCCGTCCGGCGGCGGGCGTGATCGGCCCGCCCGATGCGCCAGCCCTCCATGCCCCGCCCGCCGCCTGACCGCCACCTCGCGGCCGCCACTGACGCCGCACCGCTGTCCTCGGGTTGCGGCTCCGCCACGACCGCGGCCTCCGGCAGCCCTACCCCGTGCGGCACCCCGCCGCCGACCGCGCCCGGCGTGCCGCAGCCGACGACAGTTGCCCAGGGCGGGGCGCGGATCACCCGCTGTCAGCTTGAGTTGTCGGTTGGCCTGGCGTGTGCTGCCAGGCCAGCCGGACTCATTTCCTCCTGCCAGCTGTCAGATCCGGTACCAGGAGCGGAAGTCGGATCCAGGGGCGGGTTGGTCGATCGCCCAGGTGGTGCCTGCAACGTCGGTGGTCATGACGATCATGGCCCCGTTGTCGAGGAGTGTGACGCGCGGGTCCCCGGCGAAGGTCATGTTCGGGTTGCCGAGGTAGGCGCCGGTGCTGAACCCGGTGGTCGGGCCGCCCTGGCCGAACAGGGCGATGTGCCCGTTGCTCGTGCGGGCGACGATGTTGACGGTGCCCCCGGCTCCGGCGGACAGCACGATGCTGGTGGCGCCGCCGGTGCCGCCGCTGACGCTGATCCTGTACCACTCGCGGAACGGCGTCCCCGGCGCGGCCTGGTCGATGGCCCAGACGTCGCCGTTGACGTCGATGGCGGCCACGATCATGGTGCCGTTGGAGGCCGTGGTGACGCTCGGGTCCCCGGCGAAGACGGGCGAGGTGGTGCCGAGGTAGGCACCCGGGCTGTATCCGCTGGTGGGGCTGCCTTGGCCGAAGTAGCCGATGTGCCCGTTCGTCGTGCGGGCGAACAGGTTGGCGGTCCCGCCTCCCGCGGGCGACAGGACGGCCGCGGAGCGACCCGTGAGGCCGCCGCTGGCGCTGACCTTGAACCAGGCACCGAACGCGGCGCCGGGCGCGGGCTGGTTGGTCGCCCACAGGTCGCCGGCCGTGTCGACGGCGGTGACGATCATGCTGCCGTTGGCGGCGAGGTTGACGGCGGGGTCCTGGGCGAACACCGGCGCGGAACTGCCGACCGCCGCCGCGGGGCTGAAGGCCGAGGTGGGCCCGGTCTGGGCGTAGTCGACGATCTGGCCGGTACGGGTGCGGGCGAAGACGTGCACGGTGCCGCCGGAGGCCGGCGACAGGATCGGCGCGGGGTCCCCGGTGTGGACGCCAGGGCCGCTGAGCGCGTACCAGTCGCGGAAGCCGCCGGTGGTGCTCGTCTGGTTGGTCGCCCATAGGCTGCCGTCGGCGTTGGTCTTGACCGCGACGAGGGTGCCGTCGGCGGCGCGTGTCATCGCCGTCGCCGGGCTGCGCAGGCTCTGCCCGCCGTCCAGCGCCGTGACGGTGTGAAGGTTGCCCTGGGCGGCCAGGCGCGGCTGCCCGAGCCCGGTGGGCGTGCCCGGGTACATCAGCAGGCAGCCGGTGGGGCAGGTGGTGGACTGCGCCGTCCCGTCGGCGGTGTAGTAGGTCACCGGGGCGGCGGGGTCGGCCGGGGTGGTGGCGAGGACGTCGCCGGTGGACTGGCCCGGGGTCGGGGTGAACAGCCGGTAGCCCTTGCCGCTGTCGGCGACGGTGCCGTGCAGGTTGCCCGGGGTCGTGATCAGGGGCCGGTGCTGGGGGTCGAAGCCGGTGGCGTAGATCGTGCCGGTGACGGGGGCGCCGACCTGGTAGCCGAGACCGTCGGCGTTGCGGGCGCCTAGGACGAGGCGGACGCGTCCGTACTCGGCGTCGTTCGGGTCGGTGGTGTTGCGTCGGGCGAGCAGGTCGGGGATGCCGTCGCCGTTGACGTCGCCGGGGGCGAGGACGTCGTAGTCGCTCCAGCCGGAGGCGGAGACGACGGTGCCGGGCTTCAGTTTGTTGATGTCGGACTCGGTGGCCAGAGGCCCTGCGGCCGTACCGCTGTAGACAACGAGGGAGTCGCCGTCCTTGGCGATCAGGTCACTACCGGGATCGGTGTCGAGATTCCCGGCGGCGACGATCTGGCTGGTGCCCGACCAGTCGGCCCCGCTGGGATGGAGCAGTTCGGTGCGCTTGGACTCGTCTGGGGCGCCCATGCCGTTGCCGGGGTAGAGGTAGAGCCGGGTGCCCTGCTTGACGAGGAGGTCCTCGTAGCCGTCCGATGCCTGGCCCGGGCTCTGGCTGGCGAAGTCACCCCGGTGGGTGATCTGGGCGCCGGACCATCCGGGGTTGGCGACGGTCCGGGGCTGGTCGAAGGTGCCGTCGCCGCGGCCGGGGTAGAGAACGAGTTCGCCGGTGCTGGTGGCGGCCACCAGGTCGGCGTGTCCGTCGCCGGTCAGGTCCCCGGGTCGGTCACCGACGAGCGCCGCGTCGGTGGCGTCGTGGACGAAGTTGCTGCGGGCGGTGGTGATCAGCCTGGTGCTGGAGTTCGGGCCGCCGTCCGAGCCGTCATAGGGGGAGAGGTTGCCTGCCTTGTCCATGGCCTGGACGGTGAGTCGGTTGGTCGGCCACAGAGTAGGGGTCACGGAGACCGTGGCGGTCCCGTCCGGGCCGGCGTCCACCCAGGTCCCGCCGCAGCCCTGGTTGACCACGGGCAGGGGCTTGTTGAGGGAGTAGCAGAAGCCCTTCAGGCCGAACTGGTCGCTGGAGGCGAACTTGACCGTGCGCGGGGTGCGGGCGGGCACGTCCTCGATGTCGATGCTGTGGCCGTCGGCGGAGGTGACGGTCGGCTTGGACGGCGGGGTGCTGTCCACGTTGAAACCGCAGTCACGGCCGAAACCCGAGCCGGCGATGCCGTCCTCCGCCTGAACGTGCCACTTGTAGCGGCCGCCGTCACGCATCTTGGCCCAGCCGAGCCTCGTGATGGCCCAGGTCCCGTTGGGGGCAGAGGCCCGATCGACCAGGATGTACTGCCCGGTGTCGTGGTCCCAGGCCTCGAACTTGGCGCTCAGGGCGACGTCGCTGTCAGGGTCGGAGATCCTGGCGGTCAGGACGACGTCGTTGCGGCCGACGGTGGGCCAGGCGGCCGGGTCGCTGACGCACGGTACGTTGACGTTGCTGCTGCTGCCCGGCGTCCACTGCCCCTCCCAGGCCGCGTAGTCGTGGAGGACGGGGGGCCGGTTGTAGGTGATCTCCAGCCAGGGGTTGTTCTTGAACCGCTTGTAGCTGTTCTTGTTGCCGAGGTAGTTGTCCGGGGTGCGCAGTCCGAAGGTGACGCTGTCGTCGCCCCGGTCGGCGACGCCCTGGACGACCTGGCGCAGGTTCTCGGTGCTGAAGTCCGCGCCCTGCACACCGGGGCAGAAGCCGGGGTTGCCATGGGCGAAGGCCTTGGCATCGAGCTGCCAGATCCAGGAGGCTTGGTTGTTCCACGTCGGCGTGGTGGTGTTGATGGGGCCGGTGGCCCAGAGTTCGGTGTTACCCGCCGCGGCCGGGTCGCAGCCCCAGGAGTGGGTCTCCTCGACGTGGAAGGTCGCCGACATGATGGTGGCGCCGGCCAGGCCGCGGGTGTTCATCTCGAAGTAGGAGCGGGTGTTGCCGCTGCCGTTGTAGCCGACGCGGGGCTCGTCCGCCGGGTTGTCGGAGTGCCAGCCGTTGCCGTCCGGGTAGGCGTCGTTGGGCGTGGCGGAGTAGACGACCGCCCAGCGGTTGCGCCAGCCGTCGGTGAACGTCGGGTCGATGACGACCGGGAAGACGGTGTCGGCGCCGTGCAGCAGGTCGGCGTCCGGGGTGACCCGCAGGGTGTCTGCGGTGATCTCGGTGGCCATCGTCTTCGGCGCGTGCTCGCCACTGCCGGCGGCGGCCGGGTCCGACGGCGGGGTGCTGCCGGCGGACGGGGCCGCTGCCAGTGCGGCCTTGGCCTTCAACGGGGAGGCGGTGGCGGTGGGCTGCTGCTGTTGGGCAGCGGCGGCCGGGGCGTGGGAGTCCCACATCCGCGGGGCCTCCGCCGTGAAGACCGTGCCGCCGGCCGTGTCGGTCGCGGCGATCCGGCCGTCCTTGTCGGCGTTGAGCGTGATGCCCGCGGTCTTCAGGCCGTAGGTGACCTGGACCAGGCGGGGGTCGTTCACGGCCTGGCGGGTCTTGACGACCAGCTGGTGGGCGAAGCCGTCGGCCTCGGCGAGGACCTTCAGGTCCACCCCGGGCAGCACATCGCGGTACAGGGCTGTGCTGCCGTTCAGCTCGGGCTGCGGCAGCGGCGTCGGCCAGGTGATGGCGAGGGACTTGCCGTCCTTCTGCATGGTGGCCAGCGCGGTGCTGCCGCCGGCGGAGAACGTCATCGGGAAGACGGAGGCCTTCGGCGCGATGGTTCCGTCGGAACGGCGCTCCAGCGTGGCGTCGGCCGGCTGCCACTGCCCACCGACCTTCGCGCGGACCGGCCGCGCGTGCCGACGCAGGGTGAAGCTGCCGTCGGGGTTCGCCACGAGGTCGGTCGTCTCGTCCTGCCGGCCCGCGACCTCGACAGGCTTTCTGGTCTGATGAGCCTTCAAAAAAGCTTCTTGCTCAGGGGTGTTCGGTCGAGGGGTGGTGGAAGTTCTTCCGCTGTCCGCGCGGGCGGGAATTGGTCCCATCGCTGCGATTCCGACGGTGGCCGCTGCGATCAGCGCGGCCGCCGACTTTTGGGTCGTTCGCCCTATTCGGCGGGCGTTGTGATGGTGCATCCCCTTCACTTTCTGTTCGGTTCGAGGGCGCCCCCATCATGCAAGCGAGTGGTGACGATCCGGTGGAGTGTGAGGTGGCCGGATCTGGGGGGAGGGGGAAAACAGATGCCACATTGTGATCACACGGCGCGGAGAGTGAGTAAGAAGGGAGGACTTTATGAGACAAAGCCGTATTTTGCGACATGCTGTCAATGCGGAGGGGTGTCGCCGAGTGTGTGAAGGAGTTATAAAAGAGAGATAAATGACCTTCGGTCAGGTGCGTGACGAATCATCAACGAGCGTCTCGTCAGCAGCCCTTGATAGCGTCCCGCCGGGTGTGATCGCACCCGCACAAGACGACCAGAGGAAAGAAACGGATGCATCCATCCGAAGCGGGCGCATTGCCCGGACCGCGAACGCGACGGTCCGAGGCAATAACACGCCCAGTACTCCGTAAAGTTGTGCCCATAGCCGTGACGGCTCTGATCGCCGCCGCTGTGCAGATTCCGGCCATCGCGGTAGCGGCCGGCAGCGAGTTCAAGCTGCCGCCCGTCCAGCACGTCGAGGCCGTCCCGCTCTCCAAGGTCGAGGTGGAGCGCCCGAAGGCGGCCCAGCCCCCGACTGCGCCCCCGACTGCGCCTCCGGCTGCGGCATGGCCCAAGCCAGGGAAGGCCGAGGTCGACGTGCCGGCGGCCTCGGCGCCGAAGTCCTCGCCCCAGGGGAAGGCGCCCGGCCTCCCGCTGACCGTCACCTCCGTCGGGTCGGAGCCGGCGGCGGGCGGGAAGTCGAAGGTCCGGGTGGCCGTGTCGGACCGGGCTGCGGCGGCCATCGTGGGTCTCGACGGTGTCCTGGTCAACCTGGAGCCGGTGGCGGGAAGCGCCACGCCGGACAAGGCCCGGGTCCAGCTGGACTACAAGGCCTTTCGGGAGTCGTTTGGGGCCGACTGGGGTTCGCGCCTGACCTTCGTTCAGCTTCCCCCGTGTGCGCTGACCACGCCGGACCAGCCGCAGTGCCGCACGGCCACGCCGCTGGCCGCGTCGAATGACACCAAGGCCGGCACCCTGACGGCGGATGTCGTGGTCTCCGCACCCGTTGACCAGGTTCCCGCTGACGGCGCCGTCAAGGCGTCGTTCGTCCAGGCGGCGAGTGCGTCGGTCGCCGGTGCGACGGTTCTGGCCGCCACCGCCGGGGCATCGGGCCCGGAGGGCAACTACAAGGCGACCTCGCTCTCCCCGTCCAGCACCTGGTCGGTGACCGGCAACACCGGTTCCTTCGACTGGTCCTACCCGATCGAGCTGCCGCCGGTTCCCGGCGGCATGGCTCCCAAGGTCGCCCTCGGCTACTCGTCCGGGGCCATCGACGGGCGTACCGCGTCCACCAACAACCAGTCCTCGTGGATCGGTGACGGCTGGGACTACAACCCCGGCTTCGTCGAGCGCAGCTACACCGCGTGCACAGATGACAAGGGTTCGGGCAGCAACGCTCCCGCCACGGGTGGTGACCTGTGCTGGAAGTCCGACAACGCCATGGTCTCGCTCAACGGGAGCGCCTCCGCACTGGTGCGCGATGACGCGAGCGGTACGTGGAAGCTGTCGAAAGACGACGGTTCGCGGGTGGAGAAGCTCAACGGCAACGCGTCGGACACCGCCAACGGCGACACCGACAACGAGTACTGGAAGGTCACCACGACCGACGGCACCCAGTACTTCTTCGGCAAGAACCGCCTGCCTGGCTGGAGCGCCGGCAAGCCCGAGACCGGTGCGGCCCTGACCGTGCCCGTGTTCGGCAACCAGCCCGGCGAGCCGGGCTACGCGCCCGCGTTCAAGGACTCCTCGCGCGACCGGGCCTGGCGCTGGCAGCTCGACTACGTCGTGGACCCGCACGGCAATGCGGTGGCGTACTTCTACGACCAGGAGAAGAACGCCTACGCCAAGAACAGTGGCGCCGCCACCAGTACCCCCAAGGCGGACGCGGTCTACACCCGTGCTGTCACGCTGAACCGCATCGAGTACGGCCACCGGGCCGGCCAGGTCTACGGTGCGTCGCCCGCGGGCAAGGTCACCTTCTCCACTGCCGACCGGTGTGTGGCGGCGGACTGCTCCTTCACCAAGGCCAATGCCGCCAACTGGTTCGACACCCCGGTCGACCAGTCCTGCGACAAGGACCAGGACTGCCGCAACAGCTCCCCGACCTTCTGGTCCAAGCGGCGCGTAACGGGCATCAGCACGCAGGCCCTGCAGGGCGACGGCAGCTACCGGGACATCGACGCCTGGAGCCTGGACCAGTACTTCCCTGCCACCGGTGACAGCGGCGGCCGGGCCATGTGGCTGCAGTCCATCACCCGTACCGCCAAGGCCGGCACCACCGCGCAGACGCTCCAGCCGGTGACCTTCGGCGGGGACCTGCGCCCCAACCGGGTCGACTCGGCCGAGGGCCGGCCGCCGATGAACCGGTACCGGGTCAACCGGATCACCTCCGAGACCGGCTCCAACACCGACATCACGTACACCGCCATCGACTGCGCTGCGGGGTCTGTTCCCGCCCTGGACAGCAACACCAGGCGCTGCTATCCGACGTGGTGGACCCCCGAGGGCGCGGTCGACCCGGTCCTCGACTGGTTCCACAAGTACCTCGTGGAGAAGGTCACCGAGCACGACCTGGTCGCCGGCTCGGGATCCCCCGACAAGGTCACCGCGTACGAGTACCTCGACGGGGCCGCCTGGCGGCGCGACAACTCCGAGCTCACCCCGGACAAGCAGCGCACCTGGAGCGACTTCCGCGGCTACCAGCGGGTCCGCACCCGCGTCGGCGACTCCGGCAAGAGCCTGACCGAGACCGTCTACTTCCGCGGCATGGACGGCGACACCCTCGCCAACGGTCAGCCGAGGCCGGTCAGCCCCCTCCAGGGTGTCAAGGACAGCAACGAACTCGCCGGCTATGCTCGCGAGACCATCGTCTACGACGGTGACGGTGGCAAGCCGATCACCAGCACGGTGAACAACCCCTGGGTCCGAGGCACCGCGAGCCGGGCGGTGAAGGCCCTGCCCAGCAAGGACGGCAAGCCCACCGCCACCCCGCCGGGCGAGACCGGCCGGCCCGAAGCCGCAGTCCTGCCCCCGGTGACCGCCTCGATGGTCCGCACCGAGAGCACGACGACGAAGGCGCTCCAGCCGGACGGCAGCACCGCCCGTACCGCGCGGTCGAGTAGCACCTTCGACGACTACGGTCAGGTCAAGACCGTCTCGGACGAGGGCGACACGAACGTCACCGGTGACGAGCAGTGCACCCGCACCACCTACGTCACCCCCGACACCGCCAACTGGCTGATCTCCTACCCGCAGTCCGTCCAGACCGCCAGCACGCTCTGCTCGACCGCCGCTACGCCGGTGACCGTTACGAGCGAAGCCAGGACGGCCTACGACGGCAAGCCCCTCGGGTCAGCACCGGAGCCGGGCAAGGGCAGCGCCATCACGACGGAAGCCCTGGATCGCTACGACGGCGCCACCCCGCACTACCTGACGGCCGTCACCACCGCGTACGACCAGTACGGGCGAGTCACCTCCGTCAAGGACGTCAACAACGCCGAGACCACGACGTCCTACACTCCGGCGAGCGGCTCCCAGGCCACCGTCGTTCAGTCCACCAACCCCAAGCAGTTCACGACCACCACCAGCTACGACGGCCTGCGTGCCCTGCCGGTGAAGGTCGTCGACGCCAACAACCGCACCACGTACGTCGACTACGACGCCATGGGCCGCACCACGGCCGTGTGGAACCCGGGCCGGGACAAGAGCGCCTCGGCCAGTACGACGTACGCCTACACCATCGAGCCGGGCAAGCAGCCAGCCGTCACGACCAGGACCCTGCTCGATGGTGGTGACTACCGCACCAGCATCGCCCTGTTCGACGGTCTGCTGCGTCCGCGTCAGGTCCAGGAGGAGGCGCACGGCGGCAGCACCGCCCACAACGGCGGCCGCAACATCACCGACAGCTTCTACGACAGCCACGGCCGGGTCTACCGGTCCAACGCGGCGTACCATGCCGACGGGCCTCCGGTCGCGGCGCTGTGGATTGGCCTGGACAACAAGGTCCCGTCCCAGACGGAGACCGAGTTCGACGGCCTCGACCGGCCCACCGCCGGCATCTTCAAGTCCCTGAACATGGAGAAGTGGCGCTCCACCACCCGCTACGGCGTGAACTGGAGCGCGACGACCCCGCCCGACGGCGGCACCCCCACGCTCACCATCACCGATGCTTGGGGCCGTACCTCCGAGGTGCGGCACTACAAGAGCGGGAGCCCGGACTTCGACGCCCCCGTGTCGGCGTACGAGGCCCTGAAGTATTCCTACAACCCGGCCGGCAAGCTCACCCGGTTCACCGACGCCGCGGGCAACGCCTGGACCTGGGAGTACGACCTGCTCGGCCGCCAGGCCAAGGCCGTCGACCCGGACAAGGGCACCACCACCAGCACCTACAACACTGACGGCACACTTGCCACCGTCACGGACGCTCGTGGCAAGACGCTCGCGTATGCCTACGATGTCCTCGGCCGCAAGACGGGGATGTTCGACGGCTCCACCACGGGGACCAAGCTGGCGGAGTGGGCCTACGACACCCTGCCCGGCAGTAACGGTCTGGCCACCGGCAGCACCCGCTGGGAGAACGGCAAGGCCTACACCACCGGCATCACCGGGTTCGACGGCGCGGCCCGACCCACCGGAACCACCGTCACCGTCCCGGACAGCGAAGGACTGCTCGCCGGCACCTACAACGCCTCCCAGACCTACACGCCCAACACCGGCCTGGTCGACACCACGACCTATCCGGCCGGCGGCGGACTCCCGCAGGAGACCGTCCGCCGCAACTACACGCCGCTGGGTCTGCCCACCACGGTGAGCGGCGGCAGCCGGGTGTACTCGCTCGGCAACACCTACTCGCCGCTGGGCCAGCTCCAGCAGAGTGTCACCGGCAACGTCGGGTCCAGGGCGGTCCAGACCTACGACTACGAGAACGCGACCCAGCGACTCGCTCTCGTCCAGACCGACCGGGAGCGCAGCGGCCCGCAGACCCTCGACAAGAAGACCTACACCTACAACCCGGTCGGAAACATCACCCGGGTCCGCGACGACCGCGACAACGCAACTGTCGCGGACACCCAGTGCTACACGTACGACTTCGCCCAGCGTCTGACCGATGCCTGGTCGTCGACCGACGATTGCGTGGCCAAGCCGACCTCGACCACTGCCCCCTATGTCGGCGGAGTGGACCCGTACTGGAGTAGCTACACCTACGACGCGGCCGGCAACCGGACCCAGGCGACCAACCGCAGCTTCGGTGCCGCCCCCGGTCCGCTGATGGACACCGGTAAGGTGACCTCCGTCGCCATCGCCGGTGACGGGCAGACCGCCTCCGTCGCGATCGCCGACGGCCAGGTCTACCTCGCCCAGCAGCGCGCCGACGGCACGTGGGCCAACTTCGAGAACCTGCACAAGACCCAGGCCGGGCCTCTGCCCGCCGCCGTCGAGTACGTCGCGGCGGC
Organism: Kitasatospora sp. NPDC058184; assembly: GCF_042883725.1. Classification (NCBI taxonomy): domain Bacteria; kingdom Bacillati; phylum Actinomycetota; class Actinomycetes; order Kitasatosporales; family Streptomycetaceae; genus Kitasatospora; species Kitasatospora sp. NPDC058184. The sequence goes on from NZ_JBHVVE010000003.1 coordinate 353,020, forward strand.
CTGGGCCGACAACACCCTGCAGATCATGGCCGTCGCCGGCGGCAGGGTGTGGCACACCCTGCGCGACGCCAACGGCAAGTGGGGAGGGTGGGGCGACGTCACCAACGTGGTCGGGCCCATCACCAACCCGAGCCAGCTCTCGCTGTCCGCCACCGCCTCCGGTCTGGAGGTCCTCGCCCTGTCCGACGGCGTGCTCAAGCACACCCTGCGCAGGCCCGACGGTGTCTGGGCGGGCTGGGGCAACGTCTACGGCGAGACCGGCAGCCTCACCGGAGCCACCCGTGTCACCAGCGCGGCCACTGGCTCCGGCCTCGAGGTCATCGTGATCGCGGGCGACAGGCTCTGGCACACCGTGCGCTTCGGCAACGGCATCTGGCAGAAGTGGGGTGACGTCTACGGCGCCACCGGTGCGCTCACCTCGCCCACCAGCCTCACCGCCACCGCGACCGGCGCCGGCCTCGAAGTCGCCGCCATCGCGGGCGGAAACATCTGGCACACCATCCGCAAGCCCGACGCCACCTGGGCGGGCTGGGGCAACGTCAGCCAGGTCGTCGGCCAGCTCAACCAGCCCACGTCCGCAGCGGTCGTCAGCTCCGGCGGTGACCTGAAGCTCATCACGGTCGCCAGTGGGGCGATCAACTACACCAAGCGGGCCTACGCCACCGGAAGCTGGCTGCCCTGGGCGCAGCTCACCCAGATCCCCGAGAACCCGCCGAGCGACCAGACCCAGCGCACCTCCACCTACCCCGCCGCGGGAGGCAGCCGGCCCCACGCCCTGTCCCGGGTCGACATCACCGGGACCGGCGCCCGGACCGACACCTTCACCTACGACGAGGCCGGCAACACCGTCCGCCGCGTCACCGTCGACGGCGACCAGGCGCTCGAGTGGGACACCGAGGGCCACCGCGCCAAGTCCACCACCGCGGGCAAGAGCACGACCTTCCTCTACGACGCCAACGGCAACCGCCTCCTGCGCCGTGAGCCCGACGCGGTGACCCTCTACCTGGACGGCCAGGAGCTCAAGCTCGACAAGACTGCCAACAAGGTCACCGGCACCCGCTACATCACCGCTGGTCCCGTCACCCTCGTCAAGGCCTCCGACGGCAGCCTCAACTACCTCATCAACGACCAGCAGGGAACCGCCCAACTCACCATCAGCGCCGACAACCTCGACTACACCCGAGGCGACACCACCCCCTTCGGGACCCCCCGAGGCAAGAAGCCGGCCTCCTGGCCAACCGAACGCGGCTTCGTCGGCGGCACCAACGACGCCACCACCGGCCTCACCCACCTCGGTGCCCGCGAATACGACGCGGCCAACGGCCGCTTCATCTCCGTCGACCCCATCCTCGACCCCACCGACCCACAGCAGATCAACGGCTACGCCTACAGCAACAACAACCCCGTCAACCTCAGCGACCCCAGCGGACTGATCTCGATCTTTGGGATCATGATCTTCCCGGATCGACCCAAACTAAAGGATCTTCCCGGCATAGCCGGAAAGATGGCTGCTGGCGGGTTCGACTCCGCCGTCGGGTGGCTGACGGAGAACAGCCCGTTTGCCGCGATGAATAATGCCATGGCGGGGGTTAACCAGCAGGCTGGCGTCACCGTCATTCCAGGCATTGTTCCGATGAAAACGACTGCGCACCCTGCAGCTGACTTGTTCGGTATTTCACACAACGATCCGGCCTACAGGTTCGGGGAGATCGCCGAGACTGTAGCGGAGATTGCTGGTGGTGGGCCCGGAGCCGTAAAGGGAGCAGCTAAGGGCGCCAGGGCAGCCAAGGGTCTGATCAAAGAATCTGGGGTAGTTAAGAAGGCACTCAAAAAGCTCTTCGGAAACTGCAGTTTCACGCCCGACACGCCCGTTCTGATGGCCGACGGTACCAGCAAGAATATCGGCGAAATCCAGATCGGCGACAAGGTCAAGTCAAACGACCCGGAACGACCCGCAGGGGAGGACAACGGGGACCGGCCTGTCCTGGCCACTCTGATCAACGACGACGAAGACCTCGTCGATGTGACAATCAAAACCGCAGGCGTTGCCGAGGAAACCGTCCACACCACGTCCAACCACCCTTTCTGGGATGACACGACCCGTTCGTGGACGCCAGCGGGTGAGCTCACGGTTGGGCATGTCCTCAAGAGCGAATCCGGCGACCTCATCGAGGTCGCGGCCGTGCGCCCTGTTGCGGGTCGCTCCTGGATGTACAACCTGACGATCGCCGACTTCCACACGTACTATGTTGTGGCGGGCGATGTGCCGATCTTGGTCCACAATTCCTGTGGTCCGGATATGGGCTCTGCTGCTCGCGCCGCCGCCAAGCAAGCGCCAGAAGATGCCACGATGACTTCCGTTGCACGCATCAAGAACACGGACATGATGGAGCCTGGCTATTCTGGAGCTTCCTCCCGCCCAGCCTATCTGGAGCCTGAGATCCAGAAAGCTGCAGCCGATGGCGGGCAGATGTTCGAGGGAGATGCGGCTAACTGCGCGGAGATGCGCGCATGCAATGCACTGTTTGCCAATCATGCGGCTGATTTTGAGGGCATGTTTGGGCGTCCTCTTCAATTCAGCGATATCGAATTTCTCACTGTCAGAAGTTCCACTGGCCTACCCGAGGCGGCCTGTCTATCCTGCCAGAGTGCGCTAGTGAGGCGTGGCACGACTGACCTATCGGTCGGAGGGTGAGCATGGAATTGATAATCCATGGACGAGGGCGCCGTTTGGTTGAAGCGGCAGGCTGGAGGCCTGGCGTCGTGGCCGACGTCTCTGGACTCGTACGTGAGATGAAGCTCGTCGGCTTCGATGTGTCGCCTGCGGCGCACCGATTCTTGGAGGCGTTCTGGCAACTCCGGATCGAGCACCTGCCCAGCATCGACTTGAATAGCAAGGAGATATTCTGCTGGACTGAGTTTGACCCCACGCGGGTGTGCACCGCGCGTGATGCGAGGATTGCTGGACGCTGCTCTGGCGTAGTTGGTGAATCCCTGTGCCCATTGGGAATTGATGGATTTCACCTCACCGTGTATGTGTCGCCATCTGGCAAGTTCTTTGCTGGGATGGACTCCTCGGTGTTCGCATATGCGGACTGCGTTGACGATTTCTTTGCGAAGCTGGCTGATGGATCCAGGCCACAACTCATTGGGAACTGGGAGCTGTAGGGCGCGTTCGGTGCTTTAGAGGAATAGCTGAGGCCCCACCGGAAATGCCTTCCGGTGGGGCCTCAGCGGTCTCTGGCGGCAGTAGTTGACGGCAACGTCAGCGGACGGGTGCTGCACAAAGCGGCGGCTCGTCGCCCTCGATTCCGGTCTCGGCGAGGTTTCCGAGTGCGTGTCCGAGGAGGTCGATGGCCTGCCGCTGAAGGCGGATCCGGACGTGGGCGTACACCGTGGCAGTGACGCCGATGTGGGCGTGGCCCAGCAGCTCCTTGATGACGACGAGTTCGACGCCCTGTTCCAGGAGCAGGGTCGCAGTCGAGTGCCTCAGGTCGTGGAACCGGATCGCCCGCAGGCGGGAGTGGCGAAGTAGCGCGTTGAAGTGCCGTGTGAGGGTGGCGGGTTCGATGGGGTGACCGTCCGTGCGGGTGAAGACGAGGTCGTTGTCCACCCACTCTGCGCCGGCCTGATGCTTCTCGCGGGCCTGTCGCTCACGGTGCACGCGGAGCGAGGTGACGCACGCGGCCGGGAGGGCGATGCGGCGTTCCGAGCTGATGGTCTTGGTCGGCAGGGTTGTGAGGCCGCCGGTGCGTGTGCGCTGGAGAGTGCGGCGGATGCTGGCGGTACTGGTGACGAGGCCGAGGTCTTCCCAGCGGAGGCCGAGGAGTTCGCCCTGCGGAGTCCGGTGTGCAGGGCGGGTTCGAACAGCGCCTCAGGGCGGCGCAGCAGAGGGGGTCGCACCTGGCGTCGCCGTACGCGACCCTTGGCTTGCCGGCCCCCTGCCCGCCCGGATTCCTCATGGCCGCCGACGGCCGGCGGGCAGGGCGGGGGTCGAAGATCGTGAGCGATGGGAGGCTGAGCCCTTGCGGTGGCAGATGGTCCCGCTCGGAGGTCAGGGGGGAACGGGAAATGGCGAACGCTGTCGGCCGTCTCGCGGACATCATGGGGGAGCCCCGATGTGAGCCGTTCCGGGTGTACTGGGAGGGGGCCGTCGAAGGGCTAGGCACCGAACTGCCCTCGGACTACGGTGCGTTCGTGGAGCGGTACGGCCGTGCCCACTTCCGCGGCGAGAGTTCGCTATGGTGACCCCGGACCTCGACCCCGGCACTCCGGACGAGGAGAGGTACGAACACTTCCGCCACTTCAACGTGGAAGTCGAGGAGATGCTCGACGGGTGGTACGAGTGGAATCCCGAGCTCGGCAGGCCCTACGCGCCGTTCCCGGCGAAGGGCGGTCTGCTCGTCTGGGCCAACAACACCATCTCCGACTACTTCTGCTGGGGCACCTCGGCCGGAGACCCGGACCAGTGGCCGGTCGTGGTGTGGCGCTTCGACATCAGCGAGTTCGTCCGTTTCGACGGCACCATGACCGAGTTCCTGGCCACCGTCCTGACAGGGGAGGCCCCCGACTCCGACGAGTACATCGACCGGACGTTGGCGCCCGACCGGTGTCTCTTGTAGTCCGTGCCCCGCAGCCCGGCTGAGCGTTCGCCATGGGAGTAGCAGGACACCCCTTGGTGCAGGAAGTCGGCCGGTCCGACTTCCTGCACCAAGAGCCCACGTGGGTTACGCGTTGCCGCCCCTGTTGCCCCTGCCGCGTAGGAGGTCCGCGATGCGCGCGTCGACCTGGTCGCGGTCGTAGCTGTGCCGTACCAGGTCGACGTCGCGGAACTCCGGTGATGTGGACACCTCGCGGGTCCTCCAATCTCTGACGACCGCTCGCCCGGGCCACAGGGGTAGAGGTCGGTCCGCGGTGGCCGGGCCCTGTGGCTGAAGTCCGTCACCCGCACGGCCAAGGCCGGCGCCACCGTGCAGACGCTCCAGCCCGTCGTGTTCGGCCACGGAGACCCGCTTCCCAGCCGGGCCGACTCCGCCGAGGGCTGTCCCGATGACCCGGTACCGGGTTGACCTGATCACCTCCGAGACCGCACGACGTCCTACGCTCCCGGCGAGTGGCTCCCAGTTGACGATCGTCCGGTCGACCAACGCCAAGAAGTCCGCGACCACGACCACCCGCGACGGCCTGCGCGCCCTGCCGGTGAATGTCGTCGACGTCAACAGCCGCACCACGTACGCCGATTACGACGCCATGGGCCGCACCACAGCCGTGTGGAACCCAGGCCGGGACAAGAGCGCGTCGGCCAACGCGACGTACGCCTACACGATCGAGCCGGGCAAGCAGCCCGCCGTCACGACCAGGATGCTGCTGGAGGACGGCGACTACCGCACCGGCATCTCCCTGTACGACGGTCTCCTGCGCCCGCGCCAAGTCCAGGAGCAGGCGTACGACGTGGACGGCGGCCGGCAACATCACCGACAGCTTCTATGACAGCCACGGCCGGGTCTGCTGCGTCAACGCGGCGTACCACGCTGCCGGGCCTCCGATAGCGGTGCTGTGGATCGGTCTGGACAACAAGGTCCCGTCCCAGACGGAGACCGAGTTCGACGGGCTCGACCGGCCCACCGCCAGCATCTTCAGGTCCCGAACATGGAGAAGTGGCGTACCACCACCCGCTACGGGGTGCGCTCCGCGGGCAGCATCAGGCTGAAGGAACGGGCGACGGTGAAGACCGTCGGCTCGGGCAGGTTGAGCGCGGCCAGTGCGGCTGAGGCGGCCTCGTGCCGCTCGCCGTTGATCCGGATCTCGGACTCCACTGCTCCCGGGGCGCCGCCGTAGAAGACGCGGACCCCGTTGAACCAGGGCGATTCCAGGTCGGCGGTGAAGGTGTCGGCGATCTCGTGAAGCACATTCGCTTCCAGCAGCGCCTCCTGGAGGTCGCGATTCTCCTCGGCGGAGAGTCCGTACGCCAGCACGCCCGAGGTGATGGACCGCCACCCCGGTACGCCGTGTTCCTGGGCGGGATCCAGGTGGTCGGCGAAGCGGCCGCGTCCGTCGAGCAGTTCGAGCATGCAGGCGCCGGCGGAACGGGCCCACAGTCCGGCCGCGTCGCGCGGGGTGGTGACGACTACGGCGCAGTCCCCGAAGCAGGGCGGGTCGTGCTGGACGTTCACGTCCGGGATGGCGATCAGGTCGTAGTGCCGGTCGTCCCCGTGGCCCGCCGGCCCAACGGCGACGGCCCAACCCCGCGGACTGAGCAGCGAGTTGCCCTTGAGCTCGGCACCCGCCGTACTGTCGGGTGCGACCTCCTCGAGTGCATCGCGGACCAGCGCGAGGAACGCGAGATCGGGCAGTCGGCCATCGGGTGGCTCGGTGGCGCGAGAGCGGCGGCGTATCCAGGACATGCGGGGATCATACGGAGGCGGCGATGGGGCTGTTCGCCTCGCGGTCCCCATGCATGCGGGTTCCGGATCCGACGGCACCCGCCGCGACGTCCTCGCCCTGCGGCTCCTGCGCTAGACAGCGGCCGGAGGGCGGCCCGAAGGCCGCTTGACGATGTACGTACATCAACCTGTTTTCGGCGGTCGTGAATTCCCGGCATATCCGCAGGCAGAAGCGAATCGGACGATCGTCTTCGGGATTCCTGCCCGCCGCCCCCGAGGGCGCCTTTGTCCGCTTTATTCCGTCGGCCCTCGGCAAGGGCTGGTCGATCCCGGCGGCGAGTGACACTCTCTTCCGTTGTCGGCGATACGGGGCCGCGAGGGCCGGGGAAAACGGCCCGACGCGGGCCGGTCATTTCGCATCGCCAGGTCGCAACGATCCGTCAGTCGAATGGGACAGGGAGAGCGGTACTTCCATGAATCTTCGTATCAGCAAGCGAATTGCCGCGGTGACACTCGCCGCCGCCACCGTGGTCGGCGGAGGCGTCGTCGCCGCCTCGCCCGCCAGCGCCATCGGCCCCGTGCAGTGCCCCGGCGGCGGGGCGAAGGCCTACGGCATCGAGCTGTGGATGTCGGGCTGGCAGCTCTGCTACGCGGGCAGCGTGGGGGCCATCTACCCCAACGTCGACGGCGTGAACCTGGTGACCTCGCAGTGGAACAACGGCATCATCACGGCGAACGGCACGCCGTACAACCTCTACGCCGGCGGAAGCCTCAGCTTCACCAGCGCGCACGTTTCCGAAGTGCAGATCGTGTGATTCCGCCAGGGGCGGCGGGTGTCCTCCGGATGCCCGCCGCCCGCTTTTCTCCGCGTTTCTCCAGGGAGGAGAAGAATTCCGATGCCGATGCCACTGCGGGGACGCGCCCCGCTCGCGCTCACCGTTCTGGCCGTGGCCGTGAGTTCCCTTTCCGCCTGTTCCGGTGGAGGCCAGGCGAATTCCAGCCCGCCGCCGACGGGCCAGGTGCCGGTCATCGACCGGCCGGAGCAGATCACCCTGCCCCTCGACGGCTACAAGCCGACCGCCGAACAGGCCGTGACGATCAGTCGGGCCTCGCACCTCGTCACGGCCCGCTGCATGAAGGACTTCGGCCTCCAGGCCCCGGAGGAGACCTACGACGCCTTCACCCAGGCGGCGACGGCGGCCAGGGAACGGACCCAGCTCTACGGGTACTTCGCCCCGGCGAAGGCGGCCGAGAAGGGGTACGACCGCAACCAGGTCATCCCCGATTCCACCCTCTCCCCGGACGTCACCTCGGTGCTCTACGGAGCGGACCCCTCGGGGAAGCCGGTCACGAGCTTCAACGGCAGGCCGGTGCCCAAGGGCGGCTGCTGGCAGGCCGGCGCGGACGCGCTCGGCGGGCCGCCGCCGGTGCCGGGCACCGTGCAGGGCCTGCCCGACAAGGGCCCCCGGATCCCCCTCACCGACCCGCGCCTGACCGCCGCGTACGCGCAGTGGAGCGCGTGCATGAAGGGGAAGGGCTACAGCTACGCCAACCCGGCGGACGCCTACAGCGACCGCAAGTGGGGCGCGGCGGGCACCACCCCCGCGGCGGGCACCACCCCCGCCGCCGGGACGCCGCCCCCGCGCAGCCCCGACGAGGTGCCGACGGCCGAGGCCGACATCGCCTGCAAGATCTCCCTGAACACGGTCGGCCGGCTCGTCGCGGTGGAGACCGCCTACGACAACCAGTACATCGCGAGGAACGCCGACTCCCTGCGGAGCTTCGCCCAGCAGCTGAGCGCGCGGACGCAGCGGGCCCAGGCCGTCATCGCGCAGGACGGCGCCGTCGGCCAGGGAGCGCCGCCCGCGGCGGTTCAGCCCGGGTAGTCGATGGCGTTCAGGGCGAGGTCGTCCATCAGGCGCTCCCTGAAGAGCCACCCGCCGTCGACGCGGACCACCGTGTCGTTGAACCGGCCGTAGGCCGCGACGTGCGGCGTCTGGGTCCGCGGCTCGAAGGCGGCGATGACGACCATGTAGCTCCAGACCGTCGCGGTGTCCGCGTCGACCTCGGTGACGGTCGTGTTGGTGCTCATGTGCCGGTTGCCGGCGCGGCTCGGGCCGTAGTCGTCGAGCCACTGGGCGAGCGCCTCGCGGCCGGTCGTCGTCCCCGTGTAGTTGGTGAGGCTGCCGTCCTCGGTGAAGGTGTCGGCGAAGCCCTTGAGGTCGCCCTCGTCGACGGTCTTCCAGTACCGGGCCAGCAGTTCGTGGATCTCGAAGCGGTCGGCTGCGGTGATACCGGACATGCGGGTGCTCCCTATCCGAGGTCTGTCCGAGGTCGGTGCGTTGGTTCGAGGTCGGTGCGGGACCGGTTCGAGGTCGGTGCGGGGTCTACCTGAGGTTTCCGCGGGCGAAGGCGGCGAAGACGCCCTCGCCGCCCATCGCGTCGAAGAACGCGGCGGCGTGCTCGCTCTGCCAGCTGCCGAGCAGCCGCGTCAGCGCCGGGACGACGGTGAGCAGCTCCGCCCCGGCGGCCCGCAGGGTGTCGCGGCTGTTGGCGGCGGAGGTGCGCGTGCCGGCCGCCGACACGTCGAGCAGGACGGCGACGCCGAAGCCGTCCTCGATCGCGGACAGGACCGGCGGCACCAGGCACACCTCGGTGGTCAGGCCGCCGACGAGGAGGTTCTCCCGGCCGGTCGCACGGACGGCCTCGACGAACGCCGGGTCGTCCCACGCGTTGATGACGCCCGCGCGCCGCACCCGGGCGGCGTACGCGGCGGGCACGAGGGTCTCGAAGTCGGGCAGCAGCGGGCCCTGCTGACGGTCCTCGAGGCTGCTGGTCAGGACGACGGGGACGCCGACCGCCGCCGCGAAGCGCACGATCGTGCGCACCCACATCGTCAGCTGGTCGCGTTCGTCCTCGTCGGCCAGCTCGCCGGCCCACCCGATCGTGCCGACCTGGTGGTCGATCAGGACCAGCGCGGTGTTGTCGATGGTGAGGGGGATCCGGGGTGCGGTCATGACGCCCTCACCCGCCGGGGCGATCCGTGTCGAACCGGGTCGAATCGGCCCGGACACGCCTATCTGCACTCATGTGCCTACAGTAAGTGACGCCTCGGCGTCTGCGGCCCGATCCACGAGCGGGGCGGGGTGTCGCCGTCGGGACGGTGGCGGACCCCGCGGTGGACGAGGCGTTCGGGGCGTTCGGGGCGTTCGGGGCGGCGCTGACCGTGCCGGGCCGTTGCGCGGGAAGTCGGCCGGTCCGACTTCCCGCGCCGAGCCCGCCGCGTGGGGTTACGCCCTGCCGCCCCTGTAGCCCCCGCCGCGCAGCAGGTCCGCGATGCGCGCGTCGACCTGCTCGCGGTCGTAGCCCCGCCACCTGATCTCGAACGCCGGCACGGGCGGCAGTGAAACGGCCCCGGACAGGGCCCTGAGGTAGTGGTCGACCTGCTCGCGGTCGTAGCCGCGCCGGACCAGGTCGAAGCCGCGGAACTCCGGTGATGTGGACACCTCGCGGGTCCTCCAATCTCTGACGACTCCCTGACGGCCGCTCGCCCGGGCCACAGGGATCGAGGCCGGTCCGCGGGGCTCGCCGACCGGGGTGGCGCGTGAAAGGCGTCAGGCTTCTTGATCTTGTCATATGGATCGCGTCAGGAGCCGCGGGACGGCGGACTTCCGGTGCCACCATCCAACTTCCCCGAGAAGAAAGACGGTTCCGACCTTGCACCTCCTCTCCCGCCTGAAACGCGCCCTGGCCTGCGGGGTCGCCGCCGTCGCCGTGGTCTCCGTCCTGACCGCGCAGGCCCAGGCCGCGCCCGCGGCAGCCGCCGCGGCGGCCCCGGTGGACAAGACCTGCGGGACCCCGGCCTCGCCGGGCGGCGGCAACTGCATGACGGCGCTGATCAGTTCCGCCTTCGACACGATCAGGCTGATGCACGACGCCGCCAACCTCAACAAGCTGGACAACGCGGAGTTCACCCAGAACACCGCGACGAAGTTGAGCGCGAAGTTCCCGGGGTTCAACGTCATGGTGTTCAAGACCGTGGGCACCGACCTGTACGACACCGAGTGGTTCCGGAACGAGTACAAGTCCGACATGCGGGGGGTGCTGCTCGACACCACCTACAAGCTCAACCACTTCCTGGACAAGGAGAAGAAGGAGCCGTCCGGCTACGACGTCTTCCGGATCTGGGTCTTCCAGGGGGACTCGACGTTCCGCAACCGGGGCGACGGCGGCTACCTGAACTGGGCGTTCACCGGCAACGACGGCGACACCGTCAAGAAGGAGCCGTGGACCTGCCGCTCGGGCACCGCGAGGCCCTACAAGTGCGACGGCGACGTGCGCACCGTCCACTTCCCCTCCCGCTCCGGCTACGGCACCAGGACCGGCAGCCTGACCCCCGACTCCAGCGCCCCCGGCTATCACGCCTGCCTGGACGTCAGCGGCAACGGCACCGCGAACGGCACCCCCGTCCAGATGTGGGAATGCAACGGTGGCGACGCCCAGAAATGGACGTACAACGGCTACAAGCTCCAGGCAGCCAACGGCAAGTGCCTCGACCTGGAGGCCAACAAGACCGCGAACGGGACCAAGCTGCAGGTGTGGGACTGCCTGGAGATCCCCGGACAACGCTGGAACATGTCGGCCGGCGGCGGCTTCCGGCACATGACCGACCAGGACGACCGCTCCAAGGACGTCTGCGTCGACGACTTCAGCGGCCGGACCGCCAACGGCAGCACGGTGGCGGCCTGGGCCTGCGGCTCCGAGGACCGGCGGGACGCGCCCAACCAGAACTGGGCCTGGGGCGGCACCCCGCCGACCACCACCCCGCCCACGCCCGGCGGCGGCACCGGCGGCGGCACCGAGGTGTATCTGAAGCTCGACAACGGCCTGGGCGCCGTGCCGGTCAACGGATCCGCCGGAGCGTCGGTCGTCGCCGGGCTCCGGGGCGGCAACGAGTCCAAGTGGAAGCTCGCCCCGGCGGGCGGCGGCCGCTACCGGATCACCAGCTCGTACGGGCTGGAACTCACCGAGAACGGCGGCTACCTGGCCGAACTCCAGCCGTGGAGCAACTCCTCCCGGCAGAAGTGGGAACTCGCCGCGATCGGCAACGGCAAGTACCAGATCCGGATCTCCGGCGACGACTGCCTCGCCTACGACGCCGACTTCAAGCAGCTCGGCGTGTGGACCTGCAAGCAGGACTGGCACCAGGGGTGGGTGCTCGAATCCACGTCCGGCGGCGTGATCACGCCGACCGACCCGACCACCCCGACGAAGCCGGACCCGAAGCCGAACCCGGACCCCAAGCCGAAGCCGTCCTCCGACATCCCGACCGAGCGGCCGCTGTTCCTGAAGCTCGCCAACGGACTGGGCGCGACGGCCCCCAACGAGACCGCGAGCTGGGGTTCGCCGATCGTGGGCGGGATCCTGGGGGCGAAGGGCTCCCGCTGGACCATCAAGCCGCTGGGCGGGGACCGCTACCGGATCGTCAACGATCTCGGGTTCAACCTCACCGAGAACCCCGGGACCTACGTCGCCGAGCAGCAGGCGTGGGGCGACACCGCCAACCAGAAGTGGGAGTTCGTCGGCCTCGGCAACGGCAAGTACCGGGTCCAGATCGGCGACGACGACTGCCTTACCCACGACTCCGACTTCAAGCAGCTCGGGGTGTGGAGCTGCGAGGGCGGCTGGAAGCAGGAGTGGTCCTTCCAGCTCCTCTGACCGGCGTACGGGCACCGGGGCCGCGCCCGGAGTCGCGGCCCCGGTCGGGGCCGCGCGCGCTCCGTCTCAGGCCTCGTGCACGCAGTACAGGCCGCCGTAGTAGGGCGCGATGTCGAATCCGGTGTACGAGCGGACGTCGGGGATGCGCTCTGGGACGCTCCAACTGTCGTCGCCCTCGTCGCTGTCGTCGTACCGGGTCCACCAGAGCTCGCCGCGCCCGGAGTCCGTGTCGACGTAGTAGACGCAGTACAGGTAGTCGTTGTGCCGGGCGATGGCGGGCGCATGGCTGGTGCGGACCGGGTTCCCTTCGGTGTCCTCGATGCGCCGGTCGGCGCTCCACTCCTGGGTGCCGCTGTTGTAGGTGATCCAGTACAGGTCGTCCCCGCCGCGGTCGTGCACGCAGTACAGGTAGTCCTTGAAGCGCTCGACGGCGGGTGCCCGCGCGGCCCGGATGTCGCCGGGGATCGGCCGGTCGGTGCCCCAGGTCTTCGTGGTGGTGTCGTGGGTGATCCACCGCAGGACGCCGTCGCCGTCGTGTACGCAGTAGAGGAGGCCGCCGTAGACGGTGAGCGCGGCCGGTCTCGTCGATCGGACCTCGGCCGACCGGTGGTCCTTCACCGGTTGGTGCAGGGACCATCCGGTCTCGGGGCCCTCCGAGTTGTAGCGGGTCCACCACAAGCGGCGGTCGTCCTTGGCGCGGTGGTGCACGCAGTACAGGAAGTCGTTGGCGTGCTGCACCGAGAGCGGACCGGACGTGTACACGGGGTTTTTCTCGACGTCGTAGACGAAGGACTTGCTGTACCACGTGTCGGTTTCCTTGTTGTAGTAGCCCCATGCCAGGCCGTAAGGCTCCAACGCTCCTGCGGCGAAGCAGTGCAGCAGGCCCTTGTACGCCTCGATAGCGGGAGCGGACTTCAAACCCCAGTTGTAGTGATGGTCTTTCGACCAGCCGGTCTCGGTCTCGTGGACGGTCCACCGCATCGTCTTGTCGCGGCCGGCCGGAGTGGCAGAAGTTGGCATGGGGCTCACTCCCGAAGGGGGTCGAGGTGGTCGAGAGGTCCGTCATGGCCGCGGGCTCGTCGTGTTCCTCGAAGGGAACACCTGGCCGCACGTGTACGGATCAATTGGCGGCGAGGCAGCCGCGCTCCCAGTCTTGCCGGGGTCCGGCCGGAGCTGCGCGCGGGGCTCCGCCGGTCGGGTGGTCCCCGGTGTGACTGGTATCGGTGGTCCGTTGGCGGCCGACGCGCCCGGCCCCGCCGGTGCGGGGGATCGTGGTCGCGGATTCCGTACCGCGCACGTGCGCGACGACTGACCAGCAATGGAGTACTTCGATCACGATCCATATCTTCGACCCCGGTTCCGAATTCCATGATGGTACGTAATCGAACATGATCTGCCCGACCCTATCGTGGCCCCCGGACGCCACGTCCTGTTCCCAGCGCTTCGCGCGAGAAACCGATCATGGAGGCCACATGGACATCAAGCCCGGCACCTACAGCATCAAGTGCGTCGGATACCTCACCCAGGTCGCGACCGCGCCTGCCTCGGGCGACAGGGTCGTCGGACAGAAGGAGCGCGAACTCGACACCCAGTACTGGGAGGTGGAGGAGAACGGGCAGTACAACACCATCCGGAACGTCGGTACGGGCCGGTACCTGGCCGTCGACGGCGACAGCGCCGTCCTGGGCGAGAATCCCGAGGACTGGGACGTGACGCTGGAGAACCAGGGGCGCTTCAAGGTCGCGGCGGTCGGCGACGGTAGGGCCCTGTACCTGACCGGCGGCAAGGACGGTTCCCCGGTGGAACTGGCCAACTACACCGGAGCGAAGCCCCAGCAGTGGTACTTCCAGAGCCGCGACAACGACTGAGCGGCCTCCGTCGGCGGGGCGCGGACCGTGGCAGGACTGTTGCCCGCGACGTGGCGCAGCTCACTGCTGTCCGGCGCGGGGCGTGATCGACTCGACTGATGCGCCAGCCCTCCCCGCCCCGCCGCCCGTTGACGGCCCGGCATCCCGCCGCGTCCGCCGTGGCCGCCGCCACCGCCGCGCTCCTGCTCGCGGGCTGCGGCACCGCGACGACCGCGGCCTCCGGCGGCGGTCCGGAGGGCTCCGGCAGCCCCCGGCCGTGCGGCAGCCCGCCGCCGAGCGCGCCCGGTGTGCCGCAGCCGACCGCGCTCGCCCAGGGCGGGGCGCGGATCACCGCCGTCGGCCGCACCTGTTTCGAGTACGAGGTGACCAACCCGAACGCCGAACCGTACGACTACACCGTGGTGTTCAACGGGCCCGATCCGGACCGGGGCGCGGCGGTGTTCGGCGACCCGGGCGGGGGAGCGGGCGGAGTAGGGGGAGGGAACCTCACCCGGACCGTCACCGGGCTCGCCCCCGGCGCCACCGAGAAGGGACGGATCGACCTGGCCGCGCCCGGCGCGACCGGGCCGGGCTCCCGCCCGGGCGCGCCCACCCTGGGACGGTCCGACAACCCCCGCCCGCCGAAGCCGGAGCTCCTCCGGGTCCGCAGCGTGCCCACCGCCGAGGCGCCCAGTGCCGGCGGCCCCTGCCCGCCCTCCGGCCTGCGGCTGTACGCCGACGAGGGCAGCGCCGCGATGGGCCTGCGCGCGGTGAGCCTGCACCTGCGTAACTGCGGGACGGCCACCGTCACCCTCGACGGCTACCCGCAGGTGCAGCCGCTCGACCCCGACCACAAGCCCCTCGACGGCGTGCGGATCCTGCGCGGCGGCGCCGAGATCGCCACCGGAACCGGCGCCGACAACCCGCCGCAGAAGATCGCCCTGGGGCCGGGGGAGGGCGCCCGCGCCACCCTGGTGTGGCGCAACACCACCGAGGCCGGGGCCGGGGACCCGCAGAACGCCCCGTACGTCCGGGTGCGCGCCACCGCCGACGCGGCCCCCGTGATGGTCGTCCCGGAGCTCGACCTCGGCACCACCGGCCGCCTCGGCGCCGGCGCCTGGGCCAGGGAGGACGCGAACGACAAGCCGTCGCCGGACCCGAGGCCCTGAGGCTGCGGAGAGGGAAGGGCGGCCCGGCACGCTCCCCCGTGGCGTGCCGGGCCGTCGGCGCGGAAACGGAACGAGATGTTCCGCCGCGAGGTGTTCACTCGTGGAGGATGCCAGGACGGCACCCCCGCCGTGTTGGCACCGAGTCGACAGTCCTTGGCACTGCGTGGACAGGTGCGGCCTTCCGGCCCGTTCGTGCGCGCCGGGTGCTCGCGCCGCGGGGTTCTCGCGCCCGTGGGCTTCGAGGACGGGTTCCAGGCGGGTGTCAGTCGAGGGCGAGGCGCTTGTTGAGGGCCTCGCCCGAGGGGAGGGGGTCGATGAAGCTGTGCAGGAACCGCAGCATCGCGTCGGTGTCCAGGCCCTCGCAGGCGGCGTCCATCGCGGCGTAGAGGAACTCCTCGATCCCGGCGACCTCGGTGGCCAGGCGCGCGCCCTCGGGGGTGAGGCTGAGCTGGACGTAGCGGCGGTCCTCGGCGTCGGCGCGGCGCTCGACCAGCCCGGCCGCGACCACGCGCTCGACCAGCCGGCTGGGGTTGGTGCCGCTCTCGCACACCAGGAGCTGTCCGAGCCCGTTGAGGCTCAGGGTGCCGTGCTGCTGGAGCAGGCGCAGCACCTCGGCCTGGGAGGGGGTGATGCCGTGGGGTTTGAGGGCCTGGATCAGCAGCCGGTTGCCTTCGCGCTGGGCTGCCAGGATCGCGAACCGCAGGTGCTCGGCCTTGCGCATCGATGTCCTTCCGGGTGGTCTACGGGGCGGCCAGGAAGTCCTCGACCGCGGCGGCGTAGGTTACCGGGTGGGAGAAGCGGAACATGTGGCCGGTGCGCGGCAGCACGACCTCCCGGGCGTCGGGGATGCCCGCGAGCATGACCTTCGAGGCGTTCTCGCCGATCAGCACGTCGTGCGAGGGGGTCAGCAGCAGGGTCGGGACCTCGACCCGGCCGAGCGCGTCGACGTAGTCGGCGGTCATGGCGGCCCGCACCCGCGCGCCGAAGGACGCGGCCGGGGTGTTGACGAGGAACAGTTCGCGGCTGCGCGCCTCGTTCCAGGGCACCTGGCCCTCGCCGTCGAACGGGGAGGCGAGGCGGTGGGCGTGGGCCCGCAGCGTCAGCTGCCGGTAGAGCGGGCCGCGGGCCCTGCCGATCGCCCGCATCAGGGCCTTCCACGCCTTGGAGTCGACCGGGTCGGCCGCGAATCCGCCGGACAGGACCAGGGCGCGCAGGCCCCGCGGACGGCGGGTGGCGAGCGCGAGCGCGATGATCGCGCCGAACGAGTCGCCGACCAGCACGTAGTCGTCGAGGTCCGCGACCGCGTTCTCGACGTGGTCGGCGTAGCGCTCCATGTCGTCGACGCCCTCGGGCAGGCGCAGCGTGCGCTTGGGCGCCTCGCCGTAGGGGGCGAGCTGCTCGGCGTTCCACGGGGCGCCGGAGAAGCAGGGGATGAAGACGAGGGTCGGGGTTTTCCGTGTAGTGCTCATAGCAAATAGGTTACACGACACATGTGTCACGACATATATGTCGTGACACATGTGACCCACGTCACACTGCGATCCCGTCGGCGCGGCCGTGCCGCCCGTGCGGCTAACCGCCGGCGCCCCCGGCCAGGGCTTGCCGGCGGTGCTCGCTGGGGGAGAGGCCGTACGCGGTCCTGAAGGCGCGGCTGAACTCGGCGGCGCGGGGCAGGCCGCAGCGGGTGGCGACGGCGTGGACGGGCAGGTCGCGCAGCGCGGGGTCGGCCAGGTCGCGGCGGGCCCGCTCCAGCCGGCGGCGGCGGACGAAGGCGGCGACGGTCTCGCCGCCGGACTGCCGGGTGAACAGGCGGTGCAGGTAGCTGACCGAGATGTGGTGGGCGGCCGCGATCACGGCGGGGGTCAGCTCCGGGTCGCGCAGGTTGCGTCCGATGAAGGCCCGGACGTTCTCGACCAGGGCCCGCTGCCGGGTGTCGTCGGGTACGGCGGCCTCGGCGTCCAGTTCCCGGGCGAGCCAGGCGGCCACCAGGTCGACCACGATGCCGCCCAGCCGGGGGGTCTCGACCGGGCCCAGGACGGCGGCCTGCCGGTCCAGGCCGACGAGGAACTCCGAGAGCAGCGCGCAGGCGCCCTCCCGGGAGGAGAACCCGCGGCCCAGCAGCTCGTGCACCCGGTGCGGCGGCAGCGGCAGCAGGGCGGTGGGGAAGTCGACGCCGACGGCCTCGATCCGGCGCTCCGCGGGCGCCTGGGCGCGGGAGCCGAAGGCCCGCAGGTCGAAGGAGTGGGAGCTGTCGAGCATGTGCAGGTTGCCGGGCCCGAAGGTCTCGGTGCGCCCGCTGCCGGGGGTCAGGACGAAGCCGCCGTCGAGCAGCAGGGTCAGGTGGAACACTCCGAGGTCCGAGCGGCGCACCCGGCGCTCGGTGCGCTGGAAGCGGGTCGGCGGGAAGGAGGTCCGCAGGAGGGTCACCGGCCCGAGCTCCAGGCGCCGCATCTCCGCCCGGAAGTCGTCGGAGTGGTCGCTGGTCACCTCGCTGTCCCGGGTGCGGCTGACCAACTCCCGCCAGCACTCGAACCGTTCCCTCTCGGGTACGCCCTCGCCGCGGAACACGCTCGCCGTGCTCGTGGTCACTGTCCGCCCTTCCCGTCCGGGGTCCGTCCCCTTCCCTGCCTGGTCGGGCTCCCCTTCCCCACCAGGTGTCACCGGCCCCTCGCAGCCGGTGACACCGAAACCTACAAGGTCAGGCCCGGTGTCCTCCGCCCGGGGGCCCGGGGCCCGGCCGCGCTCCGCCCGGGGCGGCCGTCGCCCGCCGGGAAATCCGGTGAACCGGCCGTCCGCCACTGCCCGTTGGCATGAACGCAGGGGCCCGACAGGCCCTGCTCCCATCGGAGGGCGGCGTACGGGGCGCGTCCCGTACCGCCGTCGACGAGACCGTGCCGCGGCCGGCCAGGAACCGCGCCGCAGCGGAAAGAGGGGAACGATGAGGAACACCGGAAGGACCAGGCGCACGCTCGCCTTCGCCGGCGCCGCCCTGGCGCTGGCCTCGCTCACCGGGCTGACGACGGCCACCAGCGCGTCCGCCGACGTCAACAGCGAGTGGAACTGTTCGCGCAACCCGAGCGGCTGGGACCACATGAACTGGGGCAGCTGCCTGCTGCCCGGTGACTCGCTCGTCTCCGCCAACGGCGCCTACCGGCTGACCTACCAGACCGACGGCAACCTCGTGGAGTACGACCGCTACGGCACCGCGATGTGGAACACCGCCACCTTCGGCGGCGCGGGCAAGGCGATCATGCAGTACGACGGCAACTTCGTCGTCTACGACACCTTCAAGAACGCCAAGTGGGCCACCGGCAGCGGCTTCGGCTGCAACCCCAGCGCCAACTGGGTGCGCATGCAGAACGACGCCAACATCGTCGTCTACCGCCCGCACGACAACAGCAGCCCCTGGGTCCCGGTCTGGTCCTCGCAGTCCGGCCGCGTCGGCACCTGCTGACACCCACCCGGCCCGTGCCCGGCACCTGCTGACACCGCCGGGCCCGTGACACCCGGCACCGGCGGCCGCACCCCCTGCGGACGCCGGTGCCGGCGTCAGTTCCCCCGCGGCCGCTCCGCCTCCGTGGCGCCGCCCGCCCGGGGGGCGCTGTCCGGGGCGCCGAGGGCGAGGGTGAAGCTGAACCGGTCGCCGCGGTACAGGGAGCGCACCTGCTCCAGCGGGCGCCCGGCGGCGTCCAGGCTGCGGCGGTGCAGCAGCAGCATCGGCAGTGCCGGCGGGGTGCCGATCAGCAGCGCCTCGCGCGGGGTGGCCAGTACCGTCTCGATCCGCTCCTCGGCGGCGCCCAGGCGCACCCCGTGCTCGCGCAGGTAGCCGTAGAAGGACCCCTCGGGGTCGAAGTCCTGGTCCAGCGCGGGCACCCGGGCCACCGGCACGTACGTGGACTCCAGCCCGACGCGCTCCTCGTCCGCGCGCAGCACCCGCTCCAGGTGCCACAGCGGCTCGCCCTCGGGGACCTCCAGCAGCCGGGCCACCGCCGCGTCGGCGGGCAGCCGGTCCAGGCCGATCAGGGTGCGCCCGGGGCGCAGGCCCTGGCGCGAGACGCCCTCGGTGTAGCTGCTCAGGGACAGCGGCTGCTCGATCTTCGGCCCGGCCACGACCGTGCCCCGGCCCTGCCGGCGCAGCCGGCCCTCCAGCAGCAGCTCGCGCAGCGCCTGGCGCACGGTGGCCCGGGCGACGCCGTGACGCTGCGCCAGATCGGCCTCGGTGGGCAGCCGCCCGCCCGGGCCCAGCTCGGCGACCAGCTCCTCCAGCCGCGCCTTGACCAGGTAGTACTTGGGCACCCGGCCGTGCTCGGGGACGCCGGCGCGGGCCGCTTCGGGGCCGGCCCGGGAGATGGGGTGGTTCACCGCGCCAGCCTACCGAGCGCCGTTCGGGCCGCACCGGGCCGTACGGGCCGCGCCCGGCGCCCGGCGCCCGGGGCGGATGATCACGGAAGCATAACGGGTCTGGTCTGAATTTCGGCGGTTGTTCATACAACCGTGGATCCGGCGAGGGCCCGTCCTCGCCCGCCCGGCGCATCCTCACTCCCGGTGCAACTGCACCGCACTGACGACCAGTTGGGAGCATTCGTTGCGCACCTCCCGCACCGCCGCCCTCGCCGCCGCCACGGCCCTCGCCGCCACCGCCGCCGCGCTGATCGCACCGACCACCGCCGCCACGGCCGCCGCCCCCGCCGCGACCGGGGCCGCGGCCACCACTGCCACCGGCCCGTACCAGGGCCTGCCGAACGGCACCAAGCAGGCCAAGACCCTGGTCATCGGCGTCGACGGCACCCGCTACGACAAGCTGCTCACCGCCGACGCCCCCGCCCTCAAGGCCCTGATGGCCGGCGGCATGACCGCCACCAGCAACCTCTACGCCAACCCGCTGGCCCCCACCCTCTCCGGCCCCGGCTGGTCGACCATCGCCACCGGCGCGTGGCCCGACAAGCACCAGGTGAAGGACAACAGCTTCACCGGCTCCCGCTTCGACCTGTTCCCCGACTTCGCCACCCGCCTGGAGAACGCCGACCCCACCACCTCCACCCTGGTGATCGGCTCCTGGAACCCCATCGCCGGCAACGTCTTCAACGGCCGCGCCGACCTGCGCCTCCAGGAGAGCGAGAACGACACCAAGACCGCCGCCGACGCCGTCGACTACCTCGCCCACGGCAACCCCGACACCACCTTCCTGCACTTCGACCAGGTCGACGAGGCCGGCCACAACCACGGCGGCACCAGCCCCGAGTACGCGGCCGCCCTGCACTCCGCCGACGCCCTGGTCGGCCAGGTCCTCCAGGCCGTCAAGTCCCGGCCCACGTACGCCTCGGAGGACTGGCTGATCGTCGTCACCACCGACCACGGCCACACCGACGCCGGCGGCCACGGCGGCAACAGCGCCAACGAGCGCCAGACCTTCCTGATCGCCAACGGCACCGGCTACGCCCCCGGCTCGCGCCGCTACGACGTCAAGCCCGTCGACATCGCCCCCACCGTCCTCAAGCACGAGGGCGTCGCCCTCGACCCCGCCTGGAAGCTCGACGGCCGCCCGATCGACGAGATCGCCCCCGACGCCTTCGACGCGCTGCGCCCGAGCCTTCAGGCCCGCGCCGACGAGAGCGGCATCCCGGCCGGGGTGAAGGGCTGGACCCACACCCCGCCGGCCGGCTGGAGCATCGACAACTCCCGCATGCCCAGCGGCGGCGTCACCGAGTGGCGCGGCTGGACCTTCGCCACCGACGAGTTCTGGACGGCCGCCCAGCTCGGCCAGTCCCGCGAGACCAACGTGCGCGCCCGCAACGTGTTCGCCGTCGCCGACTCCGACGAGTGGGACGACAAGGCACACGGCGCCGGCCAGTTCGACTCCACCCTGGTCGGCCCCGCCTACCCGGTCTCCGGCGCGCGCCGCGGCGTGCTGTCCTTCGCCACGAACTACAAGGTCGACGGGCCGCAGACCGGCGACGTCTACGTGGTCTTCGACAACGGCGCCCCGCAGCTGGTGAAGTCCTACCGCAGCGACCTCAACACCGTCGAGAACCTCCCCGTCACCGTCCCCGCCGGCGCCACCACCGCCCGCTTCCAGTTCCGCTACACCGGCACCAACAGCGCCTTCTGGACCGTCGACCAGGTCTCCTTCACCGCCTCCTGATCCGGGCGGCGGCGCGGGCGGGGGAGGGGCACCGGGCCCCGCCCCCGCCCGCGGCCGTAGACGGCGGGATCGGCCCACCCCTTGCATTGCCACGCGTATGCAACTATTGTTCCTGCATGTAAGGCGCGTTTGCACTAATCCTTCGGTGCGGACGCAACCCCCGGCGGGTCCCCCACGACGCCCGCCCGCTCCGCAAAGGCAATGACATGTCCCTGAAGAACATCCTCCCCGGCAAGCTCGGCTTCGGCACCGCCCCGCTCGGCAACATGTTCCGCGCGATCCCCGACGCCGAGGCCCTGGCCACCGTCGAAGCCGCCTGGGACCAGGGCGTCCGCTACTTCGACACCGCCCCCTTCTACGGCGCCGGCCTCTCCGAGGAGCGCCTAGGCGAGGTGCTGTCCACCAAGCCGCGCGACGAGTACGTCCTGTCCACCAAGGTCGGCCGCGTCATCCTCGACGAGCTGGAGGAGGGCGCCCGCGACCTCGGCGAGAAGGGCGGCCTCTTCGAGCACGGCAACCCGAACAAGATGCTCCACGTGTGGACCGCCGAGGCCACCGAGCGCTCCGTCGAGGACAGCCTCAAGCGCCTGGGCACCGACCGCCTGGACATCGTCTGGGTCCACGACATCGCCCAGGACTTCCACGGCGACCAGTGGCTCGCCAAGTTCGAGGAGGCCCGCACCGGCGCCTTCCGCGTCCTGTCCCGCCTGCGCGACGAGGGCGTCATCAAGGCCTGGGGCCTGGGCGTCAACAAGACCGAGCCGATCGAGCTCACCCTCGCCCTGGACGAGCCGCAGCCCGACGGCTTCCTCCTCGCCGGCCGCTACACCCTCCTCGACCACGACCACGCCCTCCAGCGGCTGCTGCCGATGGCGCAGGAGCAGGGCGTCGACATGGTCGTCGGCGGCCCCTACAGCTCCGGGATCCTCGCCGGCGGCGCCCACTTCGAGTACCAGCAGGCCCCCGCCTACATCATCGACCGCGTCACCGAGCTCAAGGCCCTGGCCGCCAAGCACGGCGTCTCCATCAAGGCCGCCGCCCTGCAGTTCTCCCTCGCCCACCCGGTGACCGCCGCCGCCGTCCCCGGCGCCACCAAGCCCGGCCGCATCGCCGAGGACGTCGCCGCCCTCAACGAGACCGTCCCGGCCGCGTTCTGGCAGGAGCTGCGCGCCGCCGGCCTGGTCAGCCCGGCCGCCCCGCTGCCGAACAACGCCTGACGACCCGCACACCCCACCGCAGTGACAGGAGAAACGACCATGGCCTCCACCTCCGTCAGCCGTACCGTCCCCGCCACCCCCGAGAAGGTCTGGAGCCTCATCGGCGGCTTCGACGCCCTGCCCGACTGGCTGCCCTACATCCCCGAGAGCACCGCCTCCGAGGGCGGCCGCGTGCGCAGCCTGAAGAACCCCGAGGGCGACGTCATCGTCGAGCGCCTCGTCGACTTCAACGAGACCGAGCGGCAGTACAGCTACGCCATCCTCCAGGCCCCGTTCCCGGTCGACGGCTACGTCTCCACCCTCCGCGTCCACGCCGTCCCGGGCCGCGCCGACCTCGCCGAGGTCCAGTGGTCCGGCCGCTTCAACCCCGTCGGCGCCACCGAGCAGGAGGTCGTCGACCTGTTCACCGGCATCTACGCCGACGGCCTCGACGCCCTGGCCCGCACCCTCGCGGGCTGACCCGGGGCACCGCGCACCGGCGGCGCGGCGGTCCGGACACCTGGGGGATCGGGTGTCCGGGCCGCCGCGCCGCCGGCGTTTCCGCCCGTCCCCGCCACTCCGACCTGCCCGGCCCCGCCCCGCGGGCCGTACGGGCGGCGGGCGTAGGCTCCCGCCGGTGACACCAGCACCGACACCCCCTGCCGAGGCCGGACAGCCCGCCGAGCCCGGCCCCGTCTGGACCCCGCTGACCCGCGCCACCGCCGTCGACCGCGCGACCGGCCTCGCCTGGCTGTCCGGGCTCGGCCACAACCGCGCGGCCCCCGCCGACCTGCTCCTGCGCCTCCTGGACGCCGGCGAGCACCACTTCCTGGACCGCGACGACCTGCCCGACGGAGTCCTGGACGCCGCGATCGCCCACCCCGACCGGCGCGTGCGGATGGGCGCCGCGGAGAGCGGCCGGCTGTCACCGGCCCAGTGGGAGCGGCTGATCGCCGCCACGCCCGGGGCGGCGCTGCGCGAGCTGTTCGCGGAACTGGCCGGGAGCGCCCTCAAGCCCCCGCCGGACGAGGCGGCCCCGCCCCTCACCCCCGCAGGACTCACCGAACTCGCCGCGCTGGCCGCCGACGTCCCCGACATCGACCCCGCCGCCCACGCCGGGGAGCTGCCGTGGGTCGTCGCCCGGCACGCGGACGCCGAGGCCATGCGCCTGCTCGCCGCCTCCCCGAAGACGCTGGTCCGCCGCAGCGTCGCCCGGGCTCCGCGCCTGCCCGCCGACGTCGCCGAACTCCTCGCCCGCGACGAGGACCGCGCGGTGCGGATCCTCCTCGCCGAGTCCTGCGAGGACGCCCCGGCCCGGATGCTCCTGGACATGGCGGGCTGGTGGGACGGCAGCCTCTCCTTCCCGGGCCGCCCGCGCAACCACCCCCACTTCCCCCGCCAGGGCCTGCTGCGCCTGGCCGCCGACCCGAACCCGCGCCTGCGGGCCCTGGCCCTCGACGACCCCGCCGCCACCCCCGCCCACGTCGAACGGGCCGCCGCCGACCCCGACCCAGCCGTCCGCCGGGCCGCCGCCGCGGACCGTCGGCTCGCCCCCGCCACCGCGGCCGCGCTCGCGGCCGACCCCGACAGCGGCGTGCGGCACTTCGCCCGCGTCAACCCGGCCCTGCCCCCGGAGGAGCTGGTGGTGCTGCTGCTCGACCCGTGCCGGGCCGACACCGCCGCCCGGAATCCCGCGATCCCCGCCGCCGTCCTGCACCGCATGGCCGACCTCGCCATCCCGCACGCCGCCGTACCCCGGCGCTGACCCGCCCGGGGCCGGTCCTGGGCACGGACCGGCCCCGGGCGGGGGTGGGGCTCAGTGGCAGACGAGCTTGTTGCGGGCCAGCTCCTGGACGGTGCCGGGGTTGACCGGGGTGTCGCAGGAGACGGTGCCCTCGATCTCGGCGTCGAAGGTGCTGTAGGTGGGGTGGGAGCCGAAGGCGTAGGCCCAGTACCCGTCACCGGGGTCGTTGTTTCCCCAGCCGCCGCGGGGGAGGCAGACGTACTCGTCGGCCTTGCCCTGGACGCGGTTGGTGCCCTTGAACACCGCGTAGTCGCCGGGGCGGGAGAAGTTCAGCGTGACCTTCTGGGACCAGGTGCTGGTGGTGGACTTGCTGGTCTGGACGGAGAAGCCGACCTTGATGGAGACCTTCGCGAAGAACGCCCCCGCCTCCGCGTTGATCTCGGTCGAGGCGTTGAAGGTCGTGCTGACGTTCTGGACCTCGGTCACGGTGGTCTCGACGGAGCCGGTGGTGCCCGGGGCGATGGTGATGCCCTTCCAGTGGGTGAGCACCGGTTCGACGACGGCGGTCGAGACCTCGTACAGCCCGGTCCGGGAGACGCGGGGGTCACATGGGCCGCCCGGCTCGGCCGCGTGGGCCGTACCGGTGGCGAAGGCCGACGCCGCGACCGTCAGGACGGCGAGCGCGGCGGGTAAGGACAGCCGCCGCAGGAACGTGTTCGTCAAGGGGACTCCTCGGGGGAGGGGGTGTCGGACCGTCGCACGGCCGACACCCGGCATGGATTCGTCAGATCGTGCCCAGAACACCCCCACCGCACACCCACAACACCGAACTCCCCTGCACAAGCGGAAGGTTGGCCGTGCACATGGCCTGTTGCGCACCGCCGGACCGTCCCTATACTGCCGTTGCCCGCAGGCCGGAACCCGGCCCCGGGCATCCGCCGCTGCGCCCGGCCAGGGCGGCCGGCCGCCCGTACGAGGGAGAACCGATCATGGTCAAGCACTACCTCAAGTACGCCTTCAGCACCCTCACCGCCGCGATGTTCCTGCACATGGTCTGATCCGACCGACCCCGGCCGGGGCCGGGTGGCCCACCGTCCGACCCTGGCCTGGGAGTCCGCTTGTTCGCGACCGCGCTGAGCCAACTGCGCTACGGCGCAGCGATCCTGACGAATCGTCGGATCCGCCCCCGCGACCTGGAGCGCCTCGCCCGGGACCTGGTCGCCACCATCGCCGAGTTCGGCGAGCCCGGCGAGGACTCCGCCCTGCTGCCCGGCCGCGCCGGACACGTCGACCCGCAGGTCCGACGCGAAGTGGCCCGCCGCAGCCTGCGCGCCACCGCCCGCACCGCGGCCCGGCACACCGCCTACTACCGCCGCACCTTCGCCGAACTCGGCCTCGACCCCGACCGGTTGGAGCCCGAGGACTGGTCACGCGTCCCCGTCACCCCCAAACAGGCACTGCGCGCCCTGCCCGCCGCCTTCGTCTCCGACACCGCCCGCCCCGCCCTGCAGGCGCTCACCACCGGCACCAGCGGCACCCCCACCGCCGTGTGGTTCTCCCGCGCCGAACTCGAGTGCGCCATCGCCTTCAGCACCATCTCCGCCGTGCTCGGCCTCGGCCTGCGCCCCCGCCACACCGTCGCCTACGCCGGCTGCTCCCGCGCCACCCTGTCCCTGGTCAACGCCGAGGAGTCGGCCACCCGCGCCGGCGCCGGCTTCGTCCAACTCGGCACCGTGGCCCCCGCCGTGGCCCTCGACCGCCTCGCCGCCCCGCTCGGCCTGCCCGGCAAGGACCCCCAGGTCACCCACCTCACCACCTCCGCCTCCTACCTGGCCGCCCTCGTCCAGGAGGCCGAACAGCACAAGTGGCGCGACGCCGACTTCGGCCTGGAGTCGATCAGCGTCGGCGGCGAGGTGCTCTCCGCGCCGCTGCGCCGCCGCGCCGAGGCCGTGTTCGGCGCCACCGCCACCTCCGCCTACCTGATGACCGAGATCCTGCCCTCCGGCGCCACCCCCTGCACCCGGGGCCACCTCCACCACACCACCGAGTTCGGACACCTCGAAGTCCTCGACCCGCTCACCTGGGAACCCACCGCCCCCGGCGGCACCGGCACCGTCGTGCACACCCCCTACGTGCCCTACCGCGAGTGCACCCTGCTGCTGCGCTACGCCACCGGCGACCTCGTACGCCTCCCCGCCGAGCCGCCCACCTGCGAACTCGCCCACCTGCCCGCCACCTCCGAGATCCTCGGCCGCTGGAACGGCCCGCTCAGCCGCACCGTCACCACCCGCGAGGTGCTCGACCTGGTCGAAGCCGAACCCGAGGTCCCGCTGCCCGCCCGCCACGCCCTCACCGAAGGCCCCGACGGCCCCGACGGACCGGCCTGCCTGCACCTGCTGGTCGACCGCCTGCCCGCCACCGCCCTGCGCGGCCGCCTGGAGGACCGCGCCCGCGCCGCCGGCCTGCGCCTGGCCGACATCCTGCTGTACGAGGACCGCGCCGCCATGCCGCCGACCGCACCCCTGCGCGCCGACCTGCGCGAGCACACCTTCGACACCTTCGACGTCCCCGCCGCCCCCGGCACCCCCGCCGCCCCCGACCGTGTCCCCGGAAGGCGCTGAATGACCGTCGACCCCGCCGCCCTGGCCGCCCTCAGCGCCGCCGTCGCCGCCGAGACCGCCCTGGCCGCCTGGTACCTCGCCCGCGTCCGGATGCCCCGCCCCCCGGTCGGCGTCTACACCGGCGGCGACATCGCCGTCCTGTGCGCCGGAGTCGTCCTCGCCCCGCTGCTCTACACCGCCCTGCCCGCGGCCGCCGTCTCCGCCGTCTTCGGCCTCGTCGCCTGCCTCGCCGTCCAGTTCACCCTCGCCCCGCTGCTCGCCGCCACCCCGCTGCGCGCTACCCCCTGGTCCTGGGCCGCCGCCCTCACCGCCACCGCCGCCACCGCGCTCGCTGCCCTCACCGGCCACCCCGCCGCCGCCCGCGCCGGCAGCGACCTGATGATCGCCACCGCCGTCGTCGGCGTCGCCAACCTCTGGACCCAGAGCGGCCTGCGCTCCGGCCACACCGCCGCCCTGGCCGCCGTCCTCACCGGCTACGACCTGGCCGCCACCACCCTCACCGACACCACCACCCGCTTCTTCGAACAGGTCCAGGACCGCCCCTTCGCCCCCCTGCTCGCCCTCACCGGCGGCCCGGCCCCCGTCGCCGTCGGCCTCGGCGACCTCCTGCTGCTCGTCCTCTACCCGCTCGTCGCCGCCAAGGCCCACGGCCGCACCGCCGCCGCCGTCGCCGCCCTCGTCGGCCTGCTCACCACCAGCGCGGTCAGCGCCTGCTTCGCCGCCGGCTGGCTCACCACCGGATTCCCGCTGCTCACCGCCCTGGGCCCGCTGATCGTCGCCCAGCACCTGTACTGGCGGCGCCGCACCGGCGGTGAGCGCACCACCGCCCAGTGGCGCGAGGGCCACCCGCTCCCTCTCCCGCTGCCGTCCTCCGTCGGCCACGAGCCCGCCGCCGCCCTCGCCGCCCCCGTCCCCGACGGCACACCCCCGGGCACCTGGCTCGCCCTCGCCGACGGCCGCGTCCTCGGCACCGGCCCCACCCCCGGCCACGCCCGCCGCGACGCCCGCCGCCACGGCACCGACACCCCCACCACCGCCCGGCTGGTCTGACACCTCCAGGGCTCCGTCGGCGCGCGCCCCGAGGCCCTGCCGGTACGCGTCCCGAGGCCCTGCCAGCGCAGGACCCGAGGCCCTGTCAGTGCCGGCCGCCATGATTCCCGCATGACCGCCACCGCAGCACCGCTGTCCTCCCCGTCCGCGTACGCCGACGCCGTCGCCACCGCCGTCCGGGCCGCCGCCGCGTACTACACCGACGGCTCCACCCCGCTCGGCGACGACGAGTACGACACCCTGCTGCGGGCCATTGCCGCCTACGAGAGCGCCCACCCCGGCGAGACGCTGCCCGACTCGCCGACCGGCAAGGTGGCCGGCGGCGCCGCGAACGGCGACGTCCCGCACAGCGCCCCGATGCTCTCCCTGGACAACGTGTTCTCCGCCGAGGAACTCGACGCCTGGGCCGCCGGCCTCGAACGGCGCCTGGGCCGCCCCGTCACCGCCTGGTGCGTGGAGCCCAAGCTCGACGGCCTCGCCATCGCCGCGCGCTACCGCGCCGGCCGCCTCCAGCAGGTCGTCACCCGCGGCGACGGCCTCGCCGGCGAGGACATCACCCACGCCGCCGACGCCGTCCTCGGCCTGCCCGCCGAACTCACCGAACCCGCCGACATCGAACTGCGCGGCGAAGTCCTCCTCACCCGGGACCAGTTCGACCACGCCAACCGGATACGCGCCGACCACGGCGCCACCCCCTTCGCCAACCCGCGCAACGGTGCCGCCGGCACCCTGCGGGCCAAGGACCGCCCCTACCGGATCGAACTCACCTTCTTCGCCTACGACGCCATCGGCCCCGACGGCCTCGCCCACAGCGCCCTGCTGGACCACCTCGCCGCCCTCGGCGCCCACACCGCCGCCGCCACCGCCGCCAGCCCCCGGCGCTGCGCCGACACCGCCGAAGTCCAGCGGCGCGTCGAGGAGATCGCCGCACTGCGCGCCGAACTGCCCTTCGGGATCGACGGCGTGGTCGTCAAGGCCGACCTGGCCGCCGACCGCGCCGAGGCCGGCTCCGGCTCGCGCGCCCCGCGCTGGGCCGTGGCCCGCAAACTGGCCGCGCAGCACCAGGTCACCCGGCTGCTCGCGGTGGAGTGGAACGTCGGCCGCACCGGCGTCATCGCCCCGCGCGCCGTCCTCGAACCCGTCGTCATCGACGGCGTCACCGTCACCTTCGCCACCCTCCACAACCCCGCCGACATCGAACGGCGCGGCCTGATGATCGGCGACCAGGTCTTCGTCTACCGCGCCGGCGACGTGATCCCCCGGGTCGAGGCCCCGGTGCTCGACGCCCGCACCGGCGCCGAGCAGCCGATCGCCTTCCCGGAGGCCTGCCCGCGCTGCGGCGACGCCATCGACACCACCGAGCAGCGCTGGCGCTGCGTCCGCGGCCGCGACTGCCAGGCCGTCGCCTCCGTCCTCTACGCGGCCGGCCGCGACCAGCTCGACATCGAGGGCCTCGGCGGCACCCGCGCCGTCCAGCTCGTCGAAACCGGCCTGGTCACCGACCTCGCCGACCTGTTCACCCTCACCCGCGAACAGCTGCTCACCCTGGACCGGATGGGGGAGACCAGCGCCGACAACCTGCTCGCCGCGATCGCCACCGCCCGCACCCGGCCGCTCAACCGGGTCTTCTGCGCCCTCGGCATCCGCGGCACCGGACGGACCATGTCCCGCCGGCTCGCCGCGCACTTCGGCTCCATGACGGCGATCCGGGCCGCCGACGCCGAGACCCTGGCCGGCGTCGACGGCATCGGCACCGAGAAGGCCCGCGTCGTCGCCGCCGAACTCGCCGAACTCGCCCCGCTGCTGGACCGCCTCGCCGCCCTCGGCGTGGGCACCGCCGTCACCGCCCCCACCGCTCCCGCCGCCACGCCGACGGCAGGGGAAGGCGACACCGCCGACGGACCCGCCGACGACCGGGGCCCGCTCGCCGGCGAGGCCGTCGTCGTCACCGGCAGCATGACCGGCGCCCTCGCCGACCTCTCCCGCAACCAGATGAACGAACTGGTCGAACGCGCCGGCGGCAAGGCCTCCTCCTCGGTCTCCAAGCGCACCACCCTCCTGGTCGCGGGCGAGAAGGCCGGCTCCAAGCGCGCCAAGGCCGAGGAGCTCGGCATCCGCATCCTCACCCCCGAGGACTTCGCCACCCTGGTGGCCGCCCACCTCCTCCCGGCCTGACGGGCCCCGTCCCGCGCGGGGGTCCGGCCGGGGTCGGACTTCTCGCGCTCACGCGTCCGCCCGGGCCCCTCCGGACGGTCCGCCGGGGCGCCGTCCGGTGGTCCGTCAGCCGCCCGGGGCCGGCGGCAGCCGGAAGCCGACCTCGGCACCGCCGCCGGGAGCGGCGGCGGCGAAGACGGTGCCGCCGTCCGCGACGACCAGGTCGTGGACGATGGCCAGGCCCAGCCCCGAACCCGGGGTCGACTGGGTGCCGGCGGCACGGTAGAAGCGCCCGAAGACGGCCTGCCGGTCGCCGGCGGCGATCCCGGGCCCGCGGTCGCGCACGGCCAGCCGGGTGCCGGTGACGCGGACCTGGACCAGGGTGCCGTCCGGACTGAACTTGACGGCGTTGCCCACCAGGTTGTCCACGCAGCGCTGCAGCGCCCGCGGACGGGCCAGCACCGGGACGGGCCCCTCGGTGACGACGGCGATCTCCCGGCCGGTGCGGCGGCGGAAGCGCCGCGCGCTGTCCTCGGCGGCGGCCGGCAGGTCGAGCGGCTCCGGCTCCTCCGCGCTCTGCTGGTCGGTGGCCAACTCGACCAGCTCGCGCACGAGTTCGTCGAGCGCGACGGTCTCGGTGACCAGGGTCGCGAGGATCTGCTCCTCGTCCTCGGGAGCGAGCCGGCCGCGGGCGCGCTGGAGGAGCTCGGCGCAGCCGCGCACCGAGGTCAGCGGGGTGCGCAGCTCGTGGCTGGCGTCCTGGACCAGGCGCTGCTGCTGCTCGCGGGAGCGGCGCAGCGCGCCGACCATCGACTCGAAGGCCCGGGTGAGGCCGCCGACCTCGTCGCGCCCGGCGGCGGGCAGCGGGGTGGCCAGGTCACGGGTGGTGGTGATGTGCTCGGCGGCGCGGGCCAGGCGCCGCACCGGGCGCAGGATGCGGCCGAGGACGAGCCAGCTGAGCAGGGCGCAGGCGGCGGCGGCCGCCACGCTGGTGACGGTGATCCGCCGCAGGAACGCGTCGTCGACCTCGGTGACCCCGGCGTAGGTCTGGCCGACCATCACCGCGCCCTGCCCGTCGGGGCGGGCCTGGGTGAGGACGCCGTAGGGGGTGCCGTCGACGGTGGCGTCCTCCTGGTGGGAGCCCTGCCCGGTGCGGGCCACCTCCAGGGCCCGCTCGGAGACCGGCAGCGCCGGCCCGCCGCCCGGGGCCAGCGGCCGGGCGGTGCCGTCGGCGGGCAGCAGCTGTTCGACGGTGTCGGGCCGGGCGGGCGGCAGTCGGCCGAGGTCCAGGGCGGCGAGCACGGTCTCGGCCCGGTCCCGCAGGCTCCGGTCGAGCTGGTCGGAGACCAGGGTGCTGACGCCGCGGTAGGCGGCGGTGACGGGCACGGCGATCGCCAGCAGGACGGAGGCGAGGACCACCAGGCCGATGCGGGTGCGCAGCATCAGGCGGTCCGGGCGGTGTAGCCGACGTTGCGCACGGTGTGGATCAGCCGGGGCGCGCCGTGCTCCTCGGTCTTGCGGCGCAGGTAGCCGACGTACACGTCGAGCGAGCGCGAGTCGGTGTCGAAGTCGTAGCCCCAGATGCGCTCGTAGATCCGGTGGCGGGTCAGGACGGTGCCCTGGTTGCGCAGCAGCAGCTCCAGCAGGTCGAACTCGGTCTTGGTCAGGTCGAGCCGGCGCCCGCCGCGGTGGGCCAGCCGGGCGGCCGGGTCCAGGGCGAGGTCGGCGAGGACGAGCCCGGTGTCCTCGCCGTCCCCGGCGTCGAGCGGCTCGGTGCGGCGCAGCAGGGCGCGGATGCGGGCCAGCAGCTCCTCGGTGGCGAAGGGCTTGGCGAGGTAGTCGTCGGCGCCCGCGTCCAGCCCGGCGACCCGGTCGCCGAGCTGGTGGCGGGCGGTGAGGACGAGGACGGGCAGGCGGTCGCCGCGCCGGCGCAGCATCCGGCACAGCGCGAGGCCGTCGAGGCGGGGCATGACCACGTCCACCACCGCGAGGTCGGGGCGCCGGTGCTCCAGGAGTTCCAGCGCCTCCTGGCCGTCGGCGGTGGTGAGCACCCGGTAGCCCTCGAAGCGCAGCAGGTGGTCGAGGGTGGCGCGGACACCGGGGTCGTCCTCGACGACCAGGACGGTGCGCCGGGCGTCGGCGGTGGGATCTGTCATGGTGTCATCCTCGCTGGTGGCGGGCGTGGTCAGGCCGGTCGGGGGCTGCCGACGACGCGTCAGCGGGGGACCGGGACGACCGCGACCGGCGGGATCCGCACCAGGCAGGAGGTGTCGCCGACCTCGCCGGTGCGGATGAAGCCGCTGGAGATCTCCAGGGCGCAGCCGGTGGACTCCATCTCCGGGAGGTGTCCGCTGTTGGGTACCGAGACGAACGCGCTGTGGCGGAACTGGGCCGCCGACAGGCGGGAGTTGACCTCGGGGGTGTTGGTGTCGAGGTCCCCGGAGAGCACCAGGACGGGCACATCGGGCAGGTTCCCCAGGTCGGTCGGCTGCGGGCGGGCGGTACCCCGGCGCGGCCAGTTCAGGCAGTTGTCCCCGCCGTCGGTCTGGCCCGCGGCCCAGCCCTCGGGGCTGAAGGCCCCGAAGTCGGCCGGGTCGGCGGCGGCCAGGGCGGCGCGGTACTGGCGGCGGCGCTCCGGCACCGAGGCCTCCGGGTCCCAGGCGCGGACGTAGTCGTTGCAGGTGACGGCCAGGAAGGAGGCCTGGTCCTCGGTGCCGGTGCCCTCCATCTCGCCGCGCACCAGGGCGGACAGCGGCCCCTCGTCGCCCGCGGCGAAGGCGTGCAGGGCGGCGGGCAGGGCGCCGAGCAGCCCGGACTCCCCGGGGTGCAGGCCGATGCCGCGGGTGGCCGGCTCGTACATCAGGTCGGCGAGCTTGTCCTCGGTGAACAGCACGGTGCGCCGCTCGCCGCCGGCCTCGGCGGTCACCTTCAGAGGGCGGGCGCGCAGCCGCTCGGCGACGGCGGCGAGGTCGTGCACCGCGGTGTCCGGGTCGCAGGCGCCGCTGCGCTCGCAGATCCGGCGCAGCGTCAGGGAGACCTGCTGGGCGCCGGGCCGGGCCAGGGAGTCGAAGGCGACCGGGTAGGCGCCGGACAGCACCATCTTCTCGACCCGCTCGGGATGGCGGTCGGCGTAGACCGGCATCAGGTAGGTGCCGTAGGACATGCCGTACAGCACCAGCCTGGGGGCGCCCAGGCGCTCGCGGGCGGCGTCGATGTCGTCGGCGGTGGCGGCGCTGGTGTAGCCGCGGGCGCGCGGGCCGAGTTCCTCGGCGCACTCGGCGACGGCCTCGCGCTGTTCGGGGCGCGGGGCCCAGCGGTACTCGGCCTCGGTGACGGCGCAGGGCAGCCGGCCGGAGCGGCCGGTGCCACGCGGGTCCAGCAGGAGCACGTCGTAGTCGTCCAGCACCCCCCGCAGCGCACCGGCCACCTGCTCGGCGCGGTCGATCAGGGTCTCGCCGGGGCCGCCGGGGTTGAGGGCGACGGTGCCCAGGGCCGGACCGGGGCGGCTGTGGCGCACCACCGCGTAGCTCACGTCGACGCCGCCCAGGCGCGGCTCGCCCGTCACCAGGGGCCGGCGCATGGTCGTGCAGTCGACCCGGTGGCCGGGGACGGCCGGGCACCACGCGGGTCGGCCCTGCGCCCCGGCGGCGGAGGCCTGCGCGGGCGGGGCGGCGGCGAGCGGCAGCGCCGTCGCCAGTACCGCCAGGGCCGCGGCGGCCAGGGCGCCCCGCCGGGCCCGCCGCCCCGCGCCGCCCGTGTCCGCGCCGTTCGCGCTCGCGCCGTTCGCCCCGGTGGCCGTGCCCCTCGCCGTGCTCGTCGTCATCGCGGTGTCCTCCGTACGTCCTGCGGTCGGTGTGGGCACGACTCTGCCGGGCGCCCGTCAGCCGTTCGGCAGAGCGACGGCAAAGGCGTGTAAGAACCCCGGGCGCGCGGGAACCCGGGGCGTAGGACCAAAAGCCGATGGCCCCGCGCCCGGCCTCCCGGGTGGAATGGCCCGATGGATCACGTGCCACACCCCGAGCAGCCGTCCGACGGCCCCGCCCACGGCCTCACCGCCGCCCAGCGGGACGCCTACCTCGACCGCATCGGCCTGCTCGACCCCGGCGCGCCCTCCCCGCGCGCGCTCGCCCGGCTCCAGCTCGCGCACCTGCGCACCGTCCCGTTCGAGAACCTGGACATCCACCTCGGCGAGAGCATCGTCCTCGACCCCGCCGCCCTGCTGGCCAAGGTCGTGACCCGCCGCCGCGGCGGCTTCTGCTACGAACTCAACGGCGCCTTCGCGCAGTTGCTCACCTCGCTCGGCTACCGGGTCGGCCTGCTCGCCGCCCGCGTCTTCGACGGCGAACGGCTCGGCCCGCCCTTCGACCACCTCGCCCTGCGGGTGGACCTCGACGAACCGTGGCTGGCCGACGTCGGTTTCGGCCGCTTCAGCCACCACCCGCTGCGCCTCGACGAGCGCGGCGAACAGGCCGACGCCGAGGGCGCGTTCACCCTCACCCCGACCGGCACGGACGGCGACCTGGACGTCCTACGGGACGGCACGCCCCAGTACCGCCTGGGCGCGCGCCCGTACGAACTCGCCGACTTCGCCCCGACCTGCCGGTGGCAGACCACCTCACCGGACTCCCACTTCACCCGCTCCACGACCTGCACACTGCTCACCGCGGACGGCGGCCGGGCGACCCTCAGCGGCAACCGCCTCATCACCACCACCCCGGCCGGCGAACGCACCGAACGGACCCTCACCGACGACGAGGCCCTCGCCGCGTACCGCACCCGCTTCGGCATCACCCTGGACCGCCTGCCGAGCCTGCCGGCCCTCCCCGGCTGAGCGCCCGGCGACCGCCCGCCCGGGCGAAAACCGGTTGCCGCCGCGCGGTCCGACGGCGAGACTGCGGTCCGACCCGCCCGGCCGGTGCGGCCGCCGGGGGTGTCCCGCCCGTCCGGCCCGGCCGGATCCGCCCACCTGTGAAACCGGGGTCGCCCCATGCCCACCGAGCCGACCGCCCTGCTCCGCCCGCGTGCCCTGCGCCCCGGTGACCTGGTGGCGGTGGCCGCGCCGTCCGGTCCGCTGGAGGACGGGGACCGGCACCTCCTGGACCGCGGCACGGCCGTGCTGGAGGAACTCGGCTTCCGGGTACGGGTGTGCCCGTCGGTCGCTGAGGGGCGCCGGCACTGGTGGGCCGCGGGCCGTCCCGCCGAGCAGGCGGCGGAGTTCAACGCGCTGCTGCGCGACCCCGAGGTGCGGGCGATCGTCGCGCACACCGGCGGGCAGGCGGTGACGGGCTGGCTGGACCAACTGGACCTGGACGCCGTACGCGCCGACCCGAAGCCGGTGCTGGGCTGCAGCGATGTCTCCCAGCTGCTGCTGGCCCTGCACGCCCGCACCGGACTGGTCGGCGTGCACGCCGACATGGCCACCTACGGCTTCGGCGAGTGGAGCGGGCGCTTCGCGGGCGGGCCCGAGGAGGACGGCGCGCACCGGGCGCTGCGCGAGGCGTACCTACGGGTGCTCACCGTGCCGGCCCCGCCCGGGCCGCTGCCGGCGCTCTCCCCGTGGCAGTGCTGGCGCGCCGGCCGTGCCTGGGGCCCGCTGGTCGGCGGCCTGCTCAACCGGCTCGTCGCCCTCCAGGCCACCCCGTACGCCGTCCCCGCGTGGTCCTTCGACGGCGCGGTGCTCTTCTGGGAGGAGGTGGACCGGCCGCTGTCCGCGGTCTGGAAGGACCTGCACGTGCTGCGGCTGTCCGGCGTCCTGGACCGGATCGCGGCGATGGTGGTCGGCACCCCGCACCGGGTCGGCTCCGACGGGCCCGCCGGCGCGGGAGAGCCGTCGCTGCGCGAGGTGGTCCTGGACGTGCTCGGCGACCGCCCGCTGCCCGTCCTCGCCGGCGTGGACTTCGGCCACGCCGGCCCCAACCTCCCGCTGCCCCTCGGCGTGCGGGCCGAGGCCGACGCCACCGCCCGCACCCTCACCCTGCTCACCCCGGCGGTCTCCTGACCCTTCCGCGGAAGCCGTCAGGCGACGAGGCAGAGCCCGTCGTACCGGCCCGTGGACGGGGCACGGCCCCGGCCCGTGCGGCTCGGGACGGCGGCGTAGCGGGCCAGCTCGTCCTGGGCGAGCGAGAGCAGGTCGCCGAGGCCGAGGCCCAGCGCCCGGGCGGCGGCCGCGAGCACCTCGGAGGAGGCCTCCTTGCGCCCGCGCTCCAGCTCCGACAGGTACGGCATCGAGATCCGAGCCGCCTCCGCGACGTCCTTCAACGTGCGTTCCTGGGCGAGCCGTTCGCGCCGCAGCACGTCGCCGACGACGTCGCGCCACAGCGGCTCCCGCCGTACGGGCGCCGGGCGCGGGGGACGGGACGGCCCGCCGGACGCGGGCGGCTGCGCCTGCGGGCGCAGGGGGATGACGCGGGCTTCGTTCGGCGCATGGGTGCTCACCCCTCACACCCTAGGGATCCGGCGCCCCGGGGGAAGAGCACGGAGTTCCGCCCTGGGTGAAGCCCGCGCGCCGGCCGCGGCCCCTCAGCCCCTGGGCGTCCAACCGGCCGGGGCGAGGCCGGTGTCGGCGAGGATCCGCCCGACCGTCTCCTCCAGGCCGCTGTGCCGGCCGACGACCCGTTCGAGACCGTCGGGGAGCAGGTCGTGGGGCCGGTACCAGTCGGCCATGTCCTCGGGGGAGAACTCGGCGGCCTGGGGGCGGGTGGCGTGCCGGCGCACGGTCTCGTCGAAGTCCACGTCGAGGTAGTACAGGAAGCTGCGGCCCCGGTGGTCGGCGACGAGCCGGGCCAGCATCGGCCCGTAGCGCTCGGCGGCGAGGATGCCCTCGACGACCGTGTGGAAGCCGTGGTCGAGGGCGTGCCGCGCGACCAGGTCGATCAGCCCGATGTTCGCCCCGCCCGGGACGTCCCGCTCCCGCAGCACGGTACGCCGCAGCAGGTCCTGCCCGACGACGGCGAGGCCCCGCCCGTACGCGGCCCGCAGCCGAGCGGCGACGCTGGACTTCCCGGCGCCGCTCGGACCCCGCACCACGACCAACACGCTCTCCGGACCGCCCGTCACACCGCGACCGTCCCCGCGCCGCGCCCCGCCCACACCACCGGGCGCCCACCGGGTACCCGGCGGGAGGCCGTGGCCCGGCACCTGTATGTTGATCACTCGCCGGCCCGGCCGGCGTCCCGTCCCAGGGGGTGACGCGTGGGGCCGGGCCGCTGCCGTCGGGGAGCCGGGCAGGAGGCCCCCGACCCGGGGCCGAGCAGCGGCCCGCCCGACATCCCACCGTTCCCGAAGGATTCCGCATGACCGTTCCCGTCCCGCCCGACAGCAGCCCGCGGCCTGCCGAGGAGCCGGCCGCCGCCGACCCGTGGGCGCCGCCGGGCCAGGGCCAGGACGCGGCCCCCACGGTCCCCGCCCCCGGCTTCGGCCCCGCCGCGGGCCCCGGGCAGATACCGGGTCAGGCCCCCGGCCAGGCCCCCGGCGCCCCGTACTGGCCGCCCTACGCGATGCCGGCGCCCGCGCCGCAGCCCCGCAACGGCCTGGGCATCGCGGCCATGGTGCTCGGGATCGTCGGCGTCGTGCTCGGCCTGACCATCATCCTGTTCTGGCTGTCCTGGCTGCCCGCCCTGCTGGCCGTGGTCTTCGGCGTGATCGCCCTGGGCCACGTGCGCAAGGGCCTGGCGGCCAACCGGGCGATGGCCCTGGCGGGCGTGGTCCTGGGCGTCACCGGCCTGCTGGTCTCGGTCGGCACCGGCGTGTTCGTCGTGAACCGGGTGCAGGAGGTCCACCGGGAGCAGAAGGCGCAGGCGGAGGCCGCGCGGATCCGCTTCGAGACCGCGACCAAGGCCGCCGAGGAGCGGGCGGCCAAGGAGAAGGCGCGGATCGAGGCCGAGCGCCAGCGGCTCGCGGCCGAGCAGGAGAAGCGGGCCGCGGACGAGCGGGCCCGGCGCCTGTCGTTCGGCCAGTCCTACACCTACCCGGACGGGCTGAAGGTGACGATGGCCGCGCCGGAGCCGTACGTCCCGCGCGGGGGCGTGGGCGAGACCCCCAAGGACGCCACGATCGTCCAGGTGAGGATCACCGTCGTCAACA
Organism: Kitasatospora sp. NPDC058184; assembly: GCF_042883725.1. Lineage (NCBI taxonomy): Bacteria > Bacillati > Actinomycetota > Actinomycetes > Kitasatosporales > Streptomycetaceae > Kitasatospora > Kitasatospora sp. NPDC058184. The sequence goes on from NZ_JBHVVE010000003.1 coordinate 391,126, forward strand.
CCGGGCCCGCGGAGGTCTCGCTCCTCGGTTCGGGGCTGCCCACCGTCCGGGACGCCAAGGGCAACCTCGTCTTCACCCTGATCGACGGCAGCGGACGGATGAAGATCCTCGCCAAGTCCCTGGCCCCGGGCGAGGAGGCCACCGGGCTGACCGCGTACGCCCTGCCGGCCGGCGCGGGCGACCCGTTCTCCGTCCGGTTCGACCACACCATGGGCACGGAGTACAAGGACGTCATCTGGACCGGCCCGGCCGGCTGACCCCCGACCGGCCCCCACCGCCCGAGGCCGCCCGACCGCCCCCCGCGGCAACTCTGACGGCACGTCACGAATCGGCAACCGAGGCCCCGTCTCCGGCGATACACCTGTGACGCACCGACCGGCTCGCCTATTCTCCATCCGGCGCGGCGCACTCCCGCCGCGCCGGACGACTGGGGGGTCGCGTGCTTCTGGACGGACGCATGGCCGTGTTCGAGGCCGTCGTTCCCGCGCTGGTCGGCCTCGAACTGACGGGGCCCGAGCCGGGCAACGGCACCCGGCTGCGCATCCCGCCGGGCACCCCCCTGCTGGTCGAGTGCGCGGGCGGGCGGCTCACCGGCAAGACCACCCTCCTCAAGGCCCTGGAGGAGCGGTACGCCGAGCGCCTGCCCCAGGCGTACGCGGACCTCGGGCGCGCGGACTTCGGCCGCCCCGGCCTCGCCCTGCCCGCCGAGAACGAGGCGCCCCGGCTGAGCAACGCCTCCCACACCTCGGACCTGCTCTTCCACGTGCGCTACGAGCTGAGCCGGCGGGCGAACCGGTTCGGCGGGGGCCTGTCCTTCCCCCGGCTCACCCAGGGCCTGCTCGCGATCACCAGCTGGCAGGCCGTCGGGCTCGGCGAACTGGAGGCCGCCGGCCGGCGCCTGGAGAGCCTGCTGCGCGAGAGCCAGCCCGACGCCCAGGCCCGCCGGAACAAGGTGGCGGGCTGGATCAGACAGGTCGCCCCGAACCTCGGCGCCGCGGCCGGGCTCGGCCCCGGGGTGAACGAGCTCGTCGCCTCGCTCGCCGACGTCGTCGCCACCGAACTGCTCGGCGCCCGCGCCAACAGGAACGGCCTGCGCTGGTGGGCCGAACGGCGGGTCAGCGCCCAGGGCGAGGCGAACGTCCAGCTGTCCGAGCTGGCCCGCGCCTTCCGCGGCGGCGCGCAGGACCGCGAGTCCGCCGAACGGCACCTGCTGGCCGCCCTCCTGGCGGACATCGACGACCACTACACCTGGGCGCGGCTGAAGAACCGGCTGCCGCGCCCGCTGCTGCTCCTCGACAACGCCCACACCCCGCTGGGCCGGCCGGTCCTGGAGACGCTGACCCGGGTGTGGCACGAGGAGAGCGTCCGGACCCGGCCCGGCGTGGTCGTCACCGCCCTGGACCGGGAACCGGCCGTCCCCGACCCGGAGAGCACTGCCCCGTCGACGCGCAACGCCGCCGGCCCGTTCTGGCGGGCGGACCGGCCGCAGACCGCGGACGGCTGGACCGTGCGGCTGCCGCTGGCCCAGCTGACCCTCGACGAGGTCAAGCGGATGTTCGGCACCGACCACCCCGCGCCCGACACCGCCCAGCTGATCCACCGTCTCAGCGCGGGACGGGCGGGCATCGCCCACGGCCTGGTCCAGGCCGGCCGGCGGGCGGTGCGCCTCGGGACGGACACCGGCCCCCGCGCCCTGCTCGACCTGCCCGCCGACGACGAACCGGACACCCCGGTGCACGAGCGGCTGCTGCGCCTCCTCGTCCCCGACGACACCGCCCGCACCCGCCTCGCCTACTTCTCCCCGGCCCTCGACTACGAGGCCGCCCACGGGCTCGGCTCCGCCTACCCGCCCGGCGACGACGGGGCCCTGCGCGTCCAGGAGACCATCCGGCTGCTGGAGCGCGACCGCTGGGGCACCCGCCCGTGGCCGGGCACCGGAGCACCCTTCGTCGGCGACCCCGCCCTGCGCGCCCTGCTCGGCCACCAGCTGGCCGCCCGGCTCGACGCCGTCCCCGGGGCCGAGCCGTGGCACGACATCCACGAGACCCTCCGCGACCGCTACGCCCCGCGGACCGTCGGCGGCCAGCCCGACGACCGCTTCCTGCACCACGCGCTCGCGGTCCTCGACACCGCCACCGTCGTGCGCGCCCTGCACCAGCGCCTGGCCCGACAGGACGCGGCCACCTGGCTCGCCGCCCTCAACCTGGTCTGCGCCGCGCCCCACCCGCCCCGGAACCTCGCCCCCGCCACCGCACGCCCCGAGGACTGCCCGGCCTGCGGGAGCACCCGCGCCCCCGTGCACCAGGCGATCGACCTGCTCGTCCGCGGCCTGTGGCAGCAGTCGCACCCGCTCGCCCCACCCGACCAGCGGCTGATCGACAGCGTCCAGTTGCAGCTGCTCACCCTGGCCCAGCACAGCGGGCCCGCCGACCAGACGGTGTTCTTCCGGGCGTACGACACCTGGCCGCAGCTCCTGCGGCGCTGGATCCAGGCCCCCCACCTCCCGATCCGAGGAGAGTCCCCACGATGAGGCTGCTGCCCGCCGGTCCCCTGAACCGCGCGCTGGTGACCACCCTGGCCGTCGCCGTCCTGGCCACCGGCGGCTACCTGGGATACGAGTACGGACTGGCCGACGACCCGTCCTGCGCCCCCGGCGTGGAGAAGCGCGGCGAGCAGCACGAGTGCGTCGGCGTCACCGACGGCGCCTACGTCTTCAGCGAGGAGCTGCGGCAGGTCACCGAGCGCATCAAGGCCGAGAACGACCGCGTGGCCGGCCAACCGCACGCCACCGTCGCGCTGATGATCCCGATGACCTCCGACGCCCCCGCCGAACGGCGCGAGCTGGTCGAACAGGTGCAGGGCGCCTACCTGGCCCAGCACTGGGCCAACGACGACGCGAACAAGGAGAAGACCCAGCCCCTGATCCGGCTGGTGCTGGCCAACCCCGGCCGCGAGTACAAGGAGTGGCTCGCCGTCGCCGACCAGCTGGCCCGGGCCAAGGCCGACGGCAAGCAGAACCTCCGGGCCGTCGCGGGCATCAACCTCAGCGTCGAGGCGGTCGAGAAGGCCGTCCGCGACCTCACCGAGAACAAGCACATCCCGGTCGTCGCCGGCCCCATGACCGCCGACAACATCAAGAACACCGCCACCGCCCGCTCCTACCCGGGACTGGCGCGCATCGCCCCCGGCACCGCCGACCAGGCCGCCGCCCTCGCCTCGTACGGGGCGACCCTCAAGCCCGAGGAGGCCCTGGTGATCGAGGACACCCGGCCGGGCGACAACTTCCTCACCACCCTGCGGACGACCTTCGAGACGCTCACCAAGGGCGCGCCCAACGCTCCGGAGACCTTCCAGTCGCCGCTCGACTACAACAAGGAGGGCAACCTCGCCAACACCTTCCACCAGATGGTGCCGGACATCTGCTCCTCCGCCGCCACGACCCTCTACTTCGCCGGCCGCCCCGTGCAACTGCGCCAGTTCCTGGTCGCCCTGGGCAACCGGAAGTGCGACAAGCACTACACGGTCATCACCAGCTCGCACGCCTCCACCCTGATGGTCGACAAGGAGTTCGCCGACAAGTGGGACTCCCTCACCAAGGGGGCCGGCATCACCGTCCGCTACACGGCCCTCGCCCACCCCGACACCTTCGGGGAGCGCAGCGCCGAGCCCACCGGCGGTTCCAAGGACGCCACGGCGAGGCTGGCCGACCTGCTGAAGAGCCCCGACACCAAGGCGCCCGACGCGATCGGCCCCGCCGACCTCCGCGACGGCCGGGTGATCGTCACCTACGACTCGGTCACCACCGCCGTCGCCGGCATCCGCAACCAGACCACGGACAAGGTGGCGATGCCCTCGACGGACGACGTCACCGAGGGCTGGAGGCGGATGCACGGCAGCAACCGGGTCAACGGCGCGAGCGGCTGGATCTGCCTCGACCCGCAGGGCAACGCCTACAACAAGGCCGTGCCCGTCGTCGAACTCGACCCGAAGATCAAGAACGCCGTCCTGGTCGGCCTCGCCTGGCCCCTCGGCCACGCCCCCGACGCGACCTGCCCGATCGGCAGCGACGGCTGACCCCCGGGCAGGGGCCGCTCCCACCGGGGCCGCGACCCCTGCCCGCCGCCTCAGCCGCCGTCCTTCTCGCCGTCCTTCGCGCCGTCCCCGCCGCCGAAGGCGGACTCGAACTCGTCGATGTCCTCCTGGCCCAGCGAGATCAGCGAGAAGTCCGACGGGGTGTGGCCGCCGGAGCCCTCGTCGGCGTGCCGCACCAGGCCCTCCAGCACCGCCCGCCAGCGCTCGGCGAGGTCCGCCAGTTCCGCCGCGCCGAGCAGCCCGGCCGGCGACTCCAGGACGAAGGACAGCTCGGGGCCCTCGGGCAGGTCCCGCGCCCGGCCGTTGATCTCCAGCACGTGCCGCAGCGGCATCGCCGGGTCGACACCGCCGGGCATCACGTGCTCGCCCGCCGACGTCCACGGCCGCCCACCGGCCGCGGAGCCCACCCCGGTGTCCGCGTCCGCGGAGCCCGCCTCCTCACCGGAACCGCCGAACCGGCCCAGGTAGTTGAACCCGATCTGCGGCGCCGCCAACGGCGCGAGCACCGACCGCGTGGCCGGGTTGGCGTACCTCAGCAGCCCGTACCCCAGACCGTCGCCCGGCCGCTGCCGCAACTGCTCCTTGACCCGCTTGATCAGCCGCGCCACGTCCTCCCCGCCCGCCCGGACCTCGGCCGGGTCGATCGGCCCGGTCTCCAGCCACACCGGGTGGACGGCGGTGAACCAGCCGAGGGTGCGCGTCAGGTCCATGTCCTCCGACAGCGGCACCCGGCCGTGCGCCTCCCGGTCGACCAGGAAGCCCTCCGGCACCGGCCTGCCCCGGGCGCGCAGCCACTCGCCGAGCGCCGCGGCCAGACCGGACAGCAGCACGTCGTCCACGCCCGCGTGGAAGGCGGCGGGCAGGGCCGCCAGCAGCGGCCCCGCGGTGCGCGCCGGGACGGTCAGCTCGGCGCGCGAGCGGCCGCCGCCCGCGGTGTCCACGCGCGGGTCGAGCGGCCGGTCGGCGAGCGGGTCCTCGACCCGGTCCACCACCCGCCGCCAGTCCGGCAGTTCGTCCACCGTCCGCTGCGCCCGGGCCCGCTCCGCCAGGGCGACCGCCCAGCGGCGGAACGACGTCGCCTCGGCGGCGACCGCCGCCCCGGCCGCGTCCGCGCCGCCGGCGGCCAGGGCCGCGTGGGCCAGGGCCAGGTCGGGCACCAGCACCCGCCAGGAGACGCCGTCGATCACCAGGTGGTGGGCCGTCAGCAGCACCAGGCCGCCGCGCCCGGCGCCGCGCTCCAGGAGCACGGCGCGCAGCATCACGCCGTCGCGCGGCGCGAGCGCGGCCTCGGCGGCGGTGGCCTGCTCGTCGACCAGCGCGTCCAGCCGCTCCCCGTCGAGGCCGGCCGCGTCCACCCGGGTCACCAGGTCCGCCGCGGCGACCGCCCAGGACGTGCCCGGCTCGGGCACCACCAGCTGCTCCTCGTCCTCCTCCAGCCGCGCCCGCAGCACCTCGTGCCGGTCGAGGACCGCCTGCAGCGCGTCCGCCAGCTGCCCGGTGGTCAGGCCGGGCGGCGCGGTCAGCAGCATCGCCTGGCTGCCCGCGCGGGCCACCGAGCCCGCCCGCCGCGCGACCTCGCGCATCACCGGGGTCAGCGGGACCGGGCCGTAGGGGACGTCCTCGGCGTGCTGTGCCTTCGTCCCGTCGACCGGCCCGGCCACCCGTGCGAGCTCCGCGGGCGTGCACAGTTCGAAGACCTGGCGCGGCGAGATCGCCAGGCCGGCCTTGCCGGCCCGCCCGGCCAGCAGCATCGAGGTGATCGAGTCGCCGCCGAGGACGAAGAAGTCGTCCTCCGGGCCGACCTGTTCGAGGTTCAGCACCTCGGCGAACAGCCGGCACAGCAGCTCCTCCGCGTCGGTGGCCGCCTCGCGTCCGGCCGCCCGGCCGGCGAAGACGGGCCGGGGCAGGGCGGCCCGGTCGAGCTTGCCGTTCGCCGTCACGGGCAGTGCCCCGAGGACGGTCACCGAGGCCGGGACCAGGTAGTCGGGCAGCTTCCCGGCGAGGTGCTCCCGCAGCGCCTCCGGGTCGAGGGCGGACTCGTCGCCGCCGGCCGGCACGGCGTAGCCGGCCAGCCGCTTGTGGCCGTCCTCGTCCTCGACCGCGACGACGAGCGCCTGGGCGACGCCGGGGTGCGCGGCGAGCACGGCCTCGATCTCGGCCGGCTCGACGCGGAAGCCGCGGATCTTGAGCTGCTCGTCGGCGCGGCCGAGGAAGAGCAGCTGCCCGTCCGGGGTCCACTGCGCCAGGTCGCCGGTGCGGTACATCCGGGCGCCCTCGGGTTCGTCCTCGGCGGGGAAGGGGCAGGCCACGAAGCGCTCCGCGGTGAGTGAGGGACGGCCGAGGTAGCCGCGGGCCAGTCCGGCCCCGGCGAGGTAGAGCTCGCCGGTCATGCCGACCGGTACGGGCCGCAGGAAGGCGTCCAGGACGAACACCCTGGTGTTGTCCATCGGCCGCCCCAGCGGCACGGTGTCGGGCACCGCGTCCGGGTCGGTGAAGGGCAGCTGGGTGGTGAAGGCGGTGGTCTCGGTGGGGCCGTAGGTGGTGCGCACCACCATGCCGGGGTGGGAGCGCAGCAGGGTCCGTACGGCGTTCGCGGAGACGACGTCGCCGCCGGTGGAGACCTCGCGCACGCCGCCGAAGATGTGCGGGGCCTGCTCGGCGAGCACCCGGAAGTGCCCGGCCGTGGCGTGCACGTTGGTGACCTGCTGGGCCGCGATCAGCCGGCCGCGTTCGACGGTGTCGATGTCCCCGGGGGGCACCAGCACCAGCCGGCCGCCGTGCAGCAGCGTCGTCCAGATCTCGTAGGTGGAGGCGTCGAAGGCGTGGTTGGCCTGCACCAGCACCCGCTCCAGGGCCCCGCTGGACCAGCACTCGTCGAGGCAGAAGGCGAGGACGCTGCCGTAGGTCACCGCGACGCCCTTCGGCAGGCCGGTGGACCCGGAGGTGTAGATGACGTACATGAGGTTCTCCGGCCGGACCGGCACCGGCGGGAAGGCCCCGGCCTCCGGCTCCGCGTCCGTCTCCTCGGCGGGCTCCGCCGCCAGGCGCAGCACCTCGGCGGGGGCGAACAGTCCGGCGTCGGCCAGGCCCCGCCCGGTGTTGGGCGCGTCCACCAGCACGACGGCCGGGCCCGCCTGCGCGGCGACCGCGCGGAGCCGCCCGGCCGGGTGCCGGCCGTCCATCGGCAGGTACGCCGCGCCGGCCTTCACCACCGCCAGCAGCGCGGTGATCAGTTCGGGCGAGCGCTCGGCCACCACGCCCACCAGGGTCTCGGGGCCCACGCCGAGCCCGGCCAGCCGGTGCGCCAGGCGGTTCGCCCGCCGGTCCAGCGCGGCGTAGGTCAGCTCGGTGTCCCCGGCGACCACGGCCACCGCGGCGGGGGTGCGGCGCACCTGCCGTTCGAAGAGCTCGGCGAGGGTCGCCTCGGGCAGCTCGCGGCGGGTCCGGTTCCCGGAGCCGTCCAGGTCCCGCCGCTCCTCGCCGGTCAGCACGTCGAGCCGGCCCAGGGGCACGTCCGGGTCGGCCGCGACCTGGCGCAGCACCAGCGTCATCCGGTCGACGAGGCCGCGGGCGGTGCGCTCGTCGAACAGGTCGGGCCGGTAGTCCAGCCGGATCTCGGTGTCGTCGGCCGGCGTGACGACGACGGTCAGCGGGTAGTGGGCGGCCTCCTCGCCGCCGCCGGCCGCCACCCGCACCCCGGCGGGGCCGCGCCGGGAGACCCAGGCGGGCATCGGCGGCGGCTTCGACGTCCCGTCGGCGGGCGCGGGCGGCTCCGGGCCCGGCCCACGCCTCAGCGGGCCGCCGGCCTGATCCCCGCTGCGCAGCGCGGTGCCGCCCAGGCCCTCGCCCGGGGGCGGGGGAGCGGCGGGCTGCGGCGCGCCGGGCGCGGCCGGGTCGGCGGCGGGGGCGGCCATCGGGCCGCGGGGGTAGTTCTGGAAGACCATCAGGGTGTCGAAGACCGCGCCCGGGCCGCCGGCGCGCTGGATCTCGGGCAGGCTCAGCTGCTGGTGGTCGAGCAGGGCGGCCTGCTGGTCCTGGAGGGCGGCCATGGCGGTGCGGAAGGGCACGGCCGCGTCCAGGCGCACGCGCACCGGCACGGTGTTGATGAACAGCCCGACCATCCGGTCGGCCTGCGGCACGTCGGCGGGGCGGCCGGAGACGGTCGCGCCGAAGACCACGTCCAGGCGGCCGGACAGCTTGCCGACCAGCAGCGCCCAGGCGACCTGGAAGACCCGGTTGAGGGTGACCCCGGCGTCGCGCGCGGTCTCCCGCAGCCGGTCGGTGAGGTCGTCGCCGATCCGGTCGATCACGTGCCGGAGCATCACCGGCGGGCCGCTGCGGTCGGCCGGGCCGACCAGGGTGGGCTCCCCGGTGCCGGCCAGCATCGCGCGCCAGGCCGCGCGCGCGGCGTCGGTGTCCCGGCGGCCCAGCCAGGCGAGGTAGTCGCGGTACGGCGGCACCTTGGGGAGGACCGAGGGGTCGCCGCCGTTGTCGTAGATCCGCCACAGCTCGTCGAACAGGATCGGCAGCGACCAGCCGTCCATCAGGATGTGGTGCATCGTCACCACCATCCGGTACCGGTCGGGGCCGGCGCGCAGCAGCAGCACCCGCAGCAGCGGGGGCAGGCCGAGGTCGAAGCGCCGGGCGTCGGTCGCGGCCAGGGCGCCGGCGCGGGCGTCGGCCTCCCGCTCGTCCAGTGCGCCGAGGTCGGCGTACGTCCACGGGATCCGCACGCCCTTGGCGATCACCTGGACGGTGTCGCCGGCCGCGCGGGAGCGGAAGCCGGCCCGCAGGCTCGCGTGCCGGTCCAGCAGCGCCTGCCAGGAGGCCTGGAGCACCTCGGGCCGCAGTTCGCCGTCGAGGTTGAGGACCCGCTGCCCCACGTACACGTCCCGGGGCGCGTCCTGGTCGTACGAGGCGTGGAACAGCAGTCCCTCCTGCAGCGGGGAAAGCGGCCACACGTCCTCGACCGTCAGCTGGCTCATCGTGCTCTCCGTTCGGGTTGGTCGGGCCGTTCGGGTCGGTCGGGGCCGGCCGCCGCCTGGGGCGGCGGCAGCAGGCGCAGGGGGCCTCCGCCGGGCGGCAGCGGGGGCGGGGCGCCGTAGCCGTCGGCCGGGTCCGGCCCGGCTTCGGGGCGCGGCGCGGGCGGGTCGGCGAACTGGGTGCGGTAGAGCTCCGCGTACAGGCCGCCGGCGTCGACGAGCGCGGCGTGCCGGCCGCGCTCGACCACGCGCCCGTCCTGGAGCACCAGGATCTGGTCGGCCTCGCGGATCGTGGACAGCCGGTGCGCGATCACCAGGGCGGTGCGGCCGGCCAGGGCCGTCCACAGCGCCTTCTGCAGGGCCGCCTCGGACTCCGAGTCCAGGTGCGCGGTGGCCTCGTCGAGCACGACCACGGACGGCTTCTTGAGCAGCAGCCGGGCGATCGACAGGCGCTGCTTCTCGCCGCCGGAGAAGCGGTAGCCGCGGTCGCCGACGACGGTGTCCAGGCCGTCGGGCAGCGCCGCGACCACGTCCCGGACCTGCGCGGCCTCGCAGGCCTCGACGAGCTCCGCCTCGGTGGCGTCCGGCTTGGCGTAGAGCAGGTTGGCGCGGATGGTGTCGTGGAACAGGTGGGCGTCCTGGGTGACCATGCCGACGGTGTCGCGCAGCGAGGCCAGGGACAGGTCGCGCACGTCGACGCCGCCGATCCGCACGGTGCCGCCGGTGGGCTCGTACAGCCGGGCCACCAGCTGGCTGACGGTGGTCTTGCCCGCGCCGGAGGGCCCGACCAGCGCGGTCAGCCGGCCCGCCGGGGCGCGGAAGCTCACCCCGCGCAGCGCCTGGGCGGTGCCGGAGCGCTCCGGGGCCGGCAGCGACAGCGTCTCCAGCGAGGCGAGGGAGACCTCCTTCGCGGCCGGGTAGCGGAAGGAGACGTCCTCGAACTCGACCTCCGGGGCCCGGCCCGGGCCCGGTACGGGCAGGGCGACGGCATCGGGCCGCTCCACGATCAGCGGCTTCAGGTCCAGCACCTCGAAGAGCCGGTCGAAGGAGACCAGGGCGGTCAGGTAGTTCGACTGCAGGTTGGAGAGCTGGTTGATCGGGCCGAAGAGCCGGGCCAGCAGGGTGGCCAGGGCCACCAGGGTGCCGATCTGGATGCTCCCGGCGACCACCAGCTCGCCGCCGACGCCGTAGACCACCGCGGTGGCCAGCGAGGCCAGCAGCGTCACCGTCACCAGCAGCATCCGCGCGTAGACGGAGGTGACCACGCGCACGTCCCGCACCCGGGCCGCGTTGCCGGCGAACCGGCCGTCCTCGCGCTCGGGCCGCCCGTAGAGCTTGACCAGCAGCGCGCCGGCCACGTTGAAGCGCTCCTGCATGAGCGAGCCGAGCTCGGCGTCCAGCTGCATCGAGGTGCGCAGGTTGCGCTGCAGCCGCCGCCCCACGACCCGGCCCGGCAGCACGAACAGCGGCACCGTGACGAGCACCACCAGGCCGATCAGCCAGGACAGGTAGAAGATCGTGGCGACCACCAGGCAGAGCACCAGCAGGCTGGAGAGCACGTTGGACAGCAGCACCGTCACCGCCTGCTGGGCCTCCATCACGTCGGTGTTGAGCCGGCTCACCAGCGAGCCGGTCTGGGTGCGGGTGAAGAACGCGAGCGGCTGGCGCTGCACGTGCCGGAAGACCTCGGTGCGCAGGTCGTAGATCAGCCCCTCGCCGATGCGCGCCGAACTTCGGCTGACCAGGAAGCCCACCAGGGCCTGCAGCAGCGCCAGGACCGCCACCGCGACGGCGGCGCCCGCCACCACGGCCCGGTCGCGCGGCACGATGCCGCGGTCGATGAGCTCCTTGAACAGCAGCGGCGTGGAGACGGTGATGAGGGCGTCGACCACGGTCAGCGTCAGCAGCGCGACGATCTGCCGCCGGTAGGGCCGCAGGTAGGGCAGGATCCGCCGGGAGGTGCCGGGCCTGACCTGCCCCCGGGCCGGCTGCGTCCCGTCGCCGGGGGTCGCCCGGATGGTGATCAGCGGGCCCGGGCCGCTCGTCATGGCGCGACGACCTCCCTGCCGTCCGGCGCCGCGGCCGTCGGGGCCGGCGGGCGCTGGTCGGTCCAGACGCGGTCGACGTACGCCAGGCACTCGTCGCGGGAGCCCCGGCCGCGGGCGATCCGCCACCCGGCGGGCACCTGCGCGAACCCGGGCCACAGCGAGTACTGGCCCAGGGGGTTGACCAGCACGAGGTAGGAGGCGTCCGGGTCGTCGAAGGGGCTGGTCATCTCGGTCTCCTTGTTCGTTCGGGTGCCGCCCGCCGGGGCGGCGGGGGAGGGCAGCGGCGCGGCGCTCTCACCCGGAGGGCCGGGCCGTGAAGCGGCCCGCCTTGCCGAGCACGTCCGCCGCGCGGATGCGCAGCGCCTGCTGGACGGCGAACTCCGCCAGGTAGGCGCGGAAGCCGTCCGCCGGTTCCAGGGCGAGGTTCACCATGCGGCGGTTGGCGGTGACGGCCGGGTCGCGCAGCAGCTCCAGGGCCCGCTCGACGGCCCGGTCGAGGTCCGCCGGGTCGACGACCTGGTCGACGAGCGTGCGGGCCTCCGGGTCGCTCGCGCGCACCCGCCGGCCGCCGAGGATGATCTGCCGGGCCAGCCGGGGGCCGGTCACCGCGGGCAGCCGGAAGTCCGCCGCGCCCGGGACGATCCCCTCCTGCGCGGCCGGCAGGCTCAGGTAGGCGTCGGAGGCCGCGAGCACGTGGTCCACCGCGAGCAGCAGCTGCATGCCGCCGCCGATCGCGAAGCCGTCCACCGCGGCCACCCACGGCATGTCGGTGAACGGGTAGCGCCAGGACGCGTCGTCCGTGCGCAGCCCGAGCAGCAGCTTCCTGAGGTAGCCGAGCTCGCGGCGCAGCAGGAACCCGACGAGGGTGATCTCGCCCGCGTGCAGCCGCTTGAGGTTGATCCCGGCGCTGAACACCCGGCGCCCCGCGTAGCGCGGGTGGGTCATCTCGCCGCCCCGGATCAGCCCGATCTCGCACCCCTCGTCCAGCAGCGCGAGGTCGACCGCGGTCTCCATGTCGTCGACCTGCTGCTCGTCCTCGGCGTTGAGGCGGTCCCCGGCGCACATGGTGATCCGGGCCACCCCCGCGCGCCGCTCCAGCCGGGTGCTGTCCATCCGCACCACCCCGGTGGCCCGGAACTCCCCGAGCAGCTCCAGCGCCCGCCCGGTGGGCCGCAGCATGGAGTCCATCAGGTGGCCGCCGGCGGCCGGGCCGCGCAGCACGCCGCGCAGCAGGACGCCCAGGTCGATCTCGTAGCCGAGGCGCTCGGCCACCGGCAGGGCCCGCTCCGCCCGCAGCTGCGCCGCGGTGGGCACCAGGTTCGGTACGGCGCGGGCGGCGCCCTCCACCAGGGCGTCCAGCCGCGGGCGCAGGGTGCGGCCCGCGGTGATCCGGTCGTAGAGCTCCTCGGCGTGGCGGTCCAGGAAGGCGGTGCGCCGCGCGCGGCCGGCGTCCAGCTCCCGCTCGGCGCGCTCGCGCTCCTCGCCGGTGCGCGGCCCGGGCGCGGGGAACGGGGGCAGCAGCCGCGCCGCCCGGTCGAGCCCGTCCGCGGCGCGCTCCCGTACGGCGGCGGGCGCCCGCCCGGTGGCCGCGCTCACGCCGTCACCCCGTCCGGGGCCCGGGTGCGCCGCAGCGCGCGGTCGCAGGCGGCCAGGTGCGGGCCGAGCGCGTCCTCGAAGCTCATCCACTGGGCGTCGAAGGCCAGTTGGCGGCGGATCGCGAGTTCGGGGCCGGACAGGCGGCGCAGCAGCCGGGCGGCGGCCGCCAGGGTGCGCCTGGGGTCCCGGCTCACCTGGTCCACCAGGCACCGCTCCAGGGCCTCGCGGGCGGTGATCGGCACCCCGAAGAGCACCGTGCGCCGGGCGCGGGCCGGCCCGAGCTGCTGGACCAGCCGGTAGCCGGCCATGCCCGGCCAGACGGCCTGCCCGTGGAAGGACGGCAGCAGCCGCAGGTCCGGGGCCGCCACCCGGACGTCGGCCGCCAGCAGCAGGTCCAGCGCGACGCCGCCGCACTCCCCGCTCGCCGCCGCCAGGGTGGGCAGCCGCAGCCGCTCGAAGCGCCGTACCGCCCGCTCCCACTTCGTGACGGCGGCGGTGTCGCCCGCCTTCGCCACCGCCTCGCCGTCGGGGGCGCCGGACAGGAACAGGGTCGCGGCGTCGGCGCCGGCGCTCTCCGCCTCGTCGCACAGGGCGCCGAGGGCGGCGGTCAGCTCGGCCGAGATCTCCCGGCGGCCGTCCACGTGCAGCACGGGGCCCTCGGGCAGGGCGTTGACGGGCATTGCGGTCTCCCTAGGGTCGGTTCACCACTGGATGAGCGCGGACTCGATCGTCGAACCCGGCCCCATGGTCATCAGCACGCCGTAGTCGCCGTCGCGGACCACGCCCTCCCTCAGGAGCCGGTCGTAGGAGAAGAGGAACGAGCCGCTGGAGACGTTGCCGAAGTCGCGCAGCACGGTGATGGTGTGCCGCAGGTCGTGCCGGGTCAGCCCGAGGTTGACGGCGACCGCGTCGATGACCTTCTTGCCGCCGGAGTGCACCAGCCAGTGCGCGACGTCGTCGCGGCGCAGCGAGGTGCCCGCCAGCAGCCGGTCGACGACCCCCTCCACGTGCGCGCCGACCAGGTAGGGGACCTGCGGGTCCAGGAAGAAGCTGAAGCGGCCCTGGTCGCGGTCCCAGTCGTAGCGCATCGCGTCGATCGCGTCGACGATGGTCACGCTCGCGGTCCGCAGGATCCGGGGCCCCTCCAGCCGGCGGCCGGGCCCCTCCTCCTCGGCCTCCTCGTCCTCGGCCCCCTCCGCCGGGCGGCGCCCGTCGTTCACCGGGTCCGCCACCACCGCCACCGCCGCGGCGCCGTCGCCGAACAGGCTGTTCACCACGGCCGTGCGCATCGTGGTGTCCATCGTGTACGCGGCCGAGCAGGCCTCCGAGCAGACCATCACGGCCAGCCGGCCCGGGTTCGCCGCCGCCCAGTTGCCCACCACCGCCAGCGCGTTGAGCCCGGCGTTGCAGCCCATGCCGACGATGTCGGCCCGCGCGGTGTGCCAGTCCATGCCCAGCTCGCGGATCAGCAGCGCGCTCAGCCCCGGCGTCAGGAAGCCGGTCGAGGTCACGCAGCACAGGTACGCCACCTCCGACAGGTCGGCCCCGATCCGCTTGAGGCACAGCTGCAGCGCGTCCGCCCCCATGCTCACGGCCCACGCCTTGTGCTTGTCCAGCAGGTCGCCCTGGCTCTCCCGGAGCCTGGTGCCGTCCGGCGCCGCCGGCGGCAGCACCAGCGAACGCTGCCGGATGGAGCCCAGCAGGAACACCGAGCGCACCCGGCGGTCGGTGATCCCGAACAGGTCCAGCAGCTCCTCCTGGGAGTAGTGCTCGGGCGGCACGGCGGTGCCCACGCTCACGATGCGCGGGACCGTGGCGGCCGGCGCTCGGTCCAGGGCCGTGGTCATGGTGCGTCACTCTCCGTTCCGGGTACCGGGCACGTCGCCACCGTGCGTCCACCACCGCGCGCCCCACCGCCGCGCGTCTCCTCACTGAGCGTCTCCACGAACCGCACCAGCCGCTCGACGCCCTCGACCACCTGCCCGGGCGTCAGGTAGCTGATCGACAGCCGGATGTCCCGCTCGCCCCCGCCGTGCGGATGGAAGAACTCCATCGGCGTCCAGATCACCCCGAACTCCCGGGCCGACCGCTCCAGCGCCGCCGTACCGGTCCGGAAACCGGTGCGCAGCGTGAGGAAGAAACCGCCGTCGGGCCGGTTCCAGCCCACCCCCAGCTCCCGGCGCCGCCGCTCCGGCAGCCACCGCTCCAACTGCGCGAGCGTCGCGGCCATGCTGCGCCGGTAGTGCTCGGCCGCCCTCGCGTTCAGCACCGACAGCCGCCCGTCCGAACCCAGCAGCGCACCCGCCGCGGCCGCCTGGCTGAGCGAGGACGTGTTCACCGTCACCATGCTCTTCACCTTCGCCAGGTCCCGCGCCAGCAGCCGGATCCCGCCGCGCCCGTCGCGCACCTCCTGGTCGGCCACCACGTAGCCGACCCGCGCACCGGGGAACACCGTCTTGGAATAGGTGCCGAGCTGGATCACGCTCCTCGACGTGTCGAGCGCCTTGAGCATCGGGCACCGCGGCCCCGGGCCGCTCAACCGGTAGGGACTGTCCTCCAGGACGAGCAGACCCTGGCGCCCGGCCAGCTCCAGCAGCCCGGTACGCGTCGGAAGGTCCAGCGTCGACCCGGTCGGATTGGCGTGGTCCGGCACCACGTACACGGCCCGCGGCCGGCGGCCCGCCGCCCGCTGCGCCCGCACCGCCGCGTCCAGGTCCGCCACCACCAGCCGCCCGTCACGCTCCGGCACCGCGACCACCGGGATGTCCAGCAGCCGCGCGGCCCCCATGATCCCGACATAACAGGGGGTCACGAGCAGCAGCACGTCCTCGGGCGTCGCGAACAGCGCGCGCAGCACCAGGAACATCGCCTCCTGCGCACCGACCGTCACCACGATCGCCTCGGGCGCGACCTCGAACCCCTCGTCCTGCCGCAGCGAGTAGGCGATCAGCTCCCGGATCTGCCCCGCCGCCGGCCCGTACTGGTAGAAGCCGCTGCGCACTTCGGCCGGCCCCGCGCCCCGGCTCTCCAGGTAGGCCGCGTACCGGCGCAGGTAGGTGTGGACCTCCTCGACCTCGAAGAATCCGTCATAGGGGCGGCCCGGCGCGAAGGACACCGCGTCCGGGTAGCTGGACGTGATCTCGTTGAGGAAGTTCATCCGGTCGAGAACCGGGTCCTCGATGCTCGAGTGCAGCGTGGTCGAATCGAGCACCATGGTGCCCGCCTTTCCGTGGACGAGCCGCCGTGCGGCACCCCGTCGGACGGCGGATGCCAGGGCTCGCGTGAAGGACGCGCGGCAGGGCGACGGTGCGGCGGCGCCCCGTGGGCGGATCGCCGGTACCGTCCTCCCGCGTTCGAACATCGGTCGGTCTCGACGTCGGTCTCATGGCGGCCCCTCGGACGGGCCACGGGCTCCGGCGGCGCCACCGCGGGCGCACCGTCCGAACGGCGGCGGCGCGGTGCCCGCACGCGAAAACCGCCGTCGGGCACCGGGCCGAAGGCGGCGCGAGGGGGTATCGAGATCCCAGCACGCCCTGTCGCCGCTTTCGCACCGGCCGCGGTATCCGACGGATATCCGGAGCACAGGGCCCTGTCTGCTGTTTGTCCTCGTTCCAGTACGCGCCCCCGGGCGAGGGGCTGTCAAGCGCTGTGGGTTTCCGCCCCGTCACAGCCTGCTACCGGATTCCCGGTCCCGCCGTCGTGCCCGCGGCCCCGGCGCCGACCGGCCCGCCTCCGCGCCCCCGCGGCGCCGGCCCGCCCGGGGCGCCGCCGGGGGAGCGTCCGGGGCCCCATGGCCGGGCGGCCCCGGGGGCCCGCCCACCGGCCCGGCCCACCGCCGCCGGCCCGCCCCGACCGGTCGCCGTCCGATCATGGCCCGTCACCTGACGTGGTCTCAACCACTGGGACAAAAGCCCAGGTTGGCGCCGAACCGGACCGCCCGGCTTGACGGAATTCGCCAACCCACCGCCCCGCGCGCACCGGGCATTGACCCGAGCATGACGCCGTGTGAGGGTTCGGGCACCCGAGCGCGGACGGCCCGCACGGCCGTCCCCCGGATACGGCTGCGCGGCGCGCCACCAGCCCCTACCGTCCGCGGTCGAGGACCCCCACATGCGAGGAGCCTCGATGCAACGCAGAGTCACCGCAGGCAGGTTGCTGACCACGGCGACCACCCTGACCGTGCTGGCCGGCATGATCGCCGCCGCCACGGGCCCGGCCACCGCCGCGCCCACCCCCTCCCCGGCGCCGCCGAGCGCCCTGGCCGCCGCCGTCAACGCCGCCGACGCCGTCGCCGCGGCCGGACTGGACGCGCTGGCCAAGGGCCCGGGCGAGACCTACGAGCGCAAGACCGTCACCCCCTGGCTCGGCGGCCTCTACTCCGTCTCCTACGAGCGCAGCTACCACGGCCTGCCCGTGGTCGGCGGCGACGCGGTCGTCCTCGCCGACTCCCAGGGCAAGGTCCGCGCCCTGCAGTCCGCCGCCACCGGCCCCGTCGGCGGCTCGACCGCCCCGCAGGTCAGCGCCGAGCACGCCGAGAAGACCGCCCGCACCAAGCTGGCCGCCGTCGACTCCGTCGAGTCCCGCCGCCTGGTCGTGCGCGTCAAGGACGGCACCGGCCGCCTGGCCTGGGAGACCGTCCTCACCGGCCACAAGGGCAGCGCCCCCAGCCGCCTGCACGTCTTCGTGGACGCCACCACCGGCGAGGTCGTCGACAGCTACGACGACGTGCGCGCCGGCACCATCAACAGCGAGTGGAACGGCCCCGCGCCCGTCACCATCAGCACCACCAACTCCGGCGGCTCCTACTCGCTGCGCGACCCCAACCGGCCCGGCCTGTCCTGCTCCGACTACAGCACCGGCCAGGTCTTCTCCAAGTCCAGCGACTCCTGGGGCACCGGCAGCGCCTCCAGCAAGGAGACCGGCTGCGGCGACGCGATGTTCGCGGCCCAGAAGGAATGGGACATGCTCCGCGACTGGCTCGGTCGCAACGGGCACAACGGC
Source organism: Kitasatospora sp. NPDC058184 (assembly GCF_042883725.1). Taxonomy (NCBI): domain Bacteria; kingdom Bacillati; phylum Actinomycetota; class Actinomycetes; order Kitasatosporales; family Streptomycetaceae; genus Kitasatospora; species Kitasatospora sp. NPDC058184. The sequence continues at coordinate 408,845 of NZ_JBHVVE010000003.1, forward strand.
AACGGCGGCAGCTGGCCGGTCAAGGTCGGCCTCAACGACGTCAACGCCTACTGGGACGGCAGCACGATATCCATCGGCCACAGCCAGGCCAACAAGTGGATCGCCTCCATCGACGTCGTCGGCCACGAGTTCGGCCACGGCATCGACCAGTACACCCCCGGCGGCGCCAACAACGAGTCCGGCCTGGGCGAGGCCACCGGCGACATCATGGGCGCGCTGACCGAGTCGTACGCCAACGAGCCCGCCCCGTACGACTCCCCGGACTACACCGTCGGCGAGATGATCAACCTGGTCGGCAACGGCCCGATCCGCAACATGTACAACCCCTCCCTGGTGAGCAACAACCCCAACTGCTACTCCTCCTCCATCCCGCAGACCGAGGAGCACGCGGCGGCCGGCCCGCTCAACCACTGGTTCTACCTGCTCGCCGAGGGCTCCAACCCCGGCGGCGGCAAGCCCACCAGCCCCACCTGCAACAACTCCTCCGTCACCGGCATCGGCATCAAGGACGCCGGCCGGGTCTTCTACGGCGGCATGCTGCTCAAGACCAGCGGCATGACCTACAAGCGCTACCGCACCGCCACCCTGACCGCCGCCAAGAGCCTCGACCCGACCTGCACCTTCTTCAACCGGGCCAAGGCCGCCTGGGACGCCGTCAGCGTCCCCGCCCAGAGCGGCGACCCCACCTGCTCCAACAACGGCAGCAACGACTTCTCGCTCTCCCTCGGCCCGGCCTCCGGCTCCGCCCAGCCCGGCGCCTCCACCACCTCCACGGTGAGCACCGCCGTCACCTCCGGCACCGCCCAGACCGTGAGCCTCACCGCCTCCGGCCTCCCGGCGGGCGTCACCGCGAGCTTCAACCCCTCGTCGGTGCAGGCCGGTTCCTCCTCCACCCTGACCCTGTCCGCCGCCTCCAGCGCCGCGACCGGGACCTACCAGATCACCGTCACCGGCACCGCCGGCGCCACCACCCACATCGCCCAGTACAGCCTCACCGTCGGCGGCGGGGGCAACCCCAACCCCGGCGGCACCTGGACCGCCGGCACCACCTACCAGGCGGGCGACGTCGTGACCTACAACGGCGCCTCCTACCGCTGCCTCCAGGGCCACACCGCCATGGTCGGCTGGGAGCCGCCGAACGTCCCGGCGCTGTGGCAGGCCGTGTGACCCGCACGCGCTGACACCCCGTGAAGCCGCTGCGCCGCGGCCCGTCGAGGGGGACGGGCCGCGGCGCAGCCGTACGCGCCAAACGCCCCGGGGGCGGCCCGTTGTCCGGGCCGCCCCCGGGGCGTCGGTGCCGTGCGCGCGGCACGGCGGGCCGGTCAGGCGCCGCGGTCGAAGAGCTTGACGCGCAGCGGCTCCCGGGCCGGCACGTCGACCGGGTCCTGCGGGGAGAGGGTGAGGACGAACCCGCCGATCGCGATGACGGCCATGATGGCGACGGCGAGCGGGACGACGAACTGGGAGGCGGGCAGGCCGGCGGGCAGGAGCCGGTCGTCCAGCCGGACGGAGACGGAGGCCATCCCGGTGTAGTGCATGGCGGTGACCGCGACCCCGGCGATCAGGGAGGCGACCAGCGAGGCGGCGAAGCCGGTGATGTTGAGGGTCATCCACAGCGCCGCGGTGGCGGCGGCCACGGCGATGGCGATGGAGACGGCCACCAGGACGGGGTCGTAGGAGACCACGCCCTGGACCTGCATGGCGGCCATGCCGAGGTAGTGCATGGCCGCGACACCGCAGCCGGTGACGGTGCCGCCGATCAGCAGGGAGGCGAGCGTCCTGCGGCGGTAGCCGACGTACAGGACGCCGGCGCCGACGACGACGATGGCCAGCAGGAGGCTGCCGAGGGTCTCGGGGACGCGGTAGACGACGGACGAGCCGGTGACGGCGAAGCCCATCATCGCCATGAAGTGCATGGTCCAGATGCCGCAGCCGAGTTCGACCGCGGACAGCAGCAGCCACCCCAGGCGGCGGGCCGGCGGCAGGGTCAGGGCCCGTACGGTGCAGCGCAGTCCGAGCGCCGCGCCGGTGCAGGCGATGAGGTAGGACAGGACCGGGTTGATCCAGCCGTAGTGGAACCCGTCGATGTGGGCGGTGTGGGGATGCATGGTCACCTGGAGTGCGTTCGTGCGGGGGGACGGGCGGAACGCGCTTCTGCCCGGGCCGGTGCGGCGACTGCGGGTCTGCCGGTCCGGCCGGGGATCAGGATCCGATTCCTGAAGGATCGTATAGCGACGAACAGTTTCCGCGAAATCGACAACCGGGTGAACCGATGAGGATCGGTCAGGTGAATCCGCCGGCGTCCGGCATTTCCCGGCACCCCCGCCGGTCACGCGGGGATCGGCGAAATCCCGTGCCGTACACCGGAATTGACGTGGACCCGGGCCCCGGCCAAGGGCGGCGCGAGGCGGCGGAATCCATGATCGACATTACGTCGAGTAATGCGGTTTTCGCAGCGAGTGCATCCTTTTCCCTTTCGGAAAACCCCTTGGATAATCCCGTCCGTCCGGCGGGGGAGTCCCCCCGCCGAACGGCAGGGAATACCGCGGAATGCCGCGGAATTCAGCGGCGGCCCGGGATGCCGCCCGGCCCCTCGCGCGTGGCGAGGGGCCGGACGGCGGGGCCTACGGCGTTGCCGCCCGGCCCGTGGGGCCCGGCGAGCGGCCGCCCGGCGGGGCGGAGCGGACGGAGTCGAAGGCCTGCCGCGCCTGGCGCACCGTCGGGTCGGAGGCCTGCCGCAGGCAGGCCGTCACCTCCACCACCGCGGCGGGGCCGTCGCGGTCGATGGCGCGCAGGCCGGTCAGCTCGCGGTCGCCGCCGAGCGCCGCGCACTCCTTGTCGAGGGCCGTGTCGCCCAGCCCGGACGGGTCCGGGCCGAGCTTCTCGGCCAGCCCCTGGCCGTCCACCAGCCGGAACGCGAGGACGGCGCCGTCCACGGCCAGCCGCCCGGCGAGCGGGCAGCGGGCCGCGACCGTCGCGCACGACGGGGCCGCCCCCAGCGGCTGGGTGCCGAGGTAGCCGAACCGCTCCCGGGGGTCGGCGCTCGACGCGGCCAGGGCGTGCCAGTTCACCGGCGGGTCGAGGACCATCTCGGGCAGCCGGGGGAAGAAGACCGTCGCCCCGCTCCCGGCGGACGGTTCCCCCGGCACCGTCGGGGCGGGCGAGACCGACGGGGCCGGCGCCGCCGCCGGGGGCGACAGGACCGGGGCGGACACGGAGCCCGCGGGCCCCGTCGCGGCCCCCCGCACCGGTGCCGGCGCGAGCGCGGGCGCGGCGGCCAGCACGGCGGCGGTGAGTCCGGCGGTGAGGCCCGCGGCGAGCCCGGCCGCCCGCCGGCGGCGCCTGGACCGCTCGACCCGGGCGAGGACGCGCTCCATCCGGTCCTCCGGCGAACCGAGGGCGGGGACGGCCCGGTGGAGCAGGATCCGCAGCTCCTCCTCGTCGTCGGGCCCGCCGTCGCCCGGACCGTACGGGTCGAGCAGGTCAGCGCCGTTCACGGGGTCCCCCGTCCAGCAGGAGTTCCCGGGCCGGCAGCCGGCCGCGCAGGCCGGCCAGCGCCCGGTGCGTCTGGCTCTTGACGGTGCCCGTGCTGCAGCGCAGCACCTCGGCGGTCTCCTCGACGCTGAGGTCCTCGAAGAAGCGCAGCACCACCACGGCCCGCTGACGCGGCGGCAGCGACCGCACCGCCTCGGCGACCACCCGGCCGAGCACCACCCCGTCGTACGGGTCCGGGCCCGGCGGCGGCTCCGGCAGTTCGCCGTGCGGCAGCTCCCCGGTCCAGCGCCGCCGCCACCAGGAGACGTGGCAGTTCACCAGGACCTTCCGCAGGTACGCCTCGGGCCGGTCGGGGGCGATGCGCGTCCATTTGGGCCAGACCTTGGCGAGCGCCGTCTGCAGCAGGTCCTCGGCCTGGTGCGGGTCGCCGGTCAGCAGCCAGGCGGTGCGCAGGAGCTTGGGCCCGCAGGCGGCGACGAACTCCTCGAAGTCCGGCGGTGTCGCGTTCGTCATCCTGCCGTCGTCCCCGCCATGGTGTCCGTGCCGTCCCCGTCTGCCGTGGCGGCCGCCCGGGCCGCGTGTTCGTTCTTGCTCTCACGGCAGCTCGACGCGTCGGGGGGCGGTTCGGGTTGCCTGCGGGCGCGGACCCGCGAGCCGGTCCGGGAGTCGGCCCGGTGCCCCGGGCGGTGCGGGGACCTGGACAGCGGCGCGGCACTCGTCCACGCTTCACCTCCATGACTCTCCCCCCGCACTCTCCCGGTGCCGCGCGCACCGCGCTCTTCGAAGAGGTCACCGCGGTCGGCGACGAGGCCGTCGCCCTGCTCGCCGGCTGCCGCGGCGACACCCGGATCCCCGGCGCCGAGTGGACGGTCGCCGAGGCGGCCGCCCACCTGGCGATGGCCAACGAGCTGATGGCCGCGCTGGCCGCCGGCGAGGAACGGCCGTACGGGGACGGCACCCCGGGCTCGCTGGCCGCGGCGAACGCGGCCTCGCTGGCCGAGCGGCCCGAACGGGACCCGGACGTGCTCGCCGAGGAGATCGCCCGGCGGGCACGGGAGTTCACCGTGGCGGCCGCCCCGCGCGCGGGCACCGAGCCGGTGTCGACCCCGCTCGGCCGGATGGACCTGGACACCCTCGGCGCCTACCTGCTGACCCACATGCTGGGCCACCTCTACGACATCGCCGTCGCCCTCGGCCGCCCGCACCCGATCGACCGGCGCCGGGTCGGGCTGGCGATGCCGTTCGTGCGCACGGTCATGCCGCGGGTGACGGACGCCCGCGCCGCGGCCGGCCACAGCGCCTGCTACCGGCTGCGCGGCCGGGGCCTGGACGGGTTCGCGGTCACCTTCACGGACGGCGCCGCCGCGGTGAGCCAGGACCCGCCCCGCCGCCCGGACTGCACGATCCTCGTCGAACCGGTGGCGTTCCTGCTCATCGCGCTGGGCCGGCGCAGCGCCCCCGGCGCCCTGCTGCGCGGCGAGGTGCTCGCCTGGGGCCGCCGCCCCTGGCTGGCCCCGTCCTTCCCCGGGCTGTTCGCCGCCCCCTGACCCCTGACCCCTGACCCCGCCGGGCGGCCCGCCCGGGCCGGGGCCGGGGCCGGGCCGGGTTACGCCGGACCGGGGGCGCGGGCCGTCGCGCCCCCCTCGGCGTCGCGGCACGCCCCGCAGGTGTTCCAGCGCGGCCGGCCGGGCCCGGGGGAGCGGTGCGGGGCGAGGGTCATCTCGGAGGTGCGCAGGCCGCACAGGGTGAGCGGCCCGCAGACGCCCGAGGCCTCCGCGGGGGCGGCGTGCGCCATCCGTACCGGGTTCTCGGGGTCCGCCGGCACGCGGCCGGGGCCGAGGATCCGCACGTTGGTCGGCGTATCGGGTTCGAGCACGATGACGGTGTCCACCTCCACAACCTCGCCGCAACGCCGCCCCCCTGCACCCGCACAGCGGCATCCGGCCCAGCCCCGGCGCCCCCGGACGTCAGGGGCGGCCCCCGCCCCGGCGGGTCCGGGGCGTCACAGCCGGTCGTAGACGGCGGACAGCCGCTGCAGCACCTCGGTGGCCCGGTCGAGGGCGGCGTCGTCGTAGTCGCCCAGGTCGCCGTGCAGGGCGTCGGCCAGCGCCCGCTGGCGCTGGTCGTGCAGGGCCCGGCCGGTGTCGGTGAGGGCGACCAGGACGGAGCGCTTGTCCTCGGGCTGGCGGGTGCGGGTGACGTAGCCGGCCGCGACCAGGCCGTTGACCAGCTGGGTGGTGGCGGCGCCGGTGGTCTCGGTGCCGGCGGCGAGCCCGCCGATGCTGAGGGGGCCCTGTTCGGCCAGGGTGCGCAGGGCCCGGGCGTGGGTGAGGGAGAGCGCGCCGGGGGTGCGGGTGGCGCGTCCGCGCAGCCGGGCGTCGGCGGCGCTGAGGCGGTAGGCGGCGCGGGCCAGGCGGTCGAGCGCCCGGGCGCGGTCGTCGGTGGGTGGCGGCTCGGCCATTGGTCGGTCCTCTTCGTCGGGTTGACAGCAGCCTAGCCTCGGGACTTAATAGCTAAGTACTTATTCATTAAGTGCTTAGCCAATCGGATCCCGCCGGGGGACCCGCAACCGGATCCCCCCGTCGGACCCCGTAGAGGAGACCGTCATGACCGTCCGTTCCACCGGCCAGAGCTGGGCCCTGGACATCGCCCTCGCCCAGGGCGGCTTCGACGCGCTGCACCCCGAGGCCGTCGGCACCATGGAGCAGCTGGGCCACGACCACACCGACTTCGCCAAGGTCTTCGCCCTCGTCAGGAGCGGCGCGATGCTGCCCAAGGCGTGGGCGACGGTGGCCGGCCAGGCCGAGGAGCGCGCCGCCCACCACGAGCGCGGCGGCTTCGCGCAGACCGCCGCCGACCTCTACCTGAGGGCGGCCGTGATGTGGGGCCGGGCGCAGTACTCGCTCTTCGACGCCGCCGACCCGCGCAAGGCGGCCATGCGCGAGCACGCCAACCACTGCGTGGAGCGCCTGGGCGCGCTGCGCGAGGGCCGGGTGCGGCGGGTGGAGCTGGACTTCGAGGGCTCGCGGATCTTCGCCCTGCTGCACCTGCCGGCCGGGCCGGTCCGCAACGCGCCGGCCGTCATCCTCGGCCCCGGGATGGACATGATCAAGGAGGACTACATCTGGGCGGCCGAGCGCTACTACACCTCGCGCGGGATGGTCGCGCTGTCCATCGAGGGGCCGGGCCAGGGCGAGAGCCGCGCCGGCGGGCTGACCGTCGACCTCGGCAACTACGAGCGGGCGATCGGCCGCTACCTCGACCACCTGGCCGCGCTCCCGGAGGTCGACGCCGACCGGATCGGCATGTTCGGCATCTCGATGAGCGGCTACTGGGGCTCCCGGGCCGCCGCCGCCGACGGCCGCCTGGCCGCGCTCGCCGCCTTCGAGGCCGTCACCGGGGACTTCGCCACGATCTTCGAGCGCGCCCAGCCGACCTTCAAGAACAACTACATGTACATGGCCGGGTACACCGACGAGGAGGCCTTCGACCGCGACCTCGCCCACCGCATGCCGCTCGGCGACCTGGTGGCCGACATCGCCTGCCCGGTGCTCCACGGCATCGGCGAGTTCGACGAGCTCACCGACCTCGCCCAGGCCCTGGAGAGCTTCGAGCGCATCCGGGCGCCGAAGGAGCTGCGGGTCTACGAGGACGAGTTCCACCCGCTCGGGGGAGTGGCGGCCGAGGTCTTCCGGTTCGGGGCGGAGTGGCTGGAGCGGGCCCTGGCCGGCGAGTTCACCGACCCCGGACGGGACGTGCGCCACTACGTCCACCGCGACGGCCGCACCACCGACGGCAGCGCCGACCCGGCATGGTGGCTCGGCACCGCCCCCGCCCCGCTCACCGCGCTCCGCCGCGGCTGACCCTTCGCGGACGGACGGCCACGCCCCGGGGCACCTCCACGCCCCGGGGCGTTCCCCCGAGCCCGGCGGCGGCCCCGGGCTGGAGGAGCCCGCACCGGCGGCAGCCCCGCACCTCGCTATACATGCCATGTATACATGGTGTGTATAGTCCTTGATCATGTCACTCGGACAGATGCTCCTCGGCTTCCTGGAAGCCCAGCCCCGCCACGGCTACGACATCAAACGCCTCTACGACGAGCACTTCGGCCGCGACCGCGCCCTGCACTACGGACAGGTGTACGCCACCCTCTCCCGCCTGCTGAAGAACGGCCACGTCGTCGTCGAGGGCGTGGAAGCCGGCGGCGGCCCGGACCGCAAGCGCTACGCCATCACCGACGCCGGCGTCACCGACCTCGCCGACTGGCTCGCCCACCCCGAGGACCCGCAGCCCTACCTGCAGAGCACCCTCTACCAGAAGGTCGTGCTCGCCATCCTCACCGGCCGCTCCGCCGCCGACGTCCTCGACACCCAACGCGCCGAACACCTGCGGACCATGCGCGAACTGACCCGCCGCAAACTCGCCGGCGACCTCGCCGACGAACTGATCTGCGACCACGCCCTGTTCCACCTCGAAGCCGACCTGCGCTGGCTCGAACTCACCGCCGCCCGCCTCGACGACCTCACCGCCCGCCTGACGGAGACCCCGCGTTGACCACCGCCGAACCCCTCCTCCACGCCCAGGACCTGCACAAGTCCTTCGGCCCCACCCCGGCCCTCGCCGGCGCCTCGCTCACCGTCGCCGCCGGCGAACTCGTCGCCGTCATGGGCCCCTCCGGCTCCGGCAAGTCCACCCTCCTGCACTGCCTCGCCGGCATCACCCGCCCCGACCAGGGCACCATCACCTACCAGGGCCGCTCCCTCACCACCAGCACCGACAGCGAACTCAGCGCCCTGCGCCGCACCCACTTCGGCTTCCTCTTCCAGTTCGGCCAACTCGTCCCCGAACTCTCCTGCCTGGAGAACGTCGCCCTCCCGCTGCGCCTGAACGGCACCCGCCGCAAAGCCGCCGAAGCCCGCGCCGCCGAATGGCTGGAACGCCTGGAAGTCGCCGACACCGCCGCCAAACGCCCCGGCGAGATCTCCGGCGGCCAGGGCCAACGCGTCGGCGCCGCCCGCGCCCTGATCACCGGCCCCCGAGCCGTCTTCGCCGACGAACCCACCGGCGCCCTCGACTCCCTCAACGGCGAACGCGTCATGAAACTGCTCACCCGCGCCGCCCGCGAGAGCGGCGCCGCCGTCGTCCTCGTCACCCACGACGTACGGGTCGCCGCCTACGCCGACCGCGAGATCGTCGTCCGCGACGGCCGCACCCGCGACCTGGCCACCACCCGGTGAGCGCCACCGACCCCCGGGTCCGCCGACCGCACCTGGACCAACTCGCCCTCGGCGCCCGACTCGCCGTCACCAGCGGACGGGACGGCTGGGGACGCCTGCTGCTCACCGCCTGCGGCGTCGGCCTCGGCGTGGCCCTCCTGCTCTTCACCGCCTCCTTCCCCGGCCTCGTCCACCACCGCGACCAGCGCCTCTACACCCAGAACGACACCTTCCGGGACGAGGACCTGCCCACCCCCGGCGACCGCACCGTCCTCGTCGCCACCGCCGACACCGCCTTCCACGGCACCCCCGTCCGCGGCCGCGTCGTCCAACCCGAAGGCCCGAACGCCGCACTCCCGCCCGGCCTCGCCGCCTACCCGGCCCCCGGCACGATGGCCGTCTCCCCGGCCCTCGCCGACCTCCTCAAGGACCCCGCCAACCACCTGCTGCGCGAACGCCTGCCCTACCCCGTGACCGGCACCATCGGCCCCGCCGGACTGCTCGGACCCGGCCAGGCCGACTACGTCCTCGGCGGCGACCACCTCTCGGTCGACACCGGCGCCGTCCGGATCACCGCGTTCGGCCACTTCTCACCGCCCAAAGACATGGACCCCAAACTGGTCCTGCTCAACGCCGTCGGCCTGACCGTGATGCTCGCCCCGGTCGGCGTCTTCCTCGCCGCCGCCGCCCGCTTCGGCGGCGAACGCCGCGACCGCCGGCTCGCCGCACTGCGCCTGGGCGGCGCCGACCGCCGGATGACCGCCCGGATCGCCGCGGGGGAGTCCCTGGTGGGAACGGTGCTGGGCCTGGCCGCGGGAACGGCGCTCTTCCTCCTCGGCCGGCAGCTCATCGGACGCGTCCGCCTCGCCGGATTCAGCTTCTACCCCGAGGACGTCGCACCCCAGCCCGCCATCGCCGCCGCGATCGCCGTCGTCGTCCCGCTCATGGCCGTCGGCGTCACCCTGCTCGCCATGCGCCGGGCCGCCCTCGACCCGCTCGGCACCGTCCGCCGCTCCGACCCCGGCCGGCGCCGCATCGGATGGCGCCTCATGCTGCCACTGGCCGGCCTCTCCCTGACGGTCTTCGCCCTCACCCTCTCCGACCCGGCCCAGGGCACCTGCGGCTCGCTCCTCGTCGCGTTCGGCGTGCTGCTCACCCTCACCGGCGTCTGCACCCTCCTGCCCTGGTTCGTCGAAGCCGTCACCCGACGGGCCGGCGGCGGCCCCCTGTCCTGGCAACTCGCCACCCGCCGCCTGCAGACGGGCTCCGGACCGGCCGCCACCGCCGTCAGCGGCGTCGTCGTCGCCATCGCCGGCGCCATCGCCCTGCAGACGCTCTTCCTCGGCATCAGCACCCAGTACGAGCAGTACGCCCGGCCCCAGCCCACCACCGGCCCCTACCGGCAATCGGTGACCTTCCCCGGCGGCGCCCCCAGCGCCGAGGCCCTCGCCGACCGCCTCGCCCGCAGCCCCGGGATCCAGGCCACCGCCGCCTACACCGAGTTCGCCCTGGAGAGCGCCACGGCCAAGTCGTGGGAACTGCCCTCGGTCCGCATCGCCTCCTGCGCCGTCCTGCGCGGATTCGCCACCCTGCCCCACTGCGAGGACGGCGACGCCTTCGCCCTCCAGGGCCCGACCGCCCGCCCCGGCACCGACCCCGTCCCGCCCGGAACGACCGTCCACGCCGCCTACTACCGCGGCACCGGCGAACCGGCCCCCTTCCCCCTGCCCGCCCCGACCGCCACCGTCGCCCCCGTCCAGGACGCCGACCCCAACGGCCGCATGGGATCGGGCCTGCTCCTGCTCACCCCCGCCGCTGTCCCCGTCGACGCCCTGCGCGGACAGCCGGCCACCGTCCTGGTCTCACTCGCCGACGCGCTCCCGGACCCGAACGAACACCTCACCACCGCCGTCATGGCGATCGACCCCCAGGCCCGCACCGAATTCCCGCTCGACCCCGCCCCCGACGCCACCTACCTCGCCGTCAAACGCCTGCTGACCGCCGGATCGGCGATCACCCTCCTGCTGGTCGCCCTCAGCCTGCTGGTCGGCCAACTGGAACGGCTGCGCGAACAGCGCCGCGTCCTCGGCGTCCTGAACGCCGTCGGCACCCCCCGACGCGTCCTGGCCCTGTCCGTCCTGTGGCAGACCCTCCTCCCGATGGCCCTCGGCCTGGCCCTGGCCACCGCCGCCGGCCTCCTGACCGGAACGGTCCTCCAGTACTCCTCCGGCGTCCCCCTGAACACCGACTGGGCCTCCCTGCTCGCCATGACCGCCACCGCCACGGGCGCCGTCCTCCTCACCACCGCCCTCGGCCTGCCCCAACTCCTGCGCCTGATGCGCCCGGACGCCCTGCGCCACGAATAACCCCGCCCCCACCCGGACGGCGCCGCCCGGGTGGGTGACGGTCAGCCGGCCCGGGCGACGGCCCCGGGCCGGTCGACCGTCACCGGCGCGGTCAGCCGCCGGCGGCCGATCCGTTCGGGACCGGCCGCCAGGGGGAGAGGTCGACGGCACCCTGGACGTACCCGGCCTTGTTCCAACTGCCGTTCGCGTGGCGGACGGTGTGGAAGAGCGTGCCGCTGCTGGTGCAGGTCTCGAACACCAGGTGCAGCTCGTTGTCCACGTTGGCGCCGTCGGCGCCGCACACGTAGAAGGGCTGGTCGAGGACCTGCTGGCCGATGGGCCCCCAGCCGCCCCAGTTGCCGTCGGAGGTGCGGATCGTGTGGTAGACGGCGATCTGGCTGTTGTTCACCACGGCGACCTGAAGCTGTCCGTTGATGCCCGCCGCGACCACGTCGTGCGGCGCACCCCACGGGGAGGGGGTCCCGGCCGCGCCCATGATGTTGCCCCAGCCGTCCCAGGTGCCGTTCGCGTGCCGGATGGTGTGGAGCACGCTTCCGTCGTTCGACACGGTGGCCACGATGTGGAGTTCACCGTTCACCTCGGCCGTCGCGAGGCTGGAGAACCGGTCCGAGGCGAGTCCCGGAGGGGCACTGATCGCCCCCCAGGGCTGCCAGTTCCCGTCCGGGCCCTCCACGGTGTGGACGAGCCGGCCCGAGGGGTCGATCGCCGCCAGCTGGACCTGGCCGTTCACCACCGCCGCGCCGGCCCTGCCGGTCTGGAAGTACTGACTGGAGAGGGGCAGTTCCGCCAGGCCCTTCATCGGGGTCGGCGCGGGCCAGCTGCCGTCGGGCTGCTGCGTCGACTGGACGAACTGCGTGCTCATCGGACCGGAGTACCGGAGGCCGAGCAGCCGCAGCCGTCCGGAGTCGACGACGGTCGTCCAGTACCGGAAGCTGTAGAACTGCGGGACCTCCCTGGCGGCGTCCCAGGTCCCGTCCGGCGCCCGACGGGTCTGGACGACCTTCCCCGGATCGGCGCGCAGCATCAGGTTCAGCCCGGCGGTCGGCGCCTCAGCCGTGACGGCCCGGGGCGCGGCCCCGGCCGGCGCGGCCGTCATCACGGCGGCGAGCGCCACCGCCGAAGCCAGCATCGAGGCGACGCGCCCCCGGTGCCGACGCTTGGTCTTCCACATGTCGTGTTCCCCCCCTGCGCACATGGGCCCGATCGGGCCGGGTGCTGTCCTATCAGAGCCCGAAGGTCGATGGAAAGCGAAAAAGCCACCCGCCGACTGCCGGAGACAGCCCGCCTGCCCCCGCCCTGTCCAACCGTCCCGGCCCGGTGGCCGGGCTGACCCGAAGCCCCCGCCCCGCTACCGCCGCGCGACGGGGGCGATCATCAGGCCAAGATGGCGCCGACCGCCGGCGCCGGGACGGATGGCCTCGCCGCGCAGAAGAGACGGAGTGCCGCCACGATCCAGCCCGTACACGACAGAGTCGGGCTGCACCCGGACCGAGCGGAGTCCGATCGCGCTCAAGGACGCCCGGGCCGTCGTCGCCGCGTGCGAGGAGACGGAGCACTGCCGCTCCCGGTGCGAAATGCACCGGGAGCGGCAGTGGTCACGGCGGCCCCACGCTGGACGGCGTCAGGTCTGCCGAGTGGTAGAAGTACCGTGGGTCAGCAGTCGCTGACCGCCGGGGTTTGGAAACGTCCCTGGCCCGTGACGCTGAGGAAGCCCACCACGCTGTTGCAGAGAACGTTGAGGTTGTGCCAGGCGTAGGACTTGGTCTCCCCGGCGTTGATGCTGAATGCCCCGGCATCGTTGTAGTCGGTGCCCTGGTAGTTGAAGCCGAAGCGCGCCGTGACAGCGCCTCCGGCGCTCTTCGAGTAGGTCACCTCGACGGTCGATCGAGCGTCCTTGATCCGGACACAGAGGGTTCCGTTGCTGAGGCTGGTGCACCTGCTGGTGTCCAGGATGGATGCCGGCGCCTCTCCCGTCGACGGCGCCGCTGCTGCGGCGGCGGGAAGGGCCCCCGCTCCGAGTAACAACAGGGACGTCGCGGCGATCGTTCCTGCCTTTGTCAAGCTTCGCATGGGATTCTCCCTGGCATTCCTGGGCCCTGATCGGGCTTCGGAATCGACCTTATTAATCGGTGATCGTGCACGCAATGCTGAATTGACTCTTGGCTGGAACGGCTCGGCGTTGACCCGCTAATGGTGGCCATCATTCTGGTTTTTGAATCATGATATCCGTATCGAGATGCCGATTTTTGCCGGATGGGATGTGTTGCGGAATTGAAAATGGAATGTCATGATTTGGCCGCGCGGGTTTATGGGTGATATGTCGCAGGTGAATTCTGGCCCGGCGGCCAGAATTCACCACGATCGGAGCAGGTGGAGCGACTGCGCGGTGCTCCACAGGAAGAACCCGATCGCCGACGTGCAGACCAAGGAGCCGAAGGCGGCAGCCAGCCTCAGGCCGCGACTCACCCACAGGGCGCCCCCGAGCGGCGCGGCGATCAGCAGCAGTGAGATCCAGACTCGTGCGGTCGCGTCACCACCGAACATGTAGGACCGCGTCGGACTCCAGGCGTAGAGGCCCTGGACCACCACCAGGCCCCCCAGGACGCCCGCGGCCAACGACTTGGCGAGGGCGGTGCCATGGGTGATCCGCCATCCAAGCGCGCCGGCGGCGGGACCGGCGACGACCGCCACCATCGCCCAGAAACCGGTCTTGTCCACCAGATAGCCGCTGCCGGCGCTGGGTCTGATGTGCACTACGGCGTTCCCGCCGTAGTAGGTGAGCACGGCGAGGACCATGATCAGCGCGCCTGCGCAGGCCGCTGTCAGCAGCCTCTGACAGGCTGCTCCCAGAATCCCGGCTCCCACTCCCCAGGCGACGCCAGTGCTGGCGGCCACCGACAGAATGGAACCGAGCTGACCGGGGACAGTGTCGGCGACCAGGGCCACGACGCCCAGCGCCAACCCCGCCGGGACGGCGAGTGCGCAGACGACCGCGTCGGCCGGGCGAGTGGGTGATTTCGATTCCCGCGGCACTGGGGTCACCGGGTCACCGTCGTTCCATCGCGGTCCTTCTGCTGGGTGCGGTTCGCTGTGCCCAGCGAGAGGATCCTGTGCGCAGCGAGAAGCAGGGCAACGCCCAGGAGGTATCCGGCCGTATTGCCCGCGACGTCCATGATGTCGGAAGAGCGGCCGCTCTTGGTCAGCCACTGCACCGATTCGATGGCGACGGAGAGGGCGAAGCCGAAGCCGAGGCCGAAGAGGCGGCGACTGAACCCGGTGAACGCGACGACTCCGAGCGGGAGCATCATCGCCGCATTGAGGATGAGCTCCTCCCAGGCGAGGCTGTGAGGTTGCGCGGCATCGTCAAGGAATGCGGCCGGGGTGAGGTTGAGGCTCCGACCGCTGTGGCCGATATTCCCCCAGCCGCCCTGTGGCCGAAGGGTGATGTAGAGGATGACGGCGGATGCGATAACGGTGGATACCTGGGAGATTCGCACCATCAGTCGCCTATTTTTGCGTAAGGCGATCGCAAAGGCTAACGCGCAGGTGAGGGCCGCCAGCATGCCGATCGTCACGGTCATGACGTTTACATGGAGGGCGATCTTCCACATGGGGGCAAACTCCGATCGAATGATTCGCCAGGGGCTGTCGCCTCGGAACACGATAGTGGCAGATGCCTGTCCAGCCCCAGCCCATGTGTATCCGGAGGTCTAGGCAGCAGTCGTTTGCGGAGAAACCGGAAAGATGGAGGGCGATCGGAATTCGGGAATCAGAACCGTCCGTGCTCCCGGCGACCCGGTGGCGTCCCGTCAAGCCGCGGCCGGTGGGCCACCACCGTCCAGGAGCACGCCAAGCCGTTCCTGGGCCACCGCCTTGGCGGTGGCCGTTGGAGGGGTCACCCCTCCGGCGCCGCATGGCTCTCCACCCCAACCGCTCTCACCTGCCCTCCCGCCCTGCTCCGTGGGCCGTGCGAACCTGGACGGCTCGCCACCGTCGGTTCGGGCACCGTTGCCCACGGGGACCTCGTCGGCCACAGCCCCGCACCCGGACGCACGCGCCGCCGGCTGCACCGCGCTGCGCTCCTCGCCGGTGCGGGGACGAGGTCGAGCGGGCCGCGGGTCTCGCCGCGGTCTCGGGTGTCGGTGACGAAGGCGGCGTGGATCCGGCCGACGTCGAGCAGGTAGTCGCTCCCCCGCCGGACCCCTCGGCATCGCGGCGCTGGCCGGGGTCGGCCTGCCGGCCGTGCGCGGGCGACGGGACGGTCCGTCAGCCCGTGCGCCAGTTCCGTGAATTCCCCGGTCCCGAAACCCGTTCCAGTGCCCTGCTCGTTCCGCCGCGGCTTTCCAGGCGCCGCCGAACGCGCAGCTCAGGGCACATGTCGCCGTTCCAGCGTCCCGAACCGCCGGGCAGCGCTGGCGGGCGGGACGGATTCCGGGGAAGCCCAGCAGCAACCAGTACTTCGACACCCGGTTCCCGGTCTCGGTGTTCACCCGGGCCGCCGCCGTCCCCGCGCAGCTGTTGTCCTCGACGCACCCGTGGCCGCAGGGGGCCGGCTCGGCCGGGTGGAACGCGCCCTTCGGGACGGCCGACCGGAGTTCGCGGTGGGCGCGCGGGAACGGGCGGTCCCGGGCGTGCCATGCTGCTCCGCATGATCGACACTCCCGACAGTGGCGCCTCGGGCCCCACCTGGTCGTTCGCCGGCGCGTGCGAGCCGGCCGACTATCCCGCGGTCGGGGTCTTGGGCGTGCCCGGTGTCCAGCACGCCGGGGGCACGGGCCGCACCCTGTGCGGGATCCGCGGCCGGTACCTGAGGCGCTTCCTGAACCTCTTCGAGCCGCAGTACCCGGGCTCGTGCCACAAGTGCCGGGCGCTTGCCGAGGCCGCGCCGTCCCGGCCGTGCGGACAGGAACGCCTGCACGACCTGCTCCTGCGGGACGCCGACGACGCGCCACTGCGTACGGACCTGCTCGCCGCGCTGCGCCGGGGTGCGTCGATCGCGATCTGGATCACCGGCCCGACAACGGACCTCCAGTCCCACACCCGGCTCGATCTGATGACGGAGGAGGCCGGTCCGGCCGCCGAGGCGCTCGCGGCGGTCGGCAGGTCCGTCACGTTGGCCCGGGTGGAGGACGCCGACCGGCAGTACCTCGTCGTCCTGCCGCCCGACGGCCGCGCCCGCATCGCGCGCGGGGCGGTGGTTCCCGCTCCGGCGGCTGGTCGGTGACCCCGGGGCAGTGGTGCGGGGCGTTCCGTACCGCCGGCTGCCCGGGTTCGGCGTTCAGCGCAGGACGGCGAGTTCGGCCACCACGGCGCGGTGGTCGCTGCGCGGCAGGGCGTGCTCGGAGACGTCGACGGCGGTGAGCGCGGGCCCGTGCAGGATGTGGTCGATCTGGATCACGGCCGGGACGCGGTAGTCGGGGTGGTCCTGGGGCCAGGTGGGGAAGAGGCCCGCGCCGAGCTCCTCGTGGGTGTCGGTCAGGCCGGTGCCGATCAGGTCGCGCATCGGCTTGTGGTCGAGGGTGGCGTTGAAGTCGCCCAGCAGGACCGCGTTGTGGTTGCGTCCGGGCGCGGCGGCGCGCAGGCCGTGCAGGTCCTCGGCCCAGCGGCGGGCGTCGCCGAGCGGGTAGTAGGTGTGGACGGCGACGAGCTGCACCGGGCGGCCGCCGACGTCGACGGTCAGGTTGGTGGTCGGCCAGGCCGGGTCGGCGGTGGAGCCGACGGGCAGCCGGGTGTAGAGCGCGGTGTCGGTGCCGGCCGGCCGCTCCCGGTGGGGCAGCAGGGTGCGGATGCCGGCCGCGTCCAGGGCGTCGGCGGCGGAGTCGCTCTGCTCCTCGACCGCGAGCACGTCGATCCGCTGCTCGCGCACCAGGTCGACCAGGGACTTCGGCGAGACCTGCCCCATGAAGTTGTTGCTGGTCGCCACCCGCAGCCGGGGCGCGTCGGCGGGCGCGTGGGCCCCGTCCGGGACGAACCGGGGTACCAGCCACCACAGTTGCAGCACCACCAGCGCGGCCGCGACCCCGGTCAGCCACCGTGCGCGCAGCACCGCCACCACCGCCAGCAGTAGCACGCTGAGCAGCGCCGCGTACGGCAGCCCGGCCATCGGCAGGGCCAGCACCGTGCCGTCGTCCCACCCGAGCAGCCGCACCACCGCGAGCCCGGCCGGGCCCAGCAGCAGCACCCCGCACCCGACCAGCGCGGCGAGCCGCCAACGGCTCCGGCCGGCGGGCGACGCGCTCTTCGACGTACGGTCCGTCACGGTGCTCCTTCCAGGGCGGCGGCCGGCAGCCATGATCACCGGCCGCCGTCGAGAAGGACGGACGCCCGCGCCCGGGGCCCGGTTCCGCACCACCGGCCGAAGCCGGGCCCCGCGCCGATCTGTACGGCATCATCGGATCCGAACTTTCGTAGCAGGCCTCGCGGCACAGCCCTCCAGAAGGAAGACGGTGCAGATCAACGGATGTGAGCATGCTTCCGTCGCCATCTCCGGGGAGGAACGCTCCGACACGTGCCGGCGCCCGCATGGATGCCCCGGCTGTGTCAACCGCCCGGACCGGCGTGCAGTGGGATAGCCGATGCTGCACGTGTCTGTGGGAAAGCGTCCGGGTGACGCGGCACCACATCTCTCACCAGCTCAGAATGCAAAGCGGATCGGTGATCATGCCTGTTCAAGTAACTGACTGCTCCTTCGGCTACCGCAAGGGCTCCCGGGTCCTGGACTCCTTCAGCCTCCGCCTGGGAGAAGGGTGCAGCGTGCTGCTCGGCCCGAACGGCGCCGGCAAGTCGACCCTGTTGGGCCTGATCGCCTCCGCTCTCAGGCCCGAGGCCGGTCGCATCACCCTTGACGGGTTGGACACGAGCAGTTCCAAGGACCTCAAGGCCTACCGTCGGAAGGTCGGCTGGCTCCCTCAGCACGTGCGGCCGGTGCCCGGCCTGCGAGTGCGGGAACAGGCGGCCTACGCGGGCTGGCTCAAGGGCATGTCGCGGAGCGAGGCCTGGGAGCGGTCCCGGCAGGCCATCGAGAAGGTCGGGCTCACCTCGCTCGCGGACCGGCGCAGCGGGGAACTCTCCGGTGGACAGTTACGACGGTTGGGGATCGCCCAGACCCTGGTACACGACGCCCAGGTCGTGCTCCTGGACGAGCCCACGGCGGGACTCGACCCGGTCCAGCGCGGAGTCTTCCGGGAACTGATCGGCGAGCTGCGCCACCTCACGAGTTTCGTCGTCTCCACTCATCAGACCGAGGACCTGGCCGAGACCTACGACTCGGTCGTCGTCCTCGACCAGGGAAAGGTGCGTCATCAAGGGCCCATCGAGTCCTTCCTGACGCTCGCGCCGCACGGTGTCCCCGCGGAACGCCGTGCCGAGACCGCCTATGCCGGCATCGTCACCGGGGAGGTCTGACCGTGCCCTGGCGCACCATCTTCCGGATCTCGTCAGCCGTGCGGGCCATGCCCGTCCTGCTCGTGTGGATCACGATGTACAGCGGCAGAATGACCGGCTGGATCACCGACGGCTACTGGCCTTCCGTCACCGCCCAGAGCAGCTTCCTGCTCAGCTTCACCGCACCCGCCGTCGCGGCCTGCGGGGCCTGGGAAGGCCTCAAGGTGCGCCGGTCCGCGGTCCTCGGTACGGCACCCGCCCGTTCCGCCACCGCCATCGCCCTCTCCGTTCTGGCCCCGACCCTGGCCCTCGGCACGGTCTCCGTCCTGGCCGCCCTGGCCTTGTTCGTTCCGCAGGCCGGTGGGGTTCCGGGCTGGTCCACCCCCGTCGTCATCCTCCTGGAACTGCTGGTCGTCCTCGCGCACGCCGTGGTCGGCTACGTGCTCGGACATGTCCTGCCGCGGCTGCTCGCCGTGCCCCTGACCCTCGTCGCCAGCTTCCTCTGGATGGCCTACCCGTCGACCCTCGACGCCTTCTGGGTCCGTCAGCTCAACGGTCGGAACCTCACCGAGTGCTGCGCGCTGGACCAACTGCCGGCCACCCGGGCGGTCCTCGCGCCGACCGTCGTGGCTGTCGGGATGGTGGTCGCCGCCTGGATCTGGACGAGGCTGCGCGGGAACTACCGGCTGACCGCCGTCCTGGCACTGGCGGCCACGGCGACGGCAGGGGCGGGGATCGCGGCACCTCTCGGATACCGTGCGGCGCAAGCACGTCCGGAAAGCGAGCAGACCTGCACCACGGCGGCGCCACGGGTGTGCCTGTGGCCCGAGCAGCGGGCCGACGCCACCAGCATCACCGACTGGGCGGTCGAGGCCCACCAGCGTCTCCAAGCCGTTGGTCTGGCACGGCCCTTGACGGTGGCACCGTTATCCGCCCGGCCCGGCAAGGACGAGGTGCAATCACTCGTCGCGCTGGGGTACATCCCCAACGGGGCTCCCGACTGCGCCAAGGAGTCGTTCGCCCGCTGGCCCGGCGTGGAGGCGGTCGCCCCACTGTCGTCCTGGCTGAAGCTCACGGCCGGAGTCACCCCCAGGACGGTCGAAGGCAGCTACCGGCCACAGGAGGTGCAGATCGCCCGTCAGGTCATGACACTCCCGCAGGGTGAACAGCTCGCGTGGTTCCGGAAGAACGCGGACACATTGGGTCGCTGCGACGTCAAGCCGGTCCTGGACCCCGCGCAGTACCACCAGCCGGGCGCGCCCTCCTTCCAGGCGGTCCGATGATCTGGTGGCTGCGCATCAGGTACGTTCCCGCCGTCGCCGTCGGCCTGCTCTCCTGCATCCTGCTGGGCAGCGGCGCCGACTCCGTGATGGTCCCCATCCCGGTGGTGATCGGCGGGCTGACGTTCGACCTGCCCATGTCCTCGCTCCTTCCGCTGGTTCCCGTCTGCCTGATCCTGGAGGGCCAGGCCCGTGCCGACGCTGTCGCGGAGCGCGTCGCGGTCCGCGCCGTGGGCGGATGGGACGCGGCCTTCATGGCCGCATGTGTCGTGGTCTGCGCGCTGGCCGCCGTCGTGGCATCCACGGCGGGCGCGGGCAGCGCCGCCACCGCCCTGGCCCGCGACTTCGCCGGCTACCTCGGCCTCGCCCTCATCATCCGCTGGCTCGCGGGAGGGCGAGTCGCCACGGCGGCCACTGCGCTGTTCCCCTTCCTGTGCGCCTCCTTCGGTCTGGTGCACAACAGGCCCGGCATCTGGGCCTGGCCACTGCACGACGCCAGATCAGTTACCGCGTCGATACAAGCTCTGGTCCTGCTTGCCATCGGTGCTCTCTCGCTCGTCGTCCCCCCGTTGCGCCGGCGTGCCGGTGTCGATGGCGACTGACGTCTCGATCGCTGTCGGAGCGGGACCGTCGGATGAAGGGGGCCTCGGTCGTGGCCGCACCGATGAAGTGCCCGCCCGAGTCGCGGCAGCGAGCGGTTGCCGCATGACGGGCTGCCGATCCGGCTCAGAGGAACAGGGCGACGATTCCGGCGAGCAGGCCGGCGGCGATGCCCAGGAGCATGACGGCCATCAACCCGACGCCGGCGCTGGTGAGCAGGATGCTGCCCTCCGGGGCGTGGCCGCGCCAGGCGGTCGTCAGCAGCCAGCCGGCCGACACGGTGCCCAGGACGAGGATCATGGCGGCGGCGATGCCGTACTTGATGGCGGGTGACGCCGACGGTTCGTGGGCCACACCCTTGGCCAGCCGTACCGGCAGCAGGGTGCCGGCCCGGTGTTTTCCGCTCGTGTCCTGTACCACGATGGGCCGGGCCTGGTCCGCGCCGCCGCCGGCGGGGGTGAAGCGGCCCTTGCAGTTGGTGCCGTCGTTGTAGCCCTCGCTGTCGGACACCTCGTAGCAGTCCTCCACCACGACGACGCCGTCCGACGGGCCCAACCCCAGGGCCGCGCTCATCCGCTCCGCGGCCAGCGTCCACGTCAGCGCCGCCGCTCCGGCGAGGAGCGCCACCGCCAGTACCGCCGCCGCGATCCGTGTTGCCGTCCGCACCCTCGCCGCCTCCCTCCCCGTATCCGCGCCCGCTCGGCGGACCGGTCCTGCATCGGCCAACTGATGGTGACAGCAGCGTAGTTGACGTTCAATGCCCGCACCCGCCCGAAAGGTCCCGGGGCCTACCGCCCGACCTGTGGGGCGTGGCGCGCACCCGGCGTGCCGCGAACGCCGACGCCCCCGGCCTGGACAGCCGGGGGCGTCAGCGCGTTCGGGCACGGGACGGGCGCGGTGCCGGCTGCTCGACCGCTACTCGACCGCGCGCAGCGCGTTGACGATGCCGAAGCCGTAGAAGCCGTTGACGCGCTTGCCGCCCGCGCAGACGGGGTCCGCGGCGCCGTCGCCGTTCGGACCGGCCGGGCAGCCCGGGTTGTCCGCCTGGGCCTTGAGCAGTGCCTGCAACTGGGCCGGGGTCGCCTCCGGGTGGGCGGACTTCAGTAGCGCGGCCACACCGGAGGCGTGGGGAGTGGCCATGGAGGTGCCCTGCTCGTAGCCGTACTGGTTGTCGGGCAGCGTCGACAGGATGCCGCCTTCCTTGGACGGTGTGTCCGAGGCCTGGTACTGGTCGCCGCCCGGCGCGGCGACGTCGATCACGCCGAGTCCGTAGTTGGAGTAGTACGCCTTCGCGCCCTTGGCGCCGGTCGCGCTGACCGTGACGACGCCCGGCAGTTGCGCGGGCAGGTCCCAGCACCTGTGCGGGTCGACCGTCCGGCTCGCCGGGGTGGAGTCGTTGGGGCTGCCGCCGTCGGTGAAGCCGTCGGAGGCCAGGTCGTGGTTGGCGTTGCCGGCCCCGGCGACGTTGAGGGTGCCCTTGCGCTGCGCGTAGAGCTGGGCGCGGTTGACCGCGTCGACGATGGCCTTCTGGTCGGGGTCGTCCAGGCAGTTGTACTGCCACGGGTCCACGTAGTAGCTGTTGTTGGTGATCTGCACACCGTGGTCGGCGGCGAACACGAAGGCGCAGACGACGCTCTCGGCGTAGATCAGCTGGCGCGGGGTGGGCTGGGAGACGGTGATGCCGGAGACCTTCACTCCGGGTGCCACGCCCGCGACGCCGACGCCGTTGCGGGCGGCGGCGATCGTGCCCGCCACGTGCGTGCCGTGGAAGTAGTTCGCGTCCACCGGCCGCCAGGAGCCGTACGTGGTGTCGGCCTTGCCGCTGGCGCAGTTCGCGGACTGCGAGGGGGAGAAGTTCGGGGCAAGGTCCGGGTGGGTGTCGTCGACGCCGGTGTCGATGACGGCGACCGTGACGTCCCTGCTGCCCGGGTTGATCTCCGCGGCCTTGTCCGCGCCGATCGCCCGCAGGGCCCACTGCTCGGCTTCGAGGGGTTCGGTGCCGCTGCCGGACGTCTTCGCGATCGTCGCCACCTCGGCCTCGGACAGGCGCCGCACGGCACCCGCCTCGGTGGTCCCCGCCGCGCTCAGCGGCGCGGTCCGCGTGGCACCCGCCGACTCCACACCGCGCACCGCGCGCAGCCGCCCGCCGAAGCCGGGGTCCGCCGAGTGGGCGACGATGACGCCGATCCCGTCGTACGTGACGACGACGGTGCCGCCGGCCGCGGTGATGGCCCGCTGCACCTCGGCGATCGTGCGGTGGTCGGTCCTGGTGTTGACGACGTACGACAGGGTGTGCGCGTCCTCGGCCTGCGCGGCGGACGGTATTCGGGGCGCCGCCGAGGCCGAGGCGGGAAGGAAGCCGAGCGAGGCGGTCAGCGCCAGCGCGACCGGGACGGCCAGGCCGAGCCGGGGCAAGGAACGTCGTCGAGCCATGTGGTCTCCGCATCATCAGGGTGGGGGACCCGCCCGACAGCAGAGTGACGGCCGGGCAGGCACATGAGGGTGGTACGGGAGTAAAGCTGTCCACCACCTCGCCCCGATATGCCGACCGTGCCCAAGACGGCCCGCGCGACCGGGAGTTCCAGCACCGGGCACGCCCCCCGGACGTCCGCCAAGGTGCGCTGCCCCGCGTCGAACCGGAGAGCAGGGATCGACAACTGCCCCCGGAACGCTACGGCTTGGTCGCCAGGACGTACACCGTGACCGGGCCCGGGGCCCCGCCCCCAGCCGCACCGCCCGCGAACCCCCCGGCCCGGGGCCGCCCCTCCACCCCACGGAGGATGCGGCCCCGGGCCGGGACGCGGAGGTGGGGATCAGGCGCCGGGCGGGGTCACGTAGCCGGAGATCTTCCACTTCTTGACGCCGCCCTTGGCGGTGCGCGGGTCGATGTGGCGGTGGGCCACCTTGTTGCTGACGTTGCCCTCGACGGTGTCCAGGGTGCCGTCACGGTTCACCGAGACCACCACGCCCACGTGGCCGCCCTGCTCGTAGGCCGGCGGGCCGTAGACGACGAGGTCACCGGGCTTCGGCGAGCCGGTGTGGAACAGGTGGTGCTCCTGCCCCCACTTGCCGACCCCGCGCCCGAGCAGGGTGGTCGGGACGCTCTTCACCCCGGCGTGCCGCCAGGTCCACTCGGCGAACGCCGCGCACCAGGAGGTGTTGCGGCAGGTCTGGCCCTTCCCGGTGAGGTACTTCTGGCAGGCCGAGCTGCTCTCGACGACCCCGATCTGACCGCGCGCCGCCGCCGCGATCCGGTCCCGCAGGGTGGCTGCCGCCGGCGCCGCGGCACCCTCGCGCAGGGCGTCGGCGTCGGCAGTGGTCCCGCCGGTGACGGTGGCACTGCTGTCAGCGGTGGCGGTGGAGCCGGCGGCGGGCGGGGTCGCCGGGAGGGCGAGCGCGTCCGCCGCGCCGGTCCCGGTGAGCGCGGCCGCCGTCAGCACGGCGAGGGCGACGGCGCGGCCCGTGCGCTGCTTGAGGGTGGGGAGCGTGAGGTGACGGGTCGGGTACATCGGTGACTCCTTCGAGTGCATCCCGTGCCCCGGGGCGGCATACGAATGCCCGGGTACGGGAGGGGGGTGGGATTCGCCGGGGGTTTCACCGGCTGGTCGTCAGCGTTGCACGGCCGGGCCGCCGACTCCTACGCTGCGCGATCAGATGGTTACTCATTCGTATGCAGTCGGGTATGCGTGCGCTCCGAGCTGCGGATATGCACGGGCCGAAGGAGAGGGGAGCGGACGGATGCCGGACAGGGGAGCCACCGGGCCGGAGGCAGAGGGCGTCGGGGACGGGGCGTCGGCGCGGGTGGAGCTGGCGCGGACGCTGCGCGAGTGGCGGGCCCGCGCGGGGGAACTGCCGCAGAAGACGGTGGCCCGACGGCTCAACATCGCCCAGACCACCGTCTCCCGCTACGAGAGCCCGGACGGCCGGCACCCGGCGCCGGAGGCGGCAGTCCGCGCGCTCTGGTCCTGTTACCGGCTGGCGGAGGGGGACCTCGACCAGGCGCTCGCCCTGCGCGCGCGGGTGGACGAGGAACTGCGGGCGGGGGCGGCATCCGCCAAAGTGGCGGCCCCGGTGGCGGCAGGAGAGGCCGTGGGTGAGGCGGTGGTGGCCGCCGGGGCCGGGGAGCCGTCGGCGGCCCCGGCGGCGGGCCGGAGCCGGCACCGGGTCGCCTGGGTGGTGGGGGCGACGGCGGCCCTGGCCGGGGTGGTCGCGGGCGGGCTGCTGGTCCACCGCCTGCTCGCCCCGACGGCGACGACCGGCGGGGCGGACGAGGCCCGCCGGTCGTCGCCCGCCGCCGCGCCTCCTGCCGCCTTCCCGACCACCGACTTCGACATCATCTACGGAAACACCTCCACGAAGGGCACCCTGACCTGGTACAACCGCTCGGTCGGCCTGAGCGGGCAAGGCAAGTCCGAGGACTCGTCCGGCTGTCGGGACACCACGGCGACGAGCTACTCCGCCTCCGGCAGCGAACTGGGCAGCATTCACACCGGCGTCGTCTGCGGCGCAAGCGAGAACTACAACGCCGCAATCCCCGCGGATGTTGCCGGCGGTGCCTCCACCGTCAGGATCTGCCTCGACGACGGCGCCACCCCGCCCGCCGTGCTCAAGTGCCAGGATTCCAGGCGTCCCTGAGAACCGGCCGTGGACGCCGGGTGCGCCGCCAGGTGGCTCGCAAGGATGTGAGCGCTCCGGTCCGCATGATGGCCCGCCCCCCTTGTTGAGGTGCGGGCCATCAGTCCTCGAACACCACGCACAGGAACACCATGGACCATCCGGCTGGGAAACGATCTACGACGGAGCGGGAACCAGGCTGTAACCGGAACGGACAATCCACTGGTCGGCGCATCGTGTCGGTTGGCCACGAAGCCGGCCGCCCCAGGAATCGCCTGGGCGACCGGTCCGTGCCGTGAAAGGATGCCGGTTCAGGACAGGGGAGACGGGGCGTCATGGGGCTGGACTACAGCTACGAGATCTTCACGCCTCCTCGGAACGTCGCAAGGGCACTGAACCGGCTGGCCGAGCTCGCACCCCAAGCCCGCGACACACCACCGCTTCCGGTGACCCTGCCTGGCGGCGAGCAGCTGACCGTGCCGTTCACCTCGAAGTTCAGGAGCGAACCCGTCGACTGCTCGGCAGGCGGCACGCTCGAACTGGACACCTCGATCGCCATCGGTGTCGACGACGCGGTGCGCGAGTTCTTCCTCGACGATTTCGACCGGGTCGACGAGCGGGGACGGGTGTCGGTCGGGTATGTCTACCTGTCCGTCAGGTTCTCGCCCGCGTGGCACCCGGACTTCGCGTCGCTGCAGTTCACCGCGGCCACCTCCGGCATGAGCCGGATGTTCGCGCGGTCCGCGAGCGTCAGGAAGGTGTTCACCGACCTCACCGCCGCCACCGGTGGTGTGTGCTGCCTGCTCGACACCGAGACCGACGTCTTCGACATCTGCTGGCTCAACGGCGAGACGGTCAGCGGCGAGACCGTCCCGGGCCCCCGCTTCCCGCGCTTCCACGATCTCGTCGCCGCCTGGCGCGAGCCGGCGGAGTAGCACGGCAACCACGCCCACGGAGGCGGCGCCGCAGCCGAGTCGGCCGCGGCGCCGCTCGCCCCTGCCCTCGCCGCGCCGGCCCGGTTCACCGGCGGCCACCTGCCCGGTCGCGCGCTGCCGGGAAGCGCCCCAGCGCTACCCTATGTGGAGTTAGCCGACACCATGGGACTATGAGGGGGTTCACATGAGACTCGTCCTGGAGGACGTGTCCGAGGACCTGGCGCGTGAGCTCTTCGCGCTGCTGGGCAGGCACGGGGCGGCGCCGGTGCTCCAGGACGCGCAGTGGACCGTCACCAGGGCCGCGCAACTCCTGCGGGACCTGCCGGCCACCGCCGTGCAGATCATCCGCCTCGCCGCCGAAGGCGAGGGCTGGGTCGCCTCCGGCCACCTGCGCGGCCCCGACGGGTCGGAGTCCCTGCGCGGTCGGTCCGGTGCGATCACCAAGGCCGTCAACCGGGGTGCCGCCAAGAAGCGTTGGCCCATCGGGATGCCGCAGCCCGTCGAGGCCCAGTACGACCCCGAGAACCCCTCCTACCAGCGCACGACGGGCTACGTCATGAACGAGGACCTGGTCCCCGTCTTCAAGGCCGCCCTGGCCCGCATCGACCGGGAGACGGCGGAGCTCGCCACCGCGACCGTCACCGCGGAAGGCGGCGCCTGATGGACCGCAAGACGTACACCGCCGAACTCGCCGGTCTGCGCGAGCTGCGCGCCGGGATCACGGCCGCCGAGAAGCAGGTCGCGGCCGCGCGGAAGGAGCTGGACAGGCTCGCCGCCCAGCGTTCGCGACGGGTGGCCGGGCTGGCGGGATACGAGGGCGCGAAGGCCGACGCCATCGCGAAGGCCGCGGGCCTGTCGGTCGGCGACGTCGTGCGGATCGCCCCGCTGCTGGACCCGACCCCGGCCGCCGTCCGCGCCGCCGCGCCCGCCCCGGCGCCCGTCGCGGAAGTGGCGGAAGCGGAGGAAGCGGCAGAACCGGCGCCGGTTGCCGAGCCACCCGCCGCCGTCGCCCCGGCGCTGACCCGCCCCGTCGCCGTACTCGAGCAGCCGGCCCCGGTCGAGCAGCCGACCCCGGCCGTCGCCGCGCCGGTCGTCCCAGCGGCCTCGGTACGTCCGGCGGTCGAGGCCGGCCCGCGCGAGCTGCCCACCCTCCCCGAAGGCCCGGCAGGCGCGCGGTTCGAGGCCGTGACGACCGGCCTGCTCTCCAAGCGCCCGAACTTCACGCAGCAGGCCCGCTCCACGGTGTTCCTGGACGCGGCCGCCGGGATGCTCGCGGTCCGCGACCAGACCGTGCGCCTCGACCTCGGCGCCCGCACCCCCGGGGAGATCCTGGACGCCGTCCTGGCGACCGCGCCGGGCACGGAGCGCGTCTACATCACCGCCGGCGCCCCCTGGCACGACGGCGCCGAGCGCTATTCCACCCTCAAGGACGCCGTCGCCGCCTGGCTGAACACGCCGTCCGAGCGGTGGACCACCGCCGTCGGCTCCGGCCGGGACAAGCTCGCCGGCCACTTCGTCCACCAGCGCCAGCCCGTCGGCCGCTACGCCCCCACCGCGGCCCCGGACAGCGGCACCACCGAGATCCGCTCCATGGGGGAGTGGTTCGACCCGGACGGCGCCGACGTCGTCACCTGCCGTCAGGCGTTCACCCTGCTGTGGCAGGCGCTGCGCCGACACTGGGACGACGCGGTCCTCATGGGCTCGCCGTCGCAGACCGGCCGGGACCTGTGGTCGCGCACCGTCCCGACCACCGGCAAGTGGGCCGGCGGCTACCCGGTCCTGTCCGAGGAGCTGCGCGGCCTGCTGCACGCCACCGGCGGCCAGGGCCGCACCGAGCTGGTCCTGCCCCCGCGCGTCCCGCAGCAGCTGCCCGCCCTGGTGGAGTACGACCGCACCTTCGCCTACGCCAAGCACCTGTGGAAGTCCCCGGTCGGCACCCCGCGCCGGATCACCGCCGCCGCGTTCGCCGTGATGACGGAGGCCGAGCAGACCAAGGCCCTGATGTCCTGCTCGCATTGGAACGTCAAGGTGACCGTCCCGCAGGGCTGGAACCACGTCGGCCTGCTGCCCGCCCCGGTCACCGGCGACCGCGCCTGGACCTACCCCTCGGCGCCCGGCGAGACCTTCACCACCTGGGCGGGCGGCGCCGAGGTCCACCTCGCCCTGGCCAACCACCTCGCACCGTGGCGGATCGAGGTCCTCGGCGGCCTGCTCTGGGAGGACGGCAAGCCGCTCGACGAGTGGGGCAAGCGCCTCAAGTCGGCGTGGGCGGACCTGACCAACCTCTCCCGCATGCACGGCGACGACCGCCAGCGCACCGCCGCCTACCTCGCCTCCCGCGCCGTCCGCGCGGTGCTGCTGTTCGGCCTCGGCGGCTTCGCCCAGCGCCCGCGCCTGGTCTCCGGCACCACCCCGGTCGGCGAGACCCTGCCCGCCGGGATCGAGATCCTCGGCCGGGACGACCAGGTGGTGACCTGGCAGCGGCAGGCCGGCTTCTCCCGCGACCCGTACGCCCACCCCGAGTGGGCCGCCTACGTGTGGTCGGGGGCGCGGGCGGCGCTGCTGGACATGAGGTACCGCCAGGGCATGGAGGTCATCGGCCACGCCGGCGCCCTGCACGCGAAGCCCGGCACCGTCGTCTACTTCGGCACCGACGGCATCGCCCTGACCGAGCGCCAGCCCTGGCCCTACCGCGGCGAGCCCGGCGACTACCTCCTCAAGGGCCACCTCACCGGCCCCGTCGAGCACCCCACCAGCCAGGAGCAGTACCTGAAGCTGCGCGGCCTGGGCCGCGCCGAACTCGCCGCGGAGGAGACCCGGTGAGCCCGGCCGACCCGAACCAGCCCAACGAGGCCGCGCGGCTGACCCAGCAGCTCATCGACCACGGCTACACCAAGCGCCAGGTCGCCGGGATGCTCGGCCGCGACGCCTCGCTCGTCTCCCAGTTCTTCACCAAGGGCAAGGGCGCGAGCATGGTCGGCGCGCTGCGCCAGCTGGTCCGGGCGGTCCGCGGCGGCGAGCGCGACGAGGAGACGCTGTCCGGGATCGCGGAGGCGAACACCAACCGCCGCCGTACCAGGACCGGACAGAAGGCCCGGGTCCGGGGCAAGGACACGGTCGGCGAGGCCGGCGGGTCGATGGCCGGCCGGGCCGGGAGACAGGCCATCAGGTCCGGCGCCGGCCACCTCGCGCCCGTGGTGCACGAGACCGGCCGGGCCGGCGGCCGTCTCGCCTTCACCGTCCGGATGAAGGCCGACCAGTACGTCTACAGCGCGGGCTCGGAGCAGGACTCCGGCGGCATCCGGCGCGGGTTCGTCCCCCGCGCGGACGGCACCGAGGAGCGCACCTACGGCTCCGCCTCCACCGGGGGCTTCGACGCCGCCGAGTGGTCCCGGCGCGTCGCCGACCACCACGGCGACGTCACCGAGGCCATGAAGGCCTGGCTGGGGGAGACCGGCCGCGCCATCGCCGACGCCGACATCCAGTACCTCGAAGTCCGCGGCTGGATCCCCGGGGAGAACCGGTGAGCGCAGGACATCCGGACCGGCACACCGCACCGGACCCCCACCGCCCCGCATGGTTCGCCGGCTCCGACGAGAAGCTCACCGTGCTGCGCCGCGCCGCCGAGGCCCGCGGCGTGGCCCTCGACCCGGCCACCCCGCCGAGCGAGGAGGACGCCCAGGAGCTGACCGACCGACTCGCCGACATCCTCCTGGCCGAGGGCGGCTTCGACGGCGACTGGCGGACCACGCCGTTCGGCGACCTGGTCGAAGGCCTGATCGACGCCCTCCACCGCTACGCCTACCCCGACGAGCACTGACCCCTCCCCCCGGCACCCGGCACACGAATGGAGACACCCGCGTCGTGGAGAGCACCACCGCCACCGCCGAGCAGGACGCGCCGACCGGGCCGCCGCTCCCGGCGCAGCCGCTCGGTATCGCCGTGGCGAACCCGCTGCCGCTGCACGGGTTCCAGAAGGACGCGGTGGCCGCCGCCGTGCGCGAGGTGAAGGACGGCGGCCGCGCGACGGTCGTCGCGGCGACCGGCTCCGGCAAGACCCTGATCGCCGCCGGCTGCGCCCGGCGCCTGGCGGCGAGGGGCCGGGTCCTGGTGCTGGTGCCGACGATCGAGCTGCTGGAGCAGACCGCCGAGGCCTGGTCCCTGCGAGGTGGACGCCGCGGCCTGGCGGTGGCGGCCTGTTCACGGGAGGAGGCGTTGGAGAGCGCGGAGGCCGGCGGCCGCGTCCACGCCAGGGTGACCACCCAGGCCGCCCGGATCGCCGACCTGGTCGCCGGCGCCCCCGACGACCAGCCGGTCACCGTGTACGCGACCTACGCCTCGCTGGAGCGGATCGTCCAGGCCCACCGCGAGTTCGGCCTGCCCGCCTGGGACCTGGTCGTCATCGACGAGGCGCACCGGACCGCCGGCGCCGAGAGCAAGGCGTGGGCGGCCGTCCACGACGACGCCCAGGTCCCCGCCACCCGGCGGCTCTACTTCACCGCGACCCCGCGCATCGCCGACGACCGGCGCGCGAAGGACGGCCTGGCCGACCTCGCCGACGCCGACGGCCAGGCGCTGCCCGCGCTCTGCTCCATGGACGACGAGAGCATCTACGGCCGGACCGTCTTCACCTGGACCCTCGGCCAGGGCATCGAGCACGGCTACCTCGCCGACTACCGCGTCCTGGTCCCCGTCGTCACCGACGAGGACCTGCGCGAACTCCTCCGCCTCCCCGCCGTCGCCGACCTGCGCACCCAGCGCTCCAACGAGGAACTGCTGCGCCTGGCCCTGCAGATCGCCGTGCTGCGCGCCGTCGCCGACCTCGGACTGCGCCGCGTGATCACCTTCCACTCCCGGGTCAGCGCGGCACGGGAGTTCGCGGACACCCTGCCGGACGCCTCCCGGCTGCTGGAGGACGCGGAGCGCCCGGAGCGGATCTGGGCGAAGGCGGTGGCCGGCACGGACCGCCTCCGTGACCGCCGGGCCGCGTTCGCCGAGTTCAAGGCCCACACCGGCGAGGACGGCGAGGAGTGCGGCATCCTCTGCAACAGCCGGCTGCTGACCGAGGGCATCGACGTCGCCGCGGTGGACGCCGTCTGCTTCGCCGACCCCAAGAGCTCGGTCATCGACATCGTCCAGGCCGTGGGCCGCGCCCTGCGCCAGTCCTACCGGCAGGGCAAGGTCTCGTGGATCGTCATCCCGGTCTACCTGCCGACGCCTCAGGTCGGCGACGACACCGCCACCGCGCACCCGTCCGAGGTCCACGACGCCGGCGAGGCCGTGAAGGCGGAGGCCGACACCGAGATCGAGGCGTCCAGCTTCCGTACGATCTGGCGGGTCCTGCGCGCTCTCGCGGCGCACGACGCCCGGGTGGTCGGCCGGATCACCGAGCTGCGCGCCCACCGCTCGCAGCCCGCCGCGCACACCACCGCGGCCAAGCCGGCCGAGGGCGATCAGCAGCCGGCGGCCCCGGTCGAGTCGCCGGTCGAGTGGTTGAAGGTCGACGCCCGCCGGCACGCCGCGCGCATCCTCCAGACCGTCAAGCTGCGCGCGTTCAACCCGCGCGCGGTCGAGTGGCAGCGGATGCACGCCGTCGCCGCCGGGTTCCACATCGAGCACGGTCACCTCGACCCCACCGACAAGACCAGGAACGCCGAGCTGATCTCCTGGCTCGCCCGCCAGCGCCACCTCCACGGCCAGGGCCTGCTCGATGCCGCCCGGGTCAGCGAGCTGGACGCGCTCGGCATGATCTGGTCGAAGAACGCCAACGCCTGGGAACGCGGCGCCGCGTACGCCGCCGCGTTCCACCGCCGGCACGGCCACCTCGCCATCCCCGCCACCGCGAAGCTGGACGACTACGCGGTCGGCGCGTGGATGCGCCGCCAGCGCAAGGCCGCGGGCCTCACCGGCGACCAGGCGGCGAAGCTGGACGCGCTGGACGAGCTGTGGCGCCTGGAGCCGGACTGGAACCGCTCCTACCGTCGCCTGCTCGCCTACCTCGCCGCCGGCGGAGCCCTCGACGGCCCGGTGAACCGCACCGGCGGCGAGGCCGACCCGGCCTTCCGTCCCGGCACCTGGCTGCGCAAACAGGACAAAGCCCGCACCGACGGCAAACTGACGAATCGTCAGATCACGCTCCTGGAGGCCCTCCACCGGCACGCCGAGACCCCCACCGGCGGCCGGACCGGGTGATGCTCCGCCGAAGGGCGGCCCGCGGAGCCGCCCTTCGGCGAGCGCACGTCCGACGGTCCGGGGAGTCGACAGCCCCGGGCGCCGGCGGTGCTGCTACTTCTGCCAGCCGACGGTCTCGGGCAGCGGGCTGTAGAAGATGGCGGCGCCGACGTTGGCGAGGCCCTTGCGGATGCCGTAGGTGGAGGGGCCGCTGTAGAGCGGCAGCAGGGAGTACTGCTGGAGGGCCTTCTGCTCGACCTCGTTGACGGCCGCGATCTGCTGGCCGAGGTCGGCGATCTCTCCGGTTGCGCGGATCTCCTTGTCCAGTTCGGGGGTGCCGGCTCCGGTGATGTTGGAGTCGCGGTCGGAGCAGTAGAAGTCGCACAGGTACCGGGCGCCGAAGGGGTCCGTCGAGCGGTTGCCGGAGATGAACAGGTCGAAGCGGCGGTCGCTGAGGACCTTGGAGAAGTCGTTCTCGGAGACCTTGTTGACGTCCACCTTCACGCCGACGGCCTTGAGCATCGCGGTGAACGCGCCGGCGGTGGCCTTCTCGATGGGGCCGTCGCCGAGCAGGGTGTAGCCGATCGCGAGCTGCTTGCCGTCCTTGGCGCGGATGCCGTCGGCCCCGGGCTTCCAGCCGGCCGCGTCCAGGGTCCTGCGCGCCTGCTCCGGGTCGTACTTCAGCACGGAGGCGACGTTGTCGCGGTAGCCCTGCTGGAAGCTGTAGAGCACCGACGAGCCGGGCAGCGGCTCGGTGTAGTCGAGGCCCTGGAACCGGATCTTCGCTATCTGGGCGCGGTCGATGCTCTCCTGCACGGCCTTGCGGACCTGGACGTCGCCGAGCAGCGGGGACTTGGTGTTGAGGTACAGCGAGTACTCGAAGGGGCTGCCGCCGCTGCGGATCTCGGCGTCCTTGACCGTCTTCACCTGCTTGAGGTTCTCCGCCGTCCCGACGGGGGCGTAGTCGAGTTCGCCGTTCTTGAAGGCGTTGATCGAGGCGGCGCTCTCCAGGTTGACGTAGACGCGCTTGTCGAGCTTGCCCGGCCGGCCCCACCAGGTGGGGTTGCGCACGAAGGTGATGTTGCCGGAGTGGTCGTCCCAGGTGCCCACGGTGTACGGCCCGGTGCCCCACTCGGGGTGGGCGGTCTTGACGTACGCCTTGTTGAAGTTGTCGACGGTGGCGGCCTGGGGGTGCAGGAAGGTGGTGAACAGCGCGGACCAGGAGGCGTTGACGCCCTTGAAGGCGATGACCGCCTGCTTGTCGTCCGCGCCCCGGGTGACGGAGGTGATGCGGTCGTAGCCGTCGGTGGAGGAGGCCGCGTACTCCTTGTCGGAGCCGTTGTTGGCCTTCCAGGTGGCCTCGATGGCCCGCCAGTCGATCGGGGTGCCGTCGTTGAACACGGCCTTGGGGTTGAGGGTGATGACGACCTTCTGGTCGCCGCCCTCGACGGAGACCTTCACGTCGCTGTAGTAGTCCGGGTTGTACTGGACCTCGCCGGTGGGCGAGTAGGTGATGGCGTCGGCGTTGTACCAGGACCAGACCCGCAGCGCGTTCAGGGTGCCGTTGACGTTGAACGGGTTGCCCTGCTCGTCGAAGGTCCCCGCGGTGGTGTAGGTGCCGCCGTCCTTGATGTTCTCGTACGGCTGGGGGTTGTAGTCGGTGACGGAGGACGCGACCTTGGCGGCGTTCTTGGCGTCCTGCCCGGGGGAGGCGCCGGTGGAGCCGCCGGAGGGGGACGAGGAGGAGCAGGCGGTGGCGGCGACCGAGACGGCCGCGGCGAGCGCGAGGGGCAGGGCGAGCTTCCGACGCATGGGGTGTCCTTGGTGGGATTCGGTGAGACGGGGAAGAGCGGGGGGCGGTGTCAGACCGCGTGGCAGGCGTACCGGTGGTCGGAGCCGTCCGGGGCGCCGACGGTCGCCGGCCGCTCGGTGCGGCAGCGCGTGCGTACGGCCTCGTCGGCCTCCCGGTGGAGCGGGCAGCGGTCGACGAACACGCAGCCCTGCGGCAGCCGGGCGGCGCTGGGCTGCTCGCCCGCGAGGACGACGCGCTCGCGGTGGCGCTCGCGCTCCGGGTCGGGGACCGGGACGGCCGACAGCAGGGCCCGGGTGTACGGGTGCCGGGGCCGGGCGAAGATCTCCTCGGTGGCGCCGGACTCGACGACGTGTCCGAGGTACATCACCGCGACGCGGTCGGAGAAGTAGCGCACCACGGCCAGGTCGTGCGCCACCACGAGGTAGGCCAGGCCCAGTTCGCGCTTCAGCCGGGCGAGCAGGTTGATGATCTCGGCCTGCACGGAGACGTCCAGGGCGGACAGCGGCTCGTCC
The DNA here is from genome assembly GCF_042883725.1 of Kitasatospora sp. NPDC058184. Classification (NCBI taxonomy): domain Bacteria; kingdom Bacillati; phylum Actinomycetota; class Actinomycetes; order Kitasatosporales; family Streptomycetaceae; genus Kitasatospora; species Kitasatospora sp. NPDC058184. The sequence continues at coordinate 443,230 of NZ_JBHVVE010000003.1, forward strand.
AGGACCAGCAGCCTCGGCTCGCGGGCCAGGGCGCGGGCGATGCCGACGCGCTGGCGCTGGCCGCCGGACAGGGCGGCGGGGAAGCGGTCGCCCATGGCGCGGTCCAGGCCCACCAGGTCCAGGAGTTCGGTGACCCGGGAGCGGACGGCGGTGCGGTCGGCGCCGGCGGCCTGGAGCGGTTCGGCCAGCAGGTCGAAGACGGTCAGCCGGGGGTCCAGGGCGTCCGTCGGGTCCTGGAGGACGATCTGCACGTGGCGCCGCAGCTCGCGCACCTCGGCGGCCGAGCGCAGCGTGGCGACGTCGGTGCCGGCCACCTCGACGCGGCCGCCCTCGGGGGCGCGCAGCCGCAGCACCTCGCGCAGCGTGGTGGTCTTGCCGCTGCCGGACTCCCCGACCAGGGCCAGGGTTTCGCCCGCGCGCAGTTCGAAGCCGACGTGGCTGACCGCGTGCAGGGTGCCCACCCGGCGCTTGAGCAGGGCGCCCTTGGTGACGGGGAACGTCTTGACCAGGTCCTCGACGCGCAGGACCACCTCGCCGGCGGTCCGCTCGGCGGGGCCGGCCGTCGGCACGGGCGGGGCCGCCCCGACCGGGTCGAGGCTGCCGTCGGCGATCTCCCGGGCGCGGTGGCAGGCGGCGCGGCCGGGCCGCCCGGCCGGCGCCGGTGCGCTCAGGTCCGCTGAGGTCAAGTCCGGTGCGGCCAGGCCTGGTTCGGTGGTCCGGCATACGTCCACGGCCACCGCGCAGCGGGGCGCGAAGGGGCAGCCGCCGGGCAGGGCCACCAGGGACGGCGGCTCCCCGCCGACCGGGACCAGGGGCCGCGGGACACCGCTGTCCACGGTCGGGACGCTGGCCAGCAGGCGGGCGGTGTAGGGCATCGTGGGACGGCGGAAGAGCTCGTCGACGCCCGCGTGCTCGACGATCCGCCCGGCGTACATGACGGCGACGTCGTCGGCGTGGCCGGCCACCACGCCCAGGTCGTGGGTGATCAGGACGAGGCCGGCGCCGGTCTCGCGCTGGGCCAGGCGCAGCACGTCGAGGATCTGCGCCTGGACGGTGACGTCCAGCGCCGTGGTGGGCTCGTCGGCGACGAGCACCGAGGGCCTGTTGGCGATGGCCAGGGCGATGACGACGCGTTGGCGCATGCCGCCGGAGAACTCGTGCGGGAACGACTTTGCGCGTTCGCGCGGGTCGGGGATGCCGACCAGGTCGAGCAGTTCCACCGCCTGCTCCCAGGCGTCCTTCCGGGACAGCTCCCGGTGCACGCGCAGGGCCTCGGAGAGCAGCCGGCCGACGCTGAAGATGGGCGTGAGCGCGGACATCGGGTCCTGGAAGACCATGCCGATGTCCTTGCCGCGGACCCGGGAGAGCTCCTTGTCGTCCATCGCCGCCAGGTCGCGGCCGCCCAGCAGGATCCGGCCGCCGATCCGCGCGGTGGGCGGCAGCAGGCCCATGACGGCGAGGGCGGTGGCGGACTTGCCGGAGCCGGACTCGCCGACGATGCCCAGCGTGCGCCCGGGCAGCAGGTCGAAGTCGACGCCGCGCACGGCCTCCACCGGTCCGGCCTCGGAGGGGAAGGAGACGCTCAGGCCGCGTACGGACAGGACGGGTGCGGGCCCGGCGGGGTCGGTGGACCCGGTGGGGTCGGTCGCGGGCCCGGTGCGGGGGGCGGGTGCGAGGGTCATCGTCGGGCTCCTGCCGCGCCGGTGGTGGACGTGGGGTCGAGGGCGTCGCGCAGGCCGTCGCCGACGAAGGTCATCGAGACGGTGAGCAGGACGGTCAGCCCGGCGGGGAAGGCGAAGAGCCAGGGGGCGCTGGTGATGGTGCCCGCGCCGTCGGCGAGCATCGTGCCCAGCGACACGTCGGGGGTCTGGACGCCGAAGCCGAGGAAGGACAGGGCGGTCTCGCTGAGCACGGTGGAGACCACGCCCAGGGTGAGGTTGACGATGAGCAGGGAGCCCAGGTTGGGGATGATGTGGCGCAGCACGATGCGCAGGGGGCGCACGCCCATGTACTCCGCGGCGCGCACGTAGTCGCGCTCGCGCAGGGACGTCGACACCGACCAGACCACGCGGGCGGTGGACATCCAGCCGAACACCGTCAGGACGAGGATGAGGACCCGCCAGTCGCCCGCCAGTCGGTGCGAGACCAGGGCGAGGACGAGGAAGGACGGCACGACCAGCAGGAAGTGGATGAGGGCGAGGGTCGCCTTCTCCACCCGGCCCCCGACGTAGGCGGCGCCCGCGCCCACGACCGCGGCGAGGGCGACGGTCAGCAGGGAGACGGTCACCGCGATCACCAGCGAGCGCTGGAGGCCGTGCACGGCGGCGGCGTAGACGTCGTTGCCGCCCTGGTTGGTGCCGAACCAGTGCTCGGCGCTCGGGGCCTGGGTGAGGGCGGAGAAGTCGGTGTCCGCGAAGCCGTACGGGGTGAACAGGCCGCCGAGCGCGCTGAACAGCACGAGCAGCAGGAAGATCACCACGCCGGCGACGGCGGTCCGGTTGCGCAGGAAGCGGCGCAGGTAGAGGCGGCGCCGGCCCAGGTAGCGGCCGTCGTGCTTGTCGTGCCCGTCGTGCTTGTCATGCTCGGCGGCCGCGTCGGGACCCACAGGGGTCACAGGGGTGCTCATCTCAGCTCACCCGCACCCTCGGGTCGAGGAGGACGGTGGCGATGTCCGCGAGGATCGCGCCGACCGCCGTCAGGGCGGCGGCGAACGCGGCGGTCGCCACGGTGCCGTGCACGTCGTTCTTGCTGATGGTCTGGATGAAGTACTGGCCCATGCCGTTCCAACCGAAGATCGTCTCCGTGAGCACCGCGCCGGTGAACACCGCCGGGATGCCGAAGGCCACGGACTGGGCGGTGGGGATCAGCGCGGTGCGCAGGGCGTGCCGGCGGATCGCCTGGGCGCGGGTCAGCCCGGTGGCCCGGGCGGTGCGCACGAAATCGGAGCCGATGACGTCCAGCAGCAGCGAGCGCTGGGTGAGGTGGTAGCCCACGTACCCCGTCAGGGTCAGGGTGAGCGTCGGCAGCACCAGGTGCAGCAGCCGGTCGCCGACCGTCGCCCAGAACCCCTCCACGCCGGGCGAGTTCTCGCCCGCGACGTACAGGAAGTGCCAACCCGCCTGCTCGTTCAGCCGGATGGCCAGCAGCACCAGCGCGAGGGCGGCGATCGACACCGGGACGTTGAACAGCGCCATGGACAGGGCCTGGGCGGCCCGGTCCCGCCAGCCGTACTGGCGCGAGGCGGTGTGCACCGCGAGCGCCACACCGACGGCGACCGACAGGACCGTCGCACCGGTCACCAGCTCGGCGCTGACCAGGGAGCGGTAGCCGATCTCCCCGTTCACCCGCACCCCGACCGGGGAACGGCCCCAGTCGAAGCGCAGGACCACTCCGGTCAGCCAGTCCCACCAGCGGTGCAGCAGCGGCTCGTGCGGGTCCAGGTTGTAGGGGGCCAGGGCCCGGGAGATCTGCTCCTCGGTGCGGACCGGGCGCAGCTCCTTGAAGTTCGAACGCGGGTCGAGGAACCAACTGGCCAGGAAGTAGGTGGCGTTGGTGGCCACGGCGATCACCAGGAACCAGCCCGCCGCCCTGCGGGTCACGTACCGGAGCACGGACGCCACCTCCCCACCGGATGCGACGGGTACGGCCGGGGAGCGCCGGGTCTGGGGGAGTTGGGCATGCGGGTGGAACTTCCTCGATCCAAGGGGTGGTTGCACGACCGTGCAGAGGCCAGTCTGTGTGCGAGCGACACCCGGCACCAGGGACCAGGGCAAGTGGACACGAACACGAAACGCGCCCGCAGCACATGGACGCGTTCGCGTCACAATTCGTCGAATCCGCAGGTCGCAGGGGCCGCGGCAGCCACCGGTCCGCGCCGTCGCCGAGCGTCGGCGGGCGCGCCGCCGGCGGCGGACCACCCGCCGCCGGGAAACAATCACGCCATGGACAAGGACATCACCCGCACGGTGGACGCCCTGTGCGAGGCCGACGACGCGGACGTCTCCGTGCTGCGCGCCGAGGTCGAATCGCGGGTCGCCACCGGCGAGTTCGACTGGGCCGGCGGCCTCGCGGCGGAACTCGCCGCCCGCACCGCCGCCGGCCGGGACCTTCAGGGGCACTGCGCCGCGGCCCTGTACTGGACGCTGAACGCCCTGGCCGCCCGCCCGGGGCCGCAGAGCCTGCGCGCCCTGGTGCGCGTACTGGACTCGCCGCACCCCGGCGTCTCCCCGCGCTACCTGGCCGCGGTCGTCGCCCACGGGCACCGCATCGAGGACATCGCCGACGAGGTCTTCGACCGGGCGCCCGAGACCGCGGACGCGCGCGAGTTCGCGGCCTGCCTGCTCCACGAGACGGTGCTCGTCTCGGACGCGGTCAACGGGTACCCCGCGCTGCGCGCCTTCGCCGACACCCTCCTGGCCGAGGGCCACCCGCTCGCCGTACTGCCGCTGGCCCTGCTGCCCGAAGAGCACGGGCTGCGGCGCCCCGCGGGGGCCGCCGACGACTGGACCTGGACGGTCCCGGCCGTGTGGCCGGAGCCGGGCGACGCGCTGGAGGCCACGCCGGCGACGCGGCAGCGGGCGGCCGCGGCCGAACCGACCGAGACCGGCGTACCCGCCACGACGGAGGCCATGGGCGCGGCCGTCGCCCACTGGCTCGCCCAGTCCAACGGCAGGCTCGCCGCCCAGGAGTTCTGGCTACCCGACCCGGTTGCCCCCGAGGACCTCCCGGCACTCCTCGCGCTCCTGCCGCTCACCCCCTGGCCGCCCGGCCAGACCCCGGCCCGGCTCCACCCCTCCGACCCCGACCTCGCCCTGCGGACCCTGCTCACCGCCGCCCTGCGCGCACCGGCCTACGGCCACGGCAACTACGGCGCCTACGGCAGACTCGCCGCCTGGCGCTCCCTGGCCGCCCTGACCGGCACCCCCGCCGACGCGCCGATCACCCGGACCGCCGACCGCGTGCGGCAGACGACCTGGCTCCGCCTCGGCACCGCGTCCGCCCCCTGGTTCCACAACGTCGCCTGGGACCTCGCCCTCGCCGCCCTGCACCCCGACGGCCGACACCTCGCAGTCCTGGCCGCCACCGACACCGACTGACCACGCGCCACCCCGGCCGCCAGCCCCGCGACCGCAACCCGGCCTCCCCCGGCCGAGTTCGGGGCTTCACCGGACGAACGCCGGCGCCGGCAGCGGCGGCACCGCCCTCGACCAGGCCCTGCGACCCGACGTCCACCGGCGTGCCGCCGGCTGACATTATGCTGTTCGACGCTCTGCGGAGCGTGTCGAACAACATGGGGGGAATATGGGCAGCGACGGCGCGGTGGCCGCCGCGATCACCGTCGACCGGCTCGGCACGCTGCCACGGGCCCTGGCCTTCCTCGGCGAGACCGTCCGCGCCGGCGGCACCCGCTTCGCGGCCGCCCTGCCCGAACCGCTGCCCGGACCGGCCGCCACGGTGGCCCGCGGCTGGCTGGAGGCAGCCGCCATGGTCGTACAGGACCCCACAGGGGACCAACTGGTCGCCCGCTGGCTCGACGCCGTCGCCGCCGTCCTGGCGCTGCGTGTCACCCACCGGGAAGCGACCCCGTGAAGCGCAGGTGGCGCCTCGTCCTGCTGGTGGTCGTCGTGGCGCTGGCCGTCCCGGCCACCATGCGCGCGGTGACCGTCCACCGGAAGACCACCGGCAAACTCGACCACGGCACCGTATTCACCCAGACCTCCGGACAGATCACCGTCAAGCCCGGCGAGCTGTTCTCCGTGGAGGTGCCCGCCTACCGGTTGGCAGGCGACGTCTGGAGCATGGCCGCTCCAGCCCCCGACCCGGCCGTCGCGAAGGCCGCCGGTGACGAGTACGTCCACAACTTCGACGTCAGGGACCTGTTCGACTTCGGCGAAATCGGAAACACCGGCTCGGGCGGCCGCTACTACTTCACCTTCCGCGCCCAGAACCCCGGCCGTACCACCATGACCGTGCACATCGCCTACCGCGACGAGCTCGGTGGGGACTGGCCCGGAGGGCCGGACCAGATCAAGCGCCAGTTCACCGTCGACGTCAGCTCCGACGCACCCCGCTGAACCGTTCTGAGGAGGCCGGTCGGCCCGCCCGAACAGCAGAGGCGGGTGGGCCGACCAGGGTGCTGCCGTGCGCAGGTGTCGAGCACCTGGACCGTCGCCGCCCCGAGGTGCTGGCGGTGCACCGCCTGGCGCCGGGGCCGATGGCAGCGTCCCGGCCGGTCCGTCAGGTGTGGAAGCGGACGCGGATCATGAGGGCGTCCTCGGCGAGTCCGTCGAGGTAGCGGTAGGCGAAGTCGTAGTACCGGGCGCCGGCGAGGACCTCGGGATCGGACGACGAGCCCGTGCCGTCGATCCACTCGCCGTCCAGGGTGAGCAGCACACTGGGCGTCACCGCGTAGGCGGTCTCACGGTGTACGAACTGCTCACGGGTGTGGGCGTAGTGGCCGACCGGATCGGACATGCCCGCCCACCGGCGGGTTCGCTCGTCGCCCGCCAGCAGGGCTGCGGCCCGGACGACCGGCTGCTCGCGGTACGCGGCCCAGGCCGTTGCGCCGTCGGGGGCCTGCTCGTTCATGGCGCTCAGGGACAGCGAGGGTTCGAAGCCGACGCTGAAGGCGGCCCAGCGGTCCCAGTCGGCGCCCGCCTGTTCCGCCACGGGCGCGCGGTCGACGTCCAGGTCGAGCAGGCCGCGCGGCCCACCGTCGCAGCGCCCGGCCGGCTGCGGCGGTCGCGGTCGGCCGTCGAGCAGGAACGGGTTGCGAACCAGCCGCGGATCGGCCTCGTACCCGGCGCGGACCGCGAAGCCGTCCGTGCGGTATCCGCCGTAGACGTGCCACCACTGCCACTCGCCCTGCCAGACGCCGCCCGGAGGGATCTCGGCGTCGTTCCAGAACGGCGCCATCGCGGCGGTGAGTGCTTCCGTCACGTCGGCGGGATCGGTGGGCGCCAGACAGACGGTGATGATTTCTCGGGACATGGACCGGCTCTCGTAGGCGGGTTGCCCACCGTAGCCACGGCCTGCGGGTCCGTGAAAGGCGTTTTCGGCCTGCCGGCGGGCAGGCCCGCCCTCCCTGGCGGGCATGCCGAGCGTTCGACGAGGGCCCGTACGCGCTTCCGACATCCCACCCCACCGCCGACAGGTCACCAGCGGCCCGGATAGCGCCACCCCCGCCGGGGCATAGCCCGAACCCTGGGCGAGCCGGGCGAGCTCTGACGGTACGTCGCCCGCACGGTGGGCGAGCCGGGCGAGCTCTGACGGTACGTCGCCCGCACGGTGGGCGATAGACGACGAGCTCCGTCCTCATGTCCGCACCCCGCGGCAGGAGTGCGACGCTGCCCCGGTTCCCGCCCCCGCCGCTTCCGCAGCCTCCGCGTCGGCGATGCGGCCGCGCACCATCGCGTCCATGACCGCCATGTACCGCTGCGTGCGGGGGCCGCCGAGGAGGAAGGGGTTCGCGGCGCCGGGCGGTTGGCGCCGCAGCTGTTCGGCTCGTTCGAGGCCGTGGTCGTTCGGGTGGTTGGAGAGCTCGACCTCCACGTTCGTCCGGCGCATGACGGCCCGGAAGGAGTGGACGGAGGCGAGGAGGGTGCGCAGTTCCGCCACGGTCGAGGGCGGGTTGAGGCCGCCCCACAGCATCGCGCTGTGGTACCGGCCGCCCGCCCGGACCGGGATGACCGGGGACACGGTGCCGGGGGTGTGGCCCGGGGTGTGGTGCAGCTCGATCGTCGTGCCGCCCAGGGTGAGCTGCGCGCCGTCCGCGATGTCGAGGTCGCGGACGGGGGCGTCGGCGGGGCGGGTGCGGGCGAGGAGGTCCCAGTCGGCCGGGGACATGTGCACGCGGGCGCCGTAGCGGTCGGCGAGGGTCTGGGCGCCGCCGAAGTGGTCCGGGTGGCCGTGGGTCACGACGACGTGCCGGATCGCCGCCGGGTCGGCGCCGACCGCCCGCAGCCCGGGGACGACGACGCCCTCGGCATCGGCGGGTGAGGTGAGCGCGTCGATCAGCACGATGCCGTCGTCCGTCAGCACCGCCATCGCCGAGACCCAGCCCGCGCTCAGCAGCACCAGGTTGTCGAACAGCTTGACGGGCGCGGGCGCGGGCAGTGGGGGAAGGACGGAGCCGGGCGTCAGCGCCGTCACCAGGGCCCGCAGCACGGGGTCGTCGGTGGCGAGGCGGCTGGCGCGGTCGTAGTGCGGACGGCCGGCGGACGACGCCTTCACCGAGGAGGGGACGGCGGCCGAGGCCGTGCCCGGAAGGGCGGCCGGCGCGGCCCCGGCGGCGAGGCCGAGGACGGCGAGCTGGGCGAGACGGCGCCGGGTGAAGTCGGCGTCCGTGTCGGCCCGGCGGGTGGGTCGGATCATCGCGGTCGGGGCTCCTGGTCGGTCGGGAAGGGGCGCTCCTTCGGGAGGGGATGCTCCTTCGGGACGGATGCGGATACGGACGTCAGCCGAGGGCGCTGACGACCGTCTTCGTCGCCTGGGCGATCAGGGCGTCGTCGGAGGTGGCGTCCGCCTTGCCGCGGTCGGTCAGGACGACGATCACGATCGGGGCGCGCCCGCCCGACGGCCACGCCACGGCGACGTCGTTGCGGGTGCCGTAGCCCGCGTTGCCGGTCTTGTCGCCGATCCGCCAGTCGGCGGGCACCCCCGCGCGGATGTACGGGCCGCCGGTCGTGTTGCCGACCAGCCAGTCCGTCAGCAGCCCGCGCCGGCCTTCCGGGAGGACGTCGCCGAGCACGTAGCGGCGCAGGTCGGCGGCGAGGACGCGCGGCGTGCTGGTGTCGCGGGTGTCGCCCGGGGTCGCCTCGTTGAGGGTGGGTTCGGTGCGGTCGACGCTGGTGGTCGAGTCGCCCAGGTCGCGCAGGGACTGCTGGACGGCCGCCGGGCCGCCGAGTTCGGCGAAGACGAGGTTGGCCGCGGTGTTGTCGCTGTACTGGATGGAGGCGGCGGCCAGGTCACGCAGCTTCATGCCGGTCGCCACGTGCTGCGAGGTGATCGGTGCCCACGCCAGCACGTCCTCCTGGCGGTAGGGGACGACCTTGTCCAGGTCCGCGTCGGAGGCCTTGCGCAGCAGGGCCCCGGCGGCGAGCGACTTGATCGTGGACGCGAACGCGAACCGCTCGTCGGTCCGGTGGACGACCTCCCGGCCGCTGCCGGTGTCCACCGCGTACACGCCGAGCCGGGCGCCGAACCGCTGCTCGAGTTCCGCGAAGGCCGCGTCCGCCGCAGCGGCGGAGGCCGCCCCCGCGCCCGCCGTCGCCGCCGTCGCAGTCGCGCCGGAGGCCTCCGCCGTCGAGGTGCTACCCGACGGGCCGCACCCGCCGACCAGCGCGGCCACGAGCAGGGCCACCGCGGGCAGCGCGATGCGGGTACGGGTACGGGTGCCGGTACGGCGGAGGTAGGGCGTCATCAGTGGTCTCCCCAGGTGGTTCGTGTCATCACGGTCGCGCCCCGCGGCGGTGGTCCACACCGCCGCGATCCGCGCGATCACGCTCAGCTAAACAGGCCACGGACCTCCCAGTCCAAGACCGCAATCGTGAAGTGAGCGATAAGAAAACACCTATGATTGCTGGCCATGGACCTGCTGGGGCACCTCCGCCACTTCCGCGCCGTCGCCGAGGAACGGCACTTCGGCCGCGCCGCCGAGCGCCTGCGGATCGCCCAGCCCTCGCTCTCCCAGCGGATCCAGCGCCTCGAACGCGAACTCGGCGTGACCCTGTTCGACCGCGGCCCGCGCGGCGTCGACCTCACCCCGGCGGGCCGGCTGCTGCTCGCCGAGGCCGAGGAGACCCTGGACAGCGCCGCCCGCCTCCTCGCCACCGCCGCCGACCTGCGCAGCGGACGGGCCGGCACCCTGCGCGCGGCCGTCCCGCCCGAACTCGGGCCGGCCACCCTCGCCGCGCTGCTCACCGGCTTCGAGACCGCCTCCCCGGGCACCCGGCTCGAACTGCGGGAACTGCCCGTCGCGGCCGTGGTGCGCGAACTCGCCCAGCACACCGTCGACGTCGCCGTCGTCCGCCACCCCTGCCCGGCCGACGGACTGGCCTTCGGCCCCGTCCTGCACCAGCCGCTCGGCGCCCTGCTCGCCGCCGGCGGCCCGCACGCCGACCGCCCGGAGCTCGCGGTGGCCGACCTGACCGGCCTGCGCCTGGTCCTCTTCCCGCGCGCCACCGCCCCGGCCCTGTACGACGAGGTCCTCACCACGCTGACCAGGCACGGCTGCACTCCCGAGGCCGTCGTCGACCCGCCGGGACCGGACGTCGCGGGGGCGCTCGTGCTCACCGGCAGCGCCATCGCCCTGGTGCCGCGCACCACACCCCCACCGGGTACAGTCTGGCGTCCGCTCACCGGCACCCCGCTGGCCTGGCGGACCTCCACGGCCTGGCCGACCGGGCGGGGCGGGCCCGCCGTCCGGCTGTTCGCCCAGGCCGCCCACGAGGCGCTGACCGGACCCGGCGGCCTGCTGCCCCAGCCGCCCCACCGCCCCCCGCTCTACCCCCGGCCCGCAATGGAGTTCCCGCTGTGACCAGCGACCGCACCACAGCCGACCGCCCGGCTCCTGACCGCCCGGCCGCCGACCGGACCGCGGCCGCCGACCGGACCCCGCACGGCCGCGCCGCGCGCACCCGCATCGCCGCGGCCTTCGCCGACGCCGGCGTCACCGGCCGACTCCACGCACGCGACCTCGACACCGGCGCCGAGATCGGCCTCGGCGCCGACACCGCCGTCTCCACCGCCAGCGTCCACAAGCTCTGCCTGCTCGTGACGCTCTACCGCGAGGCCGCCGCCGGACGCGTCGACCTCACCCGGCAGGTCGACGTCCCCGCCGCCGGCCGCACCCCCGGGTCCACCGGCCTCGGCGCCATGCTCGACGACGCCCGCCTCTCCCTGCGCGACCTCGCCTACCTCACCGCCGCCGTCAGCGACAACACCGCCGCCGACACCCTGTGGGACCGGATCGGCCTCGACACCGTCAACCGCACCATGGCCGACCTCGGCCTCACCCGCACCGTCGCCGTCCACAAGCTCCGCGACCTCATCGCCGCCCTCGCCGAGGACACCGGCCCCGACTCCCCGGTCGACCCCGCCGTCGTCGCCCGCCTCAGAGTCCTCGACCCCGCCTTCACCAACCACAGCACCCCCCGCGACATGACCACCCTGCTCGCCGCCCTCTGGCACGGCGACGCCTGCCCCGGCGACCACGGCGCCGCCCTGCGACGCCTCCTCGGCCTCCAGGTCTGGCCCCACCGCCTGGCCTCCGGCTTCCCCTACGACGACGTCCGCGTCCACGGCAAGACCGGCACCCTCCCCACGCTGCGCCACGAGGTCGGCGTCGTCGAATACCCCGACGGCGGCCGCTACGCCCTCGCCGTCTTCACCCGCGCCGCCGCCACCACCATCACCCTGCCCGCCGCCGACGCCGCCATCGGCACCGCCGCCCGCCTCGCCGTCGACGCCCTCCGGGCCCAGGCGGCAGCCGGCCGGGCGCGCTGACCGGGCCCACCGCGTCCCGGCCTCCGCCATCGCGCACCCGTCGGCGGTCGTCTGACGGCCCGTACGCCGAAGGGCGTCCCGACCCGGGCCCGAGGGCCGCGCCGCCAACGGCACGACGGGCAGGACGAAGGCGACGGCCCACAGCCACGGGTGCCGCCACCGCGTGCGCCTGGTGCCGGTCACCGTCTCCCCGGGGGACTCGTGACCACCAGGGTCGGGAATCACGCCGCCACAAAGCCGCGGCCACGGGGAATCGCGTGACAGTCGACAGCCGACAGCCGTCAATCCGGTCGACCCCCTCCTCACGCGTACCGGGGAAAATCCGCCCCTTCACCGGCCACGCACCGCGCCGGAGCGCTACGTTGACGGCCGCCGACCATGGGGAGAACCGCTGACATGACCATCGACAGGGCCGCCCTCGACAGCGCGATGAAGGCGGTCGTCGCCGCCGCGCACGCCGACGACCCGGCCGCGCTGTACCAGGCCGTGATGCCGCCGGCGGGCACGGACACGCCCCCGGCCGAGGTCACCGCCTGGTTCGGGACGCTCCTCATCCACCTGGCGCTCTCCGCCGCGACCACCTCGAAGCTGGAGCGCGGCTGCCCCCGGGAGGCCGTCTCGGGGTGGATCGGGGAGACGCTGGGCCCGCCGCCCACCCCGGCGCTGCTGCGCGCCGCGGATCCCGGCCGCATCGACCATGCCGAAGCGGTGAGCGCCGCAGCCGACTACTCCCGGTGCCACGAGTACACCGTCGACCTGATCCGGCTGGGCCTGGCCGAGCCGAACGAGGCACCGGACGAGCGGGGCGTCGACGCCCACTGCGCGGCGACGAACGACAGCAGGACGCGGATCACCGTGATCGCGATGCTCGGCCGCCTCGCCCCCGTCCCCGGCGGGCGGGCCTGACGCCGCCGCTCCGGCAGCGCCGGGCCGGTCGAGTCCGCCGCGCCCGGGCGCCCGCCGGTGCCGGGGGAGGGCCGGAGCAGGACGACGAGGGGTCAGGGAGCGCGCTGATGCCCTGCCCTCGGCGGCGCGGCCACACGTTCGTATGCTTGCGTACGGGCGGTGGCGGCAGCCCCGAACCCCGGACGGCGCCGCGCGCCGCGGACAGCGGAAAGGGGCGCGGGCATGCGGAAGCGGACGAGGCGTACGGCCTGGTCGCTCACCTACTTCCTGCTGGGCAGCGCGTGCCTGCTGATCGCCGTGGTGGTGGCGACGGGCCTGGTGACGACGGGGGCCGCGCGCGGGCTGGGACCCCTGGTCCCGGTCCTGATCCTCGGTGTCCCGGGTGCGGTGTTGACGTTCCGCGCGCCGGTGTTCGGCGTCTCCTACGGGCCGGCCGGGGTGAAGTACTCCGGGCTGCTCGGAGCGCGCTCCTATGCGTGGGCGGACATCCGGGAGGTGCGGGTGGCCGTCCTGGAGGGCAGGGTCTACTCGTCCGATGTCCCGGAGCTGGTGCTGGCCTCCGGCGGGACGGACCCGCTGTACATGCTGGCGGGCCACAGCTCGGGCCGGACCAACAAGCGGGTCAAACGGCTGGTGGCCGAACTCGAGGCGGCGCGCGCGGCCGCGTCCTGACGCCGGTCGCCTCCACCGGCGGCACGCGGCACCGACATCTCCCGGCAAGGCCTCCCGACAGGTCCCGACGCCGGTCACGGCTGCGCGGAGTCGGCGGTGCCGTCGCCGTCCGCGCCGCCCAGGCCGGCTGCCGAGTCCGGGACCGGGGCCGGGCGGCGAGCGGCGTGCTCGTGCCCCGGGGACGGCGGTGTCGGCGGGGTGAAGCCGAGGGAGGTCAGCAGGCCGACCGCCGCGTCGCGGTAGTGGGCGGGCAGCTCGCGGTAGATGGCGAGGGCCTCCTCCCAGGAGCGCAGGGCGTCGGCGCCGCGGCCGAGCGCCTGCTGGGCGGCGGCCAGGGCGGTCAGGGAGTTGGCGCGCTGGTCGGCGTATCCGGTGATGGTCCGGCCGACGGCCAGCGAGCGCTCCAGGTGGACCAGCGCCTCCTCGGGGCGGCCGGCGGCATAGCGGGCCATGCCGACGACGTTCAGGAGGCTGCACTCCGGGACGCCGCCGAGCCGGCGGATCTCCGGTGCGAGCAGCCGCTCGGCCAGGGCCTGCGCCTCCTCGGCACGGCCGAGCATCAGGAGGCTGCTGGCGAGGTTGGTCTCGCACAGCAGGACCGTCCACCGGGCGGCGCCCGGACCGTCCGCGGCCAGCAGGCGCAGGGCGCGTTCGAAGTGGTCGGCCGCCCCGGCGTAGTCCGCGCAGTTGAAGTGCGAGACCCCCAGGCTGGTCAGCACCAGTGCCTCGACGGCCCGGTCGCCGGCCGCGCGGACGAGCTCCAGGGCCTGCTCGTAGTGCCGGCGGGCCTGCGGCAGATCGCCCGCGGAGCCCCAGGCGTGCCCCTGGTCGTTCAGGCTCAGGCCCAGGGCGAGCGGATCGTCGAGCCGGCGGGCCGCGGCCACCGCGGTCCGGCTCACGGCCAGGCGTTCCGCGTGCGGCCCGGTCCGGTGCAGGTAGGGCCACAGCAGTGAGGGGAGCTTCCAGGCGACGTCGTCGTCCTCGTGCCCGAAGGCGTGGGCGGCGGTGGCCAGGAGGTTGGCCCGCTGCTCGTCGCACCACCGCAGCGCCTGGGCGGGGTCGGCGAAGGCGGTGGTCTCCAGGTCCCGGGGCGGCGGTGGCAGCGCCACGTGGGGCCGCCCCGGCACCAGTGTCCGGGTGGCGGCACAGGCGTGGTGGAGGCACCACGCGTACCAGCGCTCCAGGCAGAGGCGGCGGGAGCGTCGGCTCTCCTGCCGCGTACCCTGCTCGGCGGCGAACAGGCGCAGCAGGTCGTGGAAGCGGTAGGTGTCGGCGCGGTGCTCGGTGAGGAGGTGGACGTCGGCCAGCCGGCGCAGGACCCGCGCGCCGCTCCCGCGCTCCAGGCCGCCGAGCACCTCGGCGACCGGCGCCGACAGGTCGACGGCGGGGCTCGTCGCGAGCAGCCCCAGCAGGCGCCGGGCGGGCCCGTCGAGCGCGCGGTAGGAGAAGGAGAAGGCCGTGCGCAGGCAGGCGGACCGGTCGTCGCCGTCCGCGCTGAGGACGTCGAGCCGGTTGCCGGCGAGTTCGGCGGCGAAGTCCGTGAGGTCGTGGTGCGGGCGGTCGCGCAGCCGGGCGGCGGCGAGCGCGACGGCCAGCGGGAGGTGGCCGCAGGCGTCGAGCAGCCGGGCGACGGCCTGCTCCCGGGCCTCGACGCGTTCGGCCCCGAGCACCCGGCGCACCAGGGCGCGGCCCTCGTCCGGGCTGAACTCCGCCAGCTCGATCCGCTGGGCGCCCTCCCGTACGACGAGGCCGGTGAGCCGCTCACGGCTGGTCACGAGGACCGCGCAGCCCCCGGCGCCGGGCAGCAGCGGACGGACCTGCGCGGCGTCCAGGGCGTTGTCCAGGACGATCAGGACCCGCCGGCCGGCCAGCGTGGACCGGTAGAGCGCCGCCGTCTCGTCGAGCCGGGCGGGGACGTCCTCGGCCGGCACGCCCAGGGCGCGCAGGAAGGAGCCCAGGACGGCGTGGGGGTGCTGCGGGCCGGTGGACGACCAGCCGTGCAGGTCGGTGAAGAGCTGGCCGTCGGGGAAGCGGTCCCGGGTGCGGTGGGCCCAGCGCAGTGCCAGGGCCGACTTGCCGGCCCCGGGGGCACCGGTGACGAGCGCGATGGCCCCGGGGGCCGGGGCACGGCCGCCCGGCCCCCCGGGGCCGACCAGGTGGCGTCCGAGGGCGCGAAGCTGCGCCTCGCGGCCGACGAAAGCCGGTGACTCCCAGGGGAGTTGGGCGGGCCGCGGCAGGGGCCGCTGCACCGAGGCGGCCGGCCGCCTCGATGCAGCGGGCTCGCGGGGCGGGGTCGGTCCCGGCGCGCCGGAGCCCAGCAACTCCTGCTGGAGGCAGCGGAGTTCGGGCGACGGGTCGAGGCCCAGCTCCCGCGCGAGGTCGGCCGCGTACCGCCGGTACGCGGCCAGGCCCTCCGCCCGGCGCCCGCTGCGGAGCAGGGCCGTCAGCAGGTGCCGCACCAGGCCGTCGCGCAGGGGAGTGGCCCCGACCAGGCCGATGAGCTCCGGGACGATCCGCTCGTGCCGGCCGGCCGCCAGTTCCAGCTCGAAGAGCCGCTCCAGGGCGGCCATCCGCTGCTCCTCCAGGCCCGCGGCGATGGTGGCGAGGGCGCGGCCCGGCAGGCCGTCCAGGGCCGGGCCGCGCCACAGGTCCAGGGCCTCGCGCAGCAGGGGCGCGCCGTCGGCGCCCGCACGGGCGGCGGCGTCGACCCGGGCGGTGAACTCCCGCGCGTCGACGCGGACCCCGTCCGCGGCGAGGAGGTAGCCCGGCCCGTCGGTACGGATCGGTGAAGGGCGCCGCGGGCCGGGCGAGAGCGCGCGGCGCAGCAGCCCGACCATGTTCCGGACCTGGCGGTCGGCGGTGGCGGGCGGGCACTCGTCCCACACCGCGTCGACGATCCGGGGCACGGACACCGTCCGGCCGACGTGGGCCACCAGCACGGCCAGGAGCGCCTGTTGGAGCCGGCCGCCGACGGCCAGCGGGCCGGAGTCCCGGGCCCGCACCTCCAGTGCTCCCAGGATCCTGAACTCCACCCCGTGGCCTCCGGCGATCGAACGGTGTTGTGCGTCGTCCTGCGCCCCGAGCCCCCGTGACGGGTGCGGCAGGGCCATCCTCGCCCGGGCGCGGCGGCGTGTCCATGGCGCCCTGGACGCGGCGCCGCGCTCCGGGGCGCCCTCCCGTGGCGTGATGGGGTCGTGAGGAATTCATGACGGCCTTGCGCAGGATCGTCACCGGGTCGGACGGCATCCCCCACGACGGACCGCCCCACCGCCCGCACCCGCACCAGCACCCGCACCGGCACCGGCACGGTTCCGGCCGCGGGGGCGCGGCCCATCCACCAGAGCACGGAGGAGAACAGATGACCCTCGTCCACCGGCCCCGCCGACGGACGGCCGCGGCCGCGGCCGCCGCCACGATCATCATGACCCTGCTGGAGATCGGGGGCATCGGGGTCGGCACCGCCCACGCCGGCACCCGCCCGCCGACGACGAACTGCAACCCCGCCGTGGACCAGACCTGGCTGGAGGTGACGTCCCTCCAGGTCGACCCCGTCGTCACCGACTTCCTCGCCGTCCACGTCGCCCCGGGAACCACCGGCCAGCGCACCGAGACCCTGAGCCGGGTGGACTCGGTCACCACCGTCGTCAACCGCAGCACCGAGATCAGCGCCTCGGCGAACGTGCTCTTCGTCAAGATCGAGGCCAAGGTCGGCTTCTCCGTCCAGAAGACCACCTCGACCACCACCAGCACCACCGTCTCGACCACCTGGAACCTCAACCAGCCCGGCTACTACGGCCTCTACCGCGGCACCCGCCGGGTCCAGGGCGAGTACGCCAAGTTCGTCTGCGCCCAGACCGGCCCGACCACCGGCGTGTGGATCAACGCCTTCCCGGACGGCGGCGGGGGGAGCTTCACCACCTACGAGCTGCCGGAGATCGGCAGCGTCAACTGCGCCCAGACCGAACCGGCCGGCACCCTGCGCCGCACCGCCCAGATCCGCCTCTCCTGCTGACCCGCCCACCCACACCACGACGGAGGAACCCATGACGAACCCGCTGCGGCGCCGGACGACGGGCGCCCTGCGCACGCTCGGCGCCGGCATCCTGGCCGCGCTGGCCGGTGCCACACTGCTCGCCGCTCCCGCGTCCGCCGACACCCCGCCGACGTTCGACTCGTCCGACTGGCACGGCTGGAGCTGCTCGGGGTACTACCGGATCAACACCCCGGCCGGGCAGGTCCTCGACATGAGCCAGGGCGGCACCTTCTTCGACGGAGCGCTCATCCAGTACCCCTGGAACGGCCAGCGCAACCAGCAGTGGGGCCTGTGCCGGTGGCCGGGCGACCCCGAGGACACCGGCGCCTACGTGCTGCGCAACCGGCAGAACGGCGACTGCATCGGCAGCTACGACAGCGGGAGCGTGGACGCCTCCTGGATCAGCGTGTTCGACTGCTCGGGCTACATCGGCCCCAACCAGAAGTTCTGGAAGGTCGTGGACCCGTCCTCCGGTGCCTTCGTCCTCAAACTGCAGCACTCCGGCAACTGGCTCGCGGTCGCGGAGGCCGCCAACGCCAACTCCATCGTGGCCCAGTACTCCTACCGGGCAACGGCCTTCACCCTGCAGCAGCTCTGAACCCGTGACCCCCCGGCCGCCGGCCCGGCCGGCGGCCGGCGGGCGGCCACGGGGGCGGGGGAGTCAGGGGACGTAGACGCTCCGGGCGCCGGTGGCGCTCTCGTCGTCACCGGCGCTGATACGGCCGAGCTCCTCTCCGTCGCAGTCCGGCCCCGAGTAGAGGGTCACGGCCGTGTCGGTGTTGTTGTCGACGATGCTGGAGTCCTCCAGGGGGTAGCAGCCGGAGGGGTCCGTGTAGACCTCCGCGTTGTTGAGGTAGAGGTTTCCGGTGGCCGCGGCGGCCGGGCCGACGGGCAGGACCAGGGCGGCAGCGGCCATCAACGGGACGCCGAGGGCGGCGCGGCAGGTGATTCTCATACCATGTGCATATCCATTTCAGGCTGGTGCCGTGGCCGGGACGGGCAGGCGTCGCCCTTGGAGGGCGGGCCCGATGGGCCGAATGCCGGGTGCCCCACAGTCGCCGCCGGCCTCGCACCCGCCCCGGGCGACGGCAGACTCGAACCGCCCGGCTCGGGAGCTGTGCTCCCGCCTCCCCGGCATCCCGTCGCCGGCATCCCGTCGCCGGCATCCCGTCGCCGACGTGCTGGAGCCGACTGCGGGCGGCGACCCGGCCCTGACGTCCCCGAGGGACTGTGCCGTCGCTGTAGCAGCCCTTGTTATCGGACACCTCGCAGCACTCGCCCATCGGCACCACACCGTCCGACGGGCCCAGCCCCATGGCCCCCTCGTCACCGCACGCCACAGACCCCTCTCCTCATGCGGCTGCCGTCGGTGTCGCTGTCCGCACTGTCGCTTTCGCGGGTGCCGGTGCGCCCGGAGGGGTCAGGAGTAGTCGGTCTCGACGGTGAGCTGGGGCACCCAGGCCTGGTGGATACGGGAGTGGAGCGGGCCGCCGGGCGTGTAGTCGTACTCGTAGTACATGTACGGGGACCAGGAGAGCCGCATCGGACCCGAGCCGGGAACCGGCGGCGGGAGGGCCCGCGCGGTGAACGTCACGGACCGGCTGTCACCGGGCGCGATCGGGACCCGGGGGTGGAACACGGCGGTCTTGCCCGAGACGGAGCAGTCGGTGACATCGCCGCCACAGCCGACGGCCTCGACGATGCCCGGTGTCACGTTCATCGGCCAGTTGGGCTCGATGTACTCGTAGGAGAACACGATGTCCGTGGTCTCGGTGTTGGTCAGGGTCATCGTGATGGTGAAGGTCTCACCGGGACGGACGGTCTGCCGGTCGATGGAGTAGCTGTCCCAGGCCGCCTCGGCGGACGCCGGAGACGTCAGCATCGCAAGCCCAACCCCTAAGAACAGGGCGAGAGTTGTGGTGATCCTCTTCGTTCGGAAGGGTCTCATGGGGGAGAGGATACGAACGCTTCGGGCCGCTGTCCGCCGGTTCACGGCATCCGGTCGGAGCCGCACCGCCGGGCGGCGGCCCCGCAGCCGCCGGTACGGCGGGCTCCGCCTGGTGGCCTGACCTCCGCTGAAGTACGGCGCCGGTGCGCACGCCCGCCGCCGTACCCGCCGCGAGTTCAGCCGAAATCCGCGCGTTCGGCAGCGCGAACCGCTTGCCGGGCGAGCCCACGGTGAGCAGGAACTGGCCCATGCTGGCGGCGAACCCCATCGCCAGCGTGGAGACGTCGTTCGGGATGAGCCGCATGGTGTCGTAGACGGCGAGCCCCGCGCTGACCGACCCGCCGGGGCTGTTGATGTACAGGCCGATGTCGGAGCGCGGGTCCTCCGCCGACAGCAGCAACAGCTGTGCGCACACCCGGTTCGCCGACACGTCGTCGACCTGGGTGCCGAGGAGGACGATTCGCTGGGCGAGCAGCTGCGCCGCGAGGCGGTCGTCGAAAGGGCTGGACGGCGTCGGCCAGTTCGCGGACGGCGTGGTCGCCGACGGGGCGGTCCAGCTCGGAGGTGTCGTTCATGGCGCCCTTCGGTCCCGACCTACGGTCAGCAGCCCGAAGGCTACCGGCGCTCTACCCCGAAGGCACCGGGGTTTCCGGCCGGTGCACCGGCACCGGCAACCCGGGGCGCGCCGCCCCTCGGCCCGGCAGGCCCGGGATCCGCTCCGGGGCGATCCCGAAGCCGCCGCGGTATGCGGCGAGGGTCCGTCCGAACACCGCATCACCCCCCCCGCTGCACGGGCGTCACGCGATGGTCTCGCCGAGGTCGGTGAGTGTCGCGAGATTCGTCGCGGGGCGGCAAGGCGCATACCCCTTGTCGTTTGCCTTCGGTAGTTCGTTGTTCACCGCTTCGACCCCCCAATTGCCGATCGGCTCAGGTGCCGCCCGTCTGCTGGTATGTGCGACTCATAAACGACCTACAGAACCTTCATGGCGTCATGTAGAGTCTGCGCCGCCATGCATGACTGACACTCAGAAATGGAGGGCTTGGGCAAACCGAGTCGAGGTCGAACCGACTTCGATATCAAGTCAATTCATATCGATCAACCACGGACTGTCCTGGTTTGCACCGCCTTTGATGCAAACTTACCCAGGAAAAGGAAATGCGCACAGAAGAACATCGCTGGCCCATCGCAGGGGGCAGGGCCATCGCCGTCACCGGCTTGGGAGCCGCCCTCACCGCCTCGGCCGACACCGTCTCGACCGCCGGCTCCGCGCCACCGGAAGGGGCCACGAAGGCTCCACCGCAGGCCCGTTTCCTCGCGGGGGCGCGTCGACGTGCCTCCGACCCCTCCCGCAGCTCCGGTGGATCCACGATAGGAAGTCCCATGTCCCGCAAGTCCCGGTCTCGTTCCCGACGGGCAGGTGTGCTGACTGCCGTTCTCGCCGCCGGTGCGCTGTCCACCCTCGGCACGGCCCCGGCGGGTGCCGTGGTCGGCGACGCGGCCGCGGCCGGCGCCTCCGCCACCACCGCGCGCCTGGTGATCGGTGACAGCCTGCGCGGCTGCACCGGCGCGCTGGTCGATCAGCTCTGGGTGATCAGCGCCGCGTCCTGCTTCTCCGACGACCCGGCGCAGCCGCAGGCGCTGGCCGCCGGCGCGCCGAAGTGGAAGACCACCGCCACGGTCGGCGCGACGTCGACCCAGGTCGTCGAGCTGGTGCCGGGTCAGGGCCGCGACCTGGTGATGGCCCGCCTGGCCACGCCCGTCCAGGGCGTCACGCCGCTGACGGTCGGCACCTCGGCGCCGGTCGCCGGTCAGTCGCTGACGGTGACCGGGTTCGGGCGCACCAAGACCGAGTGGGTGCCGCCCCGGGCGCACACCGGCTCGTTCAGCCTCGACACCGTGAGCGCGACCGGTGTGGGCATCACGGGTACGGGCGGCGCGGCGGTCTGCAAGGGCGACACCGGTGCCCCGGTGGTCCGCGAGGTCAACGGCAAGTCCGCCCTGGTCGGCGTCATCTCCCGTTCCTGGCAGGGTGGTTGCCTCGACACCCCCGCCGGTGAGACCCGCACCGGTGCCTACGCCACCCGCGTCGACGACCTCGCCGCGTGGGTGTCGGCCCAGACGAGCCGGTCGTACGAGATCCTCAACCCCGCCAGCGGACGCTGCCTCAACCTCAAGGGCGCCGGTCCGACCTGGCCGAACAACACCGAGATCATCGCCTGGGACTGCACCCTCGGCGCCAACAACGAGAAGTTCCAGCTCACCCCGGACGGGCTGCTGCGCAACCCCGCCAGCAACCGCTGCCTGAACGTCGCCGGTGCCGGGCCGTGGAACAACGGCAACCCGGTCATCCTCTTCGACTGCGTCGCCTCCGCGGGCAACGAGAAGTTCGAGTGGACCGCCGACGGCCAGCTGCGCAACCCCGCCAGCAACCGCTGCCTCAACGTCTTTGGCGCCGGCCCGTGGGCCAACGGCACACCGATCGTCCTGTGGGACTGCGTCGCCTCCGCGGGCAACGAGAAGTTCCAGCTCGTCGCCGACAACGAGATCCCCCACCCGGTCGGTCGGATCAAGAACCCTGCCAGCGACCGTTGCCTCAACATCTCGGGCGCCGGCCCGACCTGGCCGAACAGCACGCCGATCATCCTGTTCGACTGCAACGGCCAGAACAACGAGCTGTTCCAGCTCACCGCCGACGGGCAGCTCTACAACTACACCAGCAACCGCTGCCTGAACGTCGCCGGTGCCGGGCCGTGGAACAACGGCAACCCGGTCATCCTCTTCGACTGCGTCGCCTCCGCGGGCAACGAG